>NZ_JBIRFL010000005.1:0-344384 GCF_044327445.1 Streptomyces sp. NPDC018045
GGTTGATAGGCCAGATATGGAAGCCTGGTAACGGGTGGAGTTGACTGGTACTAATAGGCCGAGGGCTTGTCCTCAGTTGCTCGCGTCCACTGTGTTAGTTCTGAAGTAACGAACTCGCCTTGCCGGCTGGAGTTCATCTTCATAGTGTTTCGGTGGTCATAGCGTTAGGGAAACGCCCGGTTACATTTCGAACCCGGAAGCTAAGCCTTTCAGCGCCGATGGTACTGCAGGGGGGACCCTGTGGGAGAGTAGGACGCCGCCGAACAATTTTTCAGCTCCGGTCCCTGAACCTCTGGTTCAGGGACCGGAGCTTTTTTTGCGTTCCCGTGTTTTTAGGCCCCGCCGGACATGGCGTTTACGCTCGAAGGATGCGTTATGACCTCATCATCTTCGACAACGACGGTGTGCTCGTCGACAGCGAGCCCATCTCCAACACCATCCTTTCCGGCTACCTCACGGAACTCGGCCACCCCACCTCGTACGAGGAATCACTGCGCGACTACATGGGTGCCGCGGTGCACCGGGTGCACGACCTCGTGAAGGAGCGGACGGGGCAGCTCCTCCCCGAGGACTTCGAGACCACGCTGCACGCGCGCGTCTTCGAAGCCTTCGAGCGGGAGCTGGAGCCGGTCGCCGGCGTCGACGAGGTGCTGGGCAAGCTGACGGCGGACGGCACGCCGTACTGCGTGGCCTCCTCCGGCAGCCATGAGCGGATCCGCGTCGGCCACCGCAAGACCGGCCTCGACGAGTGGTTCGAGGAAGAGTGGATCTTCAGCTCGCAGGATGTCGGCAAGGGCAAGCCGGCCCCCGACCTGTTCCTGCACGCCGCCCGCGCGATGGGAGTGGCCCCCGAGCGCTGCGCGGTGATCGAGGACAGCCCGCTCGGCGTCCAGGCCGCCGTCGCCGCCGGCATGGACGTGTACGGCTTCACCGCCATGACCCCCGCGGAGAAGCTGACCGCGGCCGCCGACGTCACCGGGCACTTCGCGCGCATGGAGGAACTGCCGGCGCTGCTCGGGTAAGTCCGGCCGCCCAGCCGCATCCGTCCCGCCTGTCGCACGCCCCGGCCGCGGAGGCCGGCCGTACGCCCCGCGGGGCCCGTGCGGCCCTACCGATACGGTGACGGGCATGAGCGGCCGTGCACACCTGATGTGGGACGAGGCGGTAACGGGCTACGACTTCGGGCCCGGCCATCCGATGGACCCCGTCCGGCTCGCGCTGACCATGCGGTTGGTGGAGGCGTACGGACTCGCCCAGGGGCCCGACGCGGTGAAAGTGGTGGCCGCGAAGGCCGCCGGCATCTCCACACTCCGGCTCGTGCACCGCGAGGACTACATCGACGCCGTACGGAGGGCCTCGGCCGACCCGAAGGCCGCCGACCCGGCCTACGGGATCGGCACCGAGGACGACCCGGCGTTCGCCGGGATGCACGAGGCGTCGGCGCTGATCGCCGGGCAGTCGGTGGGCGCCGCGGAGGCGGTGTGGCGCGGCGAGGCCCTGCACGCGGTGAACTTCACGGGCGGGCTTCACCACGCGATGCCGGGCGGCGCGGCCGGGTTCTGCATCTACAACGACGCGGCGCTGGCCGTCGCGCGCCTGCTGGAGCTGGGCGCCGAGCGCGTCGCGTACGTGGACGTGGACGTGCACCACGGGGACGGCGTCCAGGCCGCCTTCTGGGACGACCCGCGGGTCCTGACGATCTCCCTGCACGAGCACCCCCGGACGCTCTTCCCGCAGACCGGATGGCCGGAGGAGACCGGCGGGCCCGGTGCCGAGGGCAGCGCGGCGAACGTGGCGCTGCCGGCCGGCACCGGCGACGCGGGGTGGCTGCGGGCCTTCCACGCGGTGGTGCCGGAGCTGCTGTCGGCGTTCCGGCCCGACGTCCTCGTCACGCAGCACGGGGCCGACACCCACTTCGAGGACCCGCTCGCGCACCTGGCGGTGAGCCTGGACGCCCAGCGGGCGGTGGCGGCGGCCTGCCACGACCTGGCGCACGAGACCGCCGGCGGCCGGTGGGTCGCGCTGGGGGGCGGCGGCTACGCGGTGGTGGATGTCGTACCGCGTACCTGGACCCACCTGGTGGCGATCGCGGCGGGGCGCCCGATCGAGCCCGCGTCCCCGGTGCCGGAGGAGTGGCGGCACGAGGTGTTCCGGCGTACGCGGCAGGGTGGTCCGCACCGGATGACGGATGGCCGCGGGACGGGCTGGCGCGACTTCGTCGGCGCCGGGTACGACCCGGCCGACCGCCTGGACCAGGCGGTGCTGGCGACGCGGCGGGCGGTGTTCCCCGCGCACGGGTTGCTGCCGTAAGGATTCGGCACCTTCCGGAAACGCACCCGGAGCGCCTCGGTGCCCGGCTGCCCGGCCCGTGCCCGGTCCCTTCGGGGCATGCTGCCCCACACCGGCGGCACCTATGACGCCCTACCTCCGCACTGATGTCCCTTCGGGCCCAATGCGCCCGGATGTGTGACTACCGGGCGGTTCGGGCGCGGGCCGGAACCCGGGGCGCCAGCATGGGACCGTGTGGGGCACCGGTGCGGGCAGGGGCGGGGCGACGGACGCCGACGTGCTGAAGTCGTATGTGGTCAGAGTGCGGCTCGCGGGGACAATCGCGACCTCGCGGGAGAAAAGCCTGACCCGCTACCGCCTCTTCGCGGCCGGCGACCCGCGCGTACTGATCGGTCTTGAGCCTGAGAACGACTGGTCTGTGAATGAAGTGCTTCAGGTGATGGCTGAGCAGTGTGGAGTTTCGGCCGACCCTGGACATACTTCCGGCCCAGATGTGATTGATCCGGACCGTACGCTGGTGGGGCTCGACGCCTTCGCGGACCGGCTGGGCGCGGCGGCCGCCCGGCACGCTCCGGTACTGATTGGAACGGGCCACCCGCACCGGCTGCTGGGCTTCTACGGCGGCCTGGCAGACGCTCTGTCGGCGGCGGGATGCCCCCTTCTCACCCCGGCGTATGGCCACCGTGTCGACATAGCGACCCGATTCGGGGTACGCACGTACAACCTTGACTACGTACGGGGAGTCGCGCTGATGCGCGAACCAGGCGTGCGGCGCACCGCCGGTGAGCCGGGCGTGCACACGCACTCCCCCCTCCCGGTTCGTACCGCCCTCGACGCCGCGGCAGACGCCGGCGGACCCCTCCCGGAGCTGGTGATCGGTGACCACGGCTGGGTCTGCGGAGCAGGTCAGCTAGGCTTTGAGGCCATCGGACTGGCGGATACGGACGATCCCGCGCTGTTCGTCGGGCAGGCGGAGGGGCGGGTGTCCGCCGTAGTTCCGCTTGATGACGCTGTGCGGTCTGATTACTACCGACCGCTTACTCGCTATGTACTCAATCGAGCGTGTCTGTCACAGTAGGCGGCCGATCGCTGCTCCTCTTCCCCACTCGCATCACCCGCCCCTAACCTGGGGAGTGAGCGCACAGCGACGGGGAGTCACCGGAGGGGAAGCCGGTGCCCGTCATGTGCGGAAGGTTCAGGTGTGTCATGGCTGCAGACCAAAGGCCTCTCAACGAGGTCGTGTTCCTGACCGTGGCGGAAGTCGCCACGGTGATGCGAGTGTCGAAGATGACCGTGTACCGCTTGGTGCACAGCGGTCATCTGCCCGCGATCCGAGTGGGGAGGTCGTTCCGGGTCCCGGAGCAAGCGGTCCACGACTACCTCCGTGAGTCCTATGTGGGGGTGGAATCGGCCTGAGGGGCTCAAGGTGACCCTCGGATTACGCCGTAGGCTCGTTGCCGGGTAGGCTGGCCCGATGTAGGTAGTGTGGGCTCGGACGCCCCGCACCGAGTGATACGAAGTGAGCGAGGGTAGTCGTGGGCTCTGTTATCAAGAAGCGGCGCAAGCGGATGGCCAAGAAGAAGCACCGCAAGCTGCTCAAGCGCACCCGTGTTCAGCGTCGCAACAAGAAGTAAGCGACGCTGATCGCGATTCCGCAGCCTCTCACCGCTCAGGCGGTGAGGGGCTGCGGTGCGTTTGGGGGCGGTTTTGCGGTGCACTCGCCGGACCGCGGGGATACCCGGATGGCGTCACCGGGCGGGGGGCTGTGTTCCGGCCCCGGTGGAGTTCCCGTAAGGGGGCCCGGCGGAGTCCCGCGGAAAGCGCGGAGGGCGCAGAACGGGCCGTTCCAGGGCCGCGGAAAAGTCGGCCGACGGCACGGGCAAACCTCGGGCCAAGGCTTGAAATGTAGCTCAGCGCAGCCCGCGGTCATCACAGCGCGACAACGACCCGATAGCGTGGCCGCACAGCTCGGCTCACGCGAGGGACAAAGGGCGGGAAGGAAGGGCTGATCTTGGGAAAGGTCGTGCTCGTCACTGGAGTCGCACGGCAACTGGGGGGCCGGTTCGTACGACGCATTCAGCGCGACCCCGACGTCGGCCGGGTGATCGGAGTCGACGCCGTAGAGCCCGAGCACCCATTGGGCGGCGCCGATTTCCTCAAGGCCGACATCAGGCATCCGGCCATTGCCAAAGTGCTGGCCGAGACCCATGTGGACACGGTGGTCCACATGGACATCAACGGCACGCCCCTGGGCGGCCGCGGCAGCCGGGCGGTGGTCAAGGAGACCAACGTCATCGGCACCATGCAGTTGCTCGGCGCCTGCCAGAAGGCACCCCACGTCAAGCGGCTGGTGGTGAAGTCCAGCGCCAGCGTGTACGGCTCCGCGCCCCGCGACCCCGCGGTCTTCACCGAGACCACACCACCGAAGTCGCTGCCCAGCGGCGGCTTCGCGAAGGACGCGGTCGAGGTCGAGGGGTATGTCCGCGGCTTCGCCCGGCGCCGGCCCGACGTGGCGGTGTGCGTGCTGCGCTTCGCCAACATCCTCGGGGCGTGCGCCGACTCGCCGCTCGCCGAGTACTTCTCGCTGCCCGTACTGCCCACGGTCCTGGGGTACGACCCGCGGCTGCAGTTCGTCCACGAGGACGACGCGATCGAGGCGCTGTGCCTGGCCGCGGGCAAGCCGCGCCGCGGCACGCTCAACAGCGGCACCTTCAACATCGCGGGGGACGGCACGCTGCTGCTCTCCCAGTGTTCGCGGCGGCTGGGCCGGCCCACGCTGCCGCTGTTCCTGCCGACCGTCACCTGGGCCGGCTCCGCGCTGCGCTCGGTCGGCATCACCGACTTCTCGCCGGAGCAGATCCGGATGCTCACGCACGGCCGGGTCGTCCAGACGACCCAGATGCGCGAGACACTGGGGTTTCACCCGAAATATACGACGGCGGAGTCCTTCGCGGAGTTCGCCCGCAGCCGTGGGCCCGGGCTGCTGCCGCCCGAGACCCTCGCCCGTACCGTCGACCGGCTCGCCGCCGTGCTGCCCGCACGCAGCGGCCCGACCCAGTGAGGAGTTCACCCACGATGGCGGACGCCAAGGTCATTCCCTTCGGCGAGGAGCCCCGGTCGCGCAGGAAGGCGAAGCGGCCGGGCCGCGGAGGCCGCCGTACGTCGCTGACGCCCGTACCGGAGCCCCGGCGCCAAGGCGGGCGGGAGCAGGCGGCGGGCGGGCCGCCGGGGGCGCCGGGGGCGTCCCTGGAGCAGCGGATCGCCGGCGGCCTGCGTTTCCTGCGCCGACGGCTCACCGGTGAGTACGAGGTCGACGACTTCGGTTACGACGAGGAGCTGACCGACCAGGTCCTGATGTCGGTGCTGCGGCCCCTGTACGAGAAGTACTTCCGGGTCGAGGTCAAGGGCATCGAGAACATCCCGGCGGACGGCGGCGCGCTGATCGTCGCCAACCACTCCGGGACGCTGCCCCTGGACGGGCTGATGCTCCAGGTCGCGGTGCACGACCACCACCCCGCCGACCGGCACCTGCGGCTGCTCGCGGCCGACCTGGTCTTCGTGCTGCCGGTCATCAACGAGCTGGCGCGCAAGGCCGGGCACACGCTCGCCTGCGCCGAGGACGCCCAGCGGCTGCTGGAGCGCGGCGAGGTCGTGGGGGTGATGCCGGAGGGCTTCAAGGGCATCGGCAAGCCTTTCGCGGACCGCTACAAGCTCCAGCGGTTCGGGCGCGGCGGGTTCGTCTCCACCGCGCTGCGGGCCGGGGTGCCGATCGTGCCGTGCTCGATCGTGGGCGCCGAGGAGATCTACCCGAAGATCGGGGACGCCAAGACGCTGGCGCGGGTGCTGGGCTTTCCGTACTTCCCGCTGACGCCGACCTTCCCGTGGTTCGGGCCGCTGGGTCTGGTGCCGCTGCCGACGAAGTGGACGATCCAGTTCGGAGAGCCGATCCCGACGGACGGCTATCCGGCGGAGGCGGCGGACGACCCGATGCTCATGTTCAACCTGACGGACCAGGTGCGGGAGACGATCCAGCACACGCTGTACAAGCTGCTGGTGCAGCGGCGGTCGGTGTTCTTCTGAGGGACCGCCGGTCTGCTGGAGGGGCGCTGATCCGCTGAAGGACCGGTGACCTGCTGCGGGACCGCGCGGGCCGGGGGCGGCCCGTGGTTACGCGCGACGCCCCGGCGCCGTGTGGGTGGCACCGGGGCGTCGGGGCACGCGTGTGTCGGGTGGTGGCCCGACGCGTGTGGTCAGCCCAGCGGATTCTTGCCGTCGAGACCGATGTCCGGCAGCAGCCCGGGGAGCAGCGGCGGGATGGTGACGTCCGGCTCGTGCGGCGTCTCCTTGGCCTTGCCGGAGCCCTTGCCGTCCGGCTCCGGGGTGCCGTCGTCGGCGGGCGGGTCGAGCAGGCCGCCCGTGCTGCCGCCGAGCAGGCCCTCGTCCTCGTGGGACGGGGACGAGGCCGGTGGTTTCCGCGGCGCGTGCGAGCCGGCGGCCTCGCCGGACGTGGAGGCGCTCTTCCCGGACGGTGCCGGATGGTCCGTACGGCCCTGGGGGGTGCCCGGCGCGGGGGCCTCGGGGGCGCTCTCCCGGTGGCTCTCGGTGCCCGGGTTCTTGGGCAGCAGGGAGCGCAGCGGGCCGACCTCTTCGTCTATGGCGTCGAAGACCGAGCTGACCTCGTCGCGCACGTCCGTCAACTGGGCGGGCAGGCGATCGCGCAGCCGGCTCCAACTGTCGCGGTGCGACTTCGTGAACGAGTTGAGCGTCTGGATGGGGCCGAGGGAGCCGTCGCGCTCGTACTCCTCGTGGAGGAGGCGGTGACCCTCGCCGGCGTCCTGCTTGACGCCGGACAGCGCCTTGCGGATCTCGCCGAGCGACTCATGGTCGAGGGGGCCGGAGCGGACGCGCTCCATGAGGCGGTGGGCCTCGAACATGCGGGTGGACGCCTGGTCGAGGAAGAGACGGCCGCGGTCGGACACGTCGTCCGCCAGGTTCAGCTTCAGGTCCTCCATGCCCCGCTTGAGGGGGTACAGCGAGTCGCCGGGGAGCGCGTCGGAGCTGGCGGCGGCGACGCCGCTGAAGGCGCCGGCCGCGACGCCCACCGTCAGACCGCCCGCCGCGAGCCCCTTCGACAGCCGCGACCGGGGGCGCAGCCGTCCCAGGGACTTCGCCGCGCGGTGCGCGCCGCGCGTCCCGCGCTGCTGCGGCACCCGGGAGCCGTCGGACGCGCCGCTTTCGGCGAAGGCCGCCTCCATCGCCGCGATGAGCTGGGCCCGGTGGACAGTCTTGACCTCGGGGTCCAACTCCGGCTTGGGGAGTTCTCCGAGGGTGTCGGCGACCGCCAACAGCCTTGTTTCTCCGCACGCTTCCGCCGGTGTGCCGACCTCGTCCTCGGCCGCCGCGCCCGGAAGGACCTGATCCTCCAGGGCCTGGGCGAAGGCGTTAGCCCGCCGGTGCACCGATACGTTCGCGATCACGGGCGGCACCTCCTCTCGTCATCCCGCTCGACTCCCCGGACTGGCTTGACTATCCAGACGGGCCGGAAGGTTGCACGCCTTGCTCGCGTCCACTCGATCGAGTGAGAAGGCGCGGGCATGGCGCGACCGCAGGGAGCCTGCGTTCTGCACAACGAGCGCCGCGGCAGTTGGGTTACGCACTCACGATGATCTGACGGAACGGTCACGAACGATCACGCACAGTCGGTTCCCGCGAAGATCCGCGCCGGGCGTGTCACGGGGCGCGGACGACGCACCGGGCGCCGTACGGGAGGTGTGGCCGTCAATGCCGGTCCGGGAGATTCAGGCGATCGGGGCGGTGGTCCAAGCGTTAGTCCTGGCGGGTGGGCCGGAGCGGACGGCCCGGGGCGGTGAGGCAGGCGGACGCGCAGTGGGTACGGGGACGCTGGTGGGGACCGGGGTGCGGCAGGCGGCCGGGGTCGCGGTCCGTGCGCCGTGGCGGCGGTCAGCGGGCGTCGTCCGGGAGCAGCCGCGCCAGGGTCCGTACGGCCCGGTACTGGAGCGTCTTGATGGCGCCCTCGTTCTTCCCCATGACGCGGGCGGTCTCCGCGACCGACAGGCCCTGGAGAAAGCGCAGCGTCACGCACTCCTGCTGCTGCGGGTTGAGCTTGCGGACGGCTTCCAGGAGCGCCGCGTTGGACAGGGACTCCAGGACCGAGTCCTCGGGGCTGCGCTCGACCTCGTTGGCGTCGAGCATCTCACCGGTGGTGACCTCCAGGCGGAAACGCGACGACTTGAAGTGGTCGGCGACCAGGTTGCGGGCGATCGTGACCAGCCAGGCGCCGAAGTCACGGCCCTGCCAGGTGAAGGTGCCGATGCGGCGCAGGGCGCGCAGGAACGTCTCACTGGTCAGATCCTCGGCCGTGGCCCGGCCGCCCACCCGGTAGTAGATGTAGCGGTAGACCGTGTCGGCGTACTGGTCGTAGAGCCGGCCGAACGCCTCTGCCTCGCCGGCCTGGGCGCGCTCGACGAGGTCCATCATGCGGCGGCTGTCGCTGTCGGCGGGGCGCCGGGCGGCGGGCGAGCCCGCGCCGCGGCGGGTTCTGCCGCCGGTCTTGCCGACTGTGGTGGTGCTCCCGTCGGCCAGGGCATAGCAGGAACCGGCGGGGGTGGCTGTGGCGAATGCGGGGACGGCGATCGCGGTGGGGACAAAACTGCGCAGGTGGTCGACGAGTGTCGTACGCAGCGTAGCCAGGCCCGAGGCGTCAACCCCGACGTGTGGGTACACGGGACTCCCAGAGGCAGAGCTTCCATCACGTGCAGTGCGGGACCGTTCACCCGTCGTAGGGACGCGTGGGTACCGGTTTGCGTCTGAGGAGAATAACGCTTCGTACAGGCAGCGCTACACCCAGTTGCTCAAATCATCGATTACTTCTGGTCCGTTACGAATTCATGCCCGATCAAGTATCGAATCCTGAGCAGATATTGATCAGAAAGGAACGTGATCTGCCTGGTTGCGGGGCGTGTTGTGGCGGACCGTCGGTGACGGGACTGTGCGGGGTGGGGCGGGGGTATGCGACGGGGATGGCCGGGGCGCGCTCCGCGCGGAAGAGAAGCGGAAGAGAAGCGGAAGAGAAAGGGCCCCCTTGCGCTGCACGCGGATGGAGCGGCCCCCTCGCGCGCAGCCAGCAGGGGCGGGCCCTCGGGCTGGTGAGAATGCCCCGCCCCATCCCTCGGAAAGCCGCCCGCCGGCCAGGGCTCGGGGCCATTCCGGGGTCTCCCCGCAGGCAGTCCGCACGCTGGTTCACGGACCCCATTTCACGGGGAGTGAAGGATGTCGAGGAGTGACCCCGGAGTGACCCCGGAGTGGCCCCGGAGTGGCCCCGAGCCCCCCGCCACCGGCCCCACCGCGCACAACACGCGCCCACACCGGACCGGCGGTGAAGGCGCGTACGCCCACACCGGGCCGACGGCGAAGACGCCCACACCCGCACCAGGCCGGCCGGAAGAACCGCTTCAGCGGCGCCGCCGCTGAAGCGCCACCGCCGCGGCCGCCCCGCCCGCGAGGGCGCCCACGCCGGCGGCCGCCGGGATGCCGATCTTGACCGCCTTGCGGCCGGTCCGGTAGTCGCGCAGCCGCCAGCCCTGCTCGCGGGCGTGCTTGCGCAGCCGCCCGTCGGGGTTGACCGCGTACGGGTGGCCGACCAGGGACAACATCGGGATGTCGTTGGCGGAGTCGCTGTAGGCGGCGCAGCGCTCCAGGTCGAGCCCCTCGGCGGCGGCCAGGGCCCGTACGGCCTCGGCCTTGGCGGGGCCGTGCAGCGGCTCGCCGACCAGCTTGCCGGTGTAGACGCCGCCGACGGACTCGGCGACGGTGCCGAGGGCGCCGGTCAGGCCGAGCCGCCGGGCGATGATCGTCGCGGCCTCGACGGGGGCGGCGGTGACCAGCCAGACCTTCTGGCCCGCGTCAAGGTGGGCCTGGGCGAGGGCGCGGGTGCCGGGCCAGATCCGCTCGGCCATGTACTCGTCGTAGATCTCCTCGCCGATGGTCATCAGCTCGGAGACGCGGTGACCCTGGACGATCGACAGCGCGCTGTTGCGGGCGTCCGCCATGTGCTCGGGGTTCTCCGAGCCGATGAAGCGGAAGTAGATCTGCTGCCACACGAAGCGGGCCAGGTCGCGCTTGTGGAAAAAGCGCCGCTTGTACAGGCCGCGTCCGAAGTGGAAGAGGGAGGCGCCCTGCATGACGGTGTTGTCGAGGTCGAAGAAGGCGGCGGCGTGCGTGTCGCCGACCACCGGGAACTCCGGCTCCTCGGCGCCCTCGTCCTGGGCGGCGGCTTCCTGCGCCTCGGCTTCCAGCGAGGACTTGCGCGCGGCCTCGGCCGCGGCTTCGCCCGCGAGCACGCTGCGTGCGGTGGCGGGGCGTCTACGGCGGGTGAACCACCCCGTGGGGAGGAGCGCGCCGTAGGTGTTCCTACGGGGACGGCGGGCGGACGACGGGTGGGCCATGTGGCTAGCGTAGCCAGGTTGTTCGGTGCGGCCGGTTACGGCGGGATGTCCGGCGGCCGGGGACCGGCCGACCGGTGCGTTACGGCCATCCCGGGGACGGCGCCGGGCCGCCGGGGCGCGCGCCGCCGTGGAGGCGTACGCCGGGCGGTTCCGATGCCGTACGCGGCCGGGTCCGCCGGGCGTAGACGGGCTCGTACCGTTGCCGGGCCGGGGGGCTCGTACCGTCAGGCGCCCAGGGCCTTGCGCAGCCGCTGGGGATCGACCCGCCAGAAATCGTGCTGCGCTCCGTCCACGAGGACGACCGGAATCTGTTCCCAGTACTTGCGGTACAGCTCCTGGTCCTGGGTGATGTCCTTCTTCTCCCAGGCGGCGCCGGTCTCGGCGCAGACTCTTTCGATCACTTCCTGTGCGACATCGCACAGATGGCAGCCGGGCTTGCCGATGAGGGTGACCGTGCTGTCGGCGGGGTTCTTGCGGGCGCTGCGGCTGAAGAGGGAGGCCATGCCCGCAATTGTGCCTCCGGCCGGGGCGCCGCGTGGCTGCGGCCGGGGCTTCGCACACCGCGCTCCGGCCCGTCCTCGTGTGGCCGGGAAAGTCGCCTGAGTCGACTACCATCGGTGGGCGATTTGTTGGTTTCCGGGGGGATAGCGGTGAGGAGTGAGGGCGCGTGCTGCCGTCGGCGCTCCCGTGTTACCGGCGCGAAACGTGTGAACGGTGCGCCGGGGGAGTTGGTTCCGCGAAGGGGCGCAAAAGGCGCGTGACCCCGGTCACTTTGGCCGGACAAAGCGGACACCATCTTTGTGCACGCGTTCACAAAGACATAGCCTGCTGTCGACGGGGCGGTCGGGAAACCTACGGCCGTCCAGAGCCCCGCTCTACCCGCAGGAGCACCGTGGCAACTGGCCGAACTCACCGACCGGCGACCCGAAGCCGAGGGATTCCCGAGGCCACCGTCGCCCGGCTTCCGCTGTATCTGCGCGCGCTGACCGCGCTCTCCGAGCGCTCGGTCCCCACGGTCTCCTCCGAGGAACTCGCCGCCGCCGCGGGGGTCAATTCCGCGAAGCTGCGCAAGGACTTCTCCTACCTCGGCTCCTACGGCACCCGCGGGGTCGGCTACGACGTGGAGTACCTCGTCTACCAGATCTCCCGCGAGCTGGGCCTGACGCAGGACTGGCCCGTCGTGATCGTTGGTATCGGCAACCTCGGCGCCGCCCTGGCCAACTACGGCGGCTTCGCCTCCCGCGGGTTCCGCGTCGCCGCGCTCATAGACGCCGATCCGGCGATGGCGGGCAAGCCGGTGGCGGGCATCGCCGTCCAGCACACCGACGAGCTGGAAAAGATCATCAAGGACAACGGCGTCTCGATCGGCGTGATCGCGACGCCCGCGGGCGCCGCCCAGCAGGTCTGCGACCGGCTCGTGGCCGCCGGTGTCACCTCCATCCTGAACTTCGCGCCCACCGTACTGACCGTCCCGGACGGCGTGGACGTGCGCAAGGTCGACCTGTCGATAGAACTGCAGATCCTGGCCTTCCACGAGCAGCGCAAGGCGGGCGAGGACGCGGGCCAGGACGACGCGTCCGACGACGCCCGCGCCGTCGCCGCGCGCGAGGCCCGGCGGGCCGTGCGCGAGGTGCGCGAGGCCGCCAAGTCCGCCCCCGCGGCGGACGCCCCCACCGGGCAGTCCGACCGCAAGGGACCCGACGGGGACGTGCCCGCCGTGATGCCGGCATGAGTCTCCTCGTTGTCGGACTCAGCCACCGCAGTGCCCCCGTGAGCGTGCTGGAGCACGCCGCCATCGCCCCCGAGGCGCGCGGCAAGCTGCTCCAGGACACGGTGTCGGCCGAGCCGGCCGCCGAGGCCGCGGTGCTGTCCACCTGCAACCGCATCGAGCTGTACGCCGACGTGGACAAGTTCCACGCCGGTGTCGCCGAGCTGTCCACCCTGCTGGCCAAGCACAGCGGCGCGGGCCTGGACGAGCTGACCCCTTACCTGTACGTGCACTACGAGGACCGGGCCGTCCACCACCTCTTCTCGGTGGCCTGCGGCCTGGACTCGATGGTCGTGGGCGAGGGCCAGATCCTCGGCCAGATCAAGGACGCCCTCGCGGTCGCGCAGGAGCAGCACACCGCGGGCCGGCTGCTGAACGACCTGTTCCAGCAGGCGCTGCGGGTCGGCAAGCGCGCCCACAGCGAGACCGGTATCGACAAGGCGGGCCAGTCGCTGGTCACCTTCGGCCTGGAGCAGTTGGCCGGCGGTATTGACGTCGCCGAGTGGGCCCGGGGCAAGCGGGCCCTGGTCATCGGCGCCGGCTCGATGTCCTCGCTGGCCGCCACCACGCTCGTACGGGCCGGGGTGAGCGAACTGGCCGTGGCCAACCGGACGGTGGAGCGCGCCGAGCGGCTGACGCGGGTGCTGACCGAGCCGGGCTCGGCGGGCGCGCTGAGCGGGCTGACCGCCCGCGCCGTCCCGATGCCCGCCGTCCAGTCCGAGCTGGCCCTGGCCGACGTCGTGGTCTCCTGCACCGGCGCCACCGGCCTGGTCCTGACCGGCGACGCGATCGTGGCCGCCGCCGAGACCCGCGCCGCCCGCATCGCGGCCGGTGACGGGTACGCCGGTACCGCGGGCGGCGCCGGCAGCGCCGTCGCGCCGGCGCCCGAGCTGGCGCTGCTCGACCTCGCCATGCCGCGGGACATCGACGCCGCCGCCCACCGGGCCGAAGGCGTGCGCCTCGTCGACATCGAGTCCCTCGCCGACGCGTCCGCGGACGCTCCGATGGCGGCCGACGTGGACCGGGTGCGCGGCATCGTCTCCGACGAGGTGACCGCGTTCGGCGCCGCGCAGCGGGCCGCGCACATCACGCCGACGGTGGTCGCGCTGCGCACCATGGCGGCCGACGTCGTGGCGAGTGAGATCGCCCGGCTGGACGGCCGCCTCCCCGACCTCGACGACAAGCAGCGCGCGGAGATCACCCAGACCGTGCGCCGGGTCGTCGACAAACTCCTGCACGCGCCCACCGTGCGGGTCAAGCAGCTCGCCAGCGAACCCGGCGGCGCCGGTTACGCGGACGCGCTGCGAGAACTCTTCGATCTCGACCCGCAGACGGTTGCCGCCGTCAGCCGGGCCGACACGCGGGCCGACGGCTCGCACACAGCACGGGAGCGGGCATGACTGACAGCAATCCACGGACCCTGCGGCTGGGGACGCGGCGCAGCAAGCTCGCCATGGCCCAGTCCGGCATGGTCGCCGAGGCGGTGCGCGAGCTGACCGGCCGCCCCGTCGAACTGGTGGAGATCACCACGTACGGCGACACCTCGCGGGAGCATCTGGCCCAGATAGGCGGCACCGGTGTGTTCGTCTCCGCGCTGCGCGACGCGCTGCTCGACGGGACGATCGACTTCGCCGTGCACTCGCTGAAGGACCTGCCGACCGCGCAGCCCGACGACCTGGCGCTGGCCGCCGTACCGCCGCGCGAGGACCCGCGCGACGTGCTGGTGGCCCGCGACGGTCTGACCTTCGAGGAGCTGCCGGACGGTGCCCGGGTGGGTACGGGGTCGCCGCGCCGCATGGCTCAGCTCAACGCCTGGGCGCGTTCGCTGGGCCGGCGGGTGGAGACCGTATCGATCCGCGGGAACATCGACACCCGCATCGGTTACGTCGAGAAGGGCGAACTGGACGCGGTCGTGCTGGCCGCGGCCGGGCTGTCCCGGATCGGCCGGATCGAGGAGGCGACGGAACACCTGTCGCCCGACCTGGTTTTGCCCGCCCCCGGTCAGGGGGCCCTGGCGGTGGAGTGCGCCGCGCACAACGCGCAGCTCGCCGCCCAGCTCGCCGAGCTCGACGACCCGTTCACCCGGGCCGCCGTGACGGCCGAGCGTTCCCTGCTCGCCGCCCTGGAGGCCGGCTGCTCCGCACCTGTGGGTGCGCTGGCCGACCTGCAGGCCGGCGGGCAGGCTGTCACCGAAATGCGCCTGCGTGGCGTCGTCGGCACGACCGACGGCTCGACGCTGGTGCAGCTGTCCACCACCGGACACGTACCCGCCTCTCTCGGCGACGCGGCGACCCCCGTGAACATGGGGCGCGAACTCGCCGCCGAGATGCTCGCGAAGGGTGCGGCCGGTCTTATGGGGGAGCGAGCACTTTGAGCCCCACCGCCCCGAACCACCCTGCCGCCGGACAGGTCACCTTCATCGGCGCCGGTCCCGGAGATCCGGGCCTGCTGACGCTGCGTGCCGTCGAGGCACTGGCGCGCGCCGATGTGCTGATCGCCGACCCGCAGGTGCTCGACGTCATCCGCGCGCATGCGCGGCCGCATGTGGACACGCCCCAGCAGCCGACGGCTGACGAGGCGTCAACCACCGCTGGAGTCCCCGCGCTTAGGGACACCACCAATCTTGTCATGTCGGCTGTGCGCACCGGCAAGCGGGTGGTGCGTGCGGTGTCCGGTGACCCCGGGCTGGACGCCCATGTCGCCGAGGAGATGCTGGCGTGCGCCTCCGAGGGCGTCGTCTTCGAGGTCGTGCCCGGCATCGCCGCCGCGGTCGGCGTGCCCGCGTACGCCGGTGTGCCGCTGCGCGACGCGGACGGCACGGACGTGCGGTTCATCGACGCGCGCACCGCCGACGAGCGCTGCTGGACGGAGGTGGGCTCCAGCGACGCGACCGCCGTCGTGTCCACCTCGCTGGACTCGGTGGCCGCGGCCGCCGGTGAGCTGGTCTCCGCCGGCCGCAAGCCCGACACGCCGATGACGGTCACCGTCGCCGGTACGACGACACGCCAGCGCACCTGGAACGCGACCCTCGGTTCGGTCGCCCAGGTCCTGAAGGCCGCGAAGGTGCTGCCGTCGGCGGACGGCGGGCAGCCGGTCATAGCCGTGGTCGGTGAGCGCGGTGCCGCGGCCCGGCGCGACCAGCTCTCGTGGTTCGAGAACAAGCCGCTGTTCGGCTGGCGCGTCCTCGTACCGCGGACCAAGGAGCAGGCCGCCTCGCTCTCCGACCAGCTCGTCGAGTACGGCGCGGTGCCGCACGAGGTGCCGACCATCGCCGTGGAGCCGCCGCGCACCCCGCAGCAGATGGAGCGCGCGGTCAAGGGCCTGGTCACCGGCCGCTACGAGTGGATCGCCTTCACCTCGGTCAACGCCGTCAAGGCGGTGCGGGAGAAGTTCGAGGAGTACGGGCTCGACGCCCGCGCGTTCGCCGGGATCAAGGTCGCCGCGGTGGGCGAGCAGACCGCCAAGGCGCTGATCGCCTTCGGCGTGAAGCCCGACCTCGTACCGTCCGGCGAGCAGTCCGCCGCCGGGCTGCTGGAGGACTGGCCGCCGTACGACCCGGTCTTCGACCCGATCGACCGGGTGTTCCTGCCGCGCGCCGACATCGCCACCGAGACGCTGGTGGCGGGCCTGATCGAGCTGGGCTGGGAGGTCGACGACGTCACGGCCTACCGGACCGTACGGGCCTCGCCGCCGCCGCAGGAGACCCGCGAGGCGATCAAGGGCGGCGGTTTCGACGCCGTGCTGTTCACCTCGTCCTCGACGGTGCGCAACCTGGTCGGCATCGCCGGCAAGCCGCACAACGTGACCGTGATCGCCTGTATCGGCCCGGCCACCGCCAAGACCGCCGAGGAGCACGGGCTGCGCGTGGACGTCATGTCGCCCGAGCCCTCGGTACACAAGCTGGCCGAAGCGCTCGCGGAGTTCGGCGCGGCGCGGCGCGATGCCGCGTTGGAGGCCGGTGACCCGGTCACGCGTCCCAGTGAGCGCCGGCCCGGATCGCGTAGGAGGGCTCGCAGTTGAGCAGCAGTACGTACGGCACCTTCCCCGGCGCGCGGCCGCGCCGGCTGCGCACCACTCCGGCCATGCGCCGGATGGTCGCCGAACACCGCCTGCACCCGGCGGACCTGATCCTGCCCGCGTTCGTGCGGGAGGGGATCTCCGAGCCGGTGGCGATCGGCGCGATGCCGGGCGTCGTGCAGCACACCCGTGACACGCTGCGGAAGGCCGCCGTCGAGGCGGTCGAGGCGGGCGTCGCCGGGATCATGCTGTTCGGCGTGCCGGAGGACGCGAAGAAGGACGCGCTCGGTACGGCCGGCACGGACCCGGACGGCATCCTCCAGCAGGGCATCCGCGATGTGCGCGCCGAGGTCGGCGACGACCTGGTGATCATGTCGGACCTGTGCCTGGACGAGTACACCGATCACGGCCACTGCGGTGTCCTGGACGCCGAGGGCCGGGTGGACAACGACGCGACGCTGGAGCGCTACGCCGAGATGGCGCAGGTGCAGGCGGACGCGGGCGTCCATGCGGTGGGCCCGAGCGGCATGATGGACGGCCAGATCGGCGTCATCCGTGACGCGCTGGACCAGACCGGCCACGAGGACGTCTCGATCCTGGCCTACACCGCGAAGTACGCCTCGGCCTTCTTCGGACCCTTCCGCGAGGCGGTCGGCTCGTCCCTCAAGGGCGACCGCAAGACCTACCAGCAGGACTACGGCAACTCCCGCGAGTCGCTGCGCGAGCTGGCGCTCGATCTCCAGGAGGGCGCCGACATGGTGATGGTCAAGCCGGGCATGCCGTACCTGGACGTGCTGGCGAAGATCGCGGAAGCGGTGGACGTGCCGGTCGCCGCGTACCAGATCTCCGGTGAGTACGCGATGATCGAGGCCGCCGCCGAGAAGGGCTGGATCGACCGCGACGCGGCGATCCTGGAGGCGCTGACCGGCTTCAAGCGCGCGGGCGCGGACATGATCCTGACCTACTGGGCCACGGAGGTCGCGCGCAAGCTCTAGTTCCCCACACGTACCTCCGCTGTTGTCACGTCGCACAGGTGTACCCAACTCCCGCAAGGGGGAAGGAAAAAGCGACGTAACGCCAGGGAGGGGTACAGGGAATGAGACATCGCCTGAAGAGATGGCGGCGCTCCGTCGGGGGCGCCGCCATCGCGTTGTGTGCGGCGGTCGGCCTCGGCGGGGCGCCGGCCGCTCCGGCGGCCGCGGCGGCCGGGCCGGCGCCCGTCACCTCGTACACGTACAAGAGCGTGGCGGGGGACTACATCGGGCAGGGGCGCGCCGGTACGTACCGGGAGCCCGCCGCGAAGATCACCTCGACCGGGAACGCCGGAGAACTCCGCGTCCGCGTCTCCACCGCCGACGAACGGTGGGACATCGACCTCGCCGCCCCCAAGGGCGAGCAGCTCCGCCCCGGCGTGTACCGCAACGCCGAGCGGGCCGCGTTCCGTACCGGCCGTTCCCCGGGGCTCGACGTCGGCGGCAACGGCCGCGGCTGCAACGAGGTGTACGGACAGTTCACGGTCGACCAGATCGCCACGGACGCGACGGGCGCCATCACGCTGCTCGACGCCTCGTACACACAGAACTGCGAGTCGGCGACGGCGCCGCCGCTCAAGGGGACGGTCAAGTACCGCGCGCTGCCCCTGTCGTACGCGTACCGGAGCGAGGCCGGTGACTGGGTCGGACAGGGCAAGTCGGTGACGCACACCGGCGCCACCAGCACCTTCAGCCTGCGGGACAGCCATGGTGGCGGCGTGGAGTTCGGCGTCGAGGGCAAGCGGGAGTACTGGACGGCGGTGTTCCGGCCGCCGCTGGGCGAGCGGCTGACCACCGGACGCACGTACCAGGTCACCGGCGCCGAGGGCGGCGCAAGCCTGGAGGTCTACGGCAACGGCCGCTCCTGCGGGGACGCCCGGGGCGAATTCACCGTGGACCGCCTGTACTTCACCGACGACGGCAAGGTGACCGGTCTTTCCGCCCGCTACCGCCAGGTCTGCGGCAACGGCACGGCCGGCATGGCGGGCACCCTGCACTACGCCGCCTGACCGAGGCGCGGGGCCGCGCCTTCCGGGGGCGCGGTCTGCCGGATGGAGCGGTCTGCCGGGCGGGCGGACCTCCGGGAATGCCGGCGGAGCGTTTCGGCTTCGACATCAACATGGAGACTTCCGCAGCACTCACGCGACCAGCAGACATCCGCCGTCTCGACCTGGGCGGGACGACGGTGAGCTATGTTCCGGACGGCTACGGCGGGCTCGTACCGCACGGATGGGTCCCTTCCGTGACCGCGGTGGACTGGGACGCGTATCGCCGGCACCTCGATGCCGAGGGCAACTTGACGGCCGGCCTCGGTGGCCTCCTGGTCGAGCGTGGCGGGCGGGCGGTGCTGATCGACGCGGGCATCGGTCCGCACGGGGCGCCGGCGCAGCCCGGCATGGTCACCGAGCTGGTGGGCGGTGCCTTGGTGAAGAGTCTCGCGCGGCTGGGCCGCGCCCCGGCGGAGATCGAGGCCGTGGCCCTCACCCATCTGCACTCCGACCACATCGGCTGGCTGACCACGGAGGAGTTCGCCGCTACGGAGATCCTGCTGTCCGAGCCGGAGTGGTCGCGCCGTACGGACGTGTTCGGGCAGGGGCGGGACGAGGCGATGGCGGCGGCGCTGGCGGCGCGCGGCCGGGTGATCGAGGACGGGGAGGAGATCTTCCCGGGCGTGCGGGTGCGGGAGGCGTACGGGCACACGCCGGGCCACGTGGCGTACGAGATCACCGGCACCGAGCGGAAGCTGATCGCCTTCGGCGATGCCATGCACACCCCCGTACAGGTCGAGCGGCCCGAGTGGCCCGTCGGCATGGACGCCGACCCGGTACGGGCGGTCGCCGTCCGGCGCGCGCTGCTCGGCGCGCTGTCCGAGCCCGGCACGGTCGGCTTCGGCATGCATTTCGCGGACGTGCAGTTCGGGCGGGTGGTGCCGGCTGCCGGGGCGGGCGAGGGCGTGGGGCAGGCGGGGGCGTCGGGGGTGCGGTGGGAGCCGGTGGAGGGGCTGAGGGGGTGAACACGGGGGCCGGAGGGGGTGCAGGGGCTCCTCCGGCATCCCTGCGTCCCACAGGAGGTGATTGGCCGGTTCTGTGGCTGGCGCCCCCTTCGTGGCGTCCACATAATCACAACGCTCTGCCGCGTCGTGGTGCCCCGCCCCCCACGTACGTCCTGTTCCGGTGGGTGCCTCCGACGTGCACTTGGCATGAACCGGTCATCGCTGACCGGCGGTGACCGAAGGAGCACGACCCCCTTGGGAGAGGACGTCCGTTGAGCCGTCACGCGCATTTCCTGAAGAGATCCGTCGCCCTCGCAGCGGTCGCCCTGGCGGCCCTGTCGCTGCAGACCGGCGCGGCCGGCGCGGCCGGTGAGCCGACGCCGTCGAGCGGCACACCCGGCACGAAGGTCGTCGGCGGCGTGCCCGCCGCGCAGGGCGAATTCCCGTTCATGGTGCGGCTGTCCATGGGCTGCGGCGGCGCGCTCTACCGCCAGGACATCGTGCTCACCGCCGCGCACTGCGTGGACGGCAGCGGCAACAACACCTCCATCACCGCCACGGCCGGCGTCGTGGACCTCCAGAGCTCCAGCGCGATCAAGGTGAAGTCCACCAAGGTCCTCCAGGCGCCCGGCTACAACGGCTCCGGCAAGGACTGGGCGCTGATCAAGCTCGCCCGTCCCATCGACCTGCCCACCCTGCGCACCACCACGGACGGCCGTTACGACCAGGGCGACTTCGTCGTCGCGGGCTGGGGCGCCACCCGCGAGGGCGGCGGCCAGCAGCGCTACCTGCGCAAGGCCACCGTGCCGTTCGTCGACACCCCCACGTGCCAGCGGGCCTACGGCAGCGCGTACATCCCCGGTGAGGAGATCTGTGCCGGGATCATGGCGACCGGCGGCGTGGACACCTGCCAGGGCGACTCCGGCGGCCCGATGTTCCGCAAGGACGACGCCGGCGCGTGGGTGCAGGTCGGCATCACGAGCTGGGGTGACGGCTGCGCGCGGCCCGGCAAGCCCGGTGTCTACACACGGGTGAGCGCCTTCTCGCAGGCCATCGCGAAGGCGGCGGACCAGCTCCGCCGCTGATTCCGGGCGGGCGGGTGCCCGCCGCGCACCGGCCGCCGTCGGCCGCTGCGCCGCCCACCCGCCCGTACCCGTACGCCAATTGGTCCGAACCGCGCAGATGCGGATACGTCGGCGTACTCGGGAAGTGGCCGGTTTCAGAACCTTGTGCATCTTTGGGGCGCGTCCACATAATCACAACGCTCCAGTTTCACCACGCACTTCCGGCGCAGTGCTTCGCTCCGGCCGTGCCGCGGTGCGCCGCGGTGTGCCGCGCGGCAGAAGCTGGGGACCGATGTGCCTCCGACGCGAGAGGAAAGTCCTTGAAGCGCTCCGCGAGATGTATCAAGCGATCCATAGCCCTCGGTGCCGCCGTGGCGGCGGCGGTGGCCCTCCAGTCGGCAGGCGGCGCCAGCGCCGCCCCGACCCCGTCGCCCACCCCGGGCCAGCAGATCATCGGCGGGCCGCCCGCCGCGCAGGGCGAGTTCCCGTTCATGGTCCGGCTCTCGATGGGCTGCGGTGGCTCCCTCATCCGGGAGGACGTCGTGCTGACCGCCGCGCACTGCGTGGACGGCAGCGGCCCCAACACGTCCATCACCGTCACCGCGGGTGTGGTGGACCTCCAGAGCCCCAAGGCGATCAAGGTGAAGTCCACCGAGGTCGCGCAGGCCCCCGGGTACAACGGCAAGGGCAAGGACTGGGCGCTGATCAAGCTGGCCACGCCCATCAAGAACCAGGAGACGCTGCATCTCGCCGAGGACGGTACGTTCGACCGCGGCAAGTTCACCATCGCCGGCTGGGGTGCCAGTCGGGAAGGCGGCGCACAGCAGCGCTACCTGCGCAAGGCCAAGGTCCCCTTCGTGAACATGACCGCCTGCAAGCAGGCATACGGCGACCTGCTGACCCCGGGCGAGGAACTCTGCGCCGGCTTCGTGGCGGAGGGCGGCGTCGACACCTGCCAGGGTGACTCCGGCGGCCCGATGTTCCGCCGCGACGAGGACGGCGACTGGGTCCAGGTCGGTATCACCAGTTGGGGCGAGGGCTGCGCGCGGCCCGGCAAGCCCGGCGTCTACACCAAGGTGAGCGCCTTCTCCGCCCAGATCGAAAAGGCCGCCGACAAGCTGACGGCGAGCTGAACGGACGCGCCCCGGACCGCCCGTGCGGTTCGGGGCGCAGGCACGGTCCGGGGCGCCGCCGTGTGTCTGGCGCGGCGGCGGGACTGCGACCGGGGCCCGGGGCTACGCCGGTCGGCCGCTCCGGTACGGGCCTTCGGTCCGCCTCCCGCGCGGCGTCCCCTTCCCCGCCTCTCATATCCGGGATAGATTCCCATTCATGAGAGGCGAAGGCGCGTCTGCCGACGACCCGATGGAGTCCCGACTCGCCGCCCGGCTGGCGGAGTTGCGTACGGAGCGGGGCTGGTCGCTCGACGACCTGGCCCGGCGTGCGGAGGTGAGCCGGTCGACTCTCTCGCGTCTGGAACGGGCCGAGATCAGCCCCACCGCCGCGCTGCTGTCCCGGCTGTGCGCGGCCTACGGGCGGCCGATGTCCCGGCTGCTGGCCGAGATCGAGGCCGAGCCGCCCCAACTCGTGCGCGCCGAGGCGCAGTCCGTCTGGCACGACGAGTCCTCCGGCTTCACCCGGCGGTCGGTCTCGCCGCCCCACCCCAACCTCCAGGGCGAGGTCGTCGAAGGCGTCCTGCGCCCCGGTGCCGACATCGCCTACGACAGCCCGCCACCCGTACCCGGCCTGGAGCAGCACATCTGGCTGCTCGACGGCCGGCTGGAGGTGACCACGGGCGGCGCGGCGCACATCCTCGCCCCGGGCGACTGCCTGCGGTTCCGCCTCTGGGGCCCCACCCGTTTCCGCTGCACGGGCCCCACCCCCGCCCGGTACGTCCTGCTGGTGGTCCTCCCATGAACTGTGCCGGCACCTTCACCATCACCCGTCTCTCTGCCGCCATGTTCGACCGGAGCGTCCCGGAGCTGGCCGAACTCCTCACCGACTCCGTCGCCGGCGGCGCCTCCGTCGGATTCGTGGCCCCCTTCCCCCACGAAGCGGCGGCAGCCTGGTGGCGGGCGCAGCGTCCCGCCGTAGCCGACGGCACCCTCGACATCTGGGTGGCGGAGGGCCCCGAAGGCATCACGGGCACGATCGGTCTCGCCCACCCACGGAAACCGGCCGCCCGCCACCGCGCGGAGATCATCAAACTCGTCGTGCACCGCTCCGCACGCGGCCAGGGCCTCGGCCGGGCCCTTCTCACCACGGCCGAACAGGCCGCCGTCCGCTCCGGCTTCCGCCTCCTGCTCCTCGACACGGAAACCGCCGGCCCGGCGGACCACCTGTACCGCCGCACCGGCTGGACCCCGTACGGCACGGTCCCCGCCTACGCGGCGAACCCGGAGGGAGAGCTGCGGGACTGCACGTTCTTCTACAAGGAGGTGGGGTAGGGCGGGCGTGCTGCTCGGCGGCATTCGTCCCCGTTGGCCCGGGGCCGCGATGCCCGCCTCGGTGGGACACCGGGCTGTTCTGCCGGCCATGCTTGATGACCCGCATCCTCCCGCACGCACCTGCGTCGAGGAGATTGACCACGGCCCGCATCCACAAGCGCTCGAACTGATCGTGGAGCGGTTGCGAGAGGCCTCCGCCCGGACCCAGTTCATCGTGGCGACGCACTCGCCCGCCAACAGGGCTCAGGTGCCCGAGGTGAGGGCCTGGGCAGCGAGCGATGGGGGAGCGGGGGGCCGGTCTAGGCGTGGCCGACCGCCTCGGCCATGAGGGTGGCGGTCTTGATGATGAGGGGGGTGTCGCCCGGGGCGTGGGGGAGCGTCGGCTTGTGGGTGAAGGCGGCGAGGACGATCGGGGTGCCGTCGGGTGTCCAGGCGATGCCCGCGTCGTTGCTCGTCCCGTACGTGCTGCCGCCGCCGGACTTGTCGGCCACCTGCCAGTCCTTGGGCAGGCCCTTGCGGAACCGGTCCGTGCTGGTGGTGCTGCGCAGCAGCCAGTCGGTCAGGAGCGCGCGGTCCGGGCCGTTCAGGGCGTTGCCGAGGACGAGCCTGCGGTAGGAGTGGGCGATGGCGTACGGGGAGGTGGTGTCCGTACGGCGGCCGGGCTCGGCCGAGTTCAGCTCCGGTTCCCAGCGGTCGAGACGGGTCACCGGGTCGCCGAGGGAGCGGCAGAAGCGGGTGACGGCGGTGGGGCCGCCCAGCTCGCGCAGGAGGAGGTTGGCGGCCAGGTTGTCGCTGTGACGGACCGCCGCGTCACACAGGTCCCGTACGGACATGCCGTCGGCGAGGTGCTGGGACGTGATGGGCGTGTGGCCCGCCTTCGCCACGTCGGCCTCGGTGTAGCGCAGGACGCGGGACAGCTCGGTGCCGTCGTGGTCGAGGTCGCGCAGCACGGCCGCGACGGCGAGCCCCTTGAACGTGGAGCACATCGGGAACCGCTCGTGGGCGCGGTGGAGCAGGGACGCGCCGGTGGCGAGGTTGAGGGCGAAGACGCCGACCCGGGCCTGGTGTTCCCGTTCCAGGTCCCGCAGTCGGCGGGCGGTGGTGCCGGGCTCGGCCGCGCCCGCCGTCGTGGCGCCGAGGGCGAGCGCACCGCCGAGGCCCAGGCCGGCGCCGAGCACGGACCTCCGGGTGAGTGACGACGTGTGCTTGCGCATGGTGTGTCCTTTCCCCGGTTGCCCGGTTGCCCGGTTGCCCGGTTGCCCCGGTTCACCGGTTGGCAGTTGCTGGTGAGGACGTTGGGGCGGAGGGGGCGGTTGCACAAGCCGTGAGGTGTCGTGGGGTGGGGCGGTGTCTAGAGGGCGTCGTCCAGCTCGCTCTGCCAGTACGTCACCTGGGCGGAGTCGTCGATGTAGGTGCCCTTCGGGAGCGCGGGGTGGGCGGGCGTGTCGCCGTAGCCACCGTCCCGGTTGGCGAGGAACACGTCCAGGCTGTGCACCGTCCTGCCACCCTCGGCCTCCCCGGTGGCGTCCGACGTGCGCACCGCCGCGTACGCGGACCGGCCCGGCTCGACGGAGACCACGGACTGCGGCTTGCTGCTCTGCAGGACGTCGGTGGGAGCTTGGGCGTCGTCGAAGCGGAGGGCCGGGTAGTGGTAGGCGTCGCATCGGGTCGAGCCGGTGTTGGTGATGGTGAGGAGCAGGTGGTTGATGGGGCGGCTGAGCTTGGAGACGGTCACCTTGGTGTTGGCCGCGGTGCAGGTGGTGGACTTCCCGCCCGGCGTGGCGCCGTGCTTGCCGTTCGTGCTCCCGGAAGCGGTCCTGGCCGGCGTCGCGTGGGCGCCGCGGCCGCCCTGCGCGTCGGCGTCCGAGGGGGACTTCGCCGACGGGCCCGTACCGCCCGCGCCGTCCGTGCCTTCCGCGGGAGCGGCACCGGCCGAGGCTTCCGGGCCGGCCGAGGCCGCGGGCCGGTCGGCACCGGCGGCCTTCTTGCCGTCCTCGCCACCGCCGCACGCGGTCAGCGAGAGGGCGGCGGCGACGGCCGCGGCGGAGGCGGCGACTCGGGCGGTACGGGTGGTGAAGAGACGCGAACGCATGGGTGGTGCTCCCGTGAGGTCATCGGAAAGGAACGGTGGTCGGATGCGGAGAAGTGCGATGGCGGAAAAGAACGGTCGGGTGCGGTCAGGAGCTGTGGAGTACGGCTGCGATGACGACGACACAGGCGGTGAGTACGCCCAGTGCCGCGAAATCGGCCGGTTCGAGAGGACAGCGGAAACGGGTCCGCACGGCTGCTCCCCGGTAGGCCCTGGTCGGGACGTCGTCGGTGGTCACAGCCTGGGCGACGTGCCGTCCCGGCCACAACGGCCGGCCGGACATCCGGGACGCTGGAACGGTTGCGCGTAACCTGACCTGGGGCAATGGGGGTTGCCTGGAACGCGGTCCTGGGACGAGGCAGTAGGGGGAACGGTGGGGACACCTTCCGGCACGGACGGATTCGCGGCGCTGCTGCGTACGCTGAAGACGAGGTCAGGGCTGAGCTACGGCGCCCTGGCCAAGCGCCTGCACATGAGTACGTCCACGCTGCACCGCTACTGCAACGGCGACGCGGTGCCGACGGACTACGCGCCCGTGGAACGGCTGGCCCGGGTGTGCGGCGCGAAGCCCGAGGAACTGGTCGAGCTGCACCGCCGGTGGATCCTGGCGGACGCGGCACGGGGACGGCGGGCGGGGGCGGGCGACGCCACGCCGGAGGGGCCCGGGCCGGGGAGCACCGCTCCGGGGGAGGCCGGGCCGGACGACGAGACTCCGCGGAAGGCCGGGCCGGGCGATGCCACCCCGGAGGGTGCCGGGCCGGGGGCCGCCGCTCCAGAGGAGCCCCGGCCGGGCGACGCCCTACCGGAGGGGCCCGTACCGGAGCCCGTACCGACGGCCCAGGCCGGGAGCGCTGCGCGGACCGAGACCGAACCCACGCCGACCCCTGCCACCACTTCCGCGCCCGAGCCGGACCCCACCCCAGCTCCCGAGCAACCCGCGCCCGCCCCGGGCCGCGCTCCCGAGCCACCCCCCGCCCTCACAAAAGCCTCCACCCCCACCCGCCCCACCCGCCGCCCCGCGCGCCCCAAGCTCCGCCTCGCGCTCATGGCGGCCGCCGTCGTCGCGCTGGCCGTGCCCATCGTCGTCAGCACCACGTCCTCCTCGGGGCCGGGCGGGGCGGTGCAGGCCGGGGCGCGGGTGACCGACCGGGGGGCCGGTGGCGGGCGGGGCCCGGTTCCGGACGGCGGTGCCTCCGGTACGCCGTCCGCGTCCGCGTCGGCTTCGGAGGCGGCCGATGAGCCGAAACCGGGCAGCGCGTCGGCCGGCGCCGGGCCGTCCGGTGCCGCCACCTCGTCCGGCGGGAGCGAGAACGTGGGCGAGGGCAAGGGCAAGGGCAAGGCGGGCGGCAGCAGCGGCCGCAACAGCGGCTCCCCGCTGACCGTCGACGTCCGTACGAACAACTGGGACGACCCCTGCGACCGCTGGTACATGCTCGACAAGCCGTCCACCGAGGTTCCGCCGCCGCCCTCCGGGCCGGACGCGCGCGGCTGGGCGAACGCGCTGGGCGGGGTGCCCGGCGGGCACCTCAGGGTGTCGCTGGCCGTGCAGGGCACCGGTGACCAGGCCGTCGTCCTGCACTCGCTGACCGTACGGACCACCACGCGTACCGCGTCCGTGGCGGGTTCGGCGTACTCCATGGGCAACGGCTGCGGTGGCGGGCTCACCCCGGCCTCGTTCGACGTCGGGCTGGACGCGGCGCAGCCGCTGACGCGGCCGGTGGCCGGGGAGCAGGGGGACCGGAAGATCCCGGCGACCGACTTCCCGTTCAAGGTGTCCGCGTCCGACCCGCAGATGCTGTACGTCGACGCGCACGCGGAGGCGAACGACGTGAGCTGGTACCTGGAGCTGGAGTGGAGCAGCGGCGGCCGGCGCGGCACGCTGCGGCTCGACGATCACGGCAGGCCGTTCCGTACGAATGCGATGAAGGGCCGCCCGTCGTTCGTCTACCGGTACGACAAGAATCTGTGGGAGCCCTCCGAGAACTGAGCGCGCGAACAGCGGGAAGGCCCCGCCGGAACCGATCGTTCCGGCGGGGCCTTCCCTGTCTGCGTACGCGTCAGCCGGGTGTCAGAGCCGCTCGGGGGTCCGGATGCCCAGCAGCGCCATGCCGCGGTGCAGCGTGCGTGCCGTCAGCTCGCACAGGAACAGGCGGTTCTCGACCTGCTCACTGCCGCCCTCGGCCTTCAGGACCGGGCACTGGTCGTAGAAGGTCGTGTAGAGGGAGGCGAGCTGGTAGAGGTACGCGGCCAGCTTGTGCGGCTCGTAGCCGGCCGCCGCTTCCTCCAGGGTCTCCGCGAACTGGTCCAGGTGCAGGCCCAGCGCGCGCTCGGCGGGGGCCAGCGTCAGCTCCGGGTGGGCCTTGGGCGCCGCGGAGTCGCCGGCCTTGCGCAGGATGGACTGGATACGGGCGTACGCGTACTGGAGGTAGACGCTGGTGTCGCCGTTGAGCGAGACCATCTGGTCCAGGTCGAACTTGTAGTCGCGGGACGCCGAGGTGGACAGGTCCGCGTACTTCACGGCGCCGATGCCGACCTGGGAGCCGTTCCCGGCGATCTCCGCCTCGGTCAGGCCGAGCTTCCCGCTCTTCTCGCGGACGACGGCGGTCGCCCGCTCCACCGCCTCGTCGAGCAGGTCCACCAGCCGCACCGTCTCGCCCTCACGGGTCTTGAACGGCTTGCCGTCCTTGCCGAGGACGGTGCCGAAGGCGAGCTGTACGGCCTTGACGTCCTCGCCCAGCCAGCCTGCCCGGCGGGCGGTCTCGAAGACCATCTTGAAGTGCAGCGACTGGCGGGCGTCGACCACGTACAGCAGGGTCGACGCGCCGAGGCCCTGCACCCGGTCGCGGATGGCGGACAGGTCGGTGGCCGCGTAGCCGTAGCCACCGTCGGTCTTCTTGACGATCAGCGGGGTCGGGTTGCCGTCCGGGCCCTTGACGTCGTCGAAGAAGACGCAGAGCGCGCCGTCGGAGCGGACCGCGACGCCGGACTCCTCCAGCAGCCGGCAGGTCTCCTCCAGCATGGCGTTGTAGCCGGACTCGCCGACCACGTCCGCGTCCCGGATCTCCATGTCCAGCTTGTCGAAGACCGAGTAGAAGTAGACCTTCGACTCGTCGACGAAGCGCTGCCACAGGGCGAGCGTCTCCTCGTCGCCGGCCTGGAGGTCGACGACGCGGCGGCGGGCGCGGTCCTTGAACTCCGCGTCGGAGTCGAACAGCGCGCGGGACGCCTTGTAGAGGCGGTTGAGGTTGGACATGGCCTCTTCGCCGGAGATCTCGGCGGAGGCCTCGTCGCTCTTGTGGTCGAGCTCGTGCGGGTGCTCGATCAGGTACTGGATGAGCATGCCGAACTGGGTGCCCCAGTCGCCGATGTGGTGGCGCCGGATCACCTTCTCGCCGGTGAACTCCAGGATCTCGACCATCGCGGCGCCGATCACGGCGGAGCGCAGGTGGCCGACGTGCATCTCCTTGGCGACATTCGGCTGTGCGTAGTCGATGACCGTGGTGCCGGGGTTGTCCGCGTACGGGACGCCCAGGCGGTCGTCGGCGGCGCGCGCGGCCAGGGTCCGCACGATCGCCTCGTCGGAGACGGTGATGTTCAGGAAGCCGGGTCCGGAGACCTCGATCTCCTTGATCACGTCACCGGCGGGGAGCTGTGCGACGACGTCGGCCGCCAGCTCGCGCGGGTTGCCCTTGAGCTTCTTGGCCAGCGCCAGCATGCCGTTGGCCTGGAAGTCGGCCCGGTCGCTTCGTCGCAGCAGCGGGTCCGCGGCGCCGGCCTCCGGCAGGGCTGCCGAAAGGGCGTCCGCGACGCGCTGGTTGACCGTAGCTGCGAGGGAAGGGACCGAGGTCATGGAATGAAGGCCGTTCCGTTGGTGTGGAAAGGGTTTGCCACCGAGTATCCCACGGCGGTTCCATCGGTTTTCCACAGGGAAAAATCGGCTGCCGTTCCGTCTGGGAGAATGGGGCCGTCAGGCACGTCGAGTGGTGAGAAGAGGAAGGGCCGATCGTGGCTCAGCAGAGCACCGAGACCGACTGGGTCTCCAGGTTCGCGGACGAGGTCATTGCCGAGGCGGAGCGCCGCGCCCCCGGCAAACCGATCGTCTGCGCCTCCGGGCTCAGCCCTTCCGGCCCGATCCACCTCGGCAATCTCCGCGAGGTCATGACGCCGCACCTGGTCGCGGACGAGATCCGCCGCCGGGGCCGCGAGGTCCGGCACCTGATCTCCTGGGACGACTACGACCGCTACCGCAAGGTCCCGGTCGGTGTCGCGGGCGTCGACGAGTCGTGGGCCGAGCACATCGGCAAGCCGCTGACCTCGGTGCCGGCCCCGGCCGGCTCCGCCCACCCGAACTGGGCCGAGCACTTCAAGGCCGCCATGGTCGAGGCGCTCGCCGAGCTGGGCGTGGAGTACGACGCCATCAGCCAGACCGAGCAGTACACCTCCGGTGTCTACCGCGAGCAGATCCTGCACGCGATGCGCAACCGCGCGCGGATCGACGCGATCCTCGCCCAGTACCGCACCAAGAAGGCCCCCGCGAAGAAGTCGCAGAAGCCCGTCGACGAGGCCGAGCTGGAGGCCGCCGAGGGCTCCGGCGCGGCCGCCGAGGACGACGGCTCCAGCGGCTCGGCCGGCTACTTCCCGTACAAGCCGTACTGCGGCCAGTGCGACAAGGACCTGACGACCGTCACCTCCTATGTGGTGGAGACGACCGAGCTGACGTACTCCTGCACGGCCTGCGGCTTCGGCGAGACGGTCCGGCTCAGCGAGTTCAACCGCGGCAAGCTGGTCTGGAAGGTCGACTGGCCGATGCGCTGGGCGTACGAGGGCGTGACCTTCGAGCCGTCCGGTGTGGACCACTCCTCGCCGGGCTCGTCGTTCGTCGTCGGCGGCCAGATCGTGCGCGAGATCTTCGACGGCACGCAGCCCATCGGCCCGATGTACGCCTTCGTCGGCATCAGCGGCATGGCGAAGATGTCCTCCTCCAAGGGCGGCGTGCCGACCCCGGGCGACGCGCTGAAGATCATGGAGGCGCCGCTGCTGCGCTGGCTGTACGCGCGCCGCAAGCCCAACCAGTCCTTCAAGATCGCCTTCGACCAGGAGATCCAGCGGCTCTACGACGAGTGGGACAAGCTGGAGGCCAAGGTCGCCGACGGCTCGGTGCTGCCCGCCGACGCCGCCGCGCACTCCCGCGCGGTGCGCACGGCCGCCGGCGAGCTGCCCCGCACCCCGCGCCCGCTGCCGTACCGCACGCTGGCCTCGGTCGCCGACATCACCGGCGGACACGACGGGCAGACGCTGCGCATCCTCGGCGAGCTGGACCCGGCCGACCCGGTCACCTCCCTGGACGAGACCCGGCCCCGGCTGGACAAGGCCGAGTACTGGATCAGCACCCAGGTCCCGGCCGAGCAGCGCACGATCGTGCGCGACGAGCCGGACACCGAGCTGCTCGGCTCGCTCGACGAGCAGGGCCGCGAGTCGCTGCGGCTGCTGCTGGCCGGGCTGGACGACCACTGGTCGCTGGACGGGCTGACCACGCTCGTCTACGGCGTGCCCAAGATCCAGGCCGGGCTGTCGCCGGACGCCAAGCCGACGCCGGAGCTGAAGGTCGCGCAGCGCTCGTTCTTCGCGCTGCTCTACAACCTCCTCGTCGGGCGCGACACCGGGCCGCGGCTGCCCACGCTGCTGCTCGCGGTCGGCGCGGACCGGGTGCGCAAGCTGCTGGGGGCGTGAGCGCCCGGCACCGGCGGGTACGGGTGTCCGGCGCGGTGCGCGCCCGGGCGCCCGGCGGCGCGCGCGTACGGGTATGAGGCCCGGCCCGCGCGGCTGCCACTTTCGAACGAGGACGGGTTCGGCCCCGGGGACGACGATCCCCGGGGCCGCTCGCGTGAGGCTGGACCCATGCGAGGAATCATCGGAATCATCGTCCTGATCCAGGGAGCCCTGGGCGCCCTCGGCCGGACCTTCACCGACAGCACGGGCTGGGGCATCCTGCCGCACTGGTACGACCTGCCGACGCTCGGCTACGTCGCCATGGCCGCGGCCGGTCTGGCCCTCATCGCGTGGGAGGAGGCGGACAAGAAGCGCAGGAAGCGCGTCGGCTCGGGCGGGTGACCGCCCGCCGCACCCCGCCGCGCCTGCCCGCCCGGGGCGTTCCGGGCGGGAATCAGCCGGAACAGACATACGACGAACATCAGGCGGGGACTCGTGTCCCATGACGGATTCGCTGACCCCACTCGGCCTGCCGGACCACATCCGGGCCTGCCTGTTCGACCTCGACGGCGTCCTGACCAAGACGGCCGTCGTGCACACGGCCGCCTGGAAGGAGACCTTCGACGCCTTCCTGCGCCGCCGGGACGGCCCCGGATTCACCCCCTTCGACCCCGTCACCGACTACGACGAGTACGTGGACGGCCGCCCGCGCGCCGACGGCGTCCGCACCTTCCTCCGCTCACGCGGCATCGAGCTGCCGGAGGGCGGGCCCGACGACCCGCCCGACCACGAGAGCGTGCACGGGCTGGGCAACCGCAAGAACGATCTGCTGCTGAAGAAGCTCCGCGAGCAGGGCGCCGAGGCGTACGAGGGCTCCCGCCGCTATGTGCGGGCCGTACGGGACCAGGGCCTGGCCACCGCCGTCGTCTCCTCCAGCGCCAACTGCCGCGAGGTGCTGGCGTCCGTGGACATGGCGGACCTCTTCGACGTACGGATCGACGGCAAGGTGGCCGCCGAGCGGAAGCTGCCGGGCAAACCGCACCCCGACACCTTCCTGGAGGCCGCCGGGGAACTGAACGTCCCCGTCGCGCAGGCGGCCGTCTACGAGGACGCGCTCGCCGGGATGGACGCCGGACGGGCCGGCCACTTCGGTTACGTCATCGGCGTCGACCGGGTCGGCCAGGCCGACGCGCTGCGGCGGCACGGCGCCGATGTCGTCGTCGAGGACCTCGCCGAGCTGCTGAAGGAGGACGGCCAGGCATGATCACTCACTCCTCGTACGCCTGCGACCCCTGGGTACTGCGCGAGACCGACCTCAACCTGGACGTGCTGCCGCAGAGCGAGTCGGTCTTCGCGCTGTCCAACGGGCACATCGGCTGGCGCGGCAACCTTGACGAGGGCGAGCCGCACGGCCTGCCCGGCAGTTACCTCAACGGTGTCCACGAGCTGCGCCCGCTGCCGTACGCCGAGGCCGGCTACGGCTACCCCGAGTCGGGGCAGACCGTCATCAACGTCACCAACGGCAAGCTGATCCGGCTGCTGGTCAACGACGAGCCGTTCGACCTGCGCTACGGGCGGCTGCGCCGCCACGAGCGGGTGCTGGACCTGCGCGCCGGAGTGCTGCGCCGCACCTGCGAGTGGACCTCGCCGGCCGGCTGCACCGTGCGGGTGACCTCCACCCGGCTGGTCTCCTTCACCCAGCGGGCCGTCGCCGCCGTCGCCTACGAGGTCGAGCCCCTGGACGCCGAGGTGCGGGTCGTGGTGCAGTCCGAACTCGTCACCAACGAGCAGTTGCCCGAGTCCGGCGGCGACCCGCGGGTCTCCTCGGCACTGCACAACCCGCTGGAGCCGGAGGAGCACTTCGCCTCCGACGCGCGCCTGCGGCTGATCCACCGCACGCGCCGCAGCGGGCTGCGGGTGGCCGCCGCCGCGGACCACATCGTCGACGGCCCGCAGGGCCGCACCCGCACCGACCGCGAGAGCGGCGACGACGTCGCCCGCTTCACCGTCACCTCGCTCCTGGAGCAGGGCCAGCGGCTGCGACTGGAGAAGACGGTGTCGTACGGCTGGTCCAGCGCTCGCTCGCTGCCCGCCCTGCGTGACCAGGTGGACGCGGCGCTCGCCGGGGCGCGCAGCATCGGCTGGCAGGGACTGGCCGACCAGCAGCGCGCGTACCTCGACGACTTCTGGGACCGGTCGGACGTCGAGGTCGACGGTGACGCGGAGATCCAGCAGGGCGTCCGCTTCGCCCTCTTCCACGTGCTCCAGGCAGGCGCGCGGGCCGAGCAGCGCGCCATCCCCGCCAAGGGCCTGACCGGCTCCGGGTACGACGGCCACACGTTCTGGGACAGCGAGACGTTCGTCCTGCCCATGCTCACGTACACATCGCCCGGCGCCGTCGCCGAAGCGCTGCGCTGGCGGCAGAACACGATGGGCGCCGCCCGCGAGCGGGCCGCCCAACTCGGCCTGCGGGGCGCCGCGTTCCCCTGGCGGACCATCGACGGCTCGGAGTGCTCGGCGTACTGGCCGGCCGGTACCGCCGCCTTCCACGTCAACGCCGACATCGCCGACGCGGTCGTCCGGTACGTGTGCGCCACCGGCGACGAGGAGTTCGAGCGGGAGACGGCCGTACCGATCCTGGTGGAGACCGCCCGGCTGTGGCACTCGCTGGGCCAGCACGACCACCACGGCACGTTCCACATCGACGGCGTCACCGGCCCCGACGAGTACAGCGCCGTCGCGGACGACAACGTCTACACCAACCTCATGGCCCAGGCGAACCTGCGGGCCGCCGCCGACGTGGCCGAGCGCCACCCGCGCGCGGCCGAGGCGCTCGGCGTCGACGACGAGGAGAGCGCGTCCTGGCGGGACGCGGCGGAGGCGGTGGCCGTCCCGTACAACCGCGCCCTGCGGGTGCACGAGCAGTCGGCGGGCTTCACCACCCACCAGACCTGGAACTTCGCGGCCACCCGCCCCGAGCAGTACCCGCTGATGCTGCACTTCCCCTACTTCGACCTGTACCGCAAACAGGTCGTCAAGCAGGCCGACCTGGTCCTCGCCCTCTACCTGCGCGGCGACTGCTTCGACGCGGAGCACAAGGCGCGCGACTTCGCCTACTACGAGCCGCTGACCGTACGCGACTCCTCCCTGTCCGCCTGCGTCCAGGCGGTGGTGGCCGCCGAGGTCGGCCATCTGCGCCTGGCCTACGACTACTTGGGCGAAGCGGCGCTGATGGACCTCCAGGACCTGGAGAACAACACCCGCGACGGCCTGCACACCGCCTCGCTCGCCGGCACGTGGATCGCCCTCGTCGCCGGTTTCGGCGGCATGCGGCACACCGGCCAGGGCCTGTCGTTCGCGCCACGCCTCCCCGAGAAGCTCACCCGCCTGGCGTTCTCGGTGCAGGTCCTGGGGCGGCGGCTCCGCGTCGAGATCACCGCGAAGGCGGTGACGTACAGCATGGTCGAAGGGGCCCCGCTGGAAATACAGCACTACGGCGAACCCCTCACCGTCTCCGACAAGAGTCCCCAGGAACGCGAGATCCCCGAACCGGCGGCCCGCCCGGAACCCACCCAGCCACCGGGACGGCGTCCGCTGCGGCGGCACTGAGGGGGCCCGAGGCGGCCTGATGCGGCACTGAGGCGGTGCCCTACGGGATGTGCTCGGCGGTCTCCACCTCCTCCCGCAGCCGCTGCCGGAACTCCCGCACGAACGCCCGCAGACAGCTCTCGGTCAGCGGCCCGCCCTCCCGGCCGGTGACGCCGTACACCTCCAGCAGGTGGCGGCCGAACTGCCGGGAGTCGGGGAAGTGGTTCCTCTCGGCGACGTACGTACGGAAGGCCTCGTAGTAGGCCTCGTCACGGGGGGCGTCGTCGGGGAGACCGGGGGACCCGGGGAGTTCGGCGGGGGCTTCGGGGGTGGGGAGCGGCGTCGGCTCGGGGATGGGAGCGGGCGTCGGGGCCGGGGGCGTCGGCTCGGGCACGGTGGCCGGCTCGGGCCTGGGGCGCGCCTCGGGCACGGGGCGTGGCTCAGGTGCGGGGTGCGGCTCGCGGGCGGCGCGTGGCTCCGGGATGGGGAGCGGGCCGGGCGTACCCCCGAGCGGCCGCGTACGGCCGGGGCCGACGGGGACGGCCAGTCGCGGCTCGTGCGGCGGGGATTCGGCTGCCGGGCCGGTGGGGCCGGGTGCCGGTGCCCGGTCCGTTGTCGGGGCCGGTTCCGGGGCCGAGGCGGATTCCGGTTCCGGCGCCGGTACTGGAGTCGGGACCGGAGTCGGCGGACGGTCGAGTACAGGCGTCCCGGGGGCGGGCGCGGCCGCGGGCGTCTCGATCCCCGCCGCCGTCAGCCCCGCCGCGCCCGTATCCGTGAGCGGCACCCCGTACCGCGCCAGCCGCAGCGGCAGCAGTGCCTCGACCGGTGCCCGCCGCCGCCAGGCCCGCCCGTACCGGGCCCGCAGCCGCGTCCGGTAGACCAGCCGGTCCCGCTCCAGCTTGATCACCTCGTCGTACGACCGCAGCTCCCACAGCTTCATCCGGCGCCAGAGCCGGAATGTGGACGGGAACGCCAGCAGCCAGCGGGCCAGGCGGACGCCCTCCATGTGCTTGTCGGCGGTGAGGTCGGCGATCCGGCCGACGGCGTGCCGGGCGGCCTCGACGGCGACCACGAAGAGGACGGGGATCACCGCGTGCATCCCCACGCCGAGCGGGTCCGGCCAGGCCGCGGCGCCGTTGAAGGCGATGGTGGCGGCGGTGAGCAGCCAGGCGGTCTGGCGCAGCAGGGGGAACGGGATGCGGGCCCGGGTCAGCAGCAGGTCCAGGGCGAGCAGGACCACGATCCCCGCGTCGACGCCGATCGGGAAGACGGCCGAGAAGGCGCCGAAGCCCTTGCGTTCGGCGAGGTCGCGGACGGCGGTGTAGGAGCCGGCGAAGCCGATGGCCGCGATCAGGGCGGCGCCGGTGACGACCACGCCGATCAGGATGCGGTGGGTACGGCTCGAACGCGTCGCGTGTGTCGTCGCGGGCACCCGCGGTCCCTCCCCGGCTGCGGCTGGTGTGGCGGCTCAGCCTGGCACACCTGTGGTGGCGGGGCCGGGGAGGGGCGGGGTGTTACTGGTTGGCCTTGCCGACGGCGGCGACGGCCTCCTTGGCGGCGGTTTCGGCGGCCTTCAGGAGGTCGCTCGGGTCGGGGGCGTCGGCGCCGGCCAGACCCGCGCCGTTGTAGTTGACGGTGACCACGACGTTCGCGGTGCGGGCGATGACCGTCTGATTCTTGAAGTCGGCGTCGTCCTTCTTCAGGTCGTAGGTGACCCAGGACGACTCGTCGCCGTTGCCCTCGACCGTGCCGGTCTTGGGGTTCTTGGCGCCCTGGGTGGCCTTCGCCGCGTCGACCTGCTTCTTGTAGAAGTCGGTGGCGCGCTTCTCGCCGGTGCCCAGGGTCGGGTCGGAGTCGTAGCGCTGGAAGCCGATGTCCAGCCAGCGGTACTGGGTGCCGTCCACGCCCTGGGAGTCGGAGCTGTTCCAGGCGCAGTAGCCGCGGGCCATGGCGTCGGAGGACTTGCCCTGCTCGCCGTCCGCGTTCTTGGTCTTGGGCACCAGCTTCTTGACCGTGTCCTGGGACACGGCCTGGCAGGGGTTGGGCAGCTTCTTCATCTTGGCGGGCTTGACGCTGGGGGAGGCGCTGCCGCTCTTGCCGGGCGAGGCGGACTTCGATGCGCTGCTGCCCGCGTCCTTCTTGCCGGAGTCGTCGGAGGAGCAGCCGGCGACGAGCATCACCGGTACGGCTGCGCAGGCGAGGAGGCTGGCGAGTCGCTTGGCTGAACGGTGCATGGTTCCTTCGCTGTTCGTCGTCGTTCGGCGCGTCGCACTGGACGCCGTCGGGTGCCGCGTACGGCCGGTGTGCGGTCCGGGCGCGGTACGTCCTTCGGAGCGCGCGGCGACGCTGCCGCGCGCGGGGCTCGGGGGCACACGGTACGCGGCGGAGGGCGGCCGGAGGGTGATTCGTGACGTTACTCGCCGGACAAACCGGACTATTCGTTGAAGCGGTCGGCCAGCTCCTGGGCCAGCGCCTGTGCCTTGTCCTGGAGGTCCTTGCTGTCGGGCAGCGCCGCCTTGTCGGCCGACCACCGGTCGTAGGCGATGGTCACGATGACGTTCGAGGAGCGGAAGACGATCGTGACGTCACGGTGCACACCGCTGTCCGCGGTGATCAGCTTGTCGTTGAGGAACGCGGCGTCGGCGAGGCCGTCCAGGACGCGCGGGGCGGTGTCGGAGCCGGGCGCGCCGCTCGCGCCCTTGCCCGCCGGGCTGGACGGCGGAGCGGATGACGGGGCGGTCGGCGAGGAGGGGGCGGTCGGCGAGGAGGGGGCGGGGGAGGCCTTGCCGCCGGCGGTGACCTTGCCGGTCTCCCGGTCGCCGCCGGGCTTGTCGCCCGTGCCGCTCTTGTCCGTGGACGGGGTGGGGCCGGCGGGCGAGGCGCTGCCGCCGGACGGCAGCTCGGCGGCCAGCTCCTTCTTCCCGTAGACGTCCTGTGCCTTGTCGTCGTCGCTGACCGCGGGGTCGTAGGAGACGACCCGCTCGAAGTCGAGGGTGAGGTGGCGGGTGCCGTCGGGCGCCTCGCGCTTCCAGCGGCAGCCGACCCGGCGGTCCGTGTCGTACGTGATGTCGGCGGTGCCCGCGTAGACCTTCTCGGCGTCCTGCGGGCTCTCCGTGCCGCCGGGCGGCAGCAGCCGGCGCAGCATGCCCTTGGAGGGCAGGCCGCAGGGGTCGGGGAGCGTCTTGTACTTGCCGGGCTCGGCGGACTGCGTCGTGGCGGCCGTGTCGCCGCCCTTGGTGTCGGCGGCGCCGCCGCCGGTCCCGGAGTCGCCGGTGCAGGCGGTGAGCGTGGCGGCCAGTGCTGCCGCGGTCGCCAGCGCGGCACCCGGTACGAACGACCTTCGCTGCACCGTACCCGGCTCCTTCCGTAGGAAAATCTGGTTGCCGCGGGCAGGCGGCGGATGGACACAATGTCTACCGCACGTTCTGCCGCATACGCCGGTTCCCTGTCCTTGATCAGGCTTCTTGTCCGGCTTTTGCTATTTATTACTTTTCGGGGGAATAGGGAAGTCATGTCGTACACCGAAGTGCCCGGAGCGAAGGTTCCGATCCGGATGTGGGCGGACCCGTCCACGGTCGAGGGCGCGGCCATGCAGCAACTGCGCAACGTGGCCACCCTGCCATGGATCAAGGGCCTGGCCGTGATGCCGGACGTGCATTACGGCAAGGGGGCGACGGTCGGCTCGGTGATCGCCATGCACGGCGCGGTCTGCCCGGCGGCCGTCGGTGTCGACATCGGCTGCGGGATGAGCGCCGTACGGACCTCGCTCACCGCCGACGACCTCCCCGGCGACCTCTCCCGGCTCCGTTCCAAGATCGAGGAGGCCATCCCGGTCGGGCGGGCCATGCACGACGATCCGGTGGATCCGGGCCGGCTGCACGGCCTGGCGACGAGCGGCTGGGACGACTTCTGGAGCCGCTTCGGCACGGTCGCGGAAGCGGTCAGGTTCCGTGAGGAGCGGGCCGTCAAGCAGATGGGCTCGCTCGGCGGCGGCAACCACTTCATCGAGTTCTGCCTCGACGAGTCCGGCTCGGTGTGGCTGATGCTGCACTCCGGCTCCCGCAACATCGGCAAGGAGCTGGCCGACTTCCACATCGGCCAGGCGCAGAAACTGCCGCACAACCAGGGGCTGGTCGACCGCGACCTCGCCGTCTTCGTCGCGGACACCCCGCAGATGGCCGCGTACCGCAACGACCTGTTCTGGGCGCAGGAGTACGCCAGGCACAACCGCGCGATCATGATGGCCCTCTTCCAGGACGTGGTCCGCAAGGAGTTCAAGAAGGCCCGGCCGACGTTCGAGCCGGTGATCTCCTGCCACCACAACTACGTGGCGGAGGAGCGGTACGACGGCCTGGACCTGCTCGTGACCCGCAAGGGGGCGATCCGGGCCGGCAGCGGTGACTACGGCATCATCCCCGGTTCGATGGGCACCGGCTCGTACATCGTCAAGGGCCTGGGGAACCCGGCGTCCTTCAACTCCGCCTCGCACGGCGCGGGCCGCAAGATGAGCCGGAACGCCGCGAAGAAGCGTTTCTCGACGCGGGACCTGGAGGAGCAGACGCGGGGCGTGGAGTGCCGCAAGGACTCCGGCGTCGTGGACGAGATCCCGGGCGCGTACAAGCCGATCGAGAAGGTCATCGACCAGCAGCGGGATCTCGTGGAGGTCGTGGCCAAGCTCAAGCAGGTGGTGTGCGTGAAGGGCTGAGCGCGCGTACCTCCGGACCGGGGCCCCGGCCGGCTTCCCGCCGGTCCGGGCCCCGGCGTCGGTCGCGAGGTGCCGGTTCGGGGGCCCCGGCCCGGTCATGGGCTGACCGGTTCGGGGCCCCGGCGCGTCACAGGCTGATCAGCGCCCGTACCGGCATGCTGGTGTCCGCCAGGGGGCGGACGGCCAGGCGTACCAGGGCCAGCGCGTTGTCGTCGCCCGCGGTGCGGTTGGTGCTCAGCTCGCCGCAGGCCAGGCACTGGTGGACCAGCAGCCATTCGCCGTCCGGCCGGGTGGTCAGGCACAGCGCCCGCATCCGGCCGCCGCAGTCCGCGGCCCGGTCGCCCGGGACGCGGCGGTCCAGGTGGCGGCCGGCCAGGCAGTGCGGGCAGTGGTTGCGGTGGGCGGTGCCCGGTGCGGCCAGCGGGACCTCCAGGCGGCAGCCGAGGCAGCGGAACGCGTCTCCCGGCGCGCCGCCCGGCCCGTGCAGGACGTCCTTGGGCCGCTGGGCGCGGCGCCGCCGACCGGAATTGCCGCGTCGTGGCATGGTGTCGTCCCCCCGTCTCACAGGTCGCCGAACGCTTCGAGCGGGAACGGCGGCTGGGCCAGTGGCCGGACCGCCATCCGCATCAGGATGAGCTGGTTGTCGTCCGGGGAGACCGGGTTGGACGTCAGCTCGTCGCAGCGGGTGCAGCGGTGGATGATCATCCAGTCGTCGGTGCGGAGCACCGCGATGGCGATGGGGGACATCCGCGAACGGCAGTCGGACGGGGCTCCCTCGACGGCGTCCCGGACGTGCCGGGAATGCAGGCAGCTCGGGCAGTGGTTGCGGCGGCTGCCGTCGGGGCCGAGCGTGGTGACGGTCAGGCCGCACCGTACGCAGGTGAAGGTGTCGGTACGGGGCAGCGGGCGGGGCGCGGGACGCTCTTCGCGCCGGGCGCCCGGGGTGCCGGGAGCGTGGGAACGGTGGGAACTACCTGAACTAGCTGAACTGTCGGAACTGTCGGAACTGCGTGAACCGTTGGAGCTGTTGGACAGCACTCGGGAACTCCTCGCCGGAATCGTGGGAAGGGCAGCGGGAGCAGGCCGAGCGGCCTCGGTCGTATGGGCAGCGGGCAGCACCGCGCGCAGGCGGTGCGGCCGGGCCGACGCGGCGGACGGCGTCCGGTGAAGCGAGGTTCAGCGGCGGGTTTCGTCCGCGCGGTGGTGAGGCGCGCTCAGCGCCGGCCGGGGCATAGACACTGCTTTCCAGGGCGGGGCCCGAGAGAAGGAGCACGTGCGGGGGCGCGCACATGCGGTGACCTGTGGAACGGTACGGGCGGGGGCGGCCGCGGCGCCAACGATTTTCCGGGTGCGGCGGCGCCGGAGCCGGATCGCGGCGACGGCGAGGTGGCGCAGGAGCGGGAACGTGGGCGGTGGCGCGGCGGCGGGCGGCCCGGCCGTGGCGTGGTGGCCGGCGGTCCGGCCGCGGCCGGGCGCGGGGCCCGGCCGCACCGCGCGCATGACGGTGGCCGGCCCTCAGGAGGTCCGGTGCACCTTGGAGTTGGACGCCTGGGCGCGGGGGCGGACGACCAGGAGGTCGACGTTCACATGGGCGGGGCGGGTGACCGCCCAGCCGATGGTGTCGGCGACGTCGTCGGCGGTCAGGGGCTCGGCCACGCCCTCGTAGACCTTGGCGGCCTTGGCGGCATCGCCGCGGAAGCGGGTGGTGGCGAACTCGTCGGTCCTGACCATGCCGGGGGCGATCTCGATGACGCGGACGGGCTCGCCGCACAGCTCCAGCCGGAGCGTCTCGGCGATGACGTGCGCGCCGTGCTTGGCGGCGACGTAGCCACCGCCGCCCTCGTACGTGCCGTGGCCCGCGGTCGAGGTGACGACCACGACCGTGCCGTCCCCGGAGGCCGTCAGGGCGGGCAGCAGGGCCTGGGTGACGTGGAGCACGCCGAGGACGTTGACCTCGTACATCGTGCGCCAGTCGGCCGGGTCACCGGTGGCGACGGGGTCTGCGCCCAGGGCGCCGCCGGCGTTGTTGACCAGTACGTCCACCGAGGCGTGGCGGTCCTTGAGATGGGCGGCGAAGGCGTCCACCGCGGCGCGGTCGGTGACGTCGAGCTGGTGGGCCTCGGAGCCGGGCAGTTCGGCGGCCAGCGCCTCGACGCGGTCCTTGCGGCGGGCGGCGAGGACCACGCGGTAGCCCTCGGCGGCCAGCCGGCGGGCGGTCGCGGCGCCGATGCCGCTGCTGGCTCCGGTGACGACGGCGGTACGGGTACGGGCGGCGGGCGCGTCGGGTACGGCGGTCATGCGGTGGCTCCTCGGGCGCTGCGGGCGTCGGTCGTGGTGCGTACGCAGGATATGCGCGCGGTCAGCGGAACCTGGACGTGTACATGATCAGCGGCCCCTGGGTGCGTACATGATCACAGCCATGCCGGCCAGACAGATCAGCGCGCCCGCCACGTCCCAGCGGTCCGGGCGGTAGCCGTCGGCGACCATGCCCCAGGCCAGCGAGCCCGCGACGAAGACACCGCCGTACGCGGCGAGGATGCGGCCGAAGTCGGCGTCCGGCTGGAGCGTGGCGACGAAACCGTACGCGCCGAGGGCGAGCACGCCCGCGCCGATCCAGATCCAGCCCCGGTGCTCGCGTACGCCCTGCCAGACGAGCCAGGCGCCGCCGATCTCGAAGAGGGCGGCGAGGACGAAGAGGGCGATGGAGCGGGCGATCGGCATGAGACCAGCGTAAGGAGAGGGGGAGTGAGTCTGGAGTGCTCGGCGGGCCGGGGGAGGCTGCCGGGGCGGCCGGGAGGCGGTCGGGCGGCCGGCGTGCGGGGCGGCTGTCAGTGGTGTGTGAGAGCTTCGAGACATGCTCATCGAACGTGCGTACGTGGATCTCTCCGAGGAAGCGCGGGCGGAGACCGGGGACCGCTGGCCCTGGACGGTTCCGTGTGTACGGCGGTTGGTCGCGGACGGGCTGAAATTCAGCGCGCCGGTCACCTTCCTGGTGGGGGAGAACGGCTCCGGCAAATCCACGCTGGCCGAGGCCCTGGCGGAGGGTTTCGGGCTCGACTCGTACGGCGGCTCGGCCGGTTATCGGTACGCCAGTTCGCGCACCCCGTCCGTGCTGGGCCAGGCCATCCGCTTCGACGCGACGACGGCGGGCCGCCGGATGGTCCGCGGGCCGCGTACCCGCCGGCGCGGCTTCTTCCTGCGCGCCGAGACGGCGTGGGACGCGCTCGGCCGGGAGCGGTTGTCGGCGGCGCCGGAGGCGATGAGCCATGGCGAGGGGTTCCTGATGGCGTTCCGGGAGAAGTTCCGGCAGCCGGGGCTGTATGTGCTGGACGAGCCCGAGGCCGCGCTGTCGTTCTCCTCCTGTCTGGAACTCCTCGGGGTGCTGCACGCATTGGGCGAAAGCGGCGCCCAGGTCGTCTGTGCCACGCACTCCCCGCTGCTCACGGCCCTGCCCGGCGCGGAGATAGTCGAGGTCGGTGAGCACGGAATGCGTGCGGTGGAATGGGACGAGCTGGCCCTCGTCGACCACTGGCGGCGCTATCTCACCGACCCGCGGGCGTATGTGCGGCACATCATCGGCTGAGCCGGGGCGGGGGCTCGGCAGGGACGGGGCGGGGTTCGGAAGGACCGGGAAAGGGAGTGTGGCGCGGCCGGGAAGCGCGTGCGACATGACCGGGTGCGGCGTGCGCGCCCGGCGCGGCCGGACAGCGCCGGCGGTGGCCGGCGCCGGTTGTCCGGAAGCGGGGATTGACGGGAAAGGGAAATGCGCCGGCGGCCACCGCCGTGGGCCGGGCGAAGCACTGGCCAAAAACCATACGGTGCGTCACATGCGCTGGCCGGGCCCCTTGTCAGGCGCCGGGGGTGTCCCTAGATTCCCCTTTTACCGGGGGGTACGACGCTGATCTGCGGGTGCCGGGCAGAGCGGGAAAACGCGGCTTTCCGTGGATCGGGCGACAACTGGTGACCGCCTCGCATTCCTTGCGGTGTATCCGGGTGCGTCGGCGCGCCCGGCCCGCCCCGCGTTTTTTGAGGGCCGGTTTCACCTTCCATCGCGCGCGACCGCACGGACTTCGGTGGCGGGCGGCGGGGCCGGGGAGCTGCGGGACCGGTCCGGCCGCCAGGCCCGGCGAGCGTCCGTCCGCCCGGCCCGGGGACGGCCGGGCGTACAGGGCGGCGCGGACCCGTTCCCCGTTCATGGCCGGGGGACGGGTCCGCGCGGGCCGCACCGGTCACGGGACGGCGCGCTGGTCAGGACCGCGCCGTGGTGCGGGCCGCGGTCCGGCCCGAGCCGTTCACCGCCCGGCCCGAGCCGTCCTTGGCCCGGTCCGAGCCGTTCCCGGCCCGGTCCGAGCCGTTCCCGGTCCGGTCCGAGCCGGTCCAGCGGTCGAGGGCGGCGCGCAGGGACGCGGCGCGTGCGGCCAGGTCGGCGGTGTCGGTGGCCCAGGCGATGTAACCGTCGGGGCGGACCAGGAGCGCGGTGCGCCGGTCGCCGGCCCAGTTGGCCCGTACGAGGCGGGAGCCCCCGGCCGTCCCGTCCGCCGGCAGGTCCTCGGCCCTCGGCAGCCCCCCGACCCCCGGAAGCAGCTCGTCCCGCGGCGTGACGAGGACGAACCCACCGGCCCGCAGCGCCTCGTACAGTCGGGTGCCGCCCGCCAGCCGCAGGTCGGGGGCGCGCTTGCCCACGAGCGGGTGGGCGCCGCGGTCGGCCCGGTACGCGATCCCCACCCCGCTGATGCTCGCCATCACCCGGTCCGCCAGCGGCGGCACCGTGTTCAGCAGCCGGGCCAGCACCGCGCGCAGCGCCCTCGTCGGCGCGCTGCGCACCTGCGCCAGCCGGACGAGCGCGCCGCTGCTGCGCAGCACCTTCTTGCCCACCGGGTGGCGTTCGGTGTCGTAGCTGTCCAGCAGGCTGTCGGGCGCGTCGCCGCGCAGTACGGCGGCCAGCTTCCAACTGAGGTTGGCGGCGTCCTGGAGGCCGGTGTTCATGCCCTGGCCGCCGGCCGGGGAGTGGACGTGCGCGGCGTCGCCGGCGAGGAAGGCGCGGCCGACGCGGTAGCGGGGCACCTGGCGCTCGTCGCTGTGGAAGCGGGAGGTCCAGCGCACGTCGCTCATCCCGTAGTCGGTGCCGAGGGCGAGGCGCATGTACGTGCGGATCTCGTCGGGTTCGACGGGAGTGTCCTCGGAGACCTGACGGTGGCGGTCCCAGCCGATGACGCGGTACCAGCCGTCGCCGTAGTTGCTGATGAGCGCGAAGGAGTCGGCGTTGGCGTTGGCGATCAGCGGGACGTCGGGCCGCTCGTCGAGCCGTACGTCCGCCAGCACGATGGACCGGACCACGGACCGGCCGGGGAAGGGCAGGCCGATGGCCTCGCGGACGGTGCTGCGCACCCCGTCCGTGCCGACCACGTAGGACGCGCGGTACGTCGCGGTGCTTCCGCCCTCCTCCTGTACGTGGACCCGGACACTGTGGGCGTCCTGGTCCAGGCCGGTCACGCGGGCCCCGTGGCGGAAGGTGACGCCGGCTTGCTGCGCGCGCCGCTCCAGCAGCCGCTCGACCTCGTACTGCGGTGTGATCAGCAGGAACGGGAAGCGGGAGGGCAGCCGGGACGGCTTCAGGACGGCACCGGCGAGGAGCCGGAGGCTTGCCAGGGGGTAGCCGGTCGCCACGAGTTCGTCGGCGAGGCCGCGCGCGTCGAGCTGTTCGAGGCTGCGGGCGTGCACGCCCAGCGAGCGGGTCAGGTTGCTGATGCCGGGGGCGCGGCGCTCCAGCAGCGTGACGCGGAGGCCGGCGGCGGCGAGGTCGCCGGCGAGCAGCAGGCCGGTGGGGCCCGCGCCGACCACGAGGACGTCGGCGTCCTCGCCGGCGCGTCCGGCGTTCGTGGGGTTGTGGTCGTCGGTGGTGCCGGGCTTGCGGTGCATGGCCGCCTCCAATGCCAACGTTTGTAGGCCAACGCTCGTTGGTCAACGCTTGTTGGCAACGATAGGCGGGTCGTGCTGGCCGGGTCAACAGGTGTTGGCCTACAGTCGTTGGCATGTCCGATACCGACCCCTCCGCCCCCGAAGCCGCCGCCTCGCCGGAGCACCCCCGCCGCTCCGACGCCACCCGTGCCGCGATCCTCGACGCCGCCCGGGACCGCTTCGCCGCCGACGGCTACGAACGCGCCACCATCCGCGCCATCGCCCGGGACGCGGGCATCGACCCGTCGATGGTCATGCGCTACTACGGCAACAAGGCGGGCCTCTTCGCGGCCGCCTCCGAGATCGACCTGCGGCTGCCCGACCTGGCGGCCGTACCGCGTGACCAGATCGGCGCCAGGCTCGTACGGCACTTCCTCGACCGCTGGGAGCACGACGAGACGCTGACCGGGATGGTGCGCGTCGCCGTCACCAACGAAGCGGGCGCCGAGCGCCTGCGCGGCGTCTTCGCGGAGCAGATCAGACCGGCTCTCGCCGCGCTCTGCCCGGTCCGCGAAGAGATCGACGCCCGCGCGGCGCTGATCGGCTCTCAGCTCGTGGGCATGGGCCTGCTGCGCTACATCCTGTTCCTGCCGCCCGCCGTCGGTCTCGCCCGCGAGGAGATCGTGGCCTGGCTCGCGCCCACCATCCAGCGCTACCTGACCGCCGAACACCCGTAACGGGCCGTCACCCGCCCCGGCCACCGCCTGGCCGGACCACCGCCCGGCCGGGCCACCGACAGATCCGCGCCACCGACCATCGCCGCTCCGCCACGTCCACGCCCGGTTGCCGTGATCCGCGGACGTGGCGGCGGCGCCGTTCTACGGTGGTCGCCGTACGTGCCGTCGTACCCGCAGTGGACCGGGAAGGAGACGTATGGCCCGGCAGCCGTCCGTGTCACCGCCGTCGCCCCAGGAACTCGTCGCGCTCTACGGGCTGGAGCCGCTGCCCAGAGAGGGCGGGCGCTACCGGCGGACCTGGGTGGGCCCGGAACGCCCCGACGGGCGGCCGGCGGGCACCGCGATCATCGTGCTGCTCACCTCGGAACCCGGCGACTACAGCGCCCTCCACCGCCTGCCCACCGACGAGATCTGGCACTTCTACCTCGGCGACCCGCTCTCCCTGCTCCTGCTGGATCCGTCCGGCGGCAGCCGCACGGTCGTCCTCGGCCCGGACGTCCTGGGCGGCCAGCACCTCCAGTTCACGGTGCCGGCCGGCACCTGGATGGCCGCCGAGGTCGCCGACGGCGGCGCCTGGTCGCTGTTCGGCTGCACCATGGCGCCGGGCTTCACCTTCGATGTGTACGAGCACGGGGACGCCGCCGAACTGGCCGCGCGCCACCCCCGAGAGGCGGCGCGGATCACCGCGCTGTCCCGCCCGTGAGCGCCCCCGCGGGCAGCCCGGCGCTGCCGTCCCTCGCGGGCCAGGTGGCCCTGGTGACCGGCGCGGGCGGCTGTCTCGGTACCGGCATCGCGCTGCGCTCCGCCGCGGCGGGCGCCGCGGTCGTCGCCCACTACCGCACGAACGCCACCGCCGCCGACGCGCTCGTCGCCCGGATCGAGGAGCAGGGCGGCAGCGCGCTGGCCCTACAGGCCGATCTTCTGGCCGAGGAGGAGTGCCACCGCCTGGTGCGTACGGCGGCGGAGTGGCGCGGCCGGCTCACCGCCCTGGTGAACAACGCGGGCGTGCAGCCGGATCAGGACCTGGCGTCCATGACCGTCGCCGACTGGCGCGCGGTCGGGGACACCAACACCCTGAGCACCTTCGCCTGCACCCAGGCCGCGGCCGCGGTGATGCGGGACGGCGGGGGCGGTTCGGTCACCCACATCGCCTCCATCCAGGCGCACCAGCCCGCGGCGGGCCACGCCCACTACTGCGCGTCCAAGGCGGCCGTCGTGATGCACGCCCGTTCGGCCGCGCTGGAGTACGGGCCGGACGGCATCCGTGTCAACAGCGTCTCGCCCGGCCTGATCGACCGGGCGGGCCTGGCAGCGGCCTGGCCGGACGGCGTGGCCCGCTACCGGCGGGCGGCACCGGCCGGCCGGCTCGGCCGCCCCGAGGACGTCGGCGACGCGTGCGTCTTCCTCGCCTCGCCGATGGCCGCGTGGGTGAGCGGACACGACCTGGTGGTGGACGGCGGGGTGTCGGCCGGGCCCACCTGGTGACCGCTCGGCGGCCTACTTGCCGCGGCCCCCGGGACCGGCCGGGCGGCCCATGCGCAGGCCGCGTTCCGCGCGGTAGCGCCGGTCGTAGCGGTCCTGGCGGATCCGGCGTTCCCGGTAGGCGCGGTAGTCCGGGTCGTTCACCAGGTAGCCCTGGCGGTAGCGGACGGTGAGGTAGACCAGGATCGCGGCGGCCACCCACCACAGTGGTGTGGAGAATCCGGCGACGACCGTGATCACGATGGCGACGAGAAGGAGCGGGAACACGACACCTCCACTGGGTGTGCGGTGGTCGAGGGCGCCCCGCCCGGAACGCTGCCTAGGCCACGGCCCCGGCCGGTGGGCCGGGCGGGCCGACGGCGGTGGCCCCGGTCGCGGAGCCCAGGCCGGGGAAGACCGGCAGCAGCCGGTTCAGCCCACTGGCCTGCAGCGCCGCGAGGACGGCGGGACTTGGCTGGACGAGTCGCAGGTCACCGCCCTGGGAGCGGGCCCGCCTGGCGGTGGCGACGAGCGGCCCGAGGGCGAGGGCGCAGCAGTCGGTGACCTCGGACAGGTCGACGATCAGCAGGCTGCCGGGGGTGCGGGGCAGCCGCCGCAGGCGTTCGCGCAGGGAGGGCAGGGTGGCCAGGCCCACTCTGCCGCGCACGATGAGGACCGCGAAGTCGGTGTCCGTCACGGGAACCGCCGGCGCGTCGTCCGGGGCGGGCCTCGGGGGCGCGGTGTCCGTGGCGGGCCTGGGGGCCGCGGCCGGCGCGGCGGGCCGGGCCGGTGCGTGCCGGGCGTGGTGACGGGACGGGGGCGTCCGCGAGCCCACCGCGCCGGCGCGCGGGAAGTCGAGGGAGGTTCCGGGATCTGCCATCAGCACGCGCCTCCTCGGGGCGGACGGGCTTCCGCGCTGCCGGGGACTCGGGCTGCACACTCCCAGGGTAGTGCGGGGCGGGTGGCGCGAACAGCGTGCGTGGCCGACCGGTCGCATACGGGGGCGCCATGACGGCGCGTCACCCGCGCGGCGCGCGCCGTACGGATCCGCCGTCCGTCCGCCCTCCGGCCGTCGGCGGCCCGTCGCCCGCCCGCAGGCGAACGCGCCCCCACCGGCATCCGGCAGGGGCGGGCGCGCGGAGCTTTCCGCAGGCCACGGGGCCGACCCGCAGGCCACGGGCCCGACAGCAGGCCACGGGGGCCAACCGCGGGTTACGGCCACACCAGGCAGTACGCCTGGTGTCCGGCCTCGTGCAGCCGGTGGGAGAAGTCCTGCCACTCGTGGAGCAGTTGGTAGACGGTGAAGGCGTCGCGGGGGCCGCCGCGGTCGGGGACCGTGGACCAGATGAAGGCCGCGGCGCCCACCGATTCCTCGCCGACGCCGCGCAGCGGGTCGACGACCGTCATGGGCAGCTTGACGACGGCGTAGTCGGGGTGGAGGACGACCAGTTCGAGCGGGGGGACCTTGTGCAGCGGTATGCCTTCTATACCGGTGAGGACCATCGCGGCCATCGTCTCCGGTTTGATCTTCGTGAACATGCCGCCCATGCCCAGCTCGTCGCCGCCGAGCTCCTCGGGCCGCATCGAGATCGGCACCCGCGCCGCCGTGGCACCGTTCGGCGCGCCGAAGTATTTGTACGTCACCCCCATGCGGCCGCCTCTGTTTCCCCCGCCCTTGGTCTCCTCGCGCCGGTGGCGGCCCCGCTGGGCGCGCTCAGGCCCCCGGTCATCGGTGCCCTCGCCCAGTCCGCCACCGCGATGCATATCTCCACCCGACCACTCGCAGCCCCAGCCGCGCAACCCGATCATCGTCTCAGAGACCTCCCCCGTCACCGGCGCGTGAAACGCCCGGCCGCGCGCCCCCGTGCGCCTCTGAGACCATTGCTTGCGTGACTTACTCGTACGTTGCCCCAGTTTTGCAGACCCGCGGGGTCTGACACCTGGTCGGTAGCGAGGGGATTTCCGCTCCGCGCTCCGCCCGGGTGTCGCCGCCGGCCGCCGCCCCTTCCTACGTTTGTGCAGGTCAGGATCACAGTGCCTTTTCCCTATGAAGCCCCAGTTTCGCAGACGCTCTTCGACCGTGCGGCCGTTGTGACGCCGGGCGGGGTGAACTCTCCCGTACGTGCGTTCCGCGCCGTGGGTGGTTCGCCCCGGTTCATGGTGTCCGGTACCGGTCCGTACCTCACCGACGCCGACGGACGCGAGTACGTCGACCTCGTGTGCTCGTGGGGTCCGATGATCCTCGGACACGCCCACCCCGAGGTGATCGCCGCCGTCCAGGAGGCCGTCGCCCGAGGCACCTCCTTCGGCACGCCCGGCGCGGGCGAGGTGGAGCTGGCCGAGCAGATCGTCGACCGGATCGACCCGGTCGAGCAGGTCCGGCTGGTCTCCTCCGGCACCGAGGCGACCATGTCCGCCATCCGGCTGGCACGCGGTTTCACCGGCCGCGCCAAGGTCGTGAAGTTCGCCGGCTGCTACCACGGGCACGTGGACGCGCTGCTGGCCGCGGCCGGCTCGGGCGTGGCGACGCTCGGGCTGCCGGACACGCCCGGCGTCACGGGCGCCCAGGCCGGTGACACGATCGTGCTGCCGTACAACGACATCGAGGCCGTACGGGCCGCCTTCGCCGCGCACCCCGGCGAGATCGCCTGTGTGATCACCGAGGCATCGCCCGGCAACATGGGCATCGTCCCGCCGCTGCCCGGCTTCAACCAGGGCCTGAAGGACCTCTGCGCCGAGAACGGCGCGCTGTACATCTCCGACGAGGTCATGACCGGCTTCCGGGTCAGCCGCACCGGCTGGTACGGCATCGACGGCGTCCGGCCCGACCTGATGACCTTCGGCAAGGTCATGGGTGGCGGCTTCCCGGCCGCGGCCTTCGGCGGGCGTGCCGACGTGATGGCCCACCTGGCGCCGGTCGGCCCGGTCTACCAGGCGGGCACCCTGTCCGGTAACCCGGTCGCCACGGCCGCCGGTGTCGCCCAGCTCAGGCTGCTGGACCAGGCGGCGTACGAGAAGGTCGACGCGGTCTCGGCGGAGCTGCGCGCGCTGGTCGCCGACGCCTTCACGAAGGCGGGGGTCGCCCACCGCCTCCAGGTCGCGGGCAACATGTTCTCGGTCTTCTTCACCGACCAGGACGTGACCGACTACGACAAGGCCAAGGCGCAGGAGGCGTTCCGCTTCACCGCGTTCTTCCACTCGATGCTCTCCCAGGGCGTGTATCTCCCGCCGTCCGCGTTCGAGTCCTGGTTCGTCTCGACCGCGCACGACGAGCGGGCGATCGAGCGGATCGCCGCCGCCCTGCCGTCGGCCGCGCGGGCCGCCGCGGAAGCGACCGCGTGAGCGGAGCGGGTGGCGGAGCGGACCGGAAGATGGGTGACATGAGCAGCGAAGACATCACCGTCGTACACCTGGTGCGGCACGGCGAGGTGCACAACCCCGAGGGCGTGCTGTACGGGCGGCGGCCCGGCTACCACCTCTCCGAGCTGGGCCGGAGCATGGCCGACCGGGTCGCCGAACACCTGGCGGGCCGGGACGTCACGCACGTCGTGGCGTCCCCGCTGGAACGGGCGCAGGAGACCGCCGCGCCGGTGGCCAAGGCGCACGGCCTCGACCTGGCCACCGACGAGCGGCTGATAGAGGCGGCCAACGTCTTCGAGGGCAAGACCTTCGGGGTCGGCGACGGCGCGCTGAAGAAGCCCGGCAACTGGAAGTACCTGACCAACCCGTTCCGCCCGTCGTGGGGTGAGCCGTACCTGGAGCAGGTCGTACGGATGATGGGGGCGCTCGGCGCGGCGCGCGACGCGGCCCGCGGGCACGAGGCGGTGGCGGTCAGCCATCAGCTCCCGATCTGGATCGTGCGCAGCTTCGCCGAGCGGCGGCGGCTGTGGCACGACCCGCGCAAGCGGCAGTGCACGCTGGCCTCGCTGACGTCGTTCACCTTCCGCGGCGACAAGATCATTTCGGTGGGTTACAGCGAGCCGGCGCTCGATCTGGTGCCGGCGCACCTGCGGGCGGGCGCCAAGCCGGCCGCGGGGAAATCCAAGGCCTTCGGAGCGTGACGTCGGACCGGCTTTTCGCATCTCGTGGTGTGCGGGATGCGAGAGGCCGGTGTGACGTGAGGTCACTGAAGAGCAAAATAATAAGTTTGCGCCAATAGCCCGGAACCTCCGTGTTCGATAAACCCTCTTACTCGATGTCCGTTTATGCGGATATTGAGTATGACGAGTACGGATGGGGACGACGGTATGCGCGCGATCAGTCGGCGGAACGTACTGGGCATGGGAGTGGGTGCCGCCGCGGCACTCGGCGTCGCGAGCTGCTCCTCCGGCTCCGGCTCCGGGTCCGGGTCCGACCAGGACAAGAACGCCGTGCAGGCCAAGGCCAAGCCGATCGGCGACGGCTCGACGGCCGACGCGGGCCCGCAGCCCCACCAGCCGGAGAAGCCGCGCCGGCTGGAGCCCGGTGAGACCCCGCCGCAGTTCGTGATCTTCTCGTGGGACGGCGCGGGCGAGGTCGGCAACGGCCTCTTCCCGCGCTTCCGCAAGCTGGCCAAGGATCACAACGCGGCCATGACCTTCTTCCTCTCCGGCCTCTACTGCCTCCCGGAGTCGAAGAAGCACCTCTACCGCCCGCCGAACAACAAGGTCGGCGCCTCGGACATCGGCTACCTCACCGACGAGCACATCAAGGCGACCCTGAAGAACGTGCGCGAGGCGTGGCTGGAGGGCCACGAGATCGGCACCCACTTCAACGGGCACTTCTGCGGCGAGGCCCGTACCTCGGTCAAGCACTGGACCCCCGCCCAGTGGCGCTCCGAGATCGACCAGGCCATGGACTTCGTCACGAAGTGGCGCACCAACACCGGTTTCACCGATCTTGAGCCGCTGCCCTTCGACTACCAGAAGGAGCTGGTCGGCGGCCGTACGCCGTGCCTGCTCGGCCAGGACAACCTGCTGCCGACCGCCAAGAAGCTGGGCTGGCGCTACGACGCCAGCTCGCCGGGCGGCCTCCAGATGTGGCCCAAGAAGAAGATGGGTCTGTGGGACTTCCCGCTCCAGCAGATACCTTTCCCCGGACACCGGTTCGAGGTCCTCTCCATGGACTACAACATCCTCGCGAACCAGTCGAAGAACTCCACCAAGGGCCCGCCCGCCAACTACCCGGGCTGGCGCAAGGAAGCCACCGGCGCGTACATCAAGGGCTTCGAGCGGGCCTACGAGACCAACCGTGCCCCCCTGTTCGTCGGCAACCACTTCGAGCAGTGGAACGGCGGCATCTACATGGACGCCGTCGAGGAGGCGCTGAAACACATCGCCGACGAGAAGCGCAAGGACGTGCGCCTGGTCTCCTTCCGGCAGTTCACCGACTGGCTCGACGCGCAGGACCCGAAGGTCGTCGCCAAGCTCCAGGGTCTGCGGGTCGGCCAGCAGCCGACGGGCGGCTGGAAGACGTTCCTCTCGGGCGCCTGAGGCGTACGGGGACGGGCCGGGGCGACTCGGACCGCGGCGGTACGGGCCGGGGTGGCGTGCCCCGGCCCGTGTGTCGAAACCGGCGCAGGCCGCCTGACGTGCCCGAACACGCCCGGCACGGCCCCGGCGAGGGGGGCGCGGAAGATCCGTCACCGCCTCATGCGAAACTTTTCACATGAGTGCCTGCCGCGCCCCCCGACGACTCACCAGTCATCGCCGCACCGCGCTGTTCGCCGCGGGAGCCGCGCTCGCCGCGCTGACGCTGAGCGCCTGCGGCGAGGGCACCTCGGGCGGTTCCGAACAGACCCAGTTCGTCGAGGGCAAGGACGGCGTCGAACGGGTCGCGAAGGCGGAGCGCACCCCCGTTCCCGACATCTCCGGCGAAACCACCCAGGGTGCGAAGCTGGACATCGCGGACTACAAGGGCAAGGTCGTCGTCCTCAACGTCTGGGGATCGTGGTGCGCCCCCTGCATCGCCGAGGCCCCCAACTTCGCCAAGGTCGCGAACGAGACCAAGGCCAAGGGCGTGCAGTTCATCGGCATCAACACCCGCGACTCGCAGAAGTCCCAGGCGGTCAGCTTCGAGGAACAGCACAAGGTGCCGTACCCGAGCCTGTTCGACCCGACCGGGAAGCTGATGCTGCGCTTCCCCAAGGGCAGCCTCAACCCGCAGGCCATCCCCTCCACCATCGCCGTCGACCGGCAGGGAAAGATCGCCGCGCGCTCCATCGGCCCGCTCGGCGAGGACGAACTGCGCAAGATGGTCCAGCCGCTGATCGACGAGAAGTGATCACGTGATCACGCTCGCCGCCACCACCGGCCCCGCCTCCACCATCACCTCGGGCGCGCTGCTGCTCGCCGTGCCCGTCGCCCTCCTCGGCGGCCTGGTCTCCTTCTTCTCGCCCTGCGTGCTGCCGCTCGTACCCGGCTACATGTCCTACGTCACCGGCGTGACCGGTACGGACCTCGCCGACGCCAAGCGCGGCCGGATGCTGGCCGGCGCCTCCCTCTTCGTCCTCGGCTTCACCGCCGTCTTCGTCTCCACCGGCGCCCTCTTCGGCTTCTTCGGCAGCAAGCTCCAGGAACACCAGGACCTGCTCAACAAGGTCCTCGGCGTCCTGATGATCCTCCTCGGCCTGGCCTTCGCCGGCGTCCTGAAGAACTTCGGCCAGCGCGAGCTGCGCTTCCACCGGAAGCCCGCCATGGGCCTGGCCGGCGCGCCGGTGCTCGGCGTGCTCTTCGGCGTCGGCTGGACGCCGTGCCTGGGCCCGACCCTCACCGCGGTCAGCTCGCTCGCCATCAACCAGGCCAATGCCGGGCGCGGCGCCCTGCTGACCGTGGCCTACTGTCTGGGACTGGGCCTGCCCTTCATCGCCGTCGCGGTGGCCTTCCGCAAGGTGCTCGGCGCCTTCGGCTGGGTCAAGCGCCACTACGTGTGGGTGATGCGGCTCGGCGGCGGCATGATGGTCGTGCTCGGCGTCCTGCTCCTCACCGGCGTATGGGCCGACCTGATGTCCGGCCTGCAGAGCTGGTCCAGCAGCTTCACCCCAGGGATCTGATTGATGTCCACCAAGACCGACGCCGCCCGCGACGCCGACGACGCCGATGTCGGCGCCGCGGGCTCGCAGATGTCCACCGCGCCCGAGGAGGAGGTCTCCTTCCCGTCCCTCGGGCCGATCGGGTGGGCCCGGTGGTTCTGGCGGCAGCTCACCTCGATGCGGGTCGCGCTGATCCTGCTGTTCCTGCTCTCGCTGGGGGCCATCCCCGGCTCGCTGGTCCCGCAGACCAGCATCGACCCGACCAAGGTCGAGCAGTTCCGGGCCGATCACACGACGCTGGCACCGGTCTACGACAAGCTGGGCCTGTTCCACGTCTACAGCTCGGTGTGGTTCTCCGCGATCTACCTGCTGCTGTTCATCTCGCTGATCGGCTGCATCGTGCCGCGTACGTGGCAGTTCGTCGGCCAGTTGCGCGGCCGCCCGCCGGGCGCGCCGCGCCGGCTGACCCGGCTGCCCGCGTACACGACGTGGCGGACGGACCGGGCGCCCGACGAGGTGCTGGGCGCCGCGCAGCAACTGCTGAAGAAGCGCCGCTTCCGCGCGCACACGGTCGGTGACGCGGTCGCCGCCGAGAAGGGCTACCTGCGCGAGGCCGGCAACCTCGTCTTCCACATCTCGCTGATCGTGATCCTGGTGGCGGTCGCCGTCGGCAGCCTGTGGAAGTCCGAGGGCGGCAAGCTGATCACCGAGGGCGACGGCTTCGCCAACAGCCTCACTCAGTATGACAACTTCAAGTCCGGTGCCTTCTACGACACCGACGACCTGGAACCGTTCGGCTTCTCGCTCAAGAGCTTCGACGCGTCCTACGAGCGCACCGGCCCCCAGAAGGGCACCCCGCGCGAGTTCCGCGCCAACATCTCGTACTTCCAGGGCGCGGACGGCACGGAGCACCAGGGCAAGATCGAGGTCAACCACCCGCTGGAGATCGCGGACTCCAAGATCTTCCTGCTCTCCCACGGGTACGCGCCGGTCGTCGAGGTCACCGACGGCCGGGGCAAGAAGGTCTACAGCGGCGCGGTGCCGTTCCTGCCGCAGGACATGCAGAACTACACCTCCACCGGTGTGGTCAAGGTGCCCAACGCGCAGACCGCGGACGGCAGGCGCAACCAGCTCGGCTTCTCGGGCTTCTTCGTGCCGACGTACGGCGGCAAGGGCTCGGGCTCGATGTTCTCCACGTTCCCCGCGCTGGACAATCCGCGGCTGACGCTGACCGCGTACCACGGCGACCTCGGCGTGGACTCCGGACTGCCGCAGAGCGTCTACCAGCTCGAAAAGAAGAACCTCAAGCAGTACCAGCAGGACGGCCGCGCCGTCGCCCAGATGATGCAGCCCGGCGAGACCATGAAACTGCCCGGCGGTGACGGCAGCATCAAGTTCGTCGGCGTCAAGCAGTGGGCCACCTTCCAGGTCTCCCACCAGCCCGGCAACGGTCTCGCGCTGATCGGCGCGGTCGCCGTGCTGCTGGGCCTGGCCGGCTCGCTGTTCATCCAGCGCCGCCGGGTGTGGGTACGGGCCGTGCGCGGCGCCGACGGGCTGACCGTCGTCGAGCTGGCGGGCCTGGGCCGCAGCGAGTCCGCCCGCCTGCCGGAGGAACTGGCGGACCTGGCCGAGGCCCTCGGGCCGGACGCGCCGCAGACCGCCGGTCCGGAGGCGGGCGCGGACGCGAAGAAACCCGCCGGCCCCGGCGCCGCCGTCCCCGCCCCCACCGAGCCCGACAACGCGGCGAAGCCCTCCGACTCCGCCGATCCTGCTGATCCCTCCGAAGGAGCGCGCGCGTGAACCTCGCTGCCGCAGCCACCAACGAGAACCTGGCCAGTATCAGCAATGTGCTGATCTACTCGGCCATGGCCGTCTACACCCTCGCCTTCCTCGCGCACCTCGCCGAGTGGGCCTTCGGCAGCCGCAGCAAGGTCGGCCGTACGGCCGCGGCCCTGACCGCCACGGTGCCCGCCCCCGCCGAGGCGGCGGCCCGGACGGCGGAGCAGGGCGGCGGCACGGCCGTACTGGAGCGCCCCAAGGTCGTCACGCGCGCGGCGAACGGCAGCCGGGACGTCCCGGACGGGCCGGGCGCCTCGGGCGGCACCGAGAAGGGCGACCTCTACGGCCGGATCGCCATCTCGCTGACCACCCTCGGGTTCCTGATCCACCTCGGCGGAGTCCTCACCCGCGGCCTGTCCGTACAGCGCGCCCCCTGGGGCAACATGTACGAGTTCTCCACGACCTTCGGCATGGTCGCGGTGGCCGCGTACCTCGTCCTGCTCGTCCTGAAGAAGAACGTCCGCTGGATCGGCCTGCTGCTGACCGCCACCGTCCTGCTGGACCTGGGCGTGGCCGTCACCTGGCTCTACACCGACAGTTCGCAGCTCGTCCCGGCCCTGCACTCGTACTGGCTGTGGATCCACGTGAGCTGCGCGATCATCTCCGGCGCCTTCCTGTACCTGGGTGCCGTCTCGACGCTGCTCTATCTCTTCCGCGACCGCTACGAGAGCAAGCTCGCCGACCCGTCCGGCAAGCAGCCCGGCGCCTTCGCCACCTCCGTCATGGAGCGGCTGCCCGCGGCGTCCAGCCTGGACAAGTTCTCCTACCGGGTGAACGCCGCCATCTTCCCGCTGTGGACCTTCACGATCATCGCGGGCGCGATCTGGGCCGGCGAGGCCTGGGGCCGTTACTGGGGCTGGGACTCCAAGGAGATCTGGTCCTTCGTCACCTGGGTCGCCTACGCCGCCTACCTGCACGCCCGCGCCACCGCCGGCTGGAAGGGCCGCAAGGCCGCCTACCTGGGCCTGTTCGCTTTCCTGACGTACATCTTCAACTACTACGTGGTGAATTACTTCTTCTCCGGCCTGCACTCCTACTCGGGCGTCTGACCCGGTCGGAGCAGCACACCCCGACGCGGACCGGCGCCGTACGCGACGGTGGCCTCATGAACCGACCTGAGAGCCCCGTCCCGTACGGCGCCGCCGTTTCCGCCGACGACACCCACACCCTCCGCTACGAGCTGCGTCTTCCCCAGCCTGTGGAAAAGGTCTGGGGCGCGGTGGCCACTCAAGAGGGCCTGCCGGGCTGGCTGGCGGCCGCCGACCCGTTCGTACGGCACGAGGGCGGCGCGATCACGCTCCGCTGGCAGAACACCGACGAGAACGGCGTCGCGACGGTGGCCCCCGGACAGGTCACGGGCTGGGGGCCGACCCGGCTGGCCGAGTACACCGTCGACCCCCACGGCCGTATCCGCTTCGACCTCCGGCCGCACGACACCTCCGGCACCCGCCTCCGCTTCACCAACGAGTTCACCGGCTCCGCCGCCTACCGCCTGGACTGCCTCGCCGGCTGGCACCTCCACCTCGAATTCCTCATCGACGCCCTCGACGGCCACCCCAAGGACTGGTCCACCTGGAACCTGGACCGGTGGCGGGAGCTGCGCGCGGCCTACGCGGCCGCCGGGCAATAGCGGCGGCCCCGGTCGGGCCGCCGTCGCGGACCGGGCCGGGGCCGTCACGGGCGTGCCGGCGCCGTGGCGCCCGGGCGCTCAGTCATGGCCGATGTCCTCGTTCCACACCTCGGGCCGGGCCGTGACGAACTCGCGCATCAGGGCGCGGCACTCCGCGTCGTCGAGCAGCACGATGCGTACGCCGCTCTGCGCCAGCCAGTCGTGCCCGCCGTGGAAGGTGCGGGTCTCGCCGATCAAAACGCGCGAAATGCCGAACTGGCGGATCAGGCCGCTGCAGAACCAGCACGGGGAGAGGGTGGTGACCATCGTCGTGCCGCGGTAGCCGCGCTGCCGGCCGGCGGCCCGGAAAGCGGTGGTCTCCGCGTGCGCGGACGGGTCGCCGTCCTGGACGCGCCGGTTGCGGCCCCGCCCGAGGACGGTGCCGTCGGGGCCGTACAGCGCGGCGCCGATGGGGATGCCGCCCTCCGCCAGCCCGGCCCGTGCCTCGGCGACCGCCGTCGCCAGCATCTCCCGCTCCCGGTCCTTCACGACGGCCACTCTCCTCGCTCCGGGGCGGCCGGGCAACGCGCGGGACGGGGATCGGTGCGGCGCGGCCCCGGGAGCCGTACGCGGCCGGGCGTCAGCCCTTCGGCGGCGGCGTGCCGCCCTCGCCGTCCGCCGAACCGTTTTCCTTGCGGCGCAGCTCTTCCTCGCGGCGGCGCAGGTCGGCCTCCCAGTCCTTCAGGAGGGCCTCGTCGTTCTTGCTCTCCTTCTTCTTGCCCTCGTCCTTGAGCGAGCGCAGGAAGTCGGGGTTGTCGTCCGGCGCGACCCACGTGCGGTCCGTGCCGCGCGCGCCGCGGGGCCACGGCGCGCCGCCGCCGGCGTGCTCGCGGCGGGGCCGGCCGGCGACCAGCCAGGCGACCGGCCCGATCAGCACCTCGCCGAACAGCAGGATGATGAAGACCCAGGCGATCTTCGGCAGGCCGCGTACCTGCTTCTCCGGCGTGTTCAGGCAGTCGATGAACGCGTAGATCCACAGCGCCAGGATCAGAAGGAACGGCAGATACCTGAGCATTGCGGAAGCAGCCCCCCTGAGCTGACGGGCGGGCCTCGGCGGGGCCCGGTGACCTGTCCAGGGTAGTGCGTACCGGATACTGGAACGCATGGCTTATGACGACCTTCGCTCGTTCCTGCGTGCGCTCGACCGGGAGGGCGACCTCAAGCGGATCAAGGCCGAGGTCGACCCGCACCTGGAAGTCGGCGAGATCGTGGACCGGGTGCAGAAGTCCGGCGGGCCCGCGCTGCTCTTCGAGAACGTCAAGGGCTCGTCGATGCCGCTGGCGATGAACGTGTACGGCACCGACCGCCGGCTGCTCAAGGCGCTCGGCCTGACGTCGTACGACGACATCAGCGACAAGATCGGCGGGCTGCTCAGGCCGGAGCTGCCGCAGGGCTTCGTCGGTGTGCGCGAGGCGTTCGGCAAGCTCGCGAACATGACGCACGTACCGCCGAAAAAGATCAAGGGCGACGGCGCCCAGGTCCAGGAGGTCGTGCTCCGGGGCGACGAGGTCGACCTGGACCGGCTCCCCGCGCTGTTCACCTGGCCGCAGGACGGCGGGTCGTTCTTCAACCTGGGCCTGACCCACACCAAGCACCCGGAGACGGGCGTACGGAACCTGGGCCTGTACCGCCTCCAGCGCCACGACAAGCGCACCATCGGCATGCACTGGCAGATCCACAAGGACAGCCGCAACCACTACCAGGTGGCCGCCAAGCGCGGTGAGAAGCTGCCGGTCGCCATCGCCTTCGGCTGCCCGCCGGCCGTGACGTACGCCTCGACCGCGCCGCTGCCCGGTGACATCGACGAGTACCTGTTCGCCGGGTTCGTCCAGGGCAAGCGGATCGAGATGGTGGACTGCAAGACGGTCCCGCTCCAGGTCCCGGCCAATGCCGAGGTCGTGCTGGAGGGCTGGCTGGAGCCGGGCGAGATGCTGCCGGAGGGCCCGTTCGGCGACCACACCGGCTTCTACACGCCGCAGGAACCGTTCCCCGCGCTGACCATCGACTGCGTCACGATGCGCAGGCGACCGCTGCTCCAGTCGATCGTGGTCGGCCGGCCGCCGACGGAGGACGGGCCGCTGGGCCGCGCCACGGAACGGTTCTTCCTGCCGCTGCTGAAGATCATCGTGCCGGACATCGTGGACTACCACCTGCCCGAGTCGGGCGGCTTCCACAACTGCGCGATCGTCTCGATCGACAAGAAGTACCCCAAGCACGCCCAGAAGGTCATGCACGCCATCTGGGGCGCGCACATGATGTCGCTGACCAAGCTGATCATCGTGGTCGACGCCGACTGCGACGTGCACAACCTGCACGAGGTGTCCTGGCGGGCCCTGGGCAACACGGACTACGCGCGGGACCTGACCGTCGTCGAAGGGCCGGTCGACCACCTCGACCATGCCTCCTACCAGCAGTTCTGGGGCGGCAAGGCGGGCATCGACGCGACCCGCAAGCTGCCCGAGGAGGGCTACACCCGGGACGGCGGCTGGCCGGAGATGGTCGAGTCGGACCCGGCGACGGCCGATCGGGTGACGAAGCGCTGGAAGGAGTACGGGCTGTGAGCGGGGAAGCCGTCATGGGCGAGGGCGGCGCGGAGGCGCTTGCCCGCCCGCGCGGGGGGGTAGCGGCCTTCCTGCGGCTGGTGATGATCGAGCACTCGGTCTTCGCGCTGCCCTTCGCCTACATCGCCGCGCTGACCGCGATGCACGGCACGGACCGGTCCGTGCACTGGGTCGAGCTGCTGCTGGTCACCGTCGCCATGGTGGGTCTGCGGACGTTCGCGATGGCCGCCAACCGCATCATCGACCGGGAGATCGACGCCCGTAACCCGCGCACCGCGGGCCGCGAACTGGTCACCGGCGCGGTGAGCGTTCGGTCCGCATGGACCGGCGCGCTGATCGCCGTGGTGTGCTTCCTGGGCGCCGCCGCGCTGCTCAACCCGCTGTGCCTGGCGCTGGCGCCGATCGCCGTGATCCCGATGGTGGTCTATCCGTACGGGAAGCGGTTCACGAACTTCCCGCACGCGATCCTGGGCCTCGCCCAGGCGATGGGCCCGGTCGGCGCGTGGATAGCCGTCACGGGGTCGTGGTCCTGGGACGCGGTGATCCTCGGGGTCGCCGTCGGTGTCTGGATCGGCGGCTTCGATCTGATCTTCGCCTGCCAGGACGTGCAGGCGGACCGGGCGCACGGCGTGAAGTCCGTACCGGCCCGCTTCGGCATCCCGGGGGCGCTGCACGGCGCCCGCGCCTGCCACGCCGTCACCACGGCGCTGCTGGTCTGGTACGCGCTCGCCACCCACGCCGGGGTGTTCTTCTGGCTCGGTCTGGTGATCGTCGTCGGTGCGTTCCTCTACGAGCACACCATCGTGCGGCCGCACGACCTCTCCCGGCTCAACCGGGCCTTCTTCCAGGTCAACGGCTTCATCGGAATAGCGCTGTTCGTCTGCGCGCTGCTCGACCTGTTCGTCCGCGGCCTGACGCTCTGAGCGCGGGGGCGTTGCGGGGCGGCCGCTCCCGGAGCGCTTTTCGGCCCGTACGGCAACGGCCCGGCCACCGGCCGGACGAGGAACTCCCGGGCACGACCACAGGGGTACCGCCGGGGACGGGCCCGGCCGGGGCCGGTGCCCTGCCCTCCGGTCCGGCGGGCCTACGGGACCGGCCGGGCCACGCCGCCGGGTATCCGCGCGGCCGGGCGCTGCCGGAAGACGCAGGCCGCGAGCACACCGCCGGCCAGCCCGAAGAGGTGGCTCTGCCAACTGATGCCGCTGTCGGTGGGCAGCGCGCCCCACAGGATCGAGCCGTACACCGCGGCGACCAGCAGGCCGAGGCCGATGTCCAGCGGCTTGCGGTCGATGAAGCCGCGGATCAGGAGGTAGCCGAAGAGGCCGAAGACGACGCCCGAGACGCCGGCCGTGTTGCTGCCGGCGGGGGCGGTCAGCCAGACGCCCAGGCCGCTGGTGAGCGCGATGAGCAGGGTCACCCCGGCGAAGCGGCGCAGCCCGCTGCGGAGCGCGGCGAGGAAGCCGAGGAGCAGCAGCGGCAGGGTGTTGGCGGCCAGGTGGTCGAAGCCGAAGTGGATGAAGGCGGCGGGCAGCACGTCGGCCAGCTCGCTCATCTCGCGCGGCCGCACGCCGAAGGTGTCGAGCCCGTTGCCGGACACGGCGTCGGCGATCTCCAGGGCCCACAGCAGCGCGACCCAGCCCAGTGTCAGTGCGGCGGCGGGCCTGGCCCGCTCCAACGCTCGCGTCGTCATCCGCGGCACCTTCCTTTCCCCGTGCACCGGGTCCACCGGATCCGTCGGCTGCACCGGCTTCACTGGAACAAACGGCCGTGACGGGCCCGGTGGTTCCGCCGGATAGGCTCGATCCCGTGGAACCGCAGGACAACAACCCCAGTCAGCCCGGTGTCACAAGGCCCGGCGGGCACTCCGCCCGGCCGGCCGCCGGGTCCGCCGACGTGCCCCGCCGCCCTTGGGTGGTGGGTGTCTCCGGCGCGTCCGGCACCCCGTACGCGGCGTCCGTGGTGCGTGCCCTGCTCGCGGCGGGCGAGGCGGTGGATCTGGTCGTCAGCCGGGCCTCGCGGCTGACACTGCTGGACGAGACGGGCATCTCCTTCCGGGACGCGCACTGGCGCGCGGACCTGCGGGAGTGGCTGGCCCGGGGCGCGGACGGCAAGCCGACGACCTTCGCCGTCACGGACGCGGACCTGGACCTGGTGCGGTACTGGCCGGCCGGTGATCTCGCCGCGGGGCCGTCGTCCGGCTCGTACCCGGTCAAGGGGATGCTGATCGTGCCGGCGAGCACGGCGTGTGTGGCGGGGGTGGCGCTGGGCCTGTCGAAGGACCTGCTCCAGCGGGTGGCGAGCGTGACGCTCAAGGAGCGCAGGAGGCTGGTGGTCGCGGTGCGGGAGACCCCGCTGAACGGGCAGACCCTCAAGCATCTGGTGACGCTGGACGAGGCGGGCGCGGTCGTGCTGCCCGCCTCGCCGGCGTTCTACGCGGGAGCGACGCACATCCAGGATCTGGTGGACTTCGTCGCGGGCCGGGTGCTGGATGCGGCGGGCGTGCCGCACCGGCTCTACCGGCGCTGGGTAGGGGAGCTCGGATCGGGCTCCAAGGAGGAGAACTAGCGCTTCTTGGCGGTGGAGCCGTTGCGGCCGAAGAGGCGCTTGCCCTGGGTGGTGGCGGGACGGTGAGCACGTGAACGATTGGCCAGGTCCTGCAGCTCGCGCATGCGGGCGTAGGCCATCTCGATCGAGTACACGGTGACTTCTCCTGTGAAAGATCGTCTTTGATCAACTGAGATTGACGGTTTACAGGGTCGCATCCCCTGTATGCCTTAGATTCTACATGGAAAAGCCGGGATTGCAGAGCGAATGGAAGGTCAGGGGCGTATGGATGCCGTAGATAGGCAGCTCATCCAGGCACTGCGGGAGAACGGCAGGGCCTCGTACGCGGAGCTGGGCCGGCTCGTGGGCCTGTCCGGGCCCAGCGTCACCGACCGGATCAACCGCCTGGAGGCGGCCGGCGTGATCACCGGCTACCGCGCGACCGTCGACGCGGCCTCCCTGGGCCTGGGCGTCACCGCCCTGGTCGGCATCTCCCTGTCGGACGCGGCCGACCACGAGGACGTGGCCATGCGGCTGCGCGACCTCGCGGAGATCGAGGACGCCTGGTTCATCGCGGGCGACGACTCGTACATGCTCAAGGTCCGGGTCAGCGACGTGGACGGGCTGGAGCGCACCATCCGCCGGCTCTCCGGCACCAAGGGCGTCTCCCGTACGCGCACCACCATCGTGCTCTCCACCAAGTGGGAGAACCGCGTCGGCGAGCTGCCCGAGGAGGCGTAGGGCGCCCCGCGACGCCACTTTCCGCGCCTGTACGGCGGGCTCCCGGCCGTACAGGCATGGGGGCCCGGCGGGGCCGGAAAACGGGGGAGTACGCTCGGTGAAGCCCGATTTTGGCAGAGATATGGGAGGCGGCCGGATGACTGCATCCATGGATGTGGGTCTCAAGCGCGAGCTGGAGGACAAGGTCCGGTCCGGGGAGCGGCTGACCCGCGAGGACGGCATCGCCCTCTACGCGTGCGACGACCTGGCGTGGCTGGGCGGGCTCGCCCACGAGGTGCGCACGCGCAAGAACGGCGACGTGGTGCACTTCAACGTCAACCGCCACCTCAACATGACCAACGTGTGCACCGCCTCGTGCGCGTACTGCTCCTTCCAGCGCAAGCCCGGCGAGAAGGACGCGTACACGATGCGCATCGAGGAGGCCGTCCGCCTCGCCAAGGCGATGGAGGGCGAGAACCTCACCGAGCTGCACATCGTCAACGGCCTGCACCCGACCCTGCCGTGGCGCTACTACCCGCGCTCGCTCAGCGCCCTCAAGGAGGCGCTGCCCGACACGGTCTCCCTCAAGGCGTTCACCGCCACCGAGATCCACCACTTCGAGAAGATCTCCGGGCTGCCCGCCTCCGAGATCCTCGACGAGCTGATCGACGCCGGCCTGGAGTCGCTGACCGGCGGCGGCGCCGAGATCTTCGACTGGGAGGTGCGTCAGCACATCGTCGACCACGACACCCACTGGGAGGACTGGTCGCGCATCCACCGCCTGGCGCACGAGAAGGGCCTCAAGACCCCGGCGACGATGCTGTACGGGCACATCGAGGAGCCCCGGCACCGCGTCGACCACGTCCTGCGCCTGCGGGAGCTGCAGGACGAGACCAACGGCTTCCAGGTCTTCATCCCGCTGCGCTACCAGCACGACTTCGTGGACATGAAGGACGGCAAGGTCCGCAACAAGCTCCAGGCGCGCACCACGATGGCGACCGGTGCCGAGGCGCTGAAGACCTTCGCCGTCTCCCGGCTGCTGTTCGACAACGTTCCGCACGTGAAGGTCTTCTGGGTCATGCACGGCGTGCAGACCGCGCAGCTCGCGCTCCAGCACGGCGCCGACGACATGGACGGCTCGGTCGTCGAGTACAAGATCACGCACGACGCGGACAACTACGGCACGCCGAACAAGCTCACCCGCGACGACCTGCTGGAACTGATCCGCGACGCGGGCTTCCGGCCGGTCGAGCGCAACACCCGCTACGAGACCATCCGGGAGTACCCGGGCCCGGACGCGGAGCGCCGCGAGGCGCCGCAGCCGATGCGGGTGTGATCTTCGAGGCGGGGTGTCACCCGGGGCGATTAGGGTCCGCACCATGGATCTCCGCTTCGACCTGGACCCCGCCGTCACTCCCGGGCTGACCGACGGCATCCGAACGCTGTGGGCCGAGGTGTCCAACGCGGGCGGTGCCGTCGGTTTCGTCCCGCCGGTGACGGCCGAGGACGTACGCCCCGACCTGCTCGCCCACCTGGTGGCGATGACGGAGGGGCGCGCCCGGCTGATCGCGGGCCGCGACGCGCGTGACGGCCGGGTGCTCGCCACCGCGTTCCTCCACCTCAACCAGCACCGCCTGATGAAGCACTGGCTGTGGGTCTACACCGTGATGGTGCACCCCTCCCTCCAGGGGCGGGGCGCGGGCCGCGAACTGATGGCGGCCGTCGACGACGCCGCCCGTGAGACCGACGGCATCGAGGGCATCCGGCTCACCTGCCGCGGCGGCATCGGCGTCGAGCGGTTCTATGCCTCGTGCGGCTACAAGGAGGTCGGCCGGGTGCCGTCGGCGATCAAGCTGGCCGACGACGACTACCGGGACGACATCACGATGTGGCGGGAGCTGCGCTAGCCGGGGGCCCCGCGCGCCGCATTCCGCTTTCGGGGCAGGGGCCCGGAAGATCACGAATCGGGCTGTGCTTGACTGGACGCAGACCCTTTCGGTTGTCGTCGTGAAGAAGGTCCGCCCGTGAGTAGCCAGAAGTTCGCCACGCTCCGCTACACCGCCCTGCGTCTGGGGATCTTCGTCGGGTGCTTCGCGCTGGTCTGGGTACTGGCGTACTTCCACATCATCCCGCTCGCCGTGGGCAGCTCCAACGCCGTGTGGCTGCTGCTGCTCGCGATCGTGATCTCCGCGCCGCTGAGCTTCGTGCTGCTGCGCAGGCAGCGGGACGCGATGTCCGAGCAGATCGTGGCGAAGGTGGACCGGCAGAAGGCCCGCATCGCGGCCAACGCCCGCCAGGAGGACGGCCTCCTGTAGCCCCGGGTGCGGCCGGCCCCCGGACCGCCGGTGCCGTAAGGCGCCTCACAGCCGACGTACGCCCCGCCGTGGAGTTCACCCCTCCACGGCGGGGCCTCGTGCGTTCCGTGAGGCCCCCCGGACGCCGCCCGCCCCTCGTACCCAAAGAAATTCTTTGGGGTCCCCAAAGTTCAAGTGTTAACGTGTTCGACATGAAGACAGCAGCAGCGCACCACCTCCCCACGGGCGTCCCGCTCGTGGCGCGCCTGCACGTCGATCTTTGCCGCTGCATGTCCGCGGCCTGTCGCCGCCGCTGACCCTTTCCCCGCGGCGGCCGGAGATCCCGTACGGATCGATACGGACCTCCTGTCTCCTGGCGCTGCCCGCCGTTTCCTTCCCGACGTCTGTCCGTCCCCGGAGTGTGTCCGTTGTCCACCACGTCTTCCGAGACCCCGCGGTCCGAGACCGCCAGATCCTCCCGCCGTATACCCAAGGTCCCGTTCTGGGCGCAGATCCTGCTCGGCCTCGTCCTCGGCGTGCTGCTCGGCTGGATCGCCAAGAGCGGTGACGTCTCCTGGCTGAAGACCACCCTCGACACCATCGGCAGCCTCTTCGTCCAGCTCCTCAAGCTGGCCGTGGCGCCGCTGGTCTTCTTCGCCATCCTGGTCTCGATCACCAACCTGCGGCAGGTCAACAACGCCGCCCGGCTGGCCACCCGCACCCTGCTGTGGTTCATGGTCACCTCGCTGATCGCGGTCGCCATCGGCATGGCGATCGGCCTGATCAGCAACCCCGGCGCGGGCACCGGCCTGACCCCCAAGGACGGCAAGCTCCCCGAGCACGCCGGCTCCTGGATCGACTTCCTGACCGGCATCGTCCCCAAGGACGTCATCACGCCGTTCACCGAGCTGAAGGTCATGCAGATCGTCTTCATGGCGACGGTGGCCGGCATCGCGGCCCTGAAGCTGGGCGACCGCGCCGAACCGGTGCTGCGCCTGAGCCGCTCCGCGCTGGAGCTGCTCCAGAAGGCCCTGTGGTGGGTCATCCGGCTGGCCCCGATCGGCTCGCTCGGCCTGATCGGCTACGCCATCGCCGACTACGGCTGGGATCTGATCAGCAAGTACGCGACCTTCACCGTCGACATCTACGTCGGCTGCGCGATCGTCCTGTTCGGCGTCTACCCGCTGCTGCTGTCGGTCTTCGCCAAGGCCAACCCGCTGCAGTTCTTCAAGGGCGCCTGGCCCGCCATCCAGTTGGCGTTCGTCTCCCGCTCCTCGGTCGGCACCATGCCGCTGACCCAGAAGGTCACCGAGCGCCTGGGCGTCCCGAAGGAGTACGCGTCCTTCGCGGTGCCCTTCGGCTCGACGACCAAGATGGACGGCTGCGCCTCGATCTACCCGGCCCTCGCCGCGATCTTCATCGCGCAGATCTTCAACGTGGACCTGGGCATCGGTGACTACGCCCTGATCGCCTTCGTCTCGGTCATCGGCTCGGCGGCCACCGCCGGTCTGACGGGCGCCACCGTCATGCTGACCCTGACCCTGTCCACCCTCGGCCTCCCCCTGGAGGGCGTCGGCCTGCTGATGGCCATCGACCCGATCCTGGACATGATGCGGACGGCCACGAACGTCGCCGGCCAGGTCGTCGTGCCGATCCTGGTCTCGGCCAAGGAGAAGATCCTGGACCGCGACGCGTACGCCCGTGCCGCCGGCGTGGACCTGGAGGACCGCGCGGTCGCCGACGCCGAGCAGAAGGTGTCGGTGCCGGCGCCTGCCGGAGCCTAGGAGCGGACGCCGAGCGCGGGATCGCGGCACCGTGACGCCGGGCGGGCCGGGGACACACCCCGGCCCGCCCGGCGTTTCGCGTGCGTCCGGGGCGACGGCTCCGTACACCCGGGCGACGGTGACGGCTCCGTACGTCCGGACGACGGCGATGGCTCCGTACGCCCGAGCCGTCCCCTCAGCCCGCTTTCGCCGTATGCGCGAGGATCGCCTCCGCCAGCGGCCCCTGGACCGCCGGGGGCAGGGCGTGGCCCATGCCGGGGATCTCCACCAGGCGCGCGCCCCGGACGGCCTGGGCGAGGTGGTGCGGGTGCGGCGGCGGGAAGACCGGTTCGGCCGGGGCGCTGATGACGAGGGTGGGCACCTGGTTGGCGGCCAGGGCCTCGGTGCGCAGCATGCCGGAGTTGTCGGCGCGGGCGGGCGCGGTGGAGACGTCGTACCGGCCGGCGTGCTCGATGATCCCCCGCTCCAGCTCGCGGAAGTACCCGGCGTCGAACGGGAGCTGCCCGCCGCTCAGGACCCGCCAGTGCGCCACGCGCCGGTCGAGCTCGGCTTCCAGCCCGTGGTCCTCGACGGGGCGGGACCACATCTCCAGCACACCCGGGGCGATGCCGGGCAGTTCGGCGACGGGGACCAGGGTGCCGTCCGGGCGGGTGTACGGGGTGGTGCTCAGCGCCGAGGTGCCCATCAGGGTGGCGCTCAGCACCCGGTCGGGGTGATCGGCGAGGACGAGCTGCGTCAGCATTCCGCCGAGAGACAGCCCGGCCAGGTGCGCCCGCTGGACGCCGAGGCCGTCGAGGACGCGGACGATGTCCTGCGCCAGGTCCGTGATGCGGTACGGCCGCTCGTCGAAGGACCAGGTGGAGCGGCCCGTGTCGCGGTGGTCGTAACGGATGACCCGGTGGTGGACGGCGAGGGCGTCCACGAACGGCTCCGGCCAGCCCAGGCCGGACGCCTGCGCACCCATGACGAGCAGCAGCGGGGTCGCGTCGGCCGGGCCGCGCTGCTCGGTCCACAGGCGCACGCCGGGGGCCGCTTCGATGAATCGCCGGTGCGCCTGGTGCATGGGGGGACTTCCTTCCGCTGGTTTTAACGAGACGAGTCGTATCGTCTCGTAACGTAGGTGAGCACGTCAAGAGACGTCGGGCCGGGCGGGGAAACGTAAACTTACTTGGCGGTAAAGGGGTGGGACGGGAAGGCAATTGGGGTGGGAACTGTGAAGAGCAAGCGGATGCCGCGGGCGGTACGGGAGCAGCAGATGCTCGACGCGGCCGTGCTGACCTTCGCGCGGTGTGGTTACCGGGCGGCCTCGATGGACGAGATCGCCGAGGCCGCGGGGGTGTCGAAACCGCTGGTCTATCTGTACCTGAACTCCAAGGAGGAGCTGTTCAGCGCGGTGATCCGGCGGGAGGCGTCGGCCCTCGCGGAGGCCGTGCGGGCCGCCGTGGAGCCGGACGCGCCCGCCGACCGGCAGTTGTGGAGCGGGCTGAAAGGATTCTTCGCTCATACGGCCGAGAATCCGGACGGCTGGGCGGTGCTGCACCAGCAGGCCCGCACGCAGGGCGAGCCGTTCGCGGTCGAGGTCGCCGCGCTGCGGGCGGAGATCGTCGAATTCGTCACGGCGATGATCGGCGCGGCGGCCCAGGAGGCCGGCTGCGACCGGGAGCCGGCCGCGCGCGAGGTGTCCGGCCTGGCCCACGCCCTGGTGGGCGCCGCCGAATCACTGGCCGACTGGGCCAACGGGCGGGGCAGCGGAACGGCGCCCGGGGAACGGCCGTCGGCCAAGGACACGGCGGCGACGCTGATGAACTTCGCCTGGGCGGGGCTGGGCCGGCTGATGGACGGGGAGCGGTGGTCGCCCGGCGGGTGAGAGCGACGGGGCGCGGCCGGGGGTGAGCCCAAACCCTCTCCGGGGCGGGGCGGACCGGGGCGCGTGGTCGGCGCCCGCCGGTCCCCGGGCGGGTGTGACAGCGCCTGCCGGCCCCGGGCGTGTGCGACAGCCCCCGCCGGTCCCCAGGCGGGTGTGAGCGGCACGCCGTCGGCCCGAGGCGGGCCGGGCGCTTCCCGTCACGGGCCGTGTCTCCCTGGTCCGGGCCGGTGCTTCCCGGTCCGGCCCGTGCGCGTCACACGTCCGTCTCCACCCTCCCCTCCAGGTGGACGCGGGACCGGCTCCCGGAGCCGCCACGCAGTTGGAACGTGCCGCCGGTGCGCGTGGTCTCGTAGCCGTACGAGACGGTGGCGGGCAGCAGCACCGGCGCGCGGAACTCCGCCGAGATGCGCAGCGTGGGCGTGCCCGGCAGCACCGCTTCGGCGGCGCAGCGCGCGAAGGTCCACATGCCGTGCGCGATGGCGCGCGGGAAGCCGAGCGGGCGGGCCGTGAGGGCGTGCAGGTGGATCGGGTTGTAGTCACCGGAGACGGCGGCATGGCGGCGGCCGAGGTCGGCGGGCAGCCGCCAACGGGCGCGTACGGGCAGCACGCGGGGGGCGGGTGACGGGGAACCGGCACGTCGCTCCCCCTCGTCCGCGCCCGTCCGGTGTCGTGCCAGATAGGTGCTCCGGTCGTGCCACACCAGTGCGCCCGCGCGGCGTGCCTCGGTGGTCAGCACGGCCTCGGTGCCGCGGTGATGCGGCCGCAACGGGCCCGCGAACACGGACAGTTCGAGCGTGTCGGTCGGGTGCAGCGGCGCGTACTGGGTGATCTCGATGCCGGTGTGCACCAGGCCGAGCATCGGCAGCGGGAAGTCCCGCGCGCTCATCAGCCGTGCGGCCAGCGGGAATCCGAGGATGTGCGGATAGGTGACGGGCAGCGGTTCGGTGGCCTCGTACCCGCAGACCCGGGCGTACGTGGCGGCCCGGCCCAGCCCGATCCGTACGGCGGGCAGCACCAGGCGGGTGCGCGGCACCGCGGCGTCCGGCCGCGGGTGCTTACCGAGTCCGGTCAGAACTCCCTTGGCCAGTACGGGCATCAGCCGCGGCGGGCGGGACCGGCCGGGGCTCGCGCCGCCCGGCGCGTCGGCCGCCATCAGGCGCCCGGCCGGTGCGGCGCGGGCAGCGGGTGGTCCGTGCGAGGGGTGCGGCGGGGGCCCGGAGCCGAATCGGTGGGAGGAAGACGGTGTTCGGGCATTGGCCAACTCCTGGTCCTCGCATAAATTTACTTCGAAGTAAGGTTACTGTCGGGTCAGGTGTTGGTCGAGAGCGCGAGCCTGCGGTCCGCGCGCCGGTCACGGCCGCCCAACGAGCCTGCTCCTTCGGCCCGTTGGTGCCCGCCGGCCGGCGCGCCGCGGGCGGGCCGCCGCGCCCACCGTGAGACGAGGAGCCGCTCGTGTCCAGTCAGCAACGGCAAGGCGGGCCACCGGCGCCCGCTCTGGTGGAGCCCCGCACACGGGTACGGGGCGGTGTCGTGCGGGAGGCGTCCGTACCGCCGCTGGCCCCGCCGGTGCGGACCGGTTCACTGGGAGACATCCCCTTCGACAACGCCGCGCAAGCGCCCGGCGAGGTGGTGCTGGCGCGCAAACAGGCGGGGCGGGAGGCCGGGGGCGCGTGGCGGGACGTGAGCGCCGCCGAGTTCGCCGCCGAGGTGCTCGCCGTGGCCAAGGGACTGATCGCCCACGGCCTGCGGGCGGGCGACCGGCTGGCCATCATGTCCCGTACGACGTATGAGTGGACGCTGGTCGACTTCGCCGCCTGGGCGGCCGGACTGGTCACCGTGCCCGTCTACCCGACGTCCTCGGCCCACCAGGCGCACTGGATCCTGCGGGACTCGGGGGCGGTGGCCTGTGTCGTGGAGGGCGTCGAGGAGGCCCGGCTGGTCAGCGGCGTACGGTCCGGGCTGCCCGGGCTGCGCCACCTGTGTCAGTTGGACACCGGCGCCGTGCCGCAGATCGTGTCGGCCGGGCGGCCGGTGCCGGACGCGCTGGTGACCGAGCGGCGGGCGGCCGCCGGCCCCGCCGACATCGCCACCCTCGTCTACACCTCCGGCACCACCGGCCGCCCCAAGGGCTGCGTCCTGACCCACGGCAACTTCTTCACCGAGGTGGACAACGCGATCGAACTGCTGCACCCGGTCTTCAGGTCGGTCAGCAGCGAGCCCGCCGCCACGCTGCTCTTCCTGCCCCTCTCGCACGTCTTCGGCCGGATGGTCGCGGTCGGCTGCCTGCGCGCCCGGGTACGGCTCGGCCACGCGCCCAGCATCCGTACCGAGGACCTCCTCGCCGACCTGGCCGCCTTTCGCCCCACGTTCCTGCTCGCGATCCCCTACGTCCTGGAGAAGGTCTACAACACCGGCCGCGCCACGGCCGAGAAGATGGGCCGGGCCGCCTCCTTCGACCGCGCCGCAGCGATCGCGCGGCGCTACGGGGAGGCCGTCGAGGCGAAGGAGCACGGCACGGGCAGCGGTCCCGGCGTGGCGCTGAAGGCGGCCCGGCGGATGTACGACCCGCTGGTCTACCGCCGTATCCGCGCCGCGCTCGGCGGCAAGGTCCGCCACGCGATCTGCGGCGGCTCCCCGCTCGGGCACCGGCTCGCGGCCTTCTACGCCGGCGCGGGCATCGAGATCTTCGAGGGCTACGGGCTCACCGAGACCACCGCGGCGGCCACGCTGACCCCGCCGCTCCGGCCCCGGATCGGCACGGTCGGCTGGCCGCTGCCCGGCACCGCCGTACGGATAGCGGAGGACGGGGAGGTGCTGCTGCGCGGCGGGCAGGTCTTCACCGGCTACTGGGACGCCACGGCCGGGGGCCCGCTGGCCGGGGACGTGGACGAGGCGGCCGGCGGCGGACGTCCGGACGGGACCGGCCCCGGGCCTGGGACCGGGACCGGCGTGGGTTCCGGGGGCGCGGACGGTGACGGTGCCTGGCTGGCGACCGGAGACATCGGGGCCCTGGACGCGGACGGCTACCTGACCATCACCGGCCGCAAGAAGGAGCTGATCGTCACCTCCGGCGGCAAGAACGTCGCCCCGGCCCCGCTGGAGGACCGGCTGCGGGCCCACCCCCTCGTCGGCCAGTGCATGGTCGTCGGCGACGACCGCCCGTACATCACCGCGCTCGTCACGCTGGAGCCGGACGGGCTGGCGCACTGGCGGCAGATGCGGAAGAAGCAGCAGGTCCCGATGGCGGAACTGGTCCACGACGAGGCGCTGGTGGCCGAGATCCAGGCCGCCGTGGACGACGCCAACCAGCTCGTCTCGCGCGCCGAATCGATACGCCGATTCACCGTGCTGCCGGTCGACTTCACGGAGGAGGCCGGGCACCTCACCCCGTCCCTGAAACTGCGGCGGGCCGCCATCGCGCGCGACTTCGCCGGGGAGATCAAGGAGTTGTACGGATCCGGCACCCCCTCCTGATGCCCCGTTAACTGACCACCGGGTAACCTCGGGTGTGCCCGGACGGGAAGACCGGAACCCCGTGTCACCTCTGTGGGGGAAGTGGCACGGGGTTCCTCTCCGTGAGCCTGTCGCCGTCGGATCAGCCGCAGTTGGCGCGCGCCGGCTTCCCGGCGAAGCGGTCCGCCAGCCAGTTGGCGGCCGGTACGGCGCCCGCGATCGCGCCGACGACGTGCTCACCCAGCGGGATCGTGGCCCACCGCACCTCGGTGCCCTTGGCGCACCAGTCCGCGCGCAGTTGCTTGCCGACGCCGTACGGGATCAGCTCGTCGAGCGTGCCGTGGTAGAGGAAGACCGGCGCGTCCGGCTTGCGCGTACCGAGGTCGGAGGCGCGCAGCCGCTGCTGCCAGTCGGCCTCGTACAGCGGGTTCCTGACCGTGACGTCGGAGATCTTCTTGAAGGCGCCGGCGATGGCGTCGATCGCCACGCAGTTGCGCTTCATGAAGTCGACGTAGTGCCGGCCCTTGGCGTTGAGGTACTTCGCCAGGTCCAGCTCGGGGAAGGCGGCGTCCTGGCCGACGGCCGCCATCAGGATCAGGCCCGCGCCGATGTTGCCGTTGTTGAAGTCGGCGACCTTGAGCAGGTCGGCCGGGACGCCGCCGGTCGCGGTGCCCTTCACCTTCAGCTCGGGCGCGTACGTACCGTGCAGCTCGGCCGCCCAGCTCGACGCCTGGCCGCCCTGGGAGTAGCCCATGATGCCGACCGGGGAGTCCTTCGTGACACCCGCCTGGACCGCGCCGGGCAGACGCTGCGCGGCGCGCGCCGCATCCAGGACGGCCTGCCCCTCGGCGCGGCCGACGGTGTAGGTGTGGTCGCCGGGCGTGCCCAGGCCCTCGTAGTCGGTCACGGCCACCGCCCAGCCGCGGGCGGTGAGCTGCTGGATGAGGTTGGCCTCGACGGTGGTGCCCTTGGGGAAGCCGGCCGAGGGCGCGCACGTGTCGGCGAGGCCGACCGTGCCGACGGCGTACGTGACCAGCGGGCGCGGTCCGGTGCGGCCGTCATCCGGGACGATCACGGTGCCGGAGACGACGTTCGGGGCGCCCTTGGCGGTGGTGGAGCGGTATTCCATGTGCCAGGCGCGGGTGCGGGTCGGCTGGCCCGGCAGTGGGTGGAAGGACGTGGGGGCGGCCCGCACGATGTCGCCCGGCCGCGCGCTGTCCGCCCGGGCGGACGCGGCGTACGGGGGCGAGGACTGGGTGGCCGTGGCGTTCGTGAGGCCGAGCGAGAGGGTGAGTGCCGTGGCGGCGGTGAGGGCGGTGGCGCGCAGCGCGCGGGTCGCGCGGCGGGCACGGGGGGCGGGTTGCACCATGCGGCTCTCCCAACGGTCCGGAGGACGGTTCAGTTGGGGTGACCGTAGTGACTCACGGGTAAGGACGGTGCTGACCGGGACGCTCAGCTTTGCTGACCCGGCGGAGCGCCGGCCAGCACGCCCGGAGCGGTCGGACGCAGCCGGTACGCGCCCGGCGTGGTCCCCGTCCACCGCCGGAACGCGCGGTGGAAGGCGGTGTCCTCGGAGAAGCCGAGCCGCGCCGCCAGCTCGGCGATCGGCTCCCGGCCCGCCGTCAGCGAGCTGATCGCCGCGTCCCGGCGCACCGCGTCCTTCAGCCGCTGGTACGAGGTGCCCTCCTCCTGGAGCCGGCGGCGCAGCGTCGCCGGGCTCACCGCCAGCCGCGCCGCGACCTCGGCCACCTCCGGCAGGCGGGCCGGGCCCGCGGCGCGCAGCGCGAGCCCGAGCGTGCGCCGTACCCGCTCGGTGACGGTCGTGCCGTACTCCCGGCGGCTCAGCAGGTCGGCGGGCGCCCGCCGCAGCATCGCCGTCAGCGCCGCCTCGTCCCGGACGACCGGCGCCGCCAGCCAGCGGGCGTCGAAGACCGCCGCGGTACGCGGCGCCCCGAAGCGCACGTCGCAGCCGAAGAGCAGCGCGTACTCGGGGGCGTGCGCGGGGGCTGGGTGGGTGAAGCAGGTGTGGCGCAGCGGGATGCGGTGGCCGACGAGCCAACTGGAGAGCCGGTGCCAAATGATCACCAGGGCCTCGGCGAGGAAGGTGCTCTCGGGGTAGGGGCGCAGGTCGGTACGGATCGAGAACTCGGCGGTGGCGGTTGCGGTGGCGGTTGTGGGGGAGGGGGCGGAAGCGGAGACGGCGGAGAGGGAGGCGGCGGGTATGTCGGGGCCGGGACCGGAGGCGCCGGGGTCGGAGGCGCCGGGAGGGGAAGCGCCGGGGCCGGGAGCGTGGGATCTGGCGGCGCCGGGGCCGGGGGCCGCCCAGCCGTCCACCGCCATCTCGGGTCCGCCCGGGAAGAGCCCGTAGAACCGCACGGCCCGCTCCAGCGCCGTACCGAGGTCCGGGCAGCTCAGACAGGCGAGGCCCATCATGGCGAAGGTGCCCCGGCGGCTGGGCAGCGGCCCGAGCCCCAGGAATTCGTCGTCCGTCGCCCGCTGCACTTCCTTGACCAGCCTGGCGAACCGGTCCGCGCCGACCCGCGCCCGCTCGTCCCCGAGCAGCAACGGCGAAATCCGCGCCGCCTGCAACAACGGCACGGTGTCCACACCCGCCCGCCGCGCACCACTGAGCACGGCCCGCACATGGTGCACCGCGATGGTCGGCCCGGTCATGACCCTTCACGGTAGCCGTGGGGGCCGCGGAGGTCAGGAGGGCCGACGGAGGGGAAACCGGAACGGCCGCGCGGCCGCCTTCTGATTTCGCCGGGCGGCCGCGCAAAGGCAGGAGCCCCGTCTCCCTCCCCGAAAGGAAGGAGCGGGGCTCCTTGGGTACTGCTAAGTCGACCGCGATCGGTCGGACCGGGCAACTCAGACCGGCGTGACGTTCTCCGCCTGCGGACCCTTCGGGCCCTGCGTGACGTCGAAGTTCACCTGCTGGTTCTCTTCCAGGGAGCGGAAGCCAGAGGCGTTGATCGCAGAGTAGTGAACGAAGACATCCGGGCCGCCGCCGTCCTGGGCGATGAAGCCGAAGCCCTTTTCAGCGTTGAACCACTTCACGGTTCCGGTAGCCATAAGCCCTCCTTGGGCCAAAGGGTTGCCCTGCTCCAGAACCTGCGAGAAGTCTGAAAACTACAAAAGCCTGCGGCGTCACATGCTCCGCAGGCTCTGTACTGCAAGGGAAACCAAACTGCAACTTGCGCTGAGCCTAGCACGGGGCGCTTGTGGGGCGGAAGAGCCAAAGATCACGTTTACCCGTGCGATGTGGCGGCCACGGGCGGCCCCGCCGCCTCGTCCGGCACGCGCCGGGTCTAGCCTCCACATGTGGACAATTCAACCGTTGGAGACGCATCCGCAGGAGCCGCGGCCGAGCACCGTCGCAGCCGGCCGCGGGTGGGCCACATCCAGTTCCTGAACTGTATGCCCCTGTACTGGGGCCTCGCGCGTACGGGCACGCTGCTCGACCTGGAGCTCACCAAGGACACCCCGGAAAAGCTCAGCGAACGGCTGGTGCGCGGCGATCTCGACATCGCGCCGGTCACCCTCGTGGAGTTCCTGCGGGCCGCCGACGACCTGGTCGCCTTCCCCGACCTGGCGGTCGGCTGCGACGGCCCGGTGATGTCGTGCGTGATCGTGTCGCAGAAGCCCCTGGAGGAGCTGGACGGGGCGCGGGTCGCGCTCGGCTCGACCTCTCGTACGTCCGTACGGCTGGCCCAACTGCTGCTGGCCGAGAAGATCGGCGTCACTCCTGAGTACTACACCTGCCCGCCCGACCTCGGCGTGATGATGCAGGAGGCGGAGGCCGCCGTGCTGATCGGGGACGCGGCGCTGCGCGCGAACCTGCACGACGCGCCGCGGCTCGGCCTCCAGGTGCACGACCTGGGACAGATGTGGAAGGACTGGACGGGGCTGCCGTTCGTCTTCGCCGTCTGGGCGACCCGGCGGGACTACCTGGCGCGCGAGCCTGTCGTCGTACGCAAGGTGCACGAGGCGTTCCTGGCCTCCCGCGACCTGTCGCTGGAGGAGGTCGGCAAGGTGGCCGAGCAGGCCGCGCGCTGGGAGAGCTTCGACGAAAGCGTGCTGGAGCGCTACTTCACGACACTGGACTTCCGCTTCGGTCCGGACCAGTTGCGCGGGGTGACGGAATTCGCCCGCAGGACCGGAGAAACGACCGGCTATCCGGCGGACGTGCGGGTGGACCTCCTGGAGAACCCGCACAGCTAGGTCCCGGTCCCGGTGGATTCGGGCGGATTCCGGCGGCGAATTCCGCGCGTACGGAAGGTGTGCGCGAGCCGAACGCGAGCTGTACGAGAAGCACCCGAAAGGCACGGGTGCCGCATTCGGCGCTGTGCGGAAGTCGTACGGGGGGCGTCCGGAAGCCCAGGGAAACCCCTGTGCCAGCCGTAGGGAAACCGTATGGAATCCCTAGGAAAATCGTCGGGAAGCCGTCGGGAAGCCGTCGGGAAGCCGTCAGGAGTGAGTAAGGAAGGCGTACGAAATGCCCGGCCGACGCGTCAGGGTGCGGGCGTCGGGCCCGGCATCACCTTGCTGATCCATTCCATGGAACCGTCATTCATGCCACGGACGTATCCGCGGGCGTTGTGCCCGCCGCCTTGGATCACTTGAAGGCGGGTCTTGATCGGTCCCTTGCCGTATTTCTTCATGAAGGATTCCAGCTTGGCCCGGCCGCCCTCCTTGGTGCCGATCTGGAAGGCGATGTGCACGTCCGGGGCCCCGGGCCGGGCGATCAGGTCCTTGGCCAACTGCTCCGGGTCGTTGGCCCGCCGCTCCTTCTCGTGGCCGCGCCACAGCGGCGAGTCCGGCCGGGTGTCCGGGCCGCTGGCGATCACGGCCTTGAACCGGTCGGGGTGCTGGAGCACCTGCTTGAGGCCCACGTAGGCGCCCGAGGAGGAGCCCATGAAGGCCCAGCCGTCCCGCGAGGTGAAGGTACGGAAGTTGGCCTTGACCAGGTCGGGGACGTCGTCGGACATCCAGGTGCCCATCTTCGGCTGCCCGGGGATGTCACTGCCGTCGTAGTAGTGCTTGTCGTCCGCGTTCAGGACCGGCATGACGACGATGAACGGCTTGCTCTTGCCCGACTTCGACCACTCGCTGATGCTGCTTTGCAGCTTCAGGTCGGTTCCCATCCAGTAGTTGACCGGGTAGCCGGGGCCGCCGGGCAGGGCGATGAGCACCGGGAACGCGCTTTTGGCGTACGTGTCCTCGTAGTACTCCTTGGGGGCCCAGACCCACACCTTGCCCGTGAAGCCGGACTTCTTCCCGTGCAGCGTGGTCACGCCGATCCGGGTGCCGTCGTCCAGCGTGTTCGCCGTCGTGAACTGCGCCCGCGGGCCGGTGGGCATCCGCACCCGCGGATCGGACGTGCCGGACGGTCCGCCCGCGCCGGCCGAACCGTCCGTGCCGCCGCCGTCCGGGCGCGGCTGGTCGAAGGTCATCGGGTCGCCGTTGTCGGAGAAGACGTCGAAGGCGTTCAGCACGGGGACGGCGGCCAGGCCCAGCGCAGCGACGACCGCGCCGAGCAGCCAGAGCCGCTTGCGCCCGCCCGCACGGCGGCGCCGGGCACGGTGCTCCCGGGCGGGGCCGCCGGGCGCGGGGCCGCCGTCGGGCCCGTACGCGGACCGGCCCCCGGGGCCGTGCGGGGGCTGCTCGCCGGAAGGGTGGTGCACGACGGACTCCGGAAGGTGCGCTGCCCCGCAGGACAAGTCGGACGGTTGCTTGCGTTCCACCTCTTTGATGGCGAAAGCCGCTGTACGGGTTCACCGGACCGGGCATGACCTGGGTCATAGCCCGGGACGGCCCCGGGCCGGCGCGGGAGCCGAAGCCCCGGAGCCGCTGGGGGCGGCCGGCCCCGCGCGCCCCTGAGGAAGACCGGCGGCCGGCCCGTCTCCCGGGCCGTTCACCTTCGCCCCCCGCCAGGGCCGTCGTACCGCTGGCGTACGCTGGTTCGGTCGTTATGCCCGCCTCCGAAGGGACGCCCGGTGACCGAGAACGCCGACCTCCAGTCCGTACTCGACCGTGCCGCGGGGGGCGGGCGGATCACCCCCGAGGAAGCACTCGACCTGTACCGCTCCGCGCCGCTGCACGCGCTGGGCGCGGCGGCCGACGCCGTGCGCCGCCGCCGTTACGCCGGTACGGAGCACATCGCGACGTACATCATCGAGCGCAACATCAACTACACCAACGTGTGCGTGACGGCCTGCAAGTTCTGCGCCTTCTACGCCGCGCCCAAGGACACCGCCAAGGGCTGGTCCCGCGATCTCGACGACATCCTGCGCCGCTGCGCCGAGACCGTCGAGCTGGGCGGCACCCAGATCATGTTCCAGGGCGGGCACCACCCGGACTACGGCGTCGAGTACTACGAAGAGCACTTCTCCGCCATCAAGAAGGCGTTCCCGGAGCTGGTCATCCACTCCCTCGGCGCCTCCGAGGTCGAGCACATGGCCCGGATCTCCAAGACCACCGTCGAGGACGCCATCCGCCGCATCCACGCGGCGGGCCTGGACTCCTTCGCCGGGGCCGGCGCCGAGCTGCTGCCGGAGCGCCCGCGCAAGGCCATCGCGCCGCTGAAGGAGTCCGGCGAGCGCTGGCTGGAGATCATGGAGACCGCCCACAAGCTGGGTGTCGAGTCCACCTCCACGATGCTCATGGGCACCGGCGAGACCAACGCCGAGCGCATCGAGCACCTGCGCATGATCCGGGACGTCCAGGACCGTACGGGCGGCTTCCGCGCCTTCATCCCGTACACCTACCAGCCCGAGAACAACCACCTCAAGGGCCGCACCCAGGCGACGATCTTCGAGTACCTGCGCATGATCGCCATCGCCCGGATCTTCCTCGACAACGTCGCCCACATCCAGGGCTCCTGGCTGACCACCGGCAAGGAGATCGGCCAGCTCTCCCTGCACTACGGCGCGGACGATCTCGGCTCGATCATGCTGGAGGAGAACGTGGTCTCCTCCGCCGGCGCCAAGCACCGCTCCAACCGTCAGGAGATCATCGACCTGATCCGCAAGGCGGGCCGCGTCCCGGCGCAGCGCGCCACCACGTACGAGCACCTGGTCGTGCACGACGACCCGGCGAACGACCCGGTCGACGCCCGCGTCACCTCGCACATCTCCTCCACGGCCATCGAGGGCGGCACGGCACACCCCGAGCTGAAGCTCGTCGAGGCCAACTGAGGACCGGCCGGGCCGGCGTGTGAGCCCCGCGTGCTGACGATCCACCGCGTGCACGGTGTCCGCCGCGCCCCCGACGGCGCCCCGGAACCCGGGCACGCGGTCGTCGTCTCCGGCGACCGCGTCGAGGCGACGGGCCCGTACGAGGAGCTGGCCGAGCGCTACGGCGACCGCGCCCGCGTCCGCGACTGGGACGGCACCCTGACCCCCGGCCGCCACGAACCGGACGGCACGGCGCTGCTCGAAGCCGCCTACCATCCCGATCCGCGCGAGGCCGGCGACCTGGGCACCGCCCCCCTCACGGGTGACGCGCTCGCCGCCCTCGGCATGACCGACACCCGCTGGGGTGCCAGTGCCCGCCGCGGCATCCAGCGCCTGCTGGCCATCGGCACCACGTCACTCTCCGGCCCCTTCACCCGCCCCGCCGTCCGCACGGCGGTCGCCCGCTCGGGCCTGCGCGAGCCGTCCGGCCCGCGCGCTCTGGCTCCCGGGGCGCCCGCCGACTTCGCGGTCTTCGCGGAGGACGGGCGCTGCCTGGTCACGGTGCTGGGCGGCCGGCTGGTGTACCGGGGACGCTGAGGCGTCGAGGCCGAGAAGCCCGCCCGTCACTTCGTGTGACGGTACTGTCGTATTCAGGACCGTGATCCGCACTCGCGTCCACACTCGTGTCCACGGAAGCAGTGATGAGCACTGACCGGCGGCTGGAGAAGGCGACTCCGGAGACCTGGACGAACCCGCCCGGTGGGCGGTGGACGTTCGATCAGGTCAAGGACGTGGTGCTGCCCTTCGACTGGGAACTCGTGGACGGAGTGATCGAGGTCCGGGGGATGGCGGAATGGTGGCACGACCAAATCCGGGACGAGCTGTTCTTCCGCATCAAGCAGGTGAAACCCGACCTGTACGGCGTCAATGCCGAGCGGTGTCCGGTGCTCGATGCTTACAACTCCGTCAAGCCCGACATCGTCGTCTTCGACAAGAGCGGGATCGATGTCGCCTCGTCGGCGGCCACGCCGGCCACCATCGTGAAGCTCGCGGTGGAAGTGGTGTCGCCGGGCTCCCAGGCCCGGGACCGGAGCGGCAAGCCCTTCCTGTACGCCGAGGCGGGCATCCCGTACTTCTGGCGTGTGGAGCACGGTGCGGACGACAGGCCGGTGGTGCACGAGTTCTGGCTGCGCCGCGACGTGGGCGAGTACGTACCCGCCCCCGAGCACCCTCGCCACACCGAGAAACTGGAGACGGACCGGCCCTTCCCCGTCGGCGTCGACCTGGCGAGTCTGCTGGAGCTGTGAGTCCGGGCGTCAACGATCCGTGAAGGCCGAGGCGACCTGCGTCAGGACACCGTCAACGAAACCGGAACCGACCCTTCCCCCCGGCAAGATCTTCTGCGCGGGGACGGTCGATTCGGCCGCTCACGATGCTCAGCGCATGACGCAGCACCGCTGGACCGCCCGGATGTTCTGAGGGGGGCATCGGGCCGTCCCCGTCCAAAGTCTTCCGGAGCCGTAGGGAACAATGGCCGGGTGACCCGAGCCTCCCTGGACAAGCAGCCGCAGGACGTCGCCGCGATGTTCGACGACGTGGCGGCGCGCTACGACCTGACCAACGACGTGCTGTCCCTCGGGCAGGCGCGGCTGTGGCGCAAGGAGGTGGAGCGGGCCGTGGCGGCGCGCCCCGCCGAGCGTGTGCTCGACCTCGCCGCCGGTACGGGCACCTCCTCGCTGCCCTTCACCCGCACCGGCGCCTACGTCGTCCCGTGCGACTTCTCCGTCGGCATGCTGGGCGAGGGCAAGAAGCGCCGCCCGTGGATGCCATTCGTGGCCGGTGACGGGATGCAACTGCCTTTCGCCGACGACGTGTTCGACGCCGTGACCATCTCCTTCGGGCTGCGCAACGTGCAGGACACGGACGCCGCCCTCGGTGAGCTGTACCGGGTCACCAAGCCCGGCGGCCGGGTCGTCATCTGCGAGTTCAGCGAGCCGACGTGGGGGCCGTTCCGTACGGTCTACACCGAGTACCTGATGCGGGCGCTGCCGCCGGTCGCGCGCGCGGTGAGCAGCAACCCGGACGCGTATGTGTACCTCGCCGAGTCCATCCGCTCCTGGCCCAACCAGCCGGCGCTGGCGGCACGCCTCCAGCAGGCGGGCTGGTCGAAGGTGGCCTGGCGCAACCTGACGGGCGGCGTGGTCGCCCTGCACCGGGGGACGAAGCCGGGCGCGTGACGGCGGAGGGGTGCCTCCGCCTCGCCCTCACAGGTCCAGCCGGAAGCAGTGCCCCTCCCGCCCGCCCGGCGTCCGGAACGTCTCCGCGGGCCGCATGCCCAGCCGCCGTGTCACCGCGACGGACCGCGCGTTGCCGGCCGCGACCATGGCGACCACACTCCGTACGCCCGCCACCCGTACGGCCTCCAGGGCCGCCCGCGCCGCCCGCGTCGCGTACCCCTGGCCCCAGTACGCCCGGCCGAGCCGCCAGCCGATCTCGATCTCGCCCACCGGGCCCCAGTCGTGCGGCCACGGCTGCGCGCCCGTGAAGCCCATGACCGGCCCGGCCGGCCGCTCTCCCGCCACCATCGAGTACAGGCAGAAGCCGTGCTCCGCATGGTGTCTGCGCTGGCGGGCGGTCAGCTCCTGGTAGACGGAGAGTTCGGCGGTGGCGCCGCCGTGGAACGCCATCACCTCCGGGTGGTCGAACACCCGGTGCCAGTGCCAGGCGTCCTCCTCGACGGGCACGCGGAGCGTGAAACCCGGTACGGACAGCGGCCGGGACGACCCGTCCGGCAACCGGTGCGACGCCGTCCGCGACGGCGGCCCGGACGGCATCCGCGGTGGCTCCAGTGGTTCATGCATGGACCGGCCAACCCTTCAGTTCCTGATCACCTACGCCCCCATAGACTGACGGGGCCCAGTGCCGGTCGGCACCCAGATATCGACTTCCGGGAGATCCCGCCGTGACCGAGTCCGCGACTGAGTCCGTGAGCGCGTCCGTGAACACCCCCCGCTCCGAGCACCGCGCGGACGTCATCGTCGTGGGGGCGGGCCCCGCCGGCTCGACGGCCGCGTACCACCTGGCCAAGTCCGGCCTGGACGTTCTCCTCCTGGAGAAGACCGCCTTCCCGCGCGAGAAGGTCTGCGGCGACGGCCTCACGCCCCGCGCCACCAAGCAGCTCATCTCCATGGGGATCGACATCTCCGAAGAGGCGGGCTGGCTGCGCAACAAGGGCCTGCGCATCATCGGCGGCGGCAACCGCCTCCAGCTCGACTGGCCGGAACTGGCCTCGTACCCGGACTACGGCCTGGTCCGCAAGCGCGACGACTTCGACGAGCAGCTCGCGCACCAGGCACAGAAGGCCGGCGCGCGCCTGTACGAGCGCTGCAACGTCGGCGCCCCGGTCATCAACGACCTGACCGGCCGCATCGAAGGCGTCCAGGCCAAGCTGGGCGAGGAGAAGACGCCGGTCACCTTCCACGCCCCCGTCGTGGTCGCCGCGGACGGCAACTCCACCCGCCTGTCCCTGGCGATGGGCCTGCACCGCCGCGAGGACCGGCCGATGGGCGTCGCGGTCCGTACGTACTTCACCTCGCCCCGGCACGACGACGACTACCTGGAGTCCTGGCTGGAGCTGTGGGACCGCCGCGGCGCCGAGGACCGGCTGCTGCCGGGCTACGGCTGGATCTTCGGCATGGGCGACGGTACGAGCAACGTCGGCCTCGGCGTCCTCAACACGTCCTCCTCCTTCAAGGAGCTGGACTGGCGCGAGATCCTCAAGGCGTGGTGCGCCTCCATGCCCGCGGACTGGGGCTACACCCCGGAGAACATGACCGGCCCGATCCGCGGCGCCGCCCTCCCCATGGCCTTCAACCGGCAGCCGCACTACACCAAGGGTCTGCTGCTCGTCGGTGACGCGGGCGGTCTGGTCAACCCGTTCAACGGCGAGGGCATCGCCTACGCCATGGAGTCCGGCTCCATCGCCGCCGAGGTCATCGTCCAGGCCCACGCCCGCGCCACGTACGCCCAGCGCGAGCTGGCCCTCCAGCGCTACCCGAAGATCCTCAAGGACACCTACGGCGGCTACTACTCCCTCGGCCGCGCCTTCGTGAAGCTCATCGGCAACCCGAAGGTCATGAAGATCGCCACCCAGCGCGGCCTCACCCACCCGATGCTGATGCGCTTCACCCTCAAAATGCTCGCCAACCTCACCGACCCCACGGGCGGCGACGCGATGGACCGCGTCATCAACGGGCTGAGCAAGGTGGCCCCGAAGGCGTAGCGGGCGCGTCACCGGCGCTGACGTCACGGCGGCCGGCCTCCCGGAGCAGAATCCGGGGGCCGGCCGCTGCCGTGTCCACGGCACACGGGTGCTGCATCGAACGATGTAGTCCGTTCTCGTCGCCGTGGACGAAGAAACGGGATCTTTCCGCCCGGAGGATGGGAGAAAGACGGCACCGGCGAAGGGCGGCGGCGTGACGGGAACGGTTGAGGTCGCGGCGGGGGCGGCCGGCAGGAAGGACGCGGGGGCGGGCCGTGCGGCGCGGCTGCCGTTGCTGGACGTGCTGCGCGGGGTGGCGATCCTGGGGACGCTGATGACCAACGTCTGGATCTTCGCGGCGCCGGGCGCGGAGTGGGCAGTCCTGGCCGGGAGCGGCACCGCGCCGTCGGCCGGCCCCTGGTGGGCCGGGGCCGCGGAGGGCGTCTTCCGGTTCGTCGCGGACGGCAAGTTCCTGGCGATGCTGACGATTCTCTTCGGTGTCGGCCTGGCCATTCAGTTCCGGTCCGCAGCGCGGCGCGGCCGCACGTGGCCCGGCCGGTACAAGTGGCGCGCGCTGTTCCTCTTCACCGAGGGCACCGTGCACTTCGTCCTCGTCTTCGCGTGGGACGTGCTGATGGGGTACGCGGTCGTCGCCCTGCTGGTGGCCTGGCAGTTGACCCGTGCCGAGCGCACGCAGCGGGTGCTGATGTGGGTGGCGGCCGGGGTGCACGGGGCGGTGCTGGGACTGTTGACGATGGTGGCTGCCGGGGGCGGGGCCGGGGAGGGAGCCGGGGCCGCCGGCGGGATCAGCGCGCGGGTTGTCGAGCTGTACGCCGCCGGAAGCTACCCGGAGCAGATCGCGTTCCGGCTGCAGAACGCGATCGCGCTGCGCATGGAGCCGGTCATCTCCTTCGCCCTGCTCGTCTTCCTCTTCCACCTCGGCGTACGGCTGTACCGGACGGGCGCCTTCCGCCCGGACGCGCACGGGCGGTGCCTCCGACGGCGTCTGTGCGGCTGGGGCCTGGGCGTCGGCATCCCGCTCAACGTCGCCGCCGTGGCCGCCGGCCCGGACTTCGCCATGGTGGCCCGGTACGGTGCCGCACCCGTCGTCGCCGTCGGCTACCTGGGCCTCATCGGCCTGATCGTCGACCGGGTACGCCGGCCGGGACCGCTGACCGCCGGGCTCACCGCGATCGGCCGCACGGCACTGTCCTGTTACGTCCTCCAGAACGCCCTGTGTGTGCTGGCCTGTTACGGCATCGGGCTCGGCCTGGCCGCACGGTGGGCGGGCCAGGGCCCGTGGTGGGTGATGGGCCTGTGGGCGGTGGTGGGCACGGCGCTGTTCACCGGGGCGCGGCTGTGGCTGCGGCACTTCGAGCACGGCCCGCTGGAAGCCGTTCAGAAGCGGCTGGTCCGGTCCTGAGGCGGGAAGGCGCGTGCGGGCCATGACAGCGCTCACCGGATCGCGGGTTTCCGCGATCCGGTGAGCGGCGGCAGCGGCCCGGCCACCGCCCTTCACGAGCCGGGCGATCCCGCGCGGTGACCACCCGTGAACGACCCGGCCGATCCGGTTACGCGATTCTTCCGCGGAACTCCCCGGGGCGGGAATGGGGCGCAGCGGAAATTCCGCGGGCCGCGTGCACCGGGAAGGCCCGCCGCTCGGTCATACCGGGCGTTCCACGGCGCGGCGGCGTGGCCCTTTGAGCAGTTGGGCCCCCGCGGGGCAGGGGACCGTGGCGAACACCCGGTTCATCTGGCCCTGGAGCTGTGCCCGGCGCTGGGAGGTCGTCCGGGGACTGTGGGCCTCTTCGTACAGAGGCCGGCTCCGCCGCTGGGCGGCCTGGCTCTTCGGGGTGTGGAACTGGAGCTCGTACGGGTGGCCCGAATTATTCGCCCGCCAGGCGGTGTTGATGCCCTTGTAGCCCCGTGGACGTGCCCAGGTGTTGGCCCAGCGGAGATTCTCGTTCTTCCACCCGGCCAGCAGCTTGGTGGTGTCCTGAACGCCCTTGACGTACGTCGCGTCCGGCCACGTCAGGATGTAGCGGACGGAATCGTAGATGTTGTTCAGCGCCTCGTCGGCGGTCTCGGTGGGGTTGTTCTGCATTTCGCGGGCGACCGATCGCTTGACCGATTCCGGGGACCGCAGACGGTTGTCGAATCCGACCACGGTGGCCTTGGTCCTGCGGGCGATGCTGCGGACCTGGGGGCTGATGGTGCGTTCGGCCTTCTTGGCGCGGGCGAGGAAGACATTGACCTTGCGCAGGTCGGCGGCGTCGATATAGAGCCCTTCCCAGTGCCAGCCGTGGTCCTTCCTGAGCTGCCTGGCCGGGAGCTTCTTGGCGGGTGGGCGCTTGGCCGGCGGCCGCTGCGCCGTCGGCGGCCGCTGCGACGAGGGCTTCTGGGCCGGCGGCTTCTTCGCGGGGGGCTTCATCGCGGCCTGCTTCCTGGGCGCGGTCTGGCACGGGGGGCAGCCCGGCGGCCTCCTGTCGCTCTGCTTCTTCGCCGCCTGCTTCCTGGCGGCCTGCTTCTTGGCAGCTTGTTTCCTGGCGGCCTGCTTCTCGGCCGCTTGCTTCCTGGCCGCCTGCTTCTCGGCCGCTTGCTTCCTGGCCGCCTGCTTCTCGGCGGCCTGCTTCCTGGCCGCCTGCTTCTTCGCGGCTTGTTTCCTGGCGGCCTGCTTGTCGGCGGCCTGCTTTTTCGCCGCCTGCTTCTTGGCGGACGGCGTGGGACAGGTATTGGCGGGCTTCTGCTGGGGTTCGGCCGGTGGGCAGCCGGGTTCGGCGGCATGGCCCGGGCCCAGGCTGAGGGTGGAGGCAAGTGCGGTCGCCGTCACCGTCCAGGCGACAGCCCGAAAAGTATGGGCGTGATGGTTTTTCATGTAATTAAGTGCTTCCTCTCGTCAGCCGCCGTCCGAGGCCAGAGAAATGAGCGTGCGGGCATTACGGGGCGGAAGGGATGAGTACGGCGAGAGGTACAACTGGGACAGAGCCGTTACGGTAGTTGTGCCGAACGGGCGTCTCTTCATCGAATGGGCGCTGCGGACCGATCCGATGATCGGTCATCACATACGGCCGAATGGTGCTTTGCTCGCGCAACGCACGAGGGCCGCCGTTCCCGAGCGGTGGGAACGGCGGCCCTCGGCCGTGCGTGGGGGCGCCCTACAGGACGCGGACCGCGCCGGTCGGCTGGCTGTAGCTCAGCGGCTTCTCCACGATGCCGGTGCTGGAGTTCTGGGCACCGATGAAGTTGCCGTTACCGACGTAGACGCCGACGTGGTAGGCGCTGCCCGCGCTGCCCCAGTACAGGATGTCGCCGACCTGGAGGTTGTCCAGGCCCACCTGGGTGCCGGCGGTGGACTGCGGCTGCGAGGTGCGCGGCAGGTCGATGCCGATGGTGCGGTAGGCGGCCTGCACCAGGCTGGAGCAGTCGTACGCGGACGGGCCGGAGGCGCCGAGCACGTAGGACTTGCCGAGCTGCGCGCGCAGGAAGCCGATCAGGGAGGCGGTGCTGCCGGTCGCGCCGGTGACGGGGGAGTCGTCGGACGAGGCGGACAGGGAGCGCAGCGAGGTGCGCTCGGAGGAGCGGGAGGCGCGCTTCTGGGCGGCCTCCTCCTTCTCCTTGGCCTGACGGGCCTCTTCGGCCTTCTTCTCGGCCTTCTCGGCCGCGGCCTTCTTGTCGGCCTCGGCCTTCGCCTTGGCGGCGGCCTCGGTGGCCTCGGCGATGGCACTGTCCTGCGCGGCCTGGCGCTCGTAGTCCAGCGCCATCTGCTGGGCGGTGTCCGCGCTCTTGGCCAGGCTGGTGGCCAGTGCCGAGGTGATGGTCGGCATTTCCTGGGTCTCGGAGACGGGCTTCTCCGCCGCGCCGGCCGGCATGCTCGCGCCGGTCACCGCCAGGGTGATGATGCCGCCGGTGACCCCTGCGCGCAGTGCCCGCGAGGACGCGGAACGGCGGGGCTTCCGGTGGCTGGGTATGACTGCGTTCGGGGACATGGCACCACGGCTATCAGGAGCCACAGGTTGCTGCCAACAAAGGTGGTGTGCGCCACACTTGACGCGTACGCGATGAATAAAAGGGACTTTTCGCCGGTCGAGCGCCCGGCGGCGGACTGTCCGGATTTCGTGATCATGTTTCTACGCATGGCATTTACGGGCCGATGCGCGCCCCGAGGGCACTTATCACCTACTGATCCGCCACGCCAAGGCTTCCCGAAGGTCAAGCATTCAAGGCGGCAAGCCGCGTGGGATAGGTCACTCGTGAGTGCCCGTTATGTTCCCGTGATGTCCCCGTGGCGGATGTGCTCGTGAACGCGAGCACGTACCGACGATCACGGGACGGTCACGACGGTCTCGGGACGGTCACGGCGGGCGGGCGCCACCCGGCCCGCCCCTGATGCCCGCCGGCCCCTAGCAGTTGGTGCGCCCTGGCGCCAATTTGCCTGAGTCCTCCACCTCTTGATAGTGGCTACCCCACGCTGACCAGGGGTTACGCCGCGAGATGTCACCTCCAGTGATCATTCGCGCGCTTCCCGTACGAAGATCGACGCTCATCGGACCAAATGATTGGGCGTCAGGTGGTGGAGATCACAAAGACGTTGACGCACCCCGTGTCGCAGATCACAGACCGGCGGGCATAAGATGCAGGCGGCTCGGGCTTGTGAACTGCCTCACATAGGCGCGATCTTCGTGGGACGGCGCACGGGGCCGGGCGGACCGCCATCCAGTCATCGTCGACTGAAGGGAGCGAGGACGGTGAACGCTTACGCGCCCATCCTCGTACTGGGAGCCCTCGGGGCAGGCTTTGCGATCTTCTCTGTCGTGATGGCCACGCTCGTCGGACCCAAGCGCTACAACCGGGCGAAGCTAGAGGCGTACGAATGCGGAATCGAGCCCACGCCGCAGCCGGCCGGCGGCGGTCGATTTCCGATCAAGTACTACCTCACGGCGATGCTCTTCATCATTTTCGATATCGAGATCGTCTTCCTCTACCCCTGGGCCGTCACTTTCGACGCGCTCGGGCTTTTCGGGCTCGTGGAGATGCTCCTCTTCGCGCTCACCGTCTTCGTCGCCTACGCCTACGTGTGGCGTCGTGGCGGCCTGGAATGGGACTAGGGGCCACCAATGGGACTTGAAGAGAAGCTGCCGAGCGGCTTTCTGCTTTCCACCGTCGAACAGGCCGCGGGCTGGGTGCGCAAGTCATCGGTCTTCCCCGCCACCTTCGGCCTCGCCTGCTGCGCCATCGAGATGATGACGACCGGCGCCGGACGCTACGACCTCGCCCGCTTCGGCATGGAGGTCTTCCGCGGGTCGCCGCGCCAGGCGGACCTGATGATCGTGGCCGGCCGGGTGAGCCAGAAGATGGCGCCCGTGCTGCGGCAGGTCTACGACCAGATGCCGAACCCGAAATGGGTCATCTCGATGGGCGTGTGCGCCTCGTCGGGCGGCATGTTCAACAACTACGCGATCGTCCAGGGCGTCGACCACATCGTCCCGGTGGACATCTACCTGCCCGGCTGCCCGCCGCGCCCGGAAATGCTGTTGGACGCCATCCTCAAGCTGCACCAGAAGATCCAGGGCGGCAAGCTCGGGGTCAACCAGCAGCAGGCGGCCCGCGAGGCGGAGGAAGCGGCCCTCAAGGCGCTCCCGACGATCGAGATGAAGGGGCTGCTGCGGTGAGCGACGGCACGACCAAGGGGACCAACGGGAACGGTGACGCCAACGGCACTGGCGGTGTCAACGGTACCCAGGGGACCGGAGCGGCCAAGGGACCCAACGGGGTCAACCCCGACAAGGACCTGAACGCGCAGAACCTCCCCGGTCAGCGCGGCGACCACGGCGAGGTCATCGGCACCCGCCGCGGCATGTTCGGCGCGAGCGGGGGCGGCGACACCTCCGGGTACGGCGGGCTCGTACGGAGCGTACGGATGCCGGGGGCCAGCGCCCGCCCGTACGGCGGCTGGTTCGACGAGGTGGCCGACGAGCTGGAAGGCGCGCTCGACGAACAGGGGCTGGTCCCCGAGAACGTCATCGAGAAGACGGTCGTCGACCGCGGCGAGCTGACCTTCCACATCGAGCGGGAGTACCTGCCGGCCGTCGCGCAAACCCTCCGCGACGACCCGGCGCTCCGCTTCGAGCTGTGCACCGGCGTCAGCGGCGTGCACTTCCCCGGCGACCGGGGCCGTGAGCTGCACGCCGTCTACCACCTGCGCTCGATCACCCACAACCGGCTGATCCGGCTGGAGGTGTCCGCGCCGGACGCCGACCCGCACGTGCCGTCCCTCGTGGGCGTCTACCCGACCAACGACTGGCACGAGCGCGAGACGTACGACTTCTTCGGCCTGGTCTTCGACGGCCACCCGGCGCTCACCCGGATCATCATGCCGGACGACTGGCAGGGCTTCCCGCAGCGCAAGGACTACCCGCTCGGCGGCATTCCCGTCGAGTACAAGGGCGCCCAGATCCCGGCTCCCGACCAGCGGAGGTCGTACACCTGATGTCCACCAGCCATGCGACCCCTCGGGAGACCACCGAGGGCACCGTCTACACGGTCACCGGCGGCGACTGGGACGAGATCGCGGCCGCCGCGGCCCGCACCGACGACGAGCGGATCGTCGTCAACATGGGCCCGCAGCACCCCTCCACGCACGGCGTGCTGCGACTGATCCTGGAGATCGACGGCGAGACCGTCACCGAGGCCCGCTGCGGTATCGGCTATCTGCACACGGGGATCGAGAAGAACCTCGAATTCCGCACCTGGACGCAGGGCACCACCTTCGTGACCCGGATGGACTACCTGACGCCGTTCTTCAACGAGACGGCGTACTGCCTGGCCGTGGAGCAACTGCTCGGCATCACCGACGACGTACCGGAACGCGCCTCCGTCATCCGCGTGATGCTGATGGAACTCAACCGGCTCTCCTCCCACCTGGTGGCCATCGCCACCGGCGGCATGGAGCTGGGCGCCACCACGATCATGATCTACGGGTTCCGGGACCGGGAACTGATCCTGGACATCTACGAGCTGATCACCGGCCTGCGGATGAACCACGCCTACATCCGGCCCGGCGGACTCGCCCAGGACCTGCCGCCGGGAGCGGTCGACCAGGTGCGCGAGTTCGTGAAGAAGATGCGCAAGAACCTGACCGAGTACGACAAGCTCGCCACCGGCAACCCGGTCTTCAAGGGCCGTATGCAGGGCATCGGCTACCTCGACCTCACCGGGTGCCTGGCCACCGGCGCCACCGGGCCGGTGCTGCGCTCCGCCGGACTCCCGCACGACCTGCGCAAGGCCCAGCCGTACTGCGGGTACGAGCACTACGACTTCGACGTGCCGACCACCGACACCTGCGACTCCTACGGGCGGTTCCTGATCCGCCTGGAGGAGATGCGCCAGTCGCTGCGCATCGTCGAACAGTGCCTGGACCGGCTCGCGCCCGGCCCGGTGATGGTCGGCGACAAGAAGATCGCCTGGCCCGCCCAGCTCGCCATGGGCCCGGACGGGCTCGGCAACTCGCTCGACCACATCAAGAAGATCATGGGGACCTCGATGGAGGCCCTGATCCACCACTTCAAGCTGGTGACGGAAGGCTTCCGGGTGCCGCCCGGCCAGGCGTACGCGGCCGTGGAGTCCGCCAAGGGCGAGCTGGGCGTGCACGCCGTCAGCGACGGCGGCACCCGCCCCTACCGGGTGCACTTCCGCGACCCGTCCTTCACCAACCTCCAGGCCATGGCGGCGATGTGCGAGGGCGGCCAGGTCGCCGACGTCATCGTCGCCGTCGCGTCCATCGACCCCGTGATGGGAGGCGTCGACCGGTGACAGACGTCAGTTTGGGGATGCCGCAGCTCCCCGCCCCCGACTACCCGGCCGAGGTGCGGGCCCGGCTCGCAGCGGACGCCAAGGAGGTGATCGCCCGCTACCCCGGCTCGCGCTCCGCGCTGCTGCCGCTGCTGCACCTCGTCCAGGCGGAGGAAGGCCACGTCACCCGCACCGGTGTCCGCTTCTGCGCCGAGCTGCTGGGCCTGACGACGGCGGAGGTCACGGCGGTCGCCACCTTCTACTCGATGTACCGGCGCGGGCCCGGCGGCGACTACCAGGTGGGGGTGTGCACCAACACCCTGTGCGCGGTGATGGGCGGCGACGCGATCTTCGAGACGCTGCAGCAGCACCTGGGCGTCGGCAACGGCGGGACGACCGAGGACGGCAAGGTGACGCTGGAGCACATCGAGTGCAACGCGGCCTGCGACTTCGCGCCCGTCGTGATGGTCAACTGGGAGTTCTTCGACAACCAGACGCCGGACAGCGCCAAGCGGCTGGTGGACGACCTGCGGGAGGGCCGGTCCGTCGCGCCGACCCGGGGCGCGCCGCTGTGCACGTACAAGGAAACGGCCCGCATCCTCGCCGGGTTCCCGGACGGCCGGCCGGGCGCGGTCGAGGCCACCGGCGGCGCGGGTCCCGCGTCGCTGGTGGGGCTGCGGCTGGCCAAGGGCGAGGCCGTACCGGGCGCGGGCTCCGCCGGCCACGTCGTACCGCAGCGGGGCGCGGGCCCGGCCGAGGGCGAGGGCGAGCACGCCGGACGGGCCGCGGGCGAGGCGCCGGCCACCCACCCCAGCTCGCACGACGCGCCCCGCGACACCGCCGCCAGCGACCCCCACCACCCAGCAGGTCCGACCGCCGAGGAGGGGGAGTGATGACCGTGGCAGCCGAGGTCAGCAAAGCCAACCCGGAGAAGCTGCTCGCGCCCGTGCTGTCCGCCTTCTGGGACCAGCCGGACTCCTGGACACTGGAGACCTACCTGCGACACGACGGCTACCAGGGCATGCGCAAGGCCCTCGCGATGCCGCCGGACGACGTGATCGCGTACGTCAAGGACGCCGGACTGCGCGGCCGCGGCGGCGCCGGCTTCCCCACCGGGATGAAGTGGCAGTTCATTCCGCAGGGCGACGGCAAGCCGCACTACCTCGTCGTCAACGCCGACGAGTCCGAGCCGGGCACCTGCAAGGACATCCCGCTGCTCTTCGCCAATCCGCACTCCCTGATCGAGGGCATCGTCATCGCGTGTCACGCGATCCGGTCGCACCACGCCTTCATCTACCTGCGCGGTGAAGTCGTGCCCGTGCTCCGGCGGTTGCACGAGGCCGTACGGGAGGCGTACGACGCGGGCTATCTCGGCCGCGACATCCTCGGCTCGGGCCTGGACCTGGACGTCGTCGTGCACGCGGGCGCGGGCGCGTACATCTGCGGCGAGGAGACCGCGCTGCTGGACTCCCTGGAGGGCCGTCGCGGACAGCCCCGGCTGCGTCCTCCCTTCCCGGCGGTGGCGGGCCTGTACGCCTGCCCCACTGTCGTGAACAACGTCGAGTCCATCGCGTCGGTTCCCGCCATCATGAACAAGGGCAAGGACTGGTTCCGGACGATGGGCAGCGAGAAGTCCCCGGGCTTCACGCTGTACTCGCTCAGCGGCCACGTCGCCAACCCGGGCCAGTACGAGGCCCCGCTGGGCATCACGCTGCGCCAGCTCCTCGACATGAGCGGCGGCGTGCGGCCGGGCCACCGGCTCAAGTTCTGGACGCCCGGCGGCTCCTCCACGCCGATGTTCACCGACGAGCACCTCGACGTGCCGCTGGACTACGAAGGCGTCGGCGCCGCGGGCTCGATGCTCGGCACCAAGGCGCTCCAGTGCTTCGACGAGACCACCTGCGTCGTACGGGCCGTCACCCGATGGACCGAGTTCTACGCGCACGAGTCCTGCGGCAAGTGCACACCCTGCCGCGAAGGCACCTACTGGCTCGTGCAGTTGCTGCACGACATCGAGGCCGGCCGGGGCCGCATGAGCGACCTCGACAAGCTCGACGACATCGCCGACAACATCAACGGCAAGTCCTTCTGCGCGCTCGGCGACGGCGCCGCCGCACCGATCTTCTCCTCGCTGAAGTACTTCCGCGCGGAGTACGAGCAGCACATCACCGGCAAGGGCTGCCCCTTCGACCCCGCCAGGTCGACCGCCTGGGCCGACACCGACGCTCACCTGGGGGTGAACGCATGACCGTCACGACCACGGGGTCCGACAGCGGCTCCGCCGCGGGGCCCTCCGGGGGTGGCGGGGCGGCCGTACCGCCCGAAGACCTCGTCACGCTGACGATCGACGGCATCGAGATCTCCGTCCCCAAGGGGACGCTGGTCATCCGGGCCGCCGAACTCCTCGGCATCGAGATCCCGCGCTTTTGCGACCACCCGCTGCTGGACCCCGCCGGCGCCTGCCGCCAGTGCATCGTGGAGGTGGAGGGCCAGCGCAAGCCGATGGCCTCCTGCACCATCACCTGCACCGACGGCATGGTGGTCAAGTCGCAGCTCACCTCGCCGGCCGCCGAGAAGGCGCAGCGCGGCGTGATGGAACTGCTGTTGATCAACCACCCGCTGGACTGCCCGGTCTGCGACAAGGGCGGCGAGTGCCCGCTGCAGAACCAGGCCATGTCCGCCGGGCAGGCCGACACCCGCTTCGAGGGCAGGAAGCGCACCTTCGCCAAGCCGGTACCGATCTCCCAGCAGGTACTGCTGGACCGTGAGCGCTGCGTGCTGTGCGCGCGCTGCACCCGCTTCTCCAACCAGGTCGCGGGCGACCCGATGATCGAACTGATCGAGCGCGGCGCGCTCCAGCAGGTCGGCACGGGCGAGGGCGACCCGTTCCAGTCGTACTTCTCCGGAAACACCATCCAGATCTGCCCGGTCGGCGCGCTGACCTCGGCCGCGTACCGCTTCCGGTCCCGCCCCTTCGACCTGGTGTCCTCACCGGGCGTCTGCGAACACTGTGCGGGCGGCTGCGCGACCCGTACGGACCACCGGCGCGGCAAGGTCATGCGGCGGCTGGCCGCCGAGGACCCCGAGGTCAACGAGGAGTGGATCTGCGACAAGGGGCGCTTCGCCTTCCGGTACGCGCAGCAACGCGACCGGCTGGAGCACCCGATGGTGCGGGACGCCGCGACCGGCGAACTGGTGACGGCGAGCTGGCCCGAGGCCCTGGAGGCGGCGGCGCGCGGGCTGGGCGCCGCCAGGGGCCGGACCGGCGTGCTGACCGGCGGCCGGCTGACCGTCGAGGACGCGTACGCCTACGCCAAGTTCGCGCGGGTCGCGCTGGACACCAACGACATCGATTTCCGGGCCAGGGCGCACAGCGCCGAAGAGGCCGACTTCCTGGCGGCGCGGGTCGCCGGGCGGGGGCGCGACCTGGACGACGACGGGGGAGCCGCCCACGCGGCCGGCGGCCGGGCGGTGACGTACACCGAGCTGGAGAAGGCACCGGCCGTCCTCCTCGCCGGCATCGAGGCGGAGGAAGAGGCGCCCGGCGTCTTCCTGCGGCTGCGCAAGGCCCACCGCAAGCGCGGGCAGCGCACCTTCGGGCTCGCGCCGTACGCGACCCGTGGCCTGGTCAAGGCGGGCGGCACGCTGCTGCCCGCCGCGCCCGGCACGGAGACGGAGTGGCTGGACGCGCTGGCCGGCGGGGTCGGCCCGGGCGGAGCCCAGGGGAGTGCCGGCCTGGAGGGCGCGGGCCGCAGCGCGGCCGAGGCGCTGCGCTGCGCGGGCTCGGTGATCATCGTCGGTGAGCGGCTGGCCGCGGTGCCGGGCGCGCTGACGGCGGCCATGCGGGCCGCCACCGCGACCGGCGCCCGACTGGTGTGGATCCCCCGGCGGGCCGGTGAGCGCGGGGCCGTCGAGGCCGGCGCGCTGCCGGGGCTGCTGCCGGGCGGGCGCCCGGCGACCGACCCGCGCGCCCGCGAGGAGGTCGCCGCCGCCTGGGGCGTCGCCGGCCTGCCGCAGCGGCACGGCCGGGACACCGGCCAGATCGTGGCCGCGGCGGCCGCCGGGGAACTGAGCGCCCTGCTGGTGGCGGGCGTCGACCCGGCGGACCTGCCGGACCCGGCGCGGGCCCTGGAGGCGCTGGACGCGGTGGGCTTCCTGGTGAGCCTGGAGCAGCGCCCGTCGGCCGTGACGGAGCGGGCGGACGTCGTCCTGCCGGTCGCGGCGGTCGTCGAGAAGTCCGGCACCTTCCTCAACTGGGAGGGCAGGGCCCGGCCGTTCGAGGCCGCGCTCAAACCGGACCAGGTGACCCGGCGGCACCTGCTGCCGGACGCCCGGGTGCTGCACATGCTCGCCGACGCTATGGACGTCCGCCTGGCGCTCCCCGACGTACGGGCGGTGCGGCGCGAGCTGGCCGCACTGGGGCCGTGGGGCGGCACGTACGCGTCCGACCCCCTGGAGGCCGGGCGCGCGCTGCCGCGTCCGGAAGCCGGCGAGGCCGTACTGGCCGGCCACAAACTGCTGCTCGACCAGGGGCGGATGCAGGAAGGCGACGAGGCGCTGGCCGGCACGCGGCACGCGGCCGTCGCCCGGATGTCGGCGGCCACCGCCGAGGAGACCGGGGTCGAGGACGGCGGCCTGCTGGCGGTCACCGGGCCCGCCGGGTCCGTACGGCTGCCGCTGGCGGTCACCCCGATGCCCGACCGGGTGGTGTGGCTGCCGCTGAACTCGGTGGGTGGCGGGGTGGCCGCCGACACGGGGGCCCGGCCCGGGGAACCGGTGAAGGTCGCGCCGGTGGCCGGCGCCGGTGAGCCGGACGTGTCCGGCACGTGCGGCCCGGAGTCCGGACCGGTCGAGGAGGTGGACGCGTGATGCACCATCTGGCGCTGTCCGGCAGTGTGCTGGCGCAGGAAGACCTGTCGATGTTCGGCCGTGACCCGTGGTGGCTGGTCGTCGTCAAGGCGGTCTTCTGCTTCGCGTTCCTCATGCTGACCGTGCTCTTCTCGATCGTCTGGGAACGCAAGGTCGTCGCGTGGATGCAACTGCGCATCGGCCCCAACCGGCACGGCCCCTGGGGCATGCTCCAGTCCCTCGCGGACGGCATCAAGCTGATGCTCAAGGAGGACGTGGTCGTCAAGCGGGCCGACAAGGCGGTGTACGTGCTCGCGCCGGTCGTGGCGGCCGTACCGGCCTTCATGGCCGTCGCGGTGATCCCCTTCGGCCCGGCCGGCAACGAGGTCTCGATCTTCGGCCAGCGGACCACGATGCAGCTCACCGACCTGCCGATCGGCGTGCTGTACATCCTGGCCACGGCCTCCGTCGGCATCTACGGCATCGTGCTGGCGGGCTGGTCCTCCGGCTCGACGTACCCGCTGCTCGGCGGCCTGCGGTCGTGCGCGCAGATGATCTCGTACGAGATCGCGATGGGCATGGCCTTCGCGTCGGTCTTCCTCTACTCCGGGTCGATGTCGACCTCGACGATCGTGGAGGCCCAGCAGGACAGGTGGTACGTACTGCTGCTGCCGGTCTCCTTCATCATCTACATCGTCGCCATGGTGGGCGAGACCAACCGCGCGCCGTTCGACATGCCGGAGTCCGAGGGCGATCTGGTCGGCGGCTTCAACACCGAGTATTCGTCGATCAAGTTCGCGATGTTCATGCTCGCCGAGTACATCAACATGGTGACCGTCTCGGCGGTCGCGGTGACCCTCTTCCTGGGCGGCTGGAAGGCCCCGTACCCGATCAGCACCTTCTGGGAAGGCGCCAACCACGGCTGGTGGCCGCTGCTCTGGTTCGTCATCAAGGTGCAGTTGCTGCTGTTCTTCTTCATCTGGCTGCGCGGCACGCTGCCCCGCGTGCGCTACGACCAGTTCATGAAGCTGGGGTGGAAGGTCCTCATCCCGGTCTCGATGGTCTGGCTGATGCTGGTCGCGACCGTACGGGCGCTGAAGAACGAGGGGTACGACTTCCAGCGGATCGTGATGTTCGTGGGCGGCGCGGCCATCGCCGTGCTGCTGATCTCGCTCGTCGCGGACTTCTTCCGGCGGGGCGAGAAGGAGGAGCCGGCCGAGGAGCCGGCCTTCGACCCCATGGCGGGCGGCTTCCCCGTACCCCCGCTGCCCGGGCAGACCCTGCCACCCGTGCCACGGCGACGGCCCCGACGGGACCGGGAGCTGATTGTCAGTGGCGGGGTGGACACTGTCAGTGACGGAACCGACAAGGACGGAAAGGGGGGCGACGGTGCCTGACTTCCAGAACCCCGTGGCCGGCTTCGGCGTGACCTTCAAGGCCATGTTCAAGAAGCGGCTGACCGAGCAGTATCCGGAGGAGAAGAAACCGACGGCGCCGCGCTTCCACGGCCGCCATCAGCTCAACCGGCATCCCGACGGGCTGGAGAAGTGCGTCGGCTGCGAGCTGTGCGCCTGGGCCTGCCCGGCCGACGCGATCTACGTCGAGGGCGCCGACAACACGGACGAGGAGCGCTACAGCCCCGGCGAGCGCTACGGCCGCGTCTACCAGATCAACTACCTGCGCTGCATCCTCTGCGGCCTGTGCGTCGAGGCGTGCCCCACCCGCGCGCTGACCATGACCAACGAGTACGAACTCGCCGACCGGTCCCGCGAATCGCTCATCTACACCAAGGAGGAGCTGCTCGCGGGGCTGGAGGACACGATGGTCGACAGCCCGCACGCCATCTACCCCGGCATGACGGAGAAGGACTACTACCGCGGCCTGGTGACGGAGGCCGCACCGGGCACGGTGCGGCAGGTGGCCGTCTCCCGGGGCGAGACGGCCGAGGGCGAGGGCGGCGCGGACACCGCGGCGCCCCAGGCGGGCGCGTCCACCTTCGGGCCGGACGAGCCCGCGGCGCGGGAGGTGGGCCGGTGATGACGACCTCCCTGGCCGCCGCGGCGTCCACCGGCGAGGCGGTGCAGTTCTGGATCCTCGGTACGGTCGCGGTGCTCGGCGCACTGTGCACGATCCTGTTGCGGCGCGCCGTGCACAGCGCCCTCTCGCTCGCCGGCACCATGATCATCCTCGCGGTGTTCTACCTCGCCAACGGCGCGTACTTCCTCGGCGTCGTGCAGATCGTCGTCTACACGGGCGCGATCATGATGCTGTTCCTCTTCGTCGTCATGCTCGTCGGCGTCACGGCCGCCGACTCCCTCAAGGAGACACTCAAGGGCCAGCGCTGGCTGGCCGCCACCTGCGGCCTCGGCTTCGGCATCCTGCTCATCGCCGGCCTCGGCAACGCCTCGCTCAAGCACTTCAACGGCCTCGGCGAGGCCAACGCCGGCGGCAATGTGCAGGGCCTGGCGACGCTGATCTTCACCAAGTACGTCTTCGCCTTCGAGGTCACCGGCGCGCTGCTCATCACGGCGGCGGTCGGAGCGATGGTCCTGACGCACCGCGAGCGTACGGAGCGCGCCAAGACCCAGCGTGAGCAGTCCGAGCAGCGCATCAGGGAAGGCAAGCACATCCCGCCGCTCCCCGCGCCGGGTGTCTACGCCCGCCACAACGCGGTCGACATCCCCGGCTTGCTCCCCGACGGCACCCCGTCCGAGCTGACCGTCAACCCGACGCTGCGCGAGCGCGGCCAGATCCGCGACGTCTCCGGTGAGTCGCTGGACGAACTGAAGGCGCTGGAACAGCGCTCCGAAGAGTGGCTGGGCCGCAGCGAGGAGGCGAACCGATGAACCCGGTCAACTACCTCTACCTCGCCGCCCTGTTGTTCACCATCGGCGCGGCGGGGGTGCTGATCAGGCGGAACGCCATCGTGGTGTTCATGTGCATCGAGCTGATGCTCAACGCCTGCAACCTCGCCTTCGTGGCCTTCTCGCGGATGCACGGAAATCTGGACGGACAGATCATCGCGTTCTTCACGATGGTCGTCGCCGCGGCCGAGGTCGTGGTGGGCCTGGCGATCATCGTGTCCATCTTCCGCGCCCGCCACACGGCCTCGGTCGACGACGCCAGCCTGATGAAGCTGTAAGGGGTCGTAAACGTGGAGAACCTGATCGCGCTGCTCGTCGCGGCACCACTGGTCGGTGCGGCCCTGCTGCTGTGCGGCGGCAGGAGACTGGACCGGGCCGGTCACTGGCTCGGCACGCTGCTCGCGCTGGCGTCCTTCGCCCTGGCCGTACCCCTGTTCACGGAGCTGCTGGGCCGCGACGCCGAGCACCGCACCCTGCACCAGCACCTGTTCAGTTGGGTGCCGGTGGGCGGCTTCCAGGCGGACGTGGCCTTCCAGCTCGACCAACTGTCCATGACGTTCGTCCTGCTGATCACCGGTGTCGGATCGCTGATCCACATCTACTCGATCGGCTACATGGAGCACGACGAGCGGCGCCGCCGCTTCTTCGGCTACCTGAATCTGTTCCTCGCGGCCATGCTGCTGCTCGTCCTCGCCGACAACTACCTCCTGCTGTACGTCGGCTGGGAGGGCGTGGGCCTGGCCTCGTACCTCCTCATCGGCTTCTGGCAGCACAAGCCCAGCGCGGCGACGGCGGCGAAGAAGGCGTTCCTGGTCAACCGCGTCGGTGATGTCGGCCTGTCCATCGCGATCATGCTGATGTTCACCACGTTCGGGACGTTCGCGTTCGGCCCGGTGCTGGGCGCGGTGGGCGAGACGTCCGAGGGCAAGCTCACCGCCGTCGGTCTGATGCTGCTGCTCGCCGCGTGCGGCAAGTCGGCCCAGGTCCCGCTGCAATCGTGGCTCGGCGACGCGATGGAGGGCCCGACCCCGGTCTCGGCCCTGATCCACGCGGCGACGATGGTGACCGCCGGCGTCTACCTGATCACCCGCTCCGGGGCGATCTTCAACGGGGCGCCGGACGCGCAGACCGCCGTCGTGGTGGTCGGCGCGGTGACGCTGCTGTTCGGTGCGATCGTCGGGTGCGCGAAGGACGACATCAAGAAGGCCCTGGCGGGCTCGACGATGTCGCAGATCGGCTACATGATCCTGGCCGCCGGCCTCGGACCGATCGGTTACGCCTTCGCGATCATGCACCTGGTTACCCACGGCTTCTTCAAGGCGGGCCTCTTCCTCGGCGCCGGTTCGGTGATGCACGGCATGAACGACGAGGTGGACATGCGCCGCTACGGCGGCCTGCGCAGGTACATGCCCGTCACCTTCATCACCTTCGGCCTGGGCTACCTGGCCATCATCGGCTTCCCCGGACTGTCCGGCTTCTTCTCCAAGGACAAGATCATCGAGGCGGCGTTCGCCAAGGGCGGCACGGAGGGCTGGATCCTCGGCGGCGCGGCCCTGCTGGGCGCCGCGATCACCGCGTTCTACATGACGCGGGTGATGCTGATGACGTTCTTCGGAGAGGAGCGCTGGCGCAAGGCGCCGACGCCGTCCCCCGCCGAACCGTCGGTGGAGCCCGCGGCCCGGACACTCCCCCGGCCCGGCGGCCGGGAGGTGCCCCCAGACGAGTACACCCCGCCGCACCCGCACGAGTCGCCGAAGTCCATGACGATCCCGATGATCCTGCTGGCCGTCGGGTCGGTGTTCGCGGGCGGGCTGTTCAGCATCAACGAGGCCTTCGTGACCTGGCTGGAGCCGGTCACCTCCTTCGAGCACGGGCACCCGCCGATCGGCGCCGGGACGATCACCACCGCCACCATCGTGGTGATGGTCCTCGGCGTCGCGCTCGCCTACCTCCAGTACGGGCGCAAGCCGGTGCCGGCCGTCGCCCCGCGCGGTTCGCTGCTCACCCGGGCGGCCCGCCGCGACCTGCTCCAGGACGACTTCAACCACGTCGTGCTGGTGCGCGGCGGCGGGGAGCTGACCCGCGCCCTGGTCCAACTGGACCACTCCGTCGTGGACGGCGCGGTCAACGGCACGGCGGCGTCGATGGGCGGCCTCTCCGGCCGGCTGCGCCAGGTGCAGAACGGCTTCGCCCGCTCGTACGCGGTACAGATGTTGGGCGGTGCGGCCGTGCTGATCGCCGCGACCCTGCTGATGAGGGGTGTCTGAGCCATGTCGTTTCCCCTGCTGACGGCCACCGCGGCGGTCCCGGCGATCGGCGCGATCGCCACCGCCGCGGTGCCCGCCGCCCGGCGCGCCGCCGCCAAGTGGCTGGCGCTGCTCTTCTCGCTGGCCACGCTGGTACTGGCCGCGGTGGTCGCGGTCCGCTTCGACACGGGGGCGAAGGGCCCGTTCCAGCTCACCGAGTCACACGCCTGGATCAAGGACTTCGGGGTCCGCTACGAGCTGGGCGTGGACGGCATCGCGGTGGCGCTGATCGCGCTGACCGCGCTGCTGGTCCCGTTCGTGATCCTGGCGGGCTGGCACGACGCCGACCCCCTGGAGGGGAAGGAGCCCAACCGCCGCTGGCGCCCCACCCAGGGTTTCTTCGCGCTGGTCCTCGCGGTCGAGGCGATGGTGGTCATCTCCTTCGAGGCCACCGACGTGTTCCTCTTCTACATCTTCTTCGAAGCCATGCTGATCCCGATGTACTTCCTCATCGGCGGCTTCGGGGACCGGGCCGGAGCGGGTGGTGAGGAGCGCAGCGCGACGCTCCGCTCGCGGGCCGCCGTGAAGTTCCTGCTCTACAACCTGGCCGGCGGTCTGATCATGCTGGCCGCGGTGATCGGGCTGTACGCGGCCACCGCCGACCAGCTCGGCAGCGGCACGTTCTCCCTGACGGAAATCGTCCAGGCCCGGGCGGACGGCCGGCTGACGCTGGGCACCGGCACGGAACGGCTGCTGTTCCTCGGCTTCTTCTTCGCCTTCGCGGTGAAGGCGCCGCTGTGGCCGCTGCACACCTGGCTGCCGGGCGCGATGGGCGAGTCCACCGCGCCCGTCGCCGTGCTGATCACCGCGGTGGTCGACAAGGTCGGCACCTTCGCGATGCTGCGCTTCTGCCTCCAGCTCTTCCCGGAGGCCAGTAGCTGGGCGACCCCGGTGATCCTCGTCCTGGCGCTGATCAGCATCCTGTACGGGGCGCTGCTCGCGGTCGGCCAGCGCGACATCAAGCGCCTGGTGGCGTACGCCTCCATCTCCCACTTCGGCTTCATCGTCATGGGCATCTTCGCCATGACGAGCCAGGGCCAGGGCGGCGCGACGCTGTACATGGTCAACCACGGCATCTCGACGGCGGCGCTGATGCTGGTCGCCGGGTTCCTGATCTCGCGGCGCGGCTCGCGGCTGATCGCCGACTACGGAGGGGTGCAGAAGGTCGCGCCGGTGCTGGCCGGCACGTTCCTGGTCGGCGGCCTGGCGACGCTGTCGCTGCCGGGCCTGGCGCCCTTCGTCAGCGAATTCCTGGTGCTGGTGGGCACGTTCAGCCGCTATCCGGCCGTGGGCATCGTGGCCACCGTCGGCATCGTGCTCGCCGCGCTGTACGTCCTCGTCCTCTACCAGCGCACGATGACCGGCCCGGTGAAGGCCGAGGTGCGGGCCATGCCCGACCTCAAGGCACGGGAGCTGGCGGTGGTCGCCCCGCTGATCGCGCTGCTGCTGTTCCTCGGTGTCTACCCGAAACCGTTGACGGACCTCGTCAACCCGGCGGTGGACCACACCCTGTCCGTCGTCGACCAGCACGATCCCCGCCCCGACGTACCCGTGAAGGCAGATGCGGAGGCCGCGAAGTGAGTTCCGTGGCGAGCGTCCACAGCCTGTGGACCATTGCGGCCGAGGCACCGGCCAAGATCCCGGCGCCGAAGATCGAGTATGCCCAGCTCGCGCCGGCGCTGATCGTGCTGGGTGCCGCGGTCGTCGGCGTCGTCCTGGAGGCGTTCCTGCCGCGGCGCAGCCGCCACCACGCCCAGCTCCTGCTGTCGGTGCTCGCGCTGGCCGCCGGATTCGCGGCCGTGGTGGGGCTGGCGGCGGGCGGCTTCGGCGCCACCAAGGCGAAGATCACGGCGATGGGCGCCATCGCCGTGGACGGCCCGGCGCTCTTCCTCCAGGGCACGATCCTGCTGGTGGCGCTGGTCGCCACGTTCACCTTCGCCGAGCGCCGGCTCGATCCGGCCGCGCACGGCAGGAAGGTGGACTCCTTCGCGGCACAGGCCGCGGCGGTGCCCGGCGGTGAGGCCGAACGGGCCGCGGTCAAGGCCGGGTTCACCACGACAGAGGTGTTCCCGCTCGCGCTGTTCGCGGTCGGCGGGATGCTGGTCTTCCCCGCCGCCAACGACCTGCTGACCCTTTTCGTCGCGCTGGAGGTCTTCTCCCTCCCGCTGTACATCCTGTGTGCGCTGGCCCGCCGCCAGCGGCTGCTGTCGCAGGAAGCCGCGGTGAAGTACTTCCTGCTCGGCGCGTTCTCCTCGGCGTTCCTGCTGTTCGGCATCGCGCTGCTGTACGGGTACGCCGGCACGGTGACGTACTCCGGTATCGCGCAGGTCGTCGGCGACGGCGCCAAGCAGATCAACCCGGCGCTCGCCGACACGATGGGCAATGACGCGCTGCTGCTGATCGGCGGGGCGCTGGTGCTGATGGGGCTGCTCTTCAAGGTCGGCGCGGTGCCGTTCCACATGTGGACGCCGGACGTCTATCAGGGCGCGCCGACCCCGGTGACCGGGTTCATGGCGGCGGCCACCAAGGTCGCCGCGTTCGGTGCGCTGCTGCGGCTGCTGTACGTGGTCCTGCCGGGGCTGCGCTGGGACTGGCGGCCGGTCATGTGGGGCGTCGCGATCGTCACGATGCTGGGCGGCGCGATCGTCGCGATCACCCAGACGGACATCAAGCGGCTGCTGGCGTACAGCTCCATCGCGCACGCCGGGTTCATCCTGGCCGGTGTGATCGCCACCAGCAAGGACGGCATCTCGTCCGTCCTGTTCTACCTGGCGGCGTACTCCTTCGTGACGCTCGGCGCGTTCGCGGTGGTCACGCTCGTCCGGGACGCGGGCGGCGAGGCGACGCACCTGTCCAAGTGGGCGGGGCTGGGCAGGCGCTCGCCCCTGGTGGCGGCGGTCTTCGCGGTCTTCCTGCTGGCCTTCGCGGGCATCCCGCTGACCTCGGGCTTCACCGGGAAGTTCGCGGTGTTCAAGGCGGCGGCCGAGAGCGGCGCGGGCTGGCTGGTGGTGGTCGGTGTGCTCTCGTCCGCCATTGCCGCGTTCTTCTACATCCGCGTCATCGTGCTGATGTTCTTCGACGAGCCGAAGGCGGACGGCCCGACGGTGGCGGTGCCCAGCCCGCTGACCACGACGGCCATCGCGGTCGGTGTGGTGGTCACGCTCGTCCTGGGGCTGGCGCCGCAGTACTTCCTCGACCTGGCGGGCCAGGCGGGGGTGTTCGTGCGCTGAGCGGCGACGCCGGTGGACGGCATACGGGCCACGGCCGCCGTCCGGTACCCCTGCGGGGTGCCGGACGGCGGCCGTTCCGCCACTCGGGCGAAGGGGACCGGCGCGGCCTGAAGCAGCGTGCGAGGAGGGCCGGCCGGAGCACGAAAGGCGCGGATCAGCGCGGGAGGGGCCGGGCTCAGCGGGAGAACAGCACCGAGCGGACCAGGACCTTCGTCGGGGCGGCCTTGCCGGGCGGGACGACGAAGAAGACATCGCTGCTGCAGTCGTCGTCGGCGAAGAGGGTGGCGGTGGCGTTCGTCCTGTTGCGCGCGGCGTAGGCGAAGTCGGCACCGTCCGGCAGCTTGAGGGTGATGCACTCCTTGCCCGGCGGGTTGAACAGGGCGGCGCGCTGGTCGAGCTCGTTGCCGGTGTTGAAGCCGTAGGAGAAGACGCCGTCGGCGGCGTAGGCGGAGGTCGGGGTGGTCAGGGCGAGTACGGCCGCTCCGAAGGCGGCGGCGACGGAGGTGCGCAGGCGCATCTCGTGACTCCTCGTGGTTGTCGGTGTCGAGCAACTACTCGGAGTGAATATGGCTCAGCGTATGGCGTCTTTCCCGGCGCCGCCCCGGAAACACCCCTGGTGGCGTAGCGGCTCTCCGCCGTTCGCGCCGGGCAGGGCCCGTTACGGGCGGGCGGCCTGACCGCCCGTCAGGAGTGCGCTGGTCCCGTGGGTGGGCTCGGCGTCCCGGGCAGTTCGAGCTTGCCCTCGGCCTTGGTGAAGTCGTCGGTGGGCCCGCCCTTCCAGCTCACCTTCAGCGTCCTGCCGTCCGCGCCCGGCTCGATGGTGCCCAGGGTGCGGGTGGTGTGGCCGCCCATGCACTTCAGGGCGATCACCGTGGTGCCCCTCGTCTCGACCCTGCCCTGGCAGGCCGCCCCGGTGTCCGCGCCGAGGCCCAGGGACGCGATGCCCCGGTAGATCACCAGGGTGAGGTGCGAGTCGCCGGTCGTGGCCGTCCAGGCACCGTCGAGGCTGTCGGTGCCGTCGGTGTGCCTGCCGCTGGGGGGCTGCGACGGGGTGGCGGCCGGCGCCTTGCCCGCCCCGGCCCTCTTGTCGTCTCCGCTGCTGCCACAGCCGCTGAGCAGCAGGGCGGTCATGGCGGCCGTCCCGGCGATCTGCGCTGCCTTGCGCACGTACGTCTCCTCCGTCGGGGGACAGGGCGACGAGAGGCTAGCAATGCCGTACTCGGTCCGGACCGGTTACGGATGGGGCGGGAGGGATTGCGGCAGCTTCGCTACGAAGTCGGCGCGCTGCCGTGACCTTCCGAGCCGAGGCCGGGCAGGGGAGGCGCGGGCCACCCATGACGAGGAAAGGCGCGCCCCGGGCTCTCCGGCGCCCTGGGCGCCTGCCCGTGGCGCTCCGGCCCTCTTGGCCCCTGTTCCGTGGCGCTCCGGCCTCTGATCCCTGTTCCGCGGCGCTCCGACCCCCGCTCCGTGGCGCTCGGCCCCCTGGCCTCGGCTCCGCGGCGGCTCCGGCCCCCGCGTCTCAGCCGGCGCCGGCCGCGGCCTCGTCCTGGAAGACCGCGGACGCCACCGCGCGGGCGATCCAGTGCTCGCGGGCCAGCGTTTTCAGGCCGCGGCGTACGGCGCGCCGGTCCCGGCCCAGCTCCAGCTTGCGGTCCAGGTGGCTGGCCGAGACCAGAGCGGCCAGCACCCGGTCGTGCGGGTCGGCGAAGCCGGTGGCCAGGGCGCCCTTGAACCGTGCGCGGACCGGCCCGGCGAGGTCCGCCGGACCGGCCGCCAGGCGCTCGTAACGGAACAGGCCGAGCGCCCGCCGGGACTCCCGGCGGATCGCACCGCGCTGTTCCAGCCGCTGCCGGCACACCTCGTCGATGCCGCGCGCCGCGGTCCGCACCCAGCGCCGGACCTTGACCTCACCGTCCTTGCCGGAGACGGGCAGGGTGGCCAGCGCGGTGTCCAGCACCAGGTCACCGAGCGGCAGCGGGCTGCCCACGACGATCCGGCCGCCGCGGCCCCCGGTGACCCGCCCGGCCAGCTCCAGCTCCGCGAGGGCGGCGCCCGCCAGGGCGTACCGCAGGTGGGACGGGTCGTTCAGCGGCTTGCCCCGCACCGGGTCCAGGGCGAGGAGCAGCAACTCCTCGGGCAGCGTGGGCCCCCGGTCCGCGCCGCCCGCGAACCGGCCGGCCGCGCCGCTCCGCTCGCTCCCCGCCCCGTACCCGGTCATGACGTACGCGCGGGCCGGATACGTCCGGTGACCTCGCCCAGGCCGATCCGGGAGCCCTCGGGCCCCGGCGCCCAGGCGGTCAGCGTGACCTCGTCGCCGTCCTCCAGGAAGGGCCCCTTGCCCTGGGTGAGTTCGAGGAGGCAGCCGAGCTGGTCCGGCTCCGGGCCGGAGACCGTGCCGGAGGCGTAGAGGTCGCCGGTACGCAGCGAGGCGCCGTTGACCGTCATGTGGGTGAGCTGCTGGGCGGCGGTCCAGTACATGGCGGAGAAGGGCGGGCGGGCGACCGTCGCGCCGTTGATGCCCACCTCGATGCGCAGGTCGATACCGCCCGGCTCGGTGTCCGTGTCGTCCAGATAGGGGAGTACGGGGACGTCGCGGGCGGGCGGCGCCGTACGGGCGTGGTCCAGCGCGTCCAGCGGCGTGATCCAGGCGGACACGGAGGTCGCGAAGGACTTGCCGAGGAAGGGGCCGAGCGGCACGTACTCCCATGCCTGGATGTCCCGCGCGGACCAGTCGTTGACCAGGCAGACGCCGAAGACATGGTCGCGGAAGCCGTCCAGGCCGACCGTCTCGCCGAGCGCGGACGGCGTGCCGACGACGAAGCCGACCTCCGCCTCGATGTCCAGCCGCCGGGAGGGCCCGAAGGTGGGCGCCGCGTCGGCCGGTGCCTTGCGCTGGCCGCTGGGCCGTACGACCGGGGTGCCGGAGACGACGACCGTGCCCGCCCGGCCGTGGTAGCCGATGGGCAGGTGCTTCCAGTTGGGGGTGAGCGCGTCGGCGTTCGGGCGGAAGATCCGGCCGACGTTGGTGGCGTGGTGCTCGCTGGCGTAGAAGTCGACGTAGTCCGCGACCTCGAACGGCAGGTGCAGCGTCACGGCGGTCAGCGGGATCAGCAGCGACTCGGTGGCGCCGCGGTGCGCCGGGTCGGTGACGGCCGTGCGGACGGCCTCCCGCACGGCCCGCCAGATGTCGCGGCCCGCGGCGAGCAGCGGGTTCAGGGTCGGCGCGGCGAGCAGGTCGGCGTGCGGCGACCCGGAGGTGGCGGCGAGCGCGTTCAGGTCCAGTACGTGGTCGCCGTAGCGGACGCCGATGCGGTGCCGCTCCGGCTCGTCCGCCGTACTGAAGACGCCGTAGGGGAGGGTGTGTGCCCCGAAGGGGTGGTCATCGGGCAGGTCGAGCGGGTGCTGCTCGGGCATGTACGGCTCCTCGCGTGGTCGTCTCGCGTGCGTCGTCACCTGTGGCCGTGGGCCCGGCCGGCGGACCGGCGGGCTCGTCGATCAGATTACGGCCCAACGGCCCTTGAGGGGATGGCCGGCCGGGCGCTGGGCGCCGCTGCGGAGGCGGCGGGACGGCAGCACCGCGAGAGGGGGCGGCGACAGAAGAGACAAGGAACCGCGCTAAAGGCGTTGGCAAAGCGCCCTAAAAGAGTTCGTAATGTCCTGAAAGACGGTGCCGGAATGGTCAGTTCGGTTCTAGCGTCGTGCGGGGCGTGGCCGGGGCGGGACGCGTGCCGTTGGGGGGTCAGGTGGCTCGGAGCAGCACGGCGTTCGCGGTGGACCGGACCGTTCCGGGGCTCATCGTGAAGATCGGCGACTATCCGCTGCACCACGGCGGGGTGGGGGCGATCCGCAGTCTGGGGCGCCTCGGCGTGCCCATGTACGCGATCACCGAGGACCGGTTCACACCCGCCGCCACCTCGCGTTATCTGCATGGGCGCTGCGTCTGGCCGACCACCGGGCGGGAGGACCCGCAGCGGCTCGCCGAGGTACTGCTGCGGATCGGCAAGCGCATCGGCCGGCCCGCGGTCCTGATCCCGACCGACGAGGAGGCCGCCGTCCTGATAGGTGAATTCGGCGACGTCCTCCGCGACCACTTCCTGTTCCCCCGCACCGAAGCGTGTTTACCGCGCCGCCTGGCCAGCAAGAAAGGCCTGCACGAACTCTGTGTCGAGCACGGCGTTCCGTCACCGGCAACCGCCTTCCCGGAGTCGCTGTCGGACATCGAGCACTTCGCCGCGCAGGCACGTTTCCCCGTCGTGGCCAAGAACCGTGAGGCGTTCCAGCGGCGCCGGCACCCCGCGGTCGCCGGCACCACCCGGATCTCCGGCCCCGGCCAACTGATCGGCCTGGCCCGCGACTGGGGCCCGCGACCGGGGGTGATCCTCCAGGAGTACCTGCCGCGGGAGGAGGCCGAGGACTGGATCGTGCACGCGTACTTCGACGCGGACAGCGCCGCGCTCAGCCTGTTCACCGGGGTCAAGGTGCGCTCCTGGCCACCGCACGCGGGCATGACGGCCTGCGCGTACGTCGTCGACAACCCCGAACTGGCCGATATGACCGCCCAGTTCGTCAAGCGCGTCGGCTTCAGTGGCATCGTGGACCTGGACTGGCGCTACGACCGCCGGGACGGCGCCTACAAGCTGCTGGACTTCAATCCGCGGATGGGCGCCCAGTTCCGGCTGTTCGAGAACGAGGCGGGCATCGACGTCGTACGGGCCCAGCACCTGGACCTGACCGGACGGAAGGTGCCGGAGGCGGAGCAGCGGGCCGGGCAGCGGTTCGTCGTGGAGAACATCGACCTGCCGGCGCTGGTCGCGTACCGGCGCAGCGGCCGCACGACACCGCACGCGCCGCGCCACGCCACCGGCACCGAGCTGGCGTGGCTGGCCGCCGACGATCTCAAGCCGTTCTTCACGATGCTGGCCCGGTTCGTCGGGCCGGGGACCCGGCACCTGGTGGAGCTGCGGCGCGCGAGCAGACGCGCGCGGACGGCGGCGGACGGCGGGGCGCTCCGGCGGACGCGGCCGTAGCGGGCGAGCCGTGGGGGAGCGGCGGGGGATCAGCGGGGGACGTGGGGAAGCCGTGCGGCAGTTCCCCGCCAGGGCAGTGCGCGGCACTGCCGGACCAGCGACACCCTGGGGAGGGGAACGCACGTGAACACTCCGGTAGCGGTCATCGGGGCCGGTCCGTACGGCCTGTCGACGGCGGCGCACTTGCGCGCGCGGGGCGTGCCCGTACGCGTCTTCGGCCGGCCGATGGTGAGCTGGCGCGCGCACATGCCCGCGGGGATGCTGCTCAAGTCGACGCCGGCGGCGTCCACCATCGACGCCCCGCAGGCCGGGCACACGCTCCAGGACTTCTGCGCCGCGGCCGGCGGACGGCACTACGAGTCCGACTGGGACATCGTGCCCGTCGAGACCTTCGTGCGGTACGGCGAGTGGTTCCAGGAACGGCTGGTTCCGGACCTGGAGCAGGTACGGGTCGTCTCGGTCGACCGGCGTTCCGGCGGCCCCGGCCGGCGTCCGGACGGATTCGAGCTGAAACTGGACAGCGGCGAACAGTTCCGGGCGCGCGCCGTCGTCGTGGCGACCGGGCTGACCGGCTTCGCCCGGCTGCCGCGCGCGCTGGCCGCGGCCGTGCCGGACGGGCCGTCGCCCACCGGGCCCGTCTCGCACAGCTCCCAGCACCGTGACCTGTCGGTCCTCGCGGACCGGGACGTGATCGTGGTCGGCGCCGGGCAGTCGGCGCTGGAGAGCGCGGTGCTGCTGGCCGAGTCCGGTGCCCGGTCCGTGCGGGTCGTGGCACGCGGGCGCACCGCGGTGGGCTTCGGCGCGCCGCCGGACCGGCAGCCCAGGCTGCGCCCCACGTCACCCTTCGGCAACGCGTGGTCGCTGTACGCGTTCACGTATCACGCGGGCGGTTTCCGCCACCTGCCCGCACCGGCCCGTCGCTACCTGGTCCGGCGGGTGCTGGGGCCGCTGGGCGCCTGGTGGCTGCGGGACCGCTTCGTGGGGCGCGTCCAGGTCACGGCCGGGCGGCGGATCGTACGGGCGCGCGTCGAGGACGGCCGCCCGGTCCTGACGCTGCGCGGCCCGGACGGCCGGACCGGCGAACTGGCCGCCGACCACGTCCTGGCCGCCACCGGCTACCGGGTCGACCTGGCGGCGATGGACTTCCTCGGCCAGGGGCTGCGCACCGGCATCACGGTGAGCGGCGGCGGCCCCCGGCTGGACGCGGGCTTCGGCTCCTCGGTCCCGGGCCTGCACTTCACGGGCCTCCCGGCGGCGGCGTCCTTCGGGCCCGTGATGCGCTTCGTCTGCGGCACGGAGTTCGCGTCCCGCCGGGTGGCGGCGGCGGTGGCGGCGGCGCGCTGAGCCGCGCGTTCCGGCCGGTGTGGCCGAGCGGAGCACCCCGCCGCGGGAGGCCGGGGTGCTCCGGTTCGTCTTCTGCTGCGACAAATCAGCACCATTGGTGGATCAAGGACATAGCGGATGGCTGCCCGTGGTGCCCGCGCCGGGCCCGCGAACGGCCCGCTCACCGTTCGAGTGCGTCGGAGGGGCGGGCGCTCACGGTGATCCAACACCGACCGGATACGCTGGCCAATGGTGGAGACAGCGACAGATCGACAATCCGTTTGATCGTCAGCAGACAGGAGTACCCCTCGTGACCGTCGTCGGGCCCTTCGGGCTGAGCGTGCGGGACCAGGCTCTTGAGGCCGATGTCCAGGCCGGGTTGGCGGCTGTCGAGGAGGGCCTGCTGGAGGCCACCAAAAGCGACGTGCCGTTCATCACCGAGGCCGCCCAGCATCTCGTCCGCGCAGGTGGCAAGCGGTTCCGGCCGCTGCTGGTGATGCTCGCCGCGCAGTTCGGCGACCCGCACTCGCCGGGCGTCGTCCCGTCGGCCGTCGTCGTGGAGCTGACGCACCTGGCGACGCTGTACCACGACGACGTGATGGACGAGGCGGACGTGCGCCGCGGGGTGGCCAGCGCCAACGCCCGCTGGGGCAACTCCGTGGCCGTACTGACCGGCGACTTCCTCTTCGCGCGCGCCTCGCACATACTGGCCGACCTCGGCCCGGAGGCCGTACGCATCCAGGCCGAGGCGTTCGAACGCCTGGTGACCGGCCAGATCCTGGAGACCGCGGGTCCGCGGGACGGCCGCGACCCGATCGACCACTACCTGGACGTCATCGCGGGCAAGACCGGCTCGCTGATCGCCGTCGCGGGCCGCTTCGGCGCGATGATGTCCGGCGCCGACGAGGCGACCGTCAACATCCTGACCCAGTACGGCGAACGCCTCGGCACCGCCTTCCAGCTCGCCGACGACGTCCTGGACATCGCCAGCGACTCCCACGAGTCCGGCAAGACGCCCGGCACGGACCTGCGCGAGGGCATCCCGACCCTGCCGGTCCTGCACCTGCGCGCCCTGGCCGACGGCGCGCACGGCACCGACCAGGACCGCGAACTGCGCGACCTGCTGGCCGGCGACCTCACCGACGACGCCCGGCACGCCGAGGCGCTGGCCGGGCTGCGCGCCCACCCGGCGCTGGAGCAGGCCCGCCGCGACACGGTGCGCTACGCGGAGGAGGCCCGGAGCACCCTGGCGCCGCTGCCGGAGTGCATGGCGAAGGCCGCCCTGGAAGGGCTGTGCGACTCGGTGGTGCACCGGGCGGGGTGAGTGTGCCCCCGGAGCGCTCGGGTGCCTTCGGGGTGCGGTGGTCTCGTGGGAACCCCCGAGGCGCCGTGAGACCCCCGGTAAACCCTCAGGATCCGCTCCGACTTTGGTCATACCCGCTCCACCCTGCGGTGACGCGAGGTCATCCCACCGGAGTAGGCGGAGTTGGCCCCCGGGGCTGACGCGTACGGCCGGCCGGTTTGGTGGGATTGTGAGCACCACGCCACGGCGGAACGGGTCACAATGAGCCCGGGGGTGGGACGAGTGCGTCGCGTAGCAGGCCGCCGCTTACGACGGAGGTAAGGCACATGCCACGGAACCAACCGACACAGGTCACCGACGAGTGGGACGGGGACGGCGGGCGCTCCGCGAAGCGCCGCAGAACGATGCGGTACGCGGTCCCGGCCGCCGTCGTGGGCATCACGGCAGCCTCGATCGGGCTGGTCCCGGCGTTCGCCGGCTCCGGCTCCCCGGATCTGCCGAAGATCTCGGCACAGGACCTGATAGCCAAGGTCGCCGCCTCGGACGTGCAGCAGCTCTCCGGCACGGTCCGCACCAGCACCGACCTGGGACTGCCGTCCCTCTCGGGCGCCGGCGCCGGTGCCTTCGGCGGCGGCTCCGCGGGCCGGGGCGGCAAGGGCGGGGACGGCGGCTCGTCCTCCTCGGCGAGCCCGCAGAACCAGCTCATGGACCTGGCGTCCGGCTCGCACACGCTGCGCGTCGCCGCCGACGGGCCGGACAGGCAGCGGGTCTCGGTCGTCGGCAAGGCCGCCGAGTACAACCTGGTGCACAACGGCCGTGACATCTGGGGCTACGACAGCAAGAGCAACACCGCGTACCACAGCACGATCCCGGCCGGAGCGGGCAAGGACCGGCAGCGTTCGGACCGGTCCGGCCAGGGCGGTGCGTCCGGCGACCTGAAGAACGCCACCCCGCAGGAACTGGCCAAGAGGGCACTCGCCGCGGTCGGCGACACCACCTCGGTGACCGTCGACGGCACGGCCAAGGTGGCCGGACGGGACGCGTACCAGCTCTCGGTCAAGCCCAAGCAGGCCGGCTCCACGGTCGACTCGATCCGCATCTCGGTGGACGCCGAGACCGGTGTACCGCTGAAGTTCACGCTCACGCCCAAGGGCGGCGGTGCCGCCGCGGTCGACGTGGGCTTCACCTCCGTCGACTTCGCCGAGCCCGCAGCCGGCACCTTCGACTTCAAGCCGCCGAAGGGCGCCAAGGTCGTGGACGGCGACCAGGCCCGCGCGCGGCAGCGGGCCGAGGGGCGGCGGACGGCCGAGGACCTCCAGGGCATCCTGGGGCAGTACGGCCTGGACGGCGAGAACGCCGGCAAGGGCAAGGGCGTCGACGTCATCGGCTCCGGCTGGACCTCGATCGCCCACCTCAAGGGCGGCTCCGGCCTGTCCGAGGCCACCGGCAAGGGCGCGTCCGGTGACGCGGCCAAGCTGCTGGACAGCCTGGGCGAGAAGGTGAACGGGAAGTTCGGCTCCGGCCGGCTCTTCAGCACCCGCCTGGTCAACGCCCTGGTGACGGACGACGGCTCGGTCTACGCCGGTGCCGTGGACAAGGAGTCCCTGATCAAGGCGGCCGAGACCGCCGAGTAGCGAGAACGGCGCGGGGCGGGCCGACCGGCCCGCCCCGCGCCCCGGGCCGCCGGTGACACGGGCCGCGGTCACAGGTGCGACACATGGGGGAGCCGATGACGCAGCCGCCCGCCGGGGACCGGGTGATCGAGACCCGGGGCCTGACGAAGACGTACCGCGGCGGGCAACTCGCCGTCGACCGTCTCGACCTCGCCGTACCGCGCGGCAGCGTCTTCGGCTTCCTCGGCCCCAACGGCTCGGGCAAGACCACCACCATCCGGATGCTGCTCGGCCTGATCGAGCCGTCCGCCGGCCACACCCGGCTGCTCGGCGAGCCGATGCCGCGGGCGGCCCGCCGGGTGCTCCCCAGGGTCGGCGCCCTCATCGAGGGACCGGCCCTGTACGGCTTCCTCAGCGGGCGGGACAACCTCGTCCGGTACGACGCGGCCGACCCGGCCACGGACCCGCGCACCCGCGCGCGCCGGGTGGACCACGCGCTGGAACGGGTCGGCCTGGCCGCCGCCGCCCGCAAGAAGGCACGCGCCTATTCGCTGGGCATGAAGCAGCGGCTGGGACTGGCCGCGGCGCTTCTGCAGCCCCGGGACCTGCTCGTGCTGGACGAGCCGACCAACGGCCTGGACCCGCAGGGGATGCGCGAGATCCGCGCGCTCGTCAGGGAACTGGCGGACGACGGCACCACCGTCTTCCTCTCCTCCCACCTCCTCGACGAGATCGAACAGGTCTGCACGCACGCCGCGGTGATGGCGCGCGGCCGGCTCGTCACCCAGGGCACGGTCGCCGCGCTGTCCGCGGGCACCCGGGGGCGGCTGGCCGTCGGCACGCCCGACACCGCCGACGCGGTGCGGGTGCTCAAGGAGTACGGGGTCACCGACCTCGCGGTGACGGACGGGCGGGTGACCGGCGACGTCCCGGCACCGGCCGGCGGGCCGCCCGACCTGGCGGAGATCAACGCCGCTCTCGTACGGGCCGGGGTGCGCGTACGGGCCTTCGGCGTGGAACGGGCGTCCCTGGAGGACGTCTTCGTGGAGCTGACCGGAGAGGGCTTCGATGTCGCGGGCTGAGACGACCGGGGGCCCGGAGGTCGGGGACGCGGGCACCGGAAGCGTGGATTCCGAAAACGCCGGGGGCGCCGGGGGCGCCGGGGGCGCCGGGGGCGCGGATTCCGAGAGTGGGGCCGTGGGCCGTGCGCCCCGGCGGCTGTGGACGCTCGGACTGCTGCGCAACGAGATCGGTACGACCTTCCGCCGCTGGCGCACCCTCGCGCTGCTCGCCGTCCTCGCCGCCGTACCCGTACTGATCGGTGTCGCCGTCCGGATCGAGACGAGCGGTGAGGACGGCGGACCGGGCGGGCCGGGCGGCGCGGCGTTCGTCTCCCAGATCACCAACAACGGTCTCTTCCTGGTCTTCACCGCGCTGGCCGTCACCCTGCCGGTCTTCCTGCCGCTGGCGGTCGGCGTGGTCGCGGGGGACGCCATCGCCGGTGAGGCGCACGCCGGGACGCTGCGCTATCTGCTCGTCGCACCGGCCGGGCGGACCAGGCTGCTGCTGGTCAAGTACGCGACGACGGTGACGTTCTGCCTGGTGGCCACGCTGGTCGTGGCCGTGTCGGCGCTGGTGACCGGCGCGCTGCTGTTTCCCCTCGGCGAGGTGACGCTGCTGTCCGGGACGGCCGTGCCGTTCGGCGAGGGGCTGCTGCGGGCGTTGGCCGTCGCGGTCGTCGTGGCGCTGTCCCTGGTCGGCGTCGCGGCCATCGGCCTGTTCGTCTCGACGCTCACCAACAGCGGCATCGCGGCCATGGCCACCACCGTCGGCCTGCTGATCATGGTGCAGATCCTGGACACCATCCCGCAACTGCACGCGATCCAGCCGTACCTCTTCTCGCACCACTGGCTGTCCTTCGCCGACGTGCTGCGCGACCCCGTCTACTGGGACCAGCTCCGGCAGAACTTCGGCCTCCAGGCGCTGTACGCGGCGGTCTTCGGCTCCGCCGCCTGGGCGCGCTTCACGACGCGGGACGTCACGGTCTGATGCCGCGACGCCCCGCGCCGTACGCTCCCGGGCCGCCGGTGCGGCCGGCCCCGGAGGTCAGAAGATGAGCTTCCAACTGTCGACGAACCCGGTGTCCTGCGGTCCGAGGTCCTGCACCCGCAACTGCCAGGTGCCGTCGGCCGTCTCGGCGGACGCGTCGACCGGGTACGTGGTGATCACGTCCGCCGCCGAGTCCGAACCGCTGGAGTTCTTCAGCCGGTACGTCTGCCCGCTCGGCCCCACGAGGTCGATGACCAGGTCACCGCGGTAACTGTGCTTGATGTCCACTCCGACCCGCAGGGCGGCCGGCGCGTTGCCCGTACGGCCGGAGACCGTCACGGACGAGGTCACCGCGGCGCCCGCGTCCGGGATCCGCACGTCGTCGGTGTTCTCGAAGACGGTGCCGTCGGGCGGGGTCGCCGAGCCGACGCCCAGCGTCCACACCGCGTGCGCGACGGCGTCGCTGCTGCGGTCCAGGGCGGTGTCGTTGATGTTCGACGATGTGTCGCAGGAGCGGTGGTAGCAGCGGTCGAAGGGCTGGCCGGCCGTGCCGCCCCACTTCTGCGCCTGGGCCGCCGACTTGGTGCGTTCGGCGCCGGAGAACAGGCCGCCCACGGGGATGCCGACGTTCTTGAACGGCGCGTGATCGCTGCGGCCGTCCCCCTCGGTCTCGATCTCCGTCGGGACGTTCAGCGCGGCGTAGTAGCCCTTGAAGACCGCCTCGATGGTGCGGTCGTCGTCGTAGACGAAGTAGCCGGAGTTGGGCGAGCCGACCATGTCGAAGTTCAGGTAACCGGTGAACTTCGCCCGTTCCGTCGCGGCCAGCCGGCTCACGTAGTACTGCGAGCCGCGCATGCCCAGCTCCTCGGCGCCCCACCAGCCGAACCGCAGGTGCTGGGCGGGCTTGGCGTTCGCGCGGGCGACGGCCAGCGCGGTTTCGAGGACCGCGGCCGAACCGGAGCCGTTGTCGTTGATGCCGGGGCCCGCGCTGACGGAGTCCAGGTGCGCGCCGGCCATCAGGACCCGGTTCGGGTCGCCGCCGGGCCAGTCGGCGATGAGGTTGTAGCCGGTGGTGCCGCCGGTGGTGAACTGCTGCACGCTGGTGGTGAAGCCCGCGGCGTCCAGCTTGCCCTTGAGGTAGTCGACCGAGGCCCGGTAGCCGGGCCGGCCGTGGGCCCGGTTGCCGCCGTTGGCGGTGGCTATCGACTGGAGCTGGCTCAGGTGCGCTTTGACGTTGGCCACCGGTATGTCGGGGGCCGCGGTGGGGGCGGTGACGGTGGGGGAGGGGGCGGCGGGCGCGGCGGTGGCCGTACCGGCCGCTCCGGGCAGCGCAACGATCAGGCCGAGTACGGCACCGGCGGCGGCCGGCCCGAGGCCGCCCGAACCGCTGCCGCCGCTCCTGCCGGATCTTCGAAAACGCCTGGTCGTGAGGGACCGTGCGGCATTCCATGACATGAGGGGTCTCCGGATTCCGAACGTGGGATGAACGGACCGTGCATGGCGCGAAGCTGATGGTGGGCGCGCCACGCGCCGCAGACAAGGCGGAATCCGGACACCCCGGCCCGCATATCGCTCGCGGCGGGCCGGGGGACTGTGGGGCTTCGGTTCAGGGCGGTGCGATGCCCGGTTCAGGGCTTGGCGGTGCCCAGCTCCGGGGCGGTTTCCGGGGCCTCCGGGGCGGCCTGCGCGGCGGAGGGGGCGGGGTGCTGGGCGGCGGACTGTGCCGCGGCCGTCTCCGCGGTCGCTTCCCGCGCCGCCTTACGGGCCGTGGCCAGCGCCGACCGCGCGGAGCGGGCGGTACGGACCGCGTCGTACGTCAGCACCACCAGCGCCAGCCACACGAGCCCGAAGCCCGCCCAGCGCTCCACCGGCATCTCCTCGTGGAAGACCAGCAGGCCGAGGACGAACTGGAAGGTCGGCGCCAGGTACTGGAGCATTCCGAGCACGGTCAGCGGCAGCCGTACCGCCGCCGCCCCGAAGGCGATCAGCGGCAGCGCGGTGGCCACCCCGCAGCCCATGAGAAGCAGCATCTGCCCCGCCCCGCCGGTCAGGAACCCGGCCTCGCCGCGCGCGCCGAGGAAGGCCAGGATGCCGAGCGCGGGCAGGAACTGCATCGCCGTCTCGGCGCTGAAGCCCTCGATGCCGTCCAGCTTCACGCCCTTCTTGACCAGGCCGTACGTGGCGAACGTGAACGCCAGGCCGAGCGAGATCCAGGGCACCTTGCCGTACGCCACGGCCATCACGACCACCGCCGCGGCGCCCACGCCGACCGCCACCCACTGCAACGGCCGCAGGCGCTCCCGCAGGACCAGGACGCCGAAGGCGATGCTGACCAGCGGGTTGATGAAGTAGCCCAGGCTCGCTTCGAGCACGTGCCCGGCGTTGACCGCCCAGATGTACAGGAACCAGTTGACGGAGATGACCGCCGCGCAGATCAGGACCAGGCCGAGCCGCTTGGGCTGGCGCACCAGCCGCCCGATCCACGACCAGCGGCGCAGCACGGCCAGGATGACGAGGGCGACCGGCAGTGACCACACCATCCGGTGGGCCAGGATTTCGGCGGGGGACAGGTCGCCCAACAGATGCCAGTACAGCGGGAGCAGCCCCCACACCACGTACGCGGCGGTGCCGTAGACGAGTCCTGTGCGCTGGTCGGCTTGGGGTTGCAAGGGGCCCTCCGGATGAATGCTGCTCCATCTGCGCCGGCGGTGGTGCGGGTCGCGCTCCGAAGGTAACGCCGGGCGGCCCACCTGTCATGCCCGTATCGGAATACGGTCATGACAGGGGCGTGGGGGCCGCGCATACCGGCCGAAAACAGCGGTGCCCGCACAGGGCGTCCGAAGACGTCCCGTACGGGCACCGGAAGGGCCGGGACCGGCTGCTCAGCCGACCACGGTCCAGGTGTCGTTGCCGGCGAGCAGGGAGGCGAGGTCGCCCTTGCCCTTCTGCTCGATGGCGGCGTCCAGTTGGTCGCCCATGAGCGTGTCGTAGACCGGGCGGTCCACGTTGCGCAGCACACCGATGGGGGTGTGGTGCAGGGTGTCCGGGTCGGCCAGGCGGGACAGGGCGAAGGCGGTGGTCGGCGAGGGGCTGTGCGCGTCGTGGACGAGCACCGCGTCCGCGCCCTCCGCCGTCACGTCGATGACCTTGAGGTCGCCGGTGGCCGGATCCCGTACCACGCCCTTGGAGCCGAGACCGTCCTCGGCGGGCGCGCCGAAGCGGATGGGCTGCCCGTGCTCCAGACGGATCACGGCCTCCTCGGCCTGCTGCTTGTCCTTGAGGACCTCGAAGGCGCCGTCGTTGAAAATGTTGCAGTTCTGGTAGATCTCCACCAGCGCCGTGCCCGGGTGGGCGGCGGCCGCGCGCAGCACACCGGTCAGATGCTTGCGGTCGGAGTCGACGGTGCGGGCCACGAAGGACGCCTCCGCGCCGATGGCCAGCGACACCGGGTTGAAGGGCGCGTCCAGCGAGCCCATCGGCGTCGACTTCGTGATCTTGCCGACCTCGGAGGTGGGGCTGTACTGGCCCTTGGTCAGACCGTAGATCCGGTTGTTGAACAGCAGGATCTTGAGGTTGACGTTGCGGCGCAGCGCGTGGATGAGGTGGTTGCCGCCGATGGACAGCGCGTCGCCGTCGCCGGTGACGACCCACACCGACAGGTCACGGCGCGAGGAAGCCAGGCCGGAGGCGATGGCCGGGGCGCGGCCGTGGATGGAGTGCATCCCGTAGGTGTTCATGTAGTACGGGAACCGGGACGAGCAGCCGATGCCCGAGACGAAGACGATGTTCTCCTTCGCCAGGCCGAGTTCGGGCATGAAGCCCTGCACGGCGGCGAGAACCGCGTAATCACCGCAGCCGGGGCACCAGCGCACTTCCTGATCGGACTTGAAGTCCTTCATGGACTGCTTGGCCTCGGCCTTGGGCACCAGGGAAAGCGCCTCGATCGTCGAGGCGCCCTCCGCGATCGTCTCAGTCATTGATGGCCTCCTTAAAGACCTCCGCAAGCTGCTCGGCCTTGAACGGCATCCCGCTGACCTGGGTGTACGAGCGGGCATCGACGAGGTACTTCGCCCGCAGCAGGGTCGCGAGCTGGCCGAGGTTCATCTCCGGTACGACCACCTTGTCGTAACGCGCCAGCACCGCGCCGAGATTCCGCGGGAAGGGGTTGAGATGGCGCAGATGAGCCTGGGCGATACGCCCCCCGTCGCGCCGTACGCGCCGCACCGCCGCGGTGATCGGCCCGTAGGTCGAGCCCCAGCCCAGGACGAGGGTGTCGGCGCCCTGCGCGGCGGCGGCGCCCTGGCCGTCCCGGACGGCCGCGTCCACCGTCGGGTCGTCGACCTGGAGGTCCGGGACCTCGATGCCGTCGACCTTCGCCTGGCGGGTGCGCACCATGAAGTCGTGGTTGGCCGGGTCGTAGGAGATGTTGCCCGTGCCGTCCTGCTTCTCGATGCCGCCGATCCGGTGCTCCAGACCGGGCGTGCCGGGCACCGCCCACGGTCGCGCCAGCGTCTGCTCGTCGCGCTTGTACGGCCAGAACACCTCGGTGCCGTCCGCCAGCGTGTGGTTGGCGCCGGAGGCGAACTGCACCCGCAGGTCGGGCAGGTCGTCGACCTCCGGGATGCGCCACGGCTCGGAGCCGTTGGCCAGGTAGCCGTCGGACAGCAGGAAGACCGGCGTGCGGTACGTCAGCGCGATGCGCGCCGCGTCCAGCGCCGCGTCGAAGCAGTCGGCGGGCGTCCTCGGCGCCACGATCGGCACCGGAGCCTCGCCGTTGCGCCCGTACATCGCCTGGAGCAGGTCGGCCTGCTCGGTCTTGGTGGGCAGGCCGGTGGACGGGCCGCCGCGCTGGATGTCCACGATGACCAGCGGGAGTTCCAGGGAGACCGCGAGCCCGATGGTCTCCGACTTCAGCGCCACGCCGGGGCCCGAGGTGGTGGTCACCCCGAGCGCGCCGCCGAAGGCCGCGCCCAGGGCGGCGCCGATACCGGCGATCTCGTCCTCGGCCTGGAAGGTCCGCACGCCGAAGTTCTTGTGCTTGCTCAGCTCGTGCAGGATGTCCGAGGCCGGCGTGATGGGGTACGAGCCCAGATAGAGCGGCAGGTCGGCCTGCTGACCTGCGGCGATCAGGCCGTACGACAGCGCCAGGTTGCCGGAGATGTTGCGGTAGGTCCCGGTCGGGAACGCCTTGGTGGCCGGCGCGACCTCGTAGGAGACCGCGAAGTCCTCGGTGGTCTCGCCGAAGTTCCAGCCCGCCCGGAACGCGGCGACGTTCGCCTCGGCGATGTCCGGCTTCTTGGCGAACTTCTGCCGCAGGAACGCTTCGGTGCCCTCGGTCGGCCGGTGGTACATCCACGACAGCAGGCCCAGCGCGAACATGTTCTTGCTGCGCTCGGCCTCCTTGCGGGAGAGCCCGAACTCCTTGAGCGCCTCGATCGTCAGCGTCGTCAGCGGCACCGGATGGACGTTGTACGCCTGGAGCGAGCCGTCCTCCAGCGGGCTGACGTCGTAGCCGACCTTGGCCATCGGCCGCTTGGTGAACTCGTCCGTGTTGACGATGATCTCCGCGCCGCGCGGCACGTCCGCGAGGTTCGCCTTCAGTGCGGCCGGGTTCATCGCCACCAGGACGTTGGGTGCGTCGCCGGGGGTGAGGATGTCGTGGTCCGCGAAGTGCAACTGAAAGCTGGAGACACCCGGCAGGGTGCCGGCGGGGGCCCGGATCTCGGCGGGGAAGTTCGGCAGCGTCGACAGGTCGTTGCCGAAGGTCGCCGTCTCGGAGGTGAACCGGTCACCCGTGAGCTGCATACCGTCGCCGGAGTCGCCCGCGAACCGGATGATCACCCGGTCCAGACGACGTACCTCTTTACCGCCGTTCTTCCCGCCGTCGGCGCGGGTCCCGGGAGCCTGCGGCTCCCCGGTGAGCGCTCCGTCGGCCTGCTCGGCTTGGCTGCTGACCTGGCTGGTCACTGCTTCGGACCTCCCTCGGGGCGGTGGCTCGGGACTCGTCGTGCCGACCGGTCGTCCCACGAACATCGTACGTGGGTAAGGGTCGCCTTCCCTGGGCCGATCACCTGGTGGATGCGGACGGGAGACGGTGTTCTGTCAGGATTTGTCATGGAACAACCGCCCCCCGGCCCCTTTCTCCGAGACGCTCGCGCCTCGGCCATTGGTTCTACGCCTCAGGTCCCGGTCGCCCTCCGTGGCCGCCCGTAACCTGCGCAACTGACAGCGTGTCGGTTTCTCAGGAGTCGAGATACGTGAGGACGGCCAGCACCCGGCGGTGATCCCCGTCACTCGGCGACAGACCCAGCTTGAGGAAGATGTTGCTGACGTGCTTCTCCACCGCACCGTCGCTCACCACCAGCCGCCGTGCGATCGCGGAGTTCGTCCGCCCCTCGGCCATCAGCCCCAGGACTTCCCGCTCCCGTGGCGTGAGGTTCGCCAGCACGTCCTGCTTACGGCTACGGCCCAGAAGCTGCGCGACCACTTCGGGATCCAGCGCGGTGCCCCCCTCGGCGACCCGGACCACCGCGTCGACGAACTCCCGCACATCGGCTACCCGGTCCTTGAGGAGATAGCCGACGCCGTGACTGGATCCCGCCAGCAATTCCGTCGCGTACTGCTCCTCGACGTACTGCGACAGCACCAGCACCCCCAGCCCCGGGTGCTCACGCCGCAGCCGCACCGCGGCCCGCACCCCCTCGTCCGTGTGCGTCGGCGGCATCCGTACGTCCGCCACCACCACGTCCGGCAGCTCGCTCTCGGCGGCCAGCTCCCCGATGACCTTGATCAACGCCTCGGCGTCGCCCACCCCCGCCACGACGTCGTGCCCACGGTCGGTCAGCAACCGGGTCAGGCCCTCCCGAAGCAGCACCGAGTCCTCGGCGATGACCACCCGCACCCTGTCCTCCACGACTTTTCCAGCCCCCACGTTCCGGCATTTCCCCACCCTGCGCCCCCAGCATCCCAGCATCCGAACCCGCCCGCTCCCACCTGCCGGGAATCGGCGGGGAACTCCGGACGTGAGGAGGCGGGGCGGGGCGGTGGTGGGGGAGGGGAGCGACGGTGGTTGGGGAGAGGGGGCGGGGGTGGGCATCAGGGGGCCGGGGGCCTGGGGGCCCAGGGCCTGGGGATCTGGGGGCCTGGGGCCCAAGGTCTGGGGATCGGGGGGGCTGGGGCCTGGGTGTGTCGGCCGGTTGGCTGGGGTGGTGGGTCAGCCGCGCCAGGGCAGGTCGGCCGTGATGGCGGTCGGGCCGCCCGAAGGGGAGTCGACGACGAGGAGGCCGTCGACCGCGCTGAGCCGTTCGGCCAGGCCCGCCAGCCCGCTGCCCGTTTCCGTGCTCGCGCCCCCCTGCCCGTTGTCCGCGACCAGCACCATGAGCCGGTCCGCCGCCCGCCACACGTCGACGGTGACGCTCGTCGCCCGGGCGTGCTTGGAGACGTTCTGGAGCAGTTCGGAGACGGTGAAGTAGGCGATGCCCTCGATGGCCGGGGCCGGGCGGTGGTCCAGGTCCACGGAGGCCTTGACCGGCACCGTGCAGCGGGCGGCGAGGGCCGACAGGGCCGGGCCCAGCCCGCGGTCCGTGAGGATCGCCGGGTGGATGCCGCGCGCGAGGTCCCGCAGCTCCTGGAGGGCGACCTTCACCTCGCCGTGCGCCTCGTCCACCATCCTGGCCGCGGCTTCCGGGTCCTGCGCCAGCTTCTCCTTCGCCAGGCCCAGGTCCATGGCCAGCGACACCAGCCGGGCCTGCGCGCCGTCGTGCAGATCGCGCTCGATGCGCCGCAGGTCGGCGGCGGCGGTGTCCACGACCACCCCGCGGTCCGTCTCCAGCTCCGAGACGCGCGTGGCGAGCGGGGAGGGGCCCAGCAGCCCGTGCACCAGGACCCGGTCCACGTGCGCCAGCCCGCGTATCACCCACGGTCCGGCCAGAACGAGCAGCAGGCCGATTCCGCCGGCTGCCGCCATGCCCGGAGCGGTGCCCAGGTAGACGCCGTTGCCCTGGCCGTCGCCCCACAACTGGATGCCCGGCTGGTCGAGGTAGGCGGGGAACGTCCACTGCCACAGCGGGTAGAGGAGCAGCGCCCAGCCCACCGTCCAGAAGGTCAGCGAGAAGCAGAAGGCGAAGACCGCCCAGGGGAGGTGGAGTATGGAGTACACCAGGTGGCGCCAGGAGACGCCGCTCTTGAGGACCGCGCCGACCCAGCTCATCAGCCCCGGCTTGGCGGCCCGCACCGGCTCCGGGTGGTCCACGTCCAGGTCCAGCAGAGCGCGCGCCCGCAGGCGCTCCAGGGCCCCGAATCCCCGGCAGCCGATCAGCGCGCCCGCGAGCACCGGTATGCCCAGGAAGGTGATCAGCAGGCCGGCGCCGAGCGAGACCATGGTGATGGCGTAGCTGAACATCACGCAGGCCACCGGGAGGCTCAGCAGGAGGTAGAGGAACTCCCGCCAGGTACGGCCCGAGAAGGGGGCGCGCAGTGCGACGGGCACGCGCGAGGCTGGTGGGCGGGGTCCGTAGGCGGTGTCCATGGTCTCGTCGTCCGTTCTGCCGGGTCCGGGTCGGCCTGCCGCCGGCGCCCTTGCGCGCCCTCGGCAGTGTCGAGCTGCTGCCGCCGTCAGATCCGCTGCGTACGACTCTGCCGACTGCCTCAAGACTCCGCGTTCGGCGCCGTCCGCGCCATGAGGGAAAACGCAGTCTTCACCCTGGGGTTTTCCCCACCCCCCGGGGGGGGCGTCGCGTGACCGCTCGCCCGTTCCCGCCCCCCACCAGCGACGCGGGCACCACGCCCTATCGCTGAGGCGTCCGCTCCCTCTTGCCCCGCCTGCCCGCCCTGCCGCCACCGCGCGCTGCCGTGTCCGGCTCCGCGCCCGTTCCGGCGGGCTTGCGCCCGGCCCCTTCCCCCGCCCGGTCCCGCCACGGCAGTTCGGCCGTCACGCGTGTCGGCCCGCCGGCCGGTGAATCGAGGACGAACACCCCGTCCACCGACCCCAGCCGCTCCGCGAGGCCGGCCATCCCGCTGCCGCCGTCCAACCGCGCACCACCGCGACCGTCGTCCTGGACCTGGATCAGCAGCCGGTCCTGGGCGCGCCAGAGTTCCACCCGCGCGGTACGCGCGCCACTGTGCTTGGAGACGTTCTGCAGCAGCTCCGAGACGGTGAAGTACGCGATGCCCTCGATCGCCGGAGCGGGCCGCTGTGCCATGTCCACGTCCACCGTGACCGGGACCGTGCAGCGTCCCGCCAGCGAGGTGAGGGCGGGCCCCAGCCCGCGGTCCGTGAGGATCGCCGGGTGGATGCCGCGGGCGAGGTCGCGCAGTTCCTGGAGGGCGAGTTTCACCTCGCCGTGCGCCTCGTCGACCATCCGCGCCGCCGCGTCCGGGTCCTCCAGCAGCTTCTCCTTCGCCAGGCCGAGCCCCATCGCCAGGGCGACGAGCCGGGCCTGCGCGCCGTCGTGCAGGTCACGTTCGATGCGGCGCAGGTCGGCGGCGGCGGTGTCGGAGACCGTCGCGCGGTCCGTCTTCAGCTCGGCGATCCGCCGTTCCAGCTCGTCGGAGGGCGACAGCAGGCCGCGCACCATCATCCGGTCGACGTTGGCCAGCCCGCGCGCGATCCAGGGCAGGGCGGGCCAGAGCAGGAAGAACGAGACGAGCGTCAGCGGAAAGGTCACGATCGACCACGGCAGCCGGATGAACGCGTACAGCGCGTGCCGCCACCCCACCGGGTCCTTCAGCCGCGTCCACAGCCAGGCGAAGAAACCGTTCCCCGCCGTGTGCAGCGGGCTGGGCTCGTCCACCCGTACGCCCAGCAGTCGCCGCGCGCGGGCACGCTCCAGCTTCCCGTACTGACGGCACACCAGGAGCCCCACCGCGAGCAGCGGCAACCCGATGACGGTCACGGACAGCCCGATGCCCGCCACCAGCCAGACGGTGACCACGGCGAAGGCCAGGACGCCCAGCGGGAGGTCGGTCAGGAGGTGCACGACCTCCCGCCAGGTCACGGCGGTGAGCGCGGCGCGTGGCGGCGGCAGGGGCTCGCCGCGGCCGGTGGCGCCCGACGCCGGTGTGGGCCGTCCGGAGAGGTGGTCGTGGCGTCGCTCGTGAGCGGAACGTGCGGTCATACGCCCTAGCTTGCCGGTCACCACCCGTAGTGACCATGGGGAACGTCGGTGACCGGGGGTGGGGTTTTCCTCACCCCGTCGCCCCGGTGAAGAAGCGGGCCGTGGCGGGCGCGGCTTGTGTGAAGGCGCCCAGGGCGGCTTGGATCTGCGACATGAGTGAGCACCAGCAGGGGCCGTACGGGCAACAGAACCCGTATGGACAGCAGAACCCGTACGGACAACATGGGCCATACGGCCAGCAGTCCGACGGACAGCAGACACCGTACGGACAACAGCCGCCTTACGGGCAGCAACCGCCCTACGAGGCGTACGGGCAGGCACCGGGATACGGGACACCGGGTCAGCAGGGCTACCCGGTGTACGGGGCGCCGCAGGCGGGCGGACCGCCCATAGCCATGCTGGCAAGTCAGGGGGCGCGGCTCGGGGCGCGGGCGCTGGACGTGCTCTTCCAGGCCGGCGCGGTTTTCGCCGTGATCGCGGTGATCGGCCTCCTCCAGGCCGTGCTGCCGGGCGGCCCCGGGGTGGGCATTCCGACGGCCCTGGTCGGGTTCGTCTGCGTCGTCGCGGTGGTCCTCTACGAGCCGTTCATGAACTGGAAGTTCGGTGCCACCTTCGGGAAGCGGATCTGCGGTGTGCGGATCGCCCGGCTGAGCGACGGGACCGGGATCTCCTTCGGGCAGGCGCTGGGGCGTTGGGCCGTGGTGTTCCCGATGGGGTTCGTCCCGTTCCTGGGGCTGCTCAACGTGCTGTGGTGCTGCTGGGACGAACCGTTCCGCCAGTGCTTGCACGACAAGGTGGCCGGCACGGTGGTGGTCAAGCGCGTGTAGGCGCCCGGCCAGGTACCGGGCCGAGGGCGGTCGCGGGTGGTCGGGGCAGGTGGTTCCGGGGCGGGAGGGGCGGGTCGTATCGTGTCGCGGGGCGGTGGGGTGGGTTCCGGTTCTAGTACGGGGGCGTGGTCGGCATGGTGCGTGCTGAGGCCGGGCAGCGGGTGACGCTGCGACGGGTGGTGCTGGCGGGCGAACGGCGGCGGGTCGACCTGGTGTTGCCCGCACATGAGCCGGTCGGTGCGCTGCTGCCCGACATCCTGCGGGCGATCGGCGAGCGGGCGGCGCACCAGCCGCCGACGTACCGTCTGGTGACGGCGGGCGGAGCCGTGCTCGCCCGGAGCGAGACGCTCGCCTCCGCGAACGTGGCGGACGGGACCGTCCTGCGACTGCTCCGGGAGCACGGCACGCCGAAGGCCCCGGCCGGCCCCGGCGAGGCGGCCGGTGACCTGGACGGACGTTACAAACGCGGCATACGCGGCGAGCACGGCGAACACGACACATGTGCTGAACGCGACGCACGCGCTCAATACGACGCACACGCTCGATACGAGGCATACGGCCCACGCGACGCATACGACGGTCGCGGCGGTTCCGGCGCGTACGCCTGGCGGTGGGACGAGCGGAGCCGGACGGGGGCGGCGGTCGTGGCCGCCGTGCTGCTCGCGGCCGCCGTCGCAGGCTTCGCCGACGACCGGTACGGGCCCGACCGGGCCGGACCGTGGCTCGGCCTGGCCGCACTGGTCACGGCCGGAGCCGGGGCGGCGGCCGGCTCGCTGCTCACCAGGAAGGCGCTGGGTACCGCGCTGCTCCTGGTAGGCGGAACGCTCGGGGCGTTCGCCTCCTGGGGCGTGACGTCGGACGCCGCCCCGCGCCTGGCCGCCGTCGGACTGACGCTGGCGGTCGTCCTCGCGCTGCTCGGGCTCTGTACGGGGCTGGGGCGGGGCGGACTCGTCGGTGCGGCGGCCGTCGCGGCGGCGGTCGGTGTGTGGGAGGCGGGGCTGGCGGTCGCCGGCCCGGCACGTACCGGTGTCGCGCTGGGCGTGGTCTCGGTCCTCGTTCTGGGATACCTGCCGCGGCTCGCGCTGGCGTCGGCCGGGCTGACCCGCCTGGACGGCCGTCACCCCGGGGGCGCCCCGGTCGGCCGGCAGCGGGCCGCGGCGGCACTGAGCACCACGCACCGCGGGCTCACCCTGGCCGCCGTCACGACGGCCGGGTCGGCCGGGGCGGCGGGTGTGCTGGCCGTCGGCGGCGCCGGGGACGCGCCCGGAGCGGCGGCGGACGGCTGGGCGGTGGCGGCCGCGGTGCTGCTGTGCGTCGTGCTGTTCTCGCGGGCGCGGGCCTACCCGCTGGCCCTGGAGGTCATGGCGCTGCTGGTGGCCGGTGCGGCGGTCGGCGTACGGCTCCTCCTCCTGTGGGCCACCGACGGCGGGAACCCGGCAGGTGCGCTGACCGTGCTGTGCCTGCTGTCGGTGCTGCCGCTCGCGGCTCTCGCGGCGCGGCCCCCGGAGCCCGTACGGATGCGGGTGCGGCATGTGATGAACCTGGTCGAGTCGGTGAGTGTGGTGGCGCTGGTTCCGGTCGCCGTCGGGGCGTTCGGGGCGTACGGCGGTCTGCTGGACATGTTCTGACCGGTCGGCCGAGTCGACGAAAATGATCGGCCGCGACGGTCGACCGGAGCGATCAGTCCGACCAGAAGGGGCGGCGGAGGGTTCATGTCGGAACAGGCAGGACAGCCGGGACGGCCAGGACAGGCGGGACGCCAGGGAGGGCCGGAGCAGGTGGGGCGGTCGGAGCAGGCAGGCCAGACGGGTCAAACGGGTCAAACGGGTCAGACGGGGAATCCGGGAGGCTCGGGGTGGCCGGGAGGGACGGGGTCACAGGGAGAGGTGAGGCGGCAGGTGGCTTCGGGGCAGGTGATTCCGAGGGTGCCTCCGATGCCCGGGTACGCCCCGGGGGTGGGCGGCGGCGCGGTGCCCACGCCGAGTGCCATGCCGTTGCCCGAGGCTGCGTCCACGTCCACGCCTGCATCCACGTCCACGTCCACGTCCACGTCCACGTCCGCGCCCGCGTCCGTCCCCGTGCCCGCGCCCGCTCCGGCCCCCGTGCTGGCGCCCGGCCCGGGGCCCGCACCCGTACCGGCGGCGAGCGTGCCTCCGACGGCAATCGCTCCTCCGACAGCGACCGCTCCTCCGGCGGCCCCGACCGCCCCGACCGCCCCGGCGTCGCAGGTGCAGCAGCGAACCCAGCAGCCGTATGCTCCGCGCTCCGTCCCCACGCCCTCCGTCCCCACGCCCTCCGTCCCCGCGCCTTCCGTCCCCACGCCCTACGCCCTCACGCCTTACGCGCCCACCCCCGTCTCCGTGCCCGTCCTCCCGCCGGAGCTCGACGGGGTGCAGGCCAAGCCCCGGCACGGTGAGTCCGTCGCCCGTAGGGCAGGGCGGGCGCTGCGGCGGGTGTTCGCCTCCTCCGCGGCGGCCGAGACCGAGGCCGTCACGCGCGCCGCGCACGCCATCCAGCAGCCCGTGACCACCGGCCGCCAACTGGCCGTCTCCAGCATCCGCGGTGGCGCGGGCAAGTCCACGGTCGCCGCCCTGCTGGCCCTCACGTACGCGCACTACCGCTCGGACCCGGTGCTCGCGGTGGAGGCCGACCCGGCCCTGGGCACGCTGCCGCACCGGCTGGGCGCGCGGGAGGTCCGCTGGTCCAGCACCGACCTGGCGCAGATCGTCGACCCGTCCATGCTGATCACCGACCTGACCGGCTACCTCCTGCCGTTCACGGGCGGCGGCTGGCTGCTGCCCGGCAGTCAGGGGTCGATCGGTACGCGGCTGGACATCGACACGTACCGCATCGTCATGACCTCCCTGCGCCGCCACTTCGCCACCACGGTCGTGGACTGCGAGACGCTGCCGGCCGAGGTGGCGCGTACCGCGCTGGTCACCACTCAGGCGCGGGTCCTGGTGACGCCGGCCACCGTGGCGGGCGTACTGGCGACCACGTCCGTACTGGAGTGGATGGGCGGGGTGCACCGCGGACTGCTGCCGACCACCGTCGTCGTGCTCAACCACACCTCGCCCGACGGAGGCATCGACGTACGGAAGGCCGTCGAGCACCTGGGGACGGGCGGCGCCGCGGTGCTCCCGCTGCCGTATGACCGGCATCTGGCCGGCGGCGGTGCCGTCCGTACGGAGCTGCTCGGCGAACGGACGCGGGAGGCGGCGGCGCGGCTCGCGGCCGAGGTGATGGACCGCGCGGTCTCGCGCGGGCCGGGCCGGCCGCGCGGAAGCTGACCCCGTCGCACGGCGGCCGCGGGGGAGGGCCAGGTGGGGCGAAGTCGGGCCATAGCTGCCCGCCATGTGACGCGACTGCTCACCTGGGGCGGGCCAGGGCCTAGACTCCCGTGCGTACAGATCGTCGAAGTCGTTGAACGAGAGCAGTCAGGGAGCGAGGGCGGACGTGCCGGACGCGACCGTACGCACCAGCATTGCCGCGGACTATTTCCAGGGGTACTCGGTCGTCGGGCTCATCGCCGTGATCGGCGTGCTCTTCGTGGCCGTGGCCTTCGGTGCCGGGCGGCTGCTGCGGCCCGTGGTGCCCACTCCCGAGAAACTGCTCACCTACGAATGCGGCGTGGACCCGGTGGGCGAGGGCTGGGCACACACCCAGGTCCGCTACTACGTCTACGCCTTCCTGTACGTGATCTTCGCCGTCGACTCGATCTTCCTGTTCCCCTGGGCGACGGTCTTCGCCGCCCCCGGTTTCGGCGGCGTCACGCTGGTGGAGATGTTCATCTTCCTCGGTTTCCTGGCCGTCGGGCTGCTCTACGCATGGAAGAAGGGCGTCCTGGAATGGACGTGACGAACGCGAAGCCGGCCACGGCGCCGGGCACCGAGCTGCCTGTCGTGTCCGCCGGCGGCACCGTCGAACGACGCCGGCTGGGCCCGCTCGCCCGCCTGGCACCCGAACCCATGAAGGTGGTCCTCAACTGGGGCCGGCGCTACAGCCTGTGGGTCTTCAACTTCGGGCTCGCCTGCTGCGCGATCGAGTTCATCGCCGCCTCGATGGCGCGGCACGACTTCATCCGGCTGGGCGTGATCCCGTTCGCGCCGGGCCCCCGGCAGGCGGACCTCATGATCGTCTCCGGCACGGTGACGGACAAGATGGCGCCCGCGGTCAAGCGCCTCTACGAGCAGATGCCGGAACCGAAGTACGTCATCTCCTTTGGCGCCTGCTCGAACTGCGGGGGGCCCTACTGGGACTCGTACGCGGTCACCAAGGGCGTCGACCAGATCATCCCCGTCGACGTGTACGTACCGGGCTGCCCGCCCCGGCCCGAGGCGCTGCTGCAGGGCGTCCTCAAGCTTCAGGAGAAGATCGCCCGCGAGTCGCTGGGCGAGCGGTACGGCGTCACGGGCAACGGCGCCGCGGCTTCCGGGCCGTCGGCCGCCGCGCTGCGCAGTGGCCTGGTGACGCCGCCGGTGCCGGGGGCTTCGGCGGAGACCGGGACGCCCGGGACTGCGGCGGAGACCGGCGCTTCTGGGGGCACCGGCGTGACGCCCGGGGCTTCTGGGGGTTCCGAGATGACGCCCGGGGCCGGTGCCGCTGCGGGCGCCGATGCCGCTGACGGTGACGGTGAGCCGAAGGGAGCGGGGGACCAGTGAGCGACGAACAGCCTCCGGACCCGCAGGTCGGGAAGGCGCCAGCCGGGACGGCAGGGACTACAGGGGCGGCGGGGACGGCAGGGGCCGGGGCCGCCGAGGCCGCCACCGGTTCTGCCGAGGCCGCCGAGGCGCCGCCCGCGCCGCCCGTCGGCTGGCTGCCCGGACCCGCCACCGAGATCTTCGGCCCCGGCGCGACCGCCGAAGAGGCGTACGAACTGCTGACCGTCGACGTACCCGCCGACGCCTGGATCCCGGCGCTGACCGCCGCCCGCGACGACCTCGGGTGCAGCTTCTTCGACTGGCTGAGCGCGGTCGACGAGCCCGGCACCGGCTTCCGCGTCTGCGCGCACCTCGCCGACGTCGCCCGGCCCGGCCGCGTACGGCGCCTGGTGCTGCGCACCACCGTCCCGCACGAGACGGCCGTCCTGCCCACCGCCACCGGCGTGTACGCGGGCGCGGGCTGGCACGAGCGCGAGACGCACGAGATGTTCGGCGTGGACTTCACCGGCCACCCGTACCTGGAGCCCCTGCTGCTCCCCGAGAACTTCGAGGGCCACCCGCTGCGCAAGGACTTCGTGCTCGCCGCACGGGTCGCCAAGGCGTGGCCGGGGGCGAAGGAGCCGGGCGAGTCCGAGCACGGCGGGCCCAAGCGCCGCCAGATGCTGCCACCCGGTGTCCCCGACCCCAACGAGTGGGGACCGCTGAAGGGCCAGTTGCCGCCGGCCCCGGCCCGGCCTGCCCGCGGCGCGCGTGCGGCCGGTGCCCGCGCGGCCGGTGGCGCGGCGGGGGAGCGGCCTGCCCGCCGTACGCGTACGGCGGGCGCGGGCTCGGCGAGCCAGCAGAGCGCTGCGGACAGCGCGCAGGCACCGGCCACGGACGCGCCGACGGCCGCCGAGACCCCGGCCGCCGAGGTCCCGGCCGCCAGTCCGGAACGCCCCACCCGGCCGGAACGCCCTGCCCGCCGGATGCGCAGCGCAAGCCAGGGCTCAGCCAGCCAGCAGCCGGCCGATGAGCAGCGGACCGATGGGCAGCCGGCCGGCGAACAGCCGACCGGCCTGCAGTCGGCCGACCAGTCGGCGGCAGGTCAGGACGCGGCAGCCAAGGTCACACCAGCCACGGACGCGTCCGCCAAGGACGCGCCCGGCGCTGGCGCGAAGGCGAAGCCGCCCGCCCCCACCGGCTCCTCGGACGCCCCGTGGCACCACGCCCGCCCCGCATTCGAGGACGAGCCGAAGACCGGCGAGAAGCGCGAAGCCCCCGCTCCCGAAGGCAAGGCCGCAGCCGCAGAAGCGGCCCCGGCCGAAGCCGGGGAAAAACCCGGAGCCGAGGGAGAACCCGCCACCGAAGACAAGATCGCAGCCGCAGCAGAACCCACAGAACCCACAGAACCCACAGAAACCGCAGAAACCGCAGAAACCGCAGAAGAACCCGCCCCCGAAGGCACCCCTGAGAACAACGGCACCACCCCCGGCACCGGCGACGCAGCGGAAGAAGGCGGGACCAGACCATGAGCGACGCTCTCGACATCGCCCTGCGCCTGATCGCCGTCTTCGTCGCCTTCCTGGTCTTCCCGCTGGTCATCGGCCAGACCGAGCACAAGGTCATGGCCCATATGCAGGGCCGCCTCGGCCCCATGTACGCGGGTGGGTTCCACGGCTGGGCGCAGCTCGTCGCCGACGGCGTGAAGTTCGCGCAGAAGGAGGACGTGGTGCCGGCCGGTGCCGACCGGCGGATCTTCCAGCTCGCGCCCGCCGTCGCGCTCCTGCCGTATCTGCTCGTGCTGGTCGCCATCCCGCTCGGCCCGGACAACGCGGTCGGGCAGTCGCTGGACGCGGGCGTCTTCTTCGTCCTCGCCGTCATGGGTGTCGGCGTGCTGGGTTCGCTGATGGCGGGCTGGGCGTCGGCCAACAAGTTCTCGCTGCTCGGCGGGTTGCGTACGGCGGCCCAGCTCCTCGCGTACGAGCTGCCGATGCTGCTCGCCGCCGCCTCCGTCGCGATGGCCGCCGGAACGCTCTCGCTGCCCGGCATCCTGGACGCCTTCCACTGGTGGTGGGTGCCGTGGCAGATCGTCGGCGGCCTGGTCTTCTTCACGGCCGGGCTGGCCGAACTGCAGCGGCCGCCGTTCGACATGCCGGTCGCCGACTCCGAGATCATCTTCGGCGCGTACACCGAGTACACCGGGCTGCGTTTCGCGCTGTTCCTGCTCGCCGAGTACGCGGGCATCCTCGTCCTGTGCGCCCTGACCTCCGTACTCTTCCTCGGCGGCTGGCACGGACCGTTCGGCGCCGACGGGCTCGGCTGGCTGTGGACGCTGCTGAAGACCGCGGTCCTCGCCTTCGGCGTGATCTGGCTGCGCGTCAGCTACCCGCGGCTGCGTGAGGACCAGCTCCAGAAGCTGGCCTGGACCGTGCTGATCCCGCTGGCCCTCGCCCAGATCGCCCTCACCGGCGTCGTCAAGGTGGTGATCTCGTAATGGCCCCGGAGAAGAAGTCCGGATGGCCCGGCAGCGGCCTCGCCAAGGGGCTGGCCGTGACGCTTCGTACGATGACGAAGCGTTCGGTCACCGAGCAGTACCCGGAGGTCCAGCCCGAACTGGCACCCCGCACCCGCGGTGTGATCGGGCTCTTCGAGGAGAACTGCACGGTCTGCATGCTCTGTGCGCGCGAGTGCCCGGACTGGTGCATCTACATCGACTCCCACAAGGAGACGGTGCCGCCGGCCGCCCCCGGTGGCCGCGAGCGCAGCCGTAACGTCCTGGACCGCTTCGCCATCGACTTCTCCCTCTGCATGTACTGCGGTATCTGCATCGAGGTGTGTCCTTTCGACGCGCTGTTCTGGTCGCCGGAGTTCGAGTACGCCGAGACCGACATCCACAACCTCACCCACGAGCGGGACAAACTCCGCGCCTGGATGTGGACGGTCCCGGAGCCACCCGCCCTCGACCCCGCGGCCGAGGAGCCCAAGGAGATCGCCGCCGCCCGCAAGGCCGCCGACAAACTCGCCGCGCAGGAAGCGGCCGCCCGGCAGCAGGCGGCCGAGGAAGCAGCCCGGCACACCGCCCAGGAACAGGAGGGGGAAGCGTGACGCTCGCCGCCGCAAGCCACGGCTTCCTCTCCCCGACCGGGGTCGAGATCGCCTTCCTCCTGGTCGGACTCGTCACCCTCGGCGCAGCCGTGGTCACCGTCACCACCAAGCAACTGGTGCACGCCGCTCTGTGGCTGGTGGTCGCCCTCGGCGGCATCGCCGTCGAGTACCTCCTGCTGACCGCCGAATTCATCGCCTGGGTGCAGGTCCTGATCTACGTCGGGTCCGTCGTCGTGCTCCTGCTGTTCGGGCTGATGCTCACCAAGGCCCCCATCGGCCGCGCCCCGAACGCCGACTCCGGCAACCGCTGGGCCGCGCTCACCATGGCCGTCGCCTCCGCCGCCGCGCTCGTCTGGGTCGTCACGGACGCGTTCCGTACGACCTGGATCGACCTGGACGGCGCGGTCCAGGGCTCCACCGAAGCCTCCGGGCGCAGCCTGTTCCAGTACTGGGTGCTGCCGTTCGAAGCGCTCTCCGTCCTCCTCCTCGCCGCCCTCGTCGGCGCGATCGTGCTCTCCCGCAAACACGGCGACCGCGAGCGCACCGCCGACCGCCGGCCGGACGGCGACCGTGGGCGAGCCGGTGCCCGCCCGGCGGACGGTGACCGCGCCCCGGCCGCCGACCGCACGCGACCCGGCGACCGCGCACACCTCGGAGAGGACCAAGGCTGATGCATCTCGCTTACCCCGCCGTCCTCGCCGTCCTCCTGTTCTGCGTCGGCCTGTACGGCGTCCTCGCCCGCCGCAACGCGATCCTCGTCCTGATGTCCGTCGAGCTGATGCTCAACGCCGTCAACCTCAACCTGGTGGCGTTCGACGTCTGGCTGCGCGACAAGCTGCACGCCGGCCAGGCGCTCACCCTCTTCACCATCGCCGTGGCCGCCGCCGAGATCGGCATCGGCCTGGCAATCGTGCTGCTCGTGTACCGCAACCGCGGCAGCTCGGACGTCGACCGGCTCCGCGACCTCGCCGAGCGGCCGGACGGCAGCGACCCGAACGATGACCTCACCGGCGGTGCGGACGGCGCCGCCGGCCGGCCGCGGCCGGACCACCGGGCGGAGGCCGCCGCGTGACGACCACGACCACCGCCGTACTCGTTCCCCTCCTCCCTTTCCTCGGCGCCCTCGGAGGCATCCTCCTCGGCCGCCGGGCGCCCGGGTTCGTGCGCCCGCTGGCGATCCTGCCGACCGTCGCCGCGGCCGCGCTGGCCGTCGTCGTGGCCGTCTCCCAGGGCGGTGGCGCCGGCGCGGGGAAGGCCCCGGTGGACGCCGCGACCCGGCTCACCCCCACCGGCTCGGTCCCCATCGACCTCGCCCTGCACATCGACGGCTTCGCCGCCCTCGTCGCCGTCCTCGTGGCCGTCGTCGCCTGCTGCGTGCAGCTCTACTCGACCGGCTACCTGCGTGACGACCCGCGCTACCCCTCCTACGCCGCCCTGGTCTCCCTCTTCACCGCCGCGATGCTGCTGGTCGTCTACTCCGGCGACCTGATGGTGCTGCTGGTGGGCTGGGAGATCATGGGCATCTGCTCGTACTTCCTGGTCGGCCACTACTGGGAGACCGAAGCCGCCCGCTCCGCCTCCCTCAAGGCGTTCCTCGTCACCAAGCTGGGCGACGTCCCCTTCCTCTTCGGCATCTTCGCGCTCGCCGCCGACGCCGGGACGTTCCGCATCACCGGCATCCTCAAGACCGTCGCCGTCGGCGGCCTGGACCACCCCACCCTGATCGCGCTGCTCCTCCTGGCCGGTGTCGCGGGCAAGTCCGCGCAGTTCCCGCTGCACACCTGGCTGCCCGACGCGATGGCCGGCCCGACCCCGGTCTCGGCCCTCATCCACGCGGCCACCATGGTCGCCGCCGGTGTCTACTTCGTCGCCCGTCTCCTCCCCGTCTTCGCGGCCTCCGCCACCGCGATGGTCGTGCTCGCCGTCATGGCCGCGGTCACCATGGTCGGCTCCGGTCTCGCGGCCCTGGCGCAGGACGACATCAAACGCGTCCTGGCCTACTCGACGGTCGGCCAGCTCGGCTACATGACCGGCGCCCTGGCCGTCGGCGACCGCGGCGCCGCCGTCTTCCACCTCCTGTCGCACGGCGCGTTCAAGGCCCTGCTCTTCCTCGCCGCCGGGGTGGTCATCCACGCCGCCGGCACCAACTCGCTGGCCGCCATGTCCCGGATGCGCGGCCTGGCCCGGCGCGTCCCCGACGCCTACTGGACGATGACGGTCGCGCTGCTCGCCCTCGCCGCCATCCCCCCGTTCGCCGGCTTCTTCTCCAAGGAAGCCGTCCTGGGCGCCGCCGAACACGCCGTCACCGGTCACGCGACGGCCTCCGGCACGCTCGCCGCCGTCCCGACGGCGGCCGGCTGGACCGTCCTGCTCGCCGGCCTGCTCACCGCCCTCCTCACCGCCGGCTACGCGACCCGGCTGTGGCTGCTGGCCTTCCACGGCAAGGGCCCGGAACCCGCCCCCGACCACGGCAAGCAGCCGCTCGTGATGAACACCGTGCTGTGGGTGCTGTTCGTCCCCACCCTCACGCTGGGCCTCGTCACCCCCGTCCTTCCCGACTGGTTCGACGGCCGCTCGCTGACCCCGACCCTGACCACCTCCGTCCTGGGCACCGGCGTCGCCCTCGTCGGCGCGCTGGTCACGTACGGAGCCTGGCGGCACACCACCGCTCTCGCGGCCCGTGTCCCGCTCGGCGCGGTCGCCGTGGCCCCGGACGCCGCCCCCGCGGACTCCGAGGAGAGCGCCATCGCCACCCACGCCGCGGCCTACGGCGACAACGCCGGTGCCCCGGACCCCGCCGACCCCGGCCGGCTCCTCCTGGGACCGCTGCACCGCCCCGCCGCCGTCGGCTTCCACCTCGACGCCGTCTACACCGCGCTGTTCGTCCGGCCGGTGCGGGCCGGCGCCCGGCTCGTGCGCTTCCTCGACCGCGAGGTCGTCGACACGTACGTGCACGGTGCGGGCGCCGCCTCCCGCCGGCTGGGAGCCGCCGTCCGCCGCGCCCAGACCGGCAATGTGCAGACCTACCTGGGCGCGCTGCTCGCGGGCTCGTTCGTCCTGGCCGTCGCCGTCGTCCTCGTCGCTACGGGCACGGGAGCCTGACCGTGAATCACACCGCTATGCAGCTTCTCCTCGCGGCCGTCGTCGTCCTCCCCCTGCTCGGCGCGGTCGCCGCCCTGCTCCCGGCCCCGCCCGGTCTCCGGGGCCGCAACCCCGACCAGGCCGTACTGCGCCACGGCGTGACCGTCACCGGTGTCGTCCTGGCCGCGGCCGTGGCCCTGGCCGTCGGCTTCGACCACGACCACCCGGCCCGGATGCAGGCCACCACCGACATCAGTTGGATCCAGGCTCTCGGCATCCGGATCCATCTCGGCATCGACGGCATCTCGCTCCCCCTCCTCGTCCTGACCGCGCTGCTGACCTTCCTGTGCGCGCTCTACAGCTACTTCCACATGCCGGTGGGCCCGTCTCCCAAGGCATTCGTGGCTCTGCTCCTGGTCCTGGAGGCCGGCACCCTCGCCACCTTCGCCGTCCTGGACCTCGTGCTGTTCTTCCTCGCCTTCGAGATGGTCCTCATCCCGATGTACTTCCTCATCGCCCGCTGGGGCGGTGCGCAACGGACGTACGCGGCGTGGAAGTTCATCCTCTACACCCTCCTCGGCTCGGTCGTGATGCTGCTGGGCCTCCTCCTCGTCGGCCTGAAGTCCGGCACGTTCGACATGGTGGCACTCGCCACTGACAACGGCCCGAACTCCCAGCTCAGCCACACCGTTCAGCTTCTGGCGGTGCTCGCGATCGGCATCGGACTGGCCGTCAAGGCACCGATGTGGCCCCTGCACAGTTGGCTGCCCGACGCGCACACCGCCGCCCCCACCGTCGGGTCCGTGCTCCTGGCGGGCGTCCTGCTGAAGATGGGCACGTACGGCTTCGTGCGCATCGCGCTGCCCATCGCGCCGGACGGCATGCACACCTTCGCTCCGTACCTCGCGGCCTTCGCCGCCGTCGGCATCGTCTACGGCTCGCTCGCGTGCCTGGCCCTCGCCCGGCGCGGCGCCAAGGGCGACCTCAAGCGCCTGATCGCGTACAGCTCGGTCGGCCACATGGGCTTCGTCCTGCTCGGCATCGCGACCATGACGCCGACCGGCGTCAACGGCGCGCTGTTCGCCAACATCGCGCACGGCCTGATCACCGGCCTCCTCTTCTTCCTGGTCGGCGCCCTCAAGGACCGGTACGGCACCACCGACCTCGACCAGCTCGCGGGCCGCACCGGCGCCGCCCTGTACGGGCGCGCACCGCGCTTCGGCGGCCTGCTGGCGTTCGGCGCCATCGCCTCCCTCGGCCTGCCCGGGCTCGCCGGGTTCTGGGGCGAGATGCTGGCCATGTTCGGCGCGTTCGAGCCCGCCGCGGGTCTCAGTCGCCCCGCGTTCCTCACCTTCATGGCGCTGGCCGGCCTCGGTACGCTCCTCACCGCCGGATACCTGCTCATCGTCGTACGGCGGGTGTGCATGGGAGGCAGGGAGACGGCCGAGGGCGGCGTGGCTGCCGCGGCGACCGGTCCGCACGAGACCGCCGGGTCCGGTGTGACGACCGGGGCCGAGACGGCCGGTGACGCCGGGGCCGCCGGTGACGGCGCCACCCGCACCGCCCCCGTCATCCCCGACCTGGCCCGCCACGAGTACGCGGCCTGGACCCCCCTCGCCGTGCTCACCGTCCTCGCCGGCCTGTGGCCCGCGGCCCTCCTCGGCCTCACCGACCCGGCCGTCCAGCAGCTCCTCGGAGGCGGTAAGTGATGAGTTCCGTGACCTCCCTGGTCCAGTCCGTCGACTGGGCCGCCGTCGCACCGCCCACCATCACCGCCGTCGTCGCCCTGGCCGTCCTGGTCGCCGACCTCTTCGTCCCGGAGCACCGCAAGCCGCTCCTCGGCTGGTGCGCGATCGGCGGCCTCGCGCTGGCCGCTCTCTCGCTCATCCCCCTGGTGGCCGGGGACCGCCGTACCTTCTGCCTGACCACGGACCCCGGCGTGTGCAGCTACGCCGCCGACCACTTCGCCGTCGTCATCCAGTTCCTGGTGCTGGCCGGGGCCCTGCTGACCGCTCTGCTGTCCGTCACCGCCGTCGAGGACCACCGCCTGCCCGCGGGCGAGTTCTGGTTCCTGCTGCTGTCCTCCGCGGCGGGCGCGGCCCTGCTGCCCGCCTCCCGGGACCTGGCGACTCTCGTCATCGCCCTCGAAGTGGCCTCGCTGCCCGCCTTCGCCCTGGTGGGGATCCGGCGCGCGAACCGGCTCTCCTCCGAGGCGGCCCTGAAGTTCTTCCTGTCCTCGGTGGCGGCCACCGCGGTCATGCTCCTGGGCGTCAGCTTCGTCTACGCGGCGACCGGCAGCCTGCACCTGTCCCGCGTCGCCACCGCTCTCAGGGACCTGCCCGACCCCCAACTGGCCACCCTGGCCACGGCGGGCGTCGCCCTGACCCTCGTCGGCTTCGCCTTCAAGACCGCCGCCGTGCCGTTCCACTTCTGGGTGCCCGACACCTATGTGGGCGCGCCGCTGCCGGTCGCCGCCTACCTCTCCGTCATCGGCAAGGCCGTCGGTTTCTCGGGCCTCATCCTGGTCACGGTCGAGGGCTTCCCCTCGTACGCGGACGTCTGGGGCCCGGCCGTCGCGGTCCTGGCCGCGCTGACCATGACCGTCGGCAACGTCGCCGCGCTGCGCCAGGCGCCGGAGCGCGCCCACAGCGCGGTCCGCCTGCTCGCCTGGTCCTCGGTGGGGCAGGCCGGCTACCTCCTGGTGCCGATCGCCGCCGCCGGGTACGCCGAGGACGCGGCACACGCCATCGGCTCCACCGTCGCGTACGCCCTGATGTACGCGGCCGTGAACCTCGGCGCCTTCGGGGTGGCCGCGCTCGTGGCCCGTACGAGCCCCGCCAACCGCATCAGTGACTACCGCGGCCTCTCCGCGCGCCGCCCCCTGGCCGCGCTGGCCCTCGGCTTCTTCCTGCTCTGCCTCGCGGGCCTGCCGCCCGGCATCATCGGCCTGTTCGCCAAGGTCACCGTCTTCTCGGCGGCCGTCGACGCGGGCCTGGGCTGGCTCGCGGTGGTCATGGCCGTCAATGTGGTGATCGCGCTCTACTACTACCTCCAGTGGACGGCGGTGCTCTTCCGTACGGCGGAGGAGACGGCCGGCACCGAGGCCGAGGCGGAGGCCGGATCCCGGGTGAGTGCCGGTGTCGGTACCGGTACGGACACCGGAGCGGGCGGCGGCGCCCTCGAAGGGGCCCGTACGCAGGCTCCGGCCGCCGTCAAGGCACCCGCCGGAGTTCCGCAGGCGAGGATCCCGGGTCCGATCGCCGCGGCCGTCGCCCTCGCCGCCGTCCTCGGCATCGTCCTGTCCGGAGCGCCGCAGCTCGTCCTCCGGTTCGCGTCCGGCGCGCTCCTCTGAGGGCGCCGCGACGGCGTACCGCGATCGCCGTCTGACCGTTCACCGACCACTTCCGTTCTCCCGGCCGCGACCTCCGGCCGTTCCGTGCAGGATCCGTGGCCGCCTTCTGGCCGGACTGCGCCCTGCCCGCATCCGCTGCCGGGGGAGCGCACGGGAAGCACCCTCGCGCGGGCTCACTCGCACGGCCGTATGCCGTCCCCGCGTGCACAAGGGAACTAGCGCCCCTCATCTGGCGTTGACCAGACAGAAAGGGTCCACTGAAAAGTGGAGGAAACGTCAGCAAAGGGTTCCCCTGCCGCACCACCTGGAGGGCGTACCGTGCACCGCAGGCACAACGGGCTCAAGACCGCCGTACTCCTCGGGGGACTGTCCGCACTCATCATCGTCATCGGCGGATTCTTCGGCCGTACGGGCCTGGTCATCGCGGTCCTCGTGGCCCTGGGAACCAACGCCTACGCGTACTGGAACAGCGACAAGCTCGCGCTGCGGGCGATGCGCGCCCGCCCCGTCAGCGAGTTCCAGGCCCCGCAGCTCTACCGCATGGTCCGTGAGCTGTCCACGGCCGCGCGCCAGCCCATGCCCCGCCTGTACATCTCACCGACCCAGGCGCCCAACGCCTTCGCCACCGGCCGCAATCCGCGCAACGCCGCCGTCTGCTGCACGGAAGGCATCCTGCACCTCCTGGACGAACGCGAACTGCGCGGCGTCATCGGCCACGAACTCAGCCACGTCTACCACCGCGACATCCTCATCTCGTCCGTGGCCGGAGCCCTGGCCTCGGTGGTGATGTTCCTGGTCAACTTCGCCTGGCTGATTCCCATAGGCCGCTCCGACGACGACGAGCGCCCCGGCATCGTGGGGATGCTCCTGGTCATGATCCTCGGACCGGTGGCGGCCTCCCTCATCCAGCTCGCCGTCAGCCGCTCCCGTGAGTACCAGGCCGACGCCTCCGGCGCCCAGCTCACCGGCGACCCGCTCGCCCTGGCCTCCGCGCTGCGCAAGCTGGAGGCGGGCACCCGGCAGCTCCCGCTGCCGGCCGAACCACGGCTGGAGACGGCCAGCCACATGATGATCGCCAACCCGTTCCGGCCCGGCGACGGCATGACCAAGCTCTTCTCGACCCACCCGCCGATGCGCGAGCGCATCACCCGCCTCGAACAGATGGCGGGCCGCCACTCCTGATCCCCGGGCCCCGGCGCCCCGACCCGCCACGGCCTGCAACGATTCCGCCCGCCCCGGCGTCTCCCAGGAGGTAAGACACAACCACCGCACGACTTCGGTGCATGGAAGGCTGCCGCTCATGAAGCTCATCCTCAACGTCATCTGGCTGATCCTGAGCGGCTTGTGGATGGCCATCGGTTACGTCATCGCGGGCGTCATCTGCTGCGTCCTGATCATCACGATTCCCTTCGGCATCGCCTCGTTCCGCATCGCGGGCTACGCGCTGTGGCCCTTCGGCCGTACGACGGTGGAGCGGCGCGACGCGGGCGCCGGCTCGCTCATCGGCAACGTCATCTGGGTCGTCTTCGCGGGCTGGTGGCTGGCGGTCGGCCACATCGTCACGGGCCTCCTGCAGTGCGTGACGATCATCGGCATCCCGTTCGGCGTCGCCAACTTCAAGATGGTGCCGCTCTCCCTGTTCCCGCTCGGCCGCGAGATCGTCCCGACGGACCAGCCCTTCGCCGGGCGGTACTGACCCGGGCGCGGGAGAGGGGCGGTCCCGCGCCGCCACGGCCCGCCACCCGGCGGGCGCCCGCTCCCCGCCCCTCGCGCCCATCGCCGTACGGGCCCTCACCGCCGTACGAGCCCACGGGGCGTCACGTACCGCTTGAAGCCGAGGGGTGTGACACCCGGGATGCTCTCGATGAGGTTCATCACCGCCCCGCCCTGCTGGAGGGACGTTTCGACCATGCGCTGGTGCGCGGCCTCGTCCGTCCACTCGCTGTAGTTGAAGACCCGGGTGCCGCCCTCGCTGATGTGGAAGTTCGAGGAGATCCCGCCGGACCCGGTCCGCGAGGTCTCGGCGGAACCCGGCTGCACGCCGCCCATCATGTCCAGCAGACCGTCGACGAGCTGCCGCGCGGCCTCGTGACCCGTCGTCTCGAAGGAGACGGTCACGACGCACCCCGGCTCCGGCTGCCCGCCCTGCGGCAGCAGGCTGCGGTAGTAGCGGTAGCCCCGTGCCCCGCCCGCCCCGACGGCCCGCTGGGCCGCCCCGGCCGGTCCGTCCTCCCACTGCCCGAAGGCGAGCACGGTGCGGCCGTCCGTCCCGGTGAGGAAGACCTGCGAGACCAGGCCGTCCGGCAGCGGCGCCGACTGCACCGCCCGCGCGGCACCCTCGGCCATCGCCTGCTGTCGCTCGGGGCTCCCCGCGTCCCACTCACTGATCAGTACGGTGCCGACGCCGGCCCGCCGCACATCGGGCAGGGTGTCCGCCCGGAACCGGTCCGGGTCCTGGAAGCCGGCCGGTGTTCCGCTCGGTGCCGTGGTCGGGGTGTGCGCTGCCTGCCGGGTGTCCGTTTCCGAAGTCATGCGAGCACTCTCGGACCTCAATCAAACCTGAGGTCAAGTCCCCGATGGCGAGGGCCGCTCCCGACGTTGATCCCCGAGCCTCCGGGCCCCGCTTCCGGCCCCGCTTCCGGGCGGACCGTCCGACCCGCGAGCCGTGTGCGAGGGTGTCCCCTTCGAGGGTGATCCGGCATACGGGGGCGAGCGACGGCCATGGTGCGAACGGGCAGATGGGCCGCGGCGGTTCTGACGGCCGTCGTCGCGCTGGTGCTGCTCGGGCCGGGGGCCGGCGGGCCCGACGGAGCGCGCCGGGACGGTAGGGGGGCGTCCTTCACGCTCCGTTCGCACGCCTCGTACGCCGTCGCCGCGGGCACCCCCACGAAGCCCCCCAAGGGCATCCCCCGCCTCACGCCCGCTTTCGGGAACACCGGGGACGCCCCGGCGCCCCACGGCGTGGTGCTGCGCGTGGACCTCGAAGACGCGGGGTTCCTCGCCGGCGGCGCCCCCGCGGTCCACGACAACTGCTACTACGCGCGGGACGGCAGCTCGGTCTCCTGCGAATTCCCGGACGCCGTGCCCGTGGGCGCCGCGTACGAGACCGCCGAGCCCCTCCCGGGGGTCACCGGCGCTGCGGCCGCGATCGAGGGGGCGTACAGGTACTCCGTCCGGCCGCTGGGCGGCCCGCCGCCCCCGCACACCGAGAACCACAGAGCTGGATTCCAGCGCGGTACCGGCCCCGCGCTCGGTCTCGTACCGGTCGATGTCGACACGCTCAAGGGCGGCGGCGAACTGCGCTTCGCCTCGCCGCCGTTCAGTGGCAGAGCGGACCGGTCGGCCAAGGGATTCACGATCCGCGGCAGGGTCGGTGAGTACGTCTCCGTGGAGATGGGCGGCGTCGGCCAGGGGACCGGCAGGGTGCGCGTGGAGCTGCCGCCGGGCACGTCGTTCGCCCCGCTGTCGCGGGCGGAGCGGGACGGGACCCCGTCCGAGATCTACGAATGCGGGCGTGACGACCTGGACGGACACATCCACTGCAACAGCGCACTCGCGAACGTGACGCTGCGCGTGCGGATCGACCGGCGGGTGGGGAACGCCGTGGGAAGGGTTTCGGTGCGCGAGCCCGTCGAAGGGGACACCGATCCCGCGAACAACTCCGCGCCGATAGCGCTGGAGATCACGGGTACCGCCCCGCCCGGCGAGACCGTCCCGCCCGTACAGGCCGGCCCCGGCGCGCCGCGCGCGCCCCAGGACGACGGCCGCCCCCGGAGGGCCGAACTGGCCGTGGCCGCTTCGGCCGCCGCTCTCGCCCTGCTGACCGTCCTCGTCACCCGCCGCGGCCGCGCCCGGCGGGCAGCGTCGGTACACCCGTACCCGCGTCGGTGACCTGCCGGGACAACACAACGAGGGCCACCGGCGAGGCGGCCCCCGGCAACGTGCCCCCGTTGTGCCGTCCGGCGTGTCCCGGGCTCAGCGAGGATTCACCGGTAGTTCACGAACTGCAGCGCGAAGTCCAGGTCCTTGCCCTTGAGCAGTTGCTGCACGGCCTGGAGGTCGTCCCGGCTCTTCGAGCTGACGCGCAGCTCGTCGCCCTGCACCTGCGCCTTGACGCCCTTCGGGCCCTCGTCGCGGATGATCTTGGCGACCTTCTTCGCGTTGTCCTGCGAGATCCCCTCCTCCAGGGAGGCGAAGATCTTGTACTCCTTGCCGGAGGCCTGCGGCTCGCCCGCGTCCAGCGCCTTCAGCGAGATCCCGCGCTTGATCAGCTTGGACTGGAAGATGTCGAGGACAGCCTTGACGCGCTCCTCGGCGTTGGCCCGCATCTCGATCTTCTCGCCCGACCACTCGATCGACGCGCCCACGCCCTTGAAGTCGTAGCGCTGGGAGATCTCCTTGGCGGCCTGGTTGAGGGCGTTGTCGACCTCCTGCCGCTCGACCTTCGAGACGATGTCGAAACTGGAGTCGGCCATCTTGAGTTGGCTCCTCGTACGTAGATCCGTCAGGGGTACGGCCCATTCAGGACCGCCCCGCAAGCCTAGTCACCCCGGGCATGATCGGGCCGGGAAGAACCGGGTGGCGAACCACCCCCGGCCATCGGGTATGGTTTACGTCGTTGCCACCGAGCACCGCCACACCGGCGGATCTCCCGGCAGCGAACCCATGGCGGTGTGCCCGAGCGGCCAAAGGGAGCAGACTGTAAATCTGCCGGCTCAGCCTTCCCAGGTTCGAATCCTGGCGCCGCCACAGGTCCGAAAAGGCCCTGATCCGTGCGAACGGATCAGGGCCTTTTTGCTTTTCCACGGCGGGCCCCCACCCTTCCCAGGGCAGGGGCCCGGCCCGGCTCGGGGACCGCGCTCAGCCCGCGACCGCGCGGGCGGCCTCCTCGACCGGAGTGTCGCCGCCGATCAGCTCCAGCGTCCGGCCGGCCGTGCGCGGCTCGTCCAGAAGGGCGACCAGCACGGCCGCCACGTCGTCCCGGGAAACCTCGTCGCGGCCGGTCGACTCGGCCAGGCGGACCCGGCCGGTGCCCGGCTCGTCCGTCAGCCGGCCCGGCCGCAGAATCGTCCAGTCCAGGCCGGTCCGGGCACGTACGTCGGCATCCGCGGCGCCCTTGGCGCGCAGATACGCGGCGAACACCTCGTCGGTGCCCTCCGGCGGCTCCCGGTCGGCGCCCATCGACGACACGACGACGAAGCGCCGTACCCCGGCCGCCTCCGCCGCGTCCGCGAAGAGCGACGCGGCGCCCCGGTCCACCGTCTCCTTGCGTTCGATGCCGCTGCCCGGTCCGGCCCCGGCCGCGAACACCGCCGCGTCGGCACCTTCGAGGTGCCGGGCGATGTCGCCGACCGTGGCCGTCTCCAGGTCGCAGACGACCGGCTCGGCCCCGGCGGCGAGCAGGTCCCCGGCTTGTTCGGGCCGGCGGATGATGCCCGCAACCTCGTCTCCGCGCTCAGCCAGCAGCCGTTCCAGCCGCAGCGCGATCTGACCATGTCCACCTGCGATGACAATGCGCATGATCCCGACCGTACGCCTGTCACGCCGATGCGGCCCGGCACCCCGGCGCGCCGCCCGCCACGCACCGCACCGGCGCGGCCAGGCGCCCCCTCGGGGCGGGCATCCCGGCCCGTTCAGCGCTGCGACTGGCGCGGCAGCTCCAGCGCCACCACCGCCGCCGAGTCGCAGTACTCGCGCACCGCGCTCGTCCGGGCCACCACGCGCCCCCGGTGCACCACGATCCGGCTGTACGCGAGCGACAGCACCCCGGCGAGGCTCTCGCCGCGTACGGCCAGCAGTTCCGCGGGGAAGCCCGCCTCGACGCGCACCTCCGGGAGGCCCAGCGTCGCGCGGGCGGCCGCGCTGACCGTCCCGTAGGCGGCCTCGGGACCGGCCTCGCCCAGGGAGGCGAGCAGGTACGCCGCTTCCAGGGGGTCGCCGCGGCCCACCGGGTTCGCCGCGTCGCGCAGGGCGCCGCTGCCGGCCGCCACCCGCACTCCGGCCGCGCGCAGCAGCCGTACGGGCGCGGAACGGGGCACCGGGCCGCCCGCGGCCCCACCGTGCCCCGGCAGTCCGCCCCCGCGCCGTTCCAGGGCCGCGCAGCCGCCCTGCGGCAGGCAGACGACCGTCACACCGGCCGCCGCGAGCTGCTCGGCGGTGCGGGCCGCCACCTCCGGCGGGAGCGCCGACAGACCCGCGCACGGCCCGATGGCCACGCCGGGCCGCAGTCCGCCCGCCATCGCGGCGAACCGGGCGAGGCGCGCGGGGTCGTCGCCGTCCGTGTGGAGGTCCACCGCGCAGTTGTGCTCGTCGGCGAGTTCCAGGACGGTCTCGACGTACCCGGCCGGGTCGGGGTCGAGGTCCGGGCAGCCGCCGATGACCGTGGCGCCCATCTTGACGGCGTCCCGCAGCATCGCCGGCCCGTCCGCGCCGGCCGCCCCGGTGAGCACCCGTGGCACCGCGACCGCGGCCAGCTCGGCCAGGCCGCGCAGCGACCGGCTCGCCTGGAGGACGGCCTCCAGCGTCCGCAGCCCCTGGACGTCGCCGATCCGTACGTGGGTGCGCAGCGCCGTCGCGCCGTGGCCGAGTTGCAGGAGGGCCGCCTCTGTGGTGCGGCGCTGCACGTCTTCGAGCGTGTCGGCGACGGGTCCGGTGGCGTCGGCGGTCAGCGCGGTGTCGCAGTGCGCGTGCGGCTCGGCGGGGGCCGGGAGCAGCAGGTAGCCGGAGAGGTCGAGGCGGGAGCCCTGCGGGGCGAGGCTGCCCGCCGTGCCGACCGCCTCGATGCGCCCGCCGCTGAGCCGTACGTCCACCACGCGGCCGTCGGCGAGCCGGGCGTCGCAGAGCACCAGGGTGCCCGCCGCGGCGCCGGTGCCGTCGCTGCCCGGGGCTTTCTCGGGGCCCGGCTGCGGCTGACTGCTGTCGGACATCGCGCTCCTCGAAGGACCGGGCGTGCAAGATCACGCAGCGTGGTCCGAGCCTAGGGGGCGCTCCGGGGAGCTTCACGGAGGCGCGGAATAGTCGTACCGGTGTGGTGCGAGGGGCGGCGGGGACGGTGCTCCGGATACGGATTTCACCTTTGGCGGCAGGCCGTGTAATGTCTTCATCGCTCGCCCCAATAGCTCAGTCGGCAGAGCGTCTCCATGGTAAGGAGAAGGTCTACGGTTCGATTCCGTATTGGGGCTCTGATGTGTGAGGTATCCCGCCTTCGGGCGGGGTCCACTCGCATCACAGCGGTGTAGCTCAGTCGGTAGAGCAAGCGGCTCATAATCGCTGTGTCACCGGTTCAAGTCCGGTCACCGCTACTGACAGTAGCCGATTGTGGGGTCGGTCTCCCGATCGGCTACTCTTCTATGCGTTCATCCGTCCATCTGTCCGTCAAGGAGCACTCACGTGGCTGCCACCGACGTCCGCCCGAAGATCACGCTGGCCTGCGTGGAGTGCAAGGAGCGGAACTACATCACCAAGAAGAACCGGCGTAACGACCCGGACCGTCTTGAGATGAAGAAGCACTGCCCGCGCTGCAACTCGCACACCGCGCACCGCGAAACGCGCTAACACCAGGCTCGTCCGCGAGGCCGTCCCCAGTCCCTGGGGGCGGCCTCGCGGCGTTGTGGTGCGATGTGAGGGGTGCGCCGCGCGGCGGCGATCCTGTGCCGGTGTGCCGGTATGTCAAGGTCAGGGTCCTTTGCAGGGACCAGTTCAGGGAGGTTGCGAGCCCATGGCGCTCGACCAGTCCTTTGTCGGGCGGAGCTACCCGGCCACCGCGCCTTACGAGGTCGGCCGGGAGAAGATCCGCGAATTCGCCGAGGCGATCGGGGACCCGGCGCCGGCGTACACCGACGCCGAAGCGGCCAGGGCGCTCGGGCACCCCGATGTGATCGCCCCGCCGACCTTTGTGTTCTCCATCACCTTCCGGGCCGCCGGACAGGTCGTCGAGGACCCGCAGCTCGGTCTCGATTACAGCCGGGTGGTGCACGGCGACCAGAAATTCGTCTACACCCGCCCGGTGCGCGCCGGTGACCGGCTGACGGTCACCTCGACCATCGAGGCGATCAAATCCATGGCGGGAAACGACATTCTCGATATCCGTGGTGAGGTGCACGACGAAGCGGGCGACCACGTGGTGACCGCTTTCACGAAGCTGGTGGCGCGCGCCGCCGGGCAGGAGGGCTGACGCGATGGCGGCGAAGATCTCTTACGACGACGTCGAGGCCGGCACCGAACTCCCGGCGCGGACCTTTCCTGTGACCCGTGCCACGCTCGTGCGGTACGCGGGCGCCTCCGGCGACTTCAACCCGATCCACTGGAACGAGAAGTTCGCCAAGGAGGTCGGCCTGCCCGACGTGATCGCGCACGGCATGTTCACCATGGCCGAGGCGGTCCGCGTGGTCACCGACTGGACCGGCGACCCGGGCGCCGTCGTCGAGTACGGCGTGCGCTTCACCAAGCCCGTCGTGGTGCCGAACGACGACGAGGGCGCGGTCATCGAGGTCAGCGCCAAGGTCGCGGCCAAGCTGGACGACCAGGCCCGTACGGTCCGGGTCGACCTGACCGCGACCAGCGCCGGGCAGAAGGTGCTCGGAATGTCGCGCGCGGTGGTGCGGCTCGCCTGAGGCGAGTGATCGTCACTTCACGGGGGGGGGCGGCCCGGCCGGAGCGGCGGGGCCGCCCCCGTACTCTTGAGCCCGTGCAGGAACTCACCGATGCTCCCCTCGCCCCGCTGACCACCTTCCGCCTCGGCGGACCGGCCACCCGGCTGCTCACCGCGACCACGGACGACGAGGTGATCGCGGCCGTCCGCGAAGCCGACGCGTCGGGCACGCCGCTGCTCGTCATCGGCGGCGGCAGCAACCTGGTCATCGGTGACAAGGGCTTCGAGGGCACCGCACTGCGCATCGCGACCCGCGGCTTCGCGCTGGACGGCACCGGCCTGACGCTGGCCGCGGGCGAGAACTGGTCCGACGCGGTGGCCCGCACGGTCGGGGCCGGGCTCGCGGGCATCGAGTGCCTGGCCGGCATCCCGGGCTCGGCGGGCGCCACACCCATTCAGAACGTGGGGGCGTACGGACAGGAAGTGTCCTCCACGATCACCGAAGTGGTCGCGTACGACCGCATAGCGGGCGAGATCGTGACCCTCTCGAACGCCGAGTGCGCGTTCTCGTACCGCCACAGCCGCTTCAAGGAGCACCCCGACCGGTTCGTGGTGCTGCGCGTGCGCTTCGCCCTGGAGGACGCGGGCGGGCTGTCCGCGCCGGTCAAGTACGCGGAGACCGCCCGCACCCTCGGCGTCGGGGTGGGCGACCGGGTGCCGGCCGCCACCGCCCGCGAGACCGTGCTCAAGCTGCGGTCCGGCAAGGGCATGGTCCTGGACGCGGAGGATCACGACACCTGGTCGGCGGGCTCCTTCTTCACCAATCCGGTCCTCACCGAGACGGCGTACGCGGACTTCCTCGCCCGCGTCCACGAGCGCCTCGGCGCGGACGTCACCCCGCCCGCCTTCCCGGCGGGGGAGGGCCGGGTGAAGACCTCGGCCGCCTGGCTCATCGACCGCGCGGGCTTCACCAAGGGCTACGGCGACGGCCCGGCCCGGATCTCCACCAAGCACACCCTCGCCCTCACCAACCGCGGCGAGGCCACCACCGAGGACCTCCTCGCGCTGGCCCGCGAGGTCCGCGACGGCGTCCACGCGGCCTTCGGCGTCACGCTGGTCAACGAGCCGGTGACGGTCGGCGTCACCCTTTAGGCGCCATGGGGGCGGCGCGGGCCGCCGCTCACCCCTCCCGCAGCCAGGCGTCCACCCCGGCCAGCAGCTCGCGCCGCACGCCCTCCGGCGCCCGTGAGCCCTGTACCGACTGGCGGGCCAGCTCGGCCAGCTCGGTGTCGGAGAAGCCGTGTGCCGCGCGGGCCAGCTCGTACTGGTCCGCCAGCCGGGAGCCGAACAGCAGCGGGTCGTCGGCGCCCAGCGCCATCGGGACGCCGGCGTCGTACAGGGTCCGCAGTGGTACGTCCTGCGGCTTCTCGTAGACGCCCAGGGCCACGTTCGACGCCGGGCAGACCTCGCAGGTCACCCCGCGCTCGGCCAGCCGCCGCAGCAGCCTGGGGTCCTCCGCGGCCCGTACGCCGTGGCCGACCCGCGCCGCGTGCAGGTCGTCCAGGCAGTCCCGCACGCTCGCCGGCCCCGACAGCTCACCGCCGTGCGGCGCCGCCAGCAGCCCGCCGTCGCGCGCGATGGCGAAGGCCCGGTCGAAGTCGCGCGCGAAACCCCGCCGCTCGTCGTTGGAGAGCCCGAAACCGACCACGCCGCGGTCGGCGTAGCGCACCGCGAGACGGGCGAGCGTACGGGCGTCCAGGGGGTGCTTCATGCGGTTCGCGGCCACCAGGACGCGTATCCCGAGCCCGGTGTCGCGGGAGGCGGTGTGCACCGCGTCCAGGATGATCTCCAGGGCCGGGATCAGCCCGCCCAGCCGGGGCGCGTACGAGGTCGGGTCGACCTGGATCTCCAGCCAGCCCGAGCCGTCCCGCACGTCCTCCTCGGCGGCCTCGCGGACCAGCCGCCGGATGTCCTCGGGGGAGCGCAGGCAGGAGCGTGCGATGTCGTACAGCCGCTGGAAGCGGAACCAGCCGCGCTCGTCCGTGGCCCGCAGCTTCGGCGGCTCGCCGCCCTTCAGGGCCTCCGGCAGGTGCACGCCGTACTTGTCGGCGAGCTCCAGCAGGGTCGCGGGCCGCATCGACCCGGTGAAGTGCAGGTGCAGATGGGCCTTCGGCAGCGCCCGGACATCGCGTACACGTTCCATCCCAGGATCTTGCCGTACGCGGCCGACGCGCCGGTAGGCCCTTTCCCGAACGAGCGCCCGCCCGAAAGCAGATGCGGGCCCCGGGGAAGCCCCGGGGCCCGCCTGTGTGCCGCCGTGCGCTACTTGGCCTCGGCCAGCAGCTTCTGGAGGCGCGAGATGCCCTCGACCAGGTCCTCGTCGCCGAGCGCGTACGACAGGCGCAGGTAGCCCGGCGTGCCGAACGCCTCACCCGGGACGACCGCCACCTCGGCCTCCTCCAGGATCAGCCCGGCCAGCTCCACGCTGGTCTGCGGGCGCTTGCCGCGGATCTCCTTGCCCAGCAGGCCCTTGACCGACGGGTAGGCGTAGAACGCGCCCTCCGGCTCGGGGCACAGCACGCCCTCGATCTCGTTGAGCATCCGCACCATCGTCTTGCGGCGCCGGTCGAAGGCGACCTTCATCTCCTCGACGGCGTCCAGGTCGCCGGAGACCGCGGCGATGGCCGCCGCCTGCGCCACGTTGGAGACGTTGGAGGTGGCGTGCGACTGGAGGTTCGCCGCGGCCTTGATCACGTCCTGGGGGCCGATGGCCCAGCCCACCCGCCAGCCGGTCATCGCGTACGTCTTCGCCACACCGTTGACGATGATGCACTTCTCGCGCAGCTCCGGCACCACCACCGGCAGCGAGGAGAACTCGGCGTCGCCGTAGACCAGGTGCTCGTAGATCTCGTCCGTCAGGACCCACAGGCCGTGCTCGGCGGCCCAGCGGCCCACCGCCTCGACCTGCTCGCGGGTGTAGACCGCGCCGGTCGGGTTGGACGGCGAGACGAAGAGCAGCACCTTCGTACGGTCCGTACGGGCCGCCTCAAGCTGCTCCACGGACACCCGGTAACCGGTGGTCTCGTCGGCCACCACCTCCACCGGCACGCCGCCCGCCAACCGGATCGACTCCGGGTAGGTGGTCCAGTACGGGGCCGGCACGATGACCTCGTCGCCCGGGTCCAGGACCGCCGCGAACGCCTCGTAGATCGCCTGCTTGCCACCGTTGGTGACCAGCACGTTCGCCGCCTCGATCGCGTAACCGGAGTCACGCAGGGTCTTCGCGGCGATCGCGGCCTTCAGCTCGGGCAGGCCGCCGGCCGGGGTGTAGCGGTGGAACCTCGGGTCACGGCAGGCCTCGACGGCGGCCTCGACGATGTAGCCGGGCGTGGGGAAGTCGGGCTCGCCGGCGCCGAAGCCGATCACCGGACGCCCGGCGGCCTTGAGGGCCTTGGCCTTGGCGTCCACGGCGAGGGTCGCGGACTCGGAGATCGACCCGACGCGGGCCGACACCCGACGGTCGGTGGGGGACTGTGCGGGAGGAGTAGCGCTCATGTACTGCATGTTCCCAGACCGCCGTCGGGGCGGGCACACGGGTTTGAAGGCACCACCTCGGGGCTTTCTGTTCGACGCCCGGCCGTGAAGCACGTACACTCGCAGACCGTTGGCTCCCGACAGGGCGCAAGCGGCCACGCACCTGGTGCAGTGGTCGGGATGCGGTAGGTTGGGGGAACCACAAAGGGTCGTAGCTCAATTGGTAGAGCACTGGTCTCCAAAACCAGCGGTTGGGGGTTCAAGTCCCTCCGGCCCTGCTACACGCACTCATCACCGAGTCGCGTGCACGCGTACGTACTGAAATGCACCGCCGTGCGGCTCTACCGGGCGCGGCACGGCCAACGACCCGGATTCAGGTGAGGACGAGTGACGGACGCCCTGGGCTCCATCGACATGCCTGAGCGCGGTCGTTCCGAAGACGAGGGCTCGGACGCGAAGAAGCCCCGCCGCGGCGGCAAGCGCGGCAAGAAGGGCCCGTTCGCCCGCCTCGCACTCTTCTACCGGCAGATCATCGCCGAGCTCCGCAAGGTCGTGTGGCCGACGCGGGGCCAGCTTTCGACGTACACCACCGTGGTGATCATCTTCGTCGTCATCGTCATCGGTCTCGTAACCGTGATTGACTTGGGATTCAACGAGGCCGTCAAGTACGTCTTCGGCTGATCCCGCGAAGGGCGCCTTTGCGGGCGCCCCTTTGCATGTTCAACCCCTTGAAGCCAGGAAGAAGCAGCCACCGTGTCTGACCCGAACCTGAACGACGCCGCCGACTCCGTCGAGACGGCAGCGGCCGACGTTGACGCGGCTGCCTCGGCCGAGGTCGAGGGCGACGCTGCGGCGATTGCCGACGAAGAGGGCGCTCGCGAGATCGTCGAGGGCGCCGACGAGGCCGACGAGCTCGACACCGAGGACGCCGAGGCGGGCGAGCCCGCCGAAGAGGCCGCGGTGACCGTCGAGGACGCGGACGGGACCGCCGAGGACGCGGAGGACGCCGCGGCGCAGGACGCGGAAGAGCCGGCCGACCCGATCGCCGCGCTCCGCGAGGAGCTGCGCACCCTTCCGGGCGAGTGGTACGTCATCCACACCTACGCGGGCTACGAGAAGCGCGTGAAGGCCAACCTGGAGCAGCGCGCCGTCTCGCTCAACGTCGAGGACTTCATCTACCAGGCCGAGGTCCCCGAGGAAGAGATCGTCCAGATCAAGAACGGCGAGCGCAAGAACGTCCGCCAGAACAAGCTCCCGGGCTACGTGCTCGTGCGCATGGACCTGACGAACGAGTCCTGGGGCGTCGTGCGCAACACGCCCGGCGTGACCGGCTTCGTGGGCAACGCCTACGACCCGTACCCGCTGACCCTGGACGAGATCGTCAAGATGCTCGCCCCGGAGGCCGAGGAGAAGGCCGCCAAGGAGGCCGCCGAGGCCGAGGGCAAGCCGGCTCCGTCCCGCAAGGTCGAGGTCCAGGTGCTGGACTTCGAGGTGGGCGACTCGGTCACCGTCACCGACGGCCCGTTCGCCACGCTCCAGGCCACGATCAACGAGATCAACGCCGACTCGAAGAAGGTCAAGGGCCTCGTCGAGATCTTCGGCCGCGAGACCCCGGTCGAGCTGAGCTTCGACCAGATCCAGAAGAACTGACACCTTCTGGAACCACTGCTTCCGAACAGGTCAGGCGAGCCCCTCGGGGACCGTCTGACCTGCTCGGTTTTTGGCCGCACCTCTATACCCGTTATCGTTGTGCGGTATGCCTCCATCCGGATGACCGGATGGTCTGGCGAAAAACCTCTCACTAGGACCCGGAGAGAGCATGCCTCCCAAGAAGAAGAAGGTCACGGGGCTCATCAAGCTCCAGATCCAGGCCGGTGCCGCGAACCCGGCTCCGCCGGTCGGCCCCGCGCTGGGTCAGCACGGCGTCAACATCATGGAGTTCTGCAAGGCCTACAACGCCGCGACCGAGTCGCAGCGCGGTTGGGTCATCCCGGTGGAGATCACGGTCTACGAGGACCGTTCCTTCACCTTCATCACCAAGACCCCGCCGGCCTCGAAGATGATCCTGAAGGCTGCGGGCGTGGACAAGGGCTCCGGCGAGCCGCACAAGACCAAGGTCGCCAAGATCACGGCCGACCAGGTCCGCGAGATCGCCACCACCAAGATGCCCGACCTGAACGCCAACGACCTGGACGCCGCGTCGAAGATCATCGCCGGCACCGCCCGTTCCATGGGCATCACGGTCGAGGGCTGACAGCCACCCCGCACCCGCCCCGCGGCACCCGCCGCACCCAGGGGCACGTGGCAGGGCCAGGCGCTGGCCCGCACCACGACTCCACCGTCACCATTCAGGAGCAGCAGTGAAGCGCAGCAAGAATCTTCGCAACGCGGACGCGAAGATCGACCGGGAGCGTCTGTACGCCCCGCTCGAGGCCGTCCGTCTGGCCAAGGAGACCTCCCCGGCCAAGTTCGACGCGACCGTCGAGGTCGCCATGCGTCTGGGTGTCGACCCGCGCAAGGCCGACCAGATGGTCCGTGGCACCGTGAACCTTCCGCACGGCACCGGTAAGACCGCCCGGGTCCTGGTCTTCGCGACCGGCGACCGTGCTGCGGCCGCGGAAGCCGCGGGCGCCGACATCGTCGGCTCCGACGAACTGATCGACGAGGTCTCCAAGGGCCGCCTGGACTTCGACGCCGTCGTCGCCACGCCGGACCTCATGGGCAAGGTCGGCCGCCTCGGCCGCGTGCTCGGTCCCCGTGGTCTGATGCCGAACCCGAAGACCGGCACCGTCACCCCGGATGTCGCCAAGGCTGTCACCGACATCAAGGGCGGCAAGATCGAGTTCCGCGTGGACAAGCACGCGAACCTCCACTTCATCATCGGCAAGGTGTCCTTCGACGACGCCAAGCTGGTGGAGAACTACGCCGCGGCGCTGGAGGAGATCAACCGTCTCAAGCCGTCCGCCGCCAAGGGCCGCTACATCAAGAAGGCCACCATCGCCACCACGATGGGCCCCGGCGTTCCGGTCGACGGCAACCGCACCCGCAACCTCCTGGTCGAGGAGGACGTGCTCGCCGTCTGAGTCTGACGGCAGGCGCGCGCGTACGCGTACGTCGGGCCCCGTACCTCACCGAGGTGCGGGGCCCGACGCATGTCCGGGCACCGGGCCCGTACGGGGCGATACGGGGCCCGGGGACGGCGCTGTCACCCCCCTGCACTACGCTCACCCGCAGTCGTAAAGCTGATCTACAACGGGGAGACACACGTGCGTACTGCGCGGATCACCGCGGTCGCGGCCGGCGTCGTCATGATGGCGGGCCTGACCGCGTGCGGCGGCAAGGACGGCGGCAACAAGGCGGACGGCGGCGACGGGGGCAGCAAGGGCTCGCCGCTGCAGGCCGCCGCGGCGGCCCTGCGGACGGCCTCCGAGAAGACCGGTTCGGAGAACTCCGCCAAGGTCGAGGGCACGAACCAACTGGGCGGTGCGACGCAGTCCCTCAAGGGGGAGATGGACTGGTCCAACGGTCTGCGGATGAGCGTCGAGATGTCCGCCAAGGGCGGTGCCGCCGCCGGCCTGGGCGGCGGCAAGCCCATGAAGGCGGTGTACACGCCGGAGGCGATGTACCTCAACCTCGGGCTCGGCGGCAAGCCGTGGATGAAGTACGACTACGACGCTCTGGCCAAGCAGTCCGCGGCGGGCGCGCTGATCAAGGACCAGATGCAGAACAACAACCCGACCCGGTCCATGGAACTGGTCATCGCGTCGGGCAAGGCCAAGAAGGTCGGTACGGAGGACGTACGCGGTGTCCAGGCGACCCGCTACACCGCCACCATCGACGTGGCCGAGCTGAGCCGGATGCAGGCCTCCAAGAACTTCAGCGAGAAGGACATGAAGGCGCTGGAGGACCTGCTCAAGCAGAGCGGCACGAAGAACGAGACGATCGACCTGTGGATCGGCCCGGACAATCTGCTCGTCAAGAAGCGTGAGCAGGCCCGGAACAACCAGGGCGGCATGGACTCGACGGTCTACTACTCGGACTACGGCACCAAGGTGACGGCCACCGAGCCGCCGGCCTCGCAGACCGCCGACGCGGCCAAGATCGGGGCTGGCGCCGCGGGTGGCGGCCTGGCGGGCTGACGCCCGCCGAGCCCGCCGTCCCCGGGACCGGCGCGCCGCGCGCCGCCGGACCCGGGGACGGATTTGCCTGCGCCGAGGCCGTTCGCGTACCGTAGCGAAGAAGCCAAAGACCGCTGGTTGTCTCTGTGCGCCTTCACAGGCGTACGGAACCGAAGGATCCGCTAGCTGCGGACGGCCTGCGCAGGTGGACGAGGAAGAACTCCCGGACGAAGTGTGTTTTCGCCCGGTCGAGCCATGCCCCGTGCGCTTGCGCCGGGGCGTTTGTTTTGCCCAGCCCCTTCTGCGCGGTCCTCATCACCCGGAAGGAGGCCGAGGCTCATGGCGAGGCCCGACAAGGTCGCAGCCGTCGAGGAGATCACGGAGAAGCTCCGTAACTCCAACGCCGCTGTTGTGACCGCGTACACCGGACTGTCCGTCGCTCAGCTCAAGCAGCTGCGCCGTTCGCTCGGTGACAACGCTCAGTACCGTGTGGTGAAGAACACGCTGACCAAGATTGCGGCCAATGAGGCCGGGATCACGCTGGACGAGCACCTCAAGGGCTCGACGGCTGTCGCCTTCGTGACCGGTGACCCGGTCGAGGCGGCAAAGGGTCTTCGTGACTTCGCCAAGGAAAACCCCTCTCTCGTCATCAAGGGCGGTGTCCTCGACGGCAGGGCGCTGTCCGCCGACGAGATCAAGAAGCTTGCGGACCTCGAGTCCCGCGAGGTTCTGCTCGCCAAGCTGGCGGGTGGCATGAAGGCGTCCATGGCCAAGGCCGCGGCGACCTTCCAGGCCCCGCTCACGAAGATGGTCCGCACCGCGGAAGCTCTTCGCAGCAAGGTCGAGCAGGGCGGTGCCGGTGAGCCGGCTCCCGCCGAGGCCGCGGAGTAACCACTCCGTAGTCCTGCGGGCACGTCTGCTCAGCACGCCCGCCGCAATGTACATCCGGCACCAGCCGAATTAGTGGAAGGACCGCCACCATGGCGAAGCTCACCCAGGACGAACTGCTCGCCCAGTTCGAGGAGATGACCCTCATCGAGCTCTCCGACTTCGTGAAGAAGTTCGAGGAGAAGTTCGACGTCGAGGCTGCCGCCCCGGCCGCCGTCGTTGCCGCCCCGGCGCAGGGTGACGGCGGCGCCGCCGCCGCCGAGGAGCAGGACGAGTTCGACGTCATCCTCACCGGCGCCGGCGACAAGAAGATCCAGGTCATCAAGGTCGTGCGTGAGCTGACCTCGCTGGGTCTGAAGGAGGCCAAGGACCTCGTCGACGGCACCCCGAAGCCGGTCCTCGAGAAGGTCGCCAAGGACGCCGCGGACAAGGCCGCCGAGGCCCTCAAGGGCGCCGGCGCCTCCGTCGAGGTCAAGTGACCTCAGGAGTCCGCTGACTCTTCGCAAACCTGAAGGCGATCACCCATGCGGGTGGTCGCCTTCGGGCGTTCGGGCCGCGGCTGCGCCGCCCCGCCCTTCCGTGCGGGTATGGTGATCTTCGTTGCCCGGCCGTGCACCCCGTGACGATCTTCCAGTGGGTGGGGGGCCTTGACGAACCGCACGCAGCGCGCAATTCTCAGGACGCGACGTCAGAAGCGATCCGGGTTCGAGGCATGGATCGCCGGCGAAGAGGGAAGCATCGGGGTGCGCCTGTTGGCGCACGGCTCGTGGCAGGCATAAGACGTTGGGCGTTGAGACGAACAAAGAGGGGTACCTCCGTCACGGAGGGTGCCGCCTCCCGGAGGGAGAAGATCGGTATCACGGTGCTGGGCCGGTCTCCGGAATCTCGCTCTGGACATCAGTGTGCCGAGTGGCTACACTGACCCTTTGCGCTGCCTGTTAGCTGCTCCCTGCCCGTCACCAGGGGCATACCCGAGCCCGAGCAATGCCGACTGATCCGCCCTGACCTGGGCCTTTCCTCCGGCTGTGTTCGGTCCGGGACCGGTACGCGCGTAGTGAGTCCGAGCCCTCGGAAGGACCCCCTCTTGGCCGCCTCGCGCAACGCCTCGACTGCCAATACGAACAACGGCGACAGCACCGCCCCGCTGCGCATCTCTTTTGCGAAGATCAAGGAGCCCCTCGGGGTTCCGAACCTCCTTGCGCTGCAGACCGAAAGCTTCGACTGGCTGCTCGGCAATGCCGCATGGAAGGGTCGCGTCGAGGCTGCGCTGGAAAGTGGTCAGGACGTCCCCACCAAGTCCGGTCTGGAGGAGATCTTCGAAGAGATCTCCCCGATCGAGGACTTCTCCGGGTCGATGTCGCTGACGTTCCGCGACCACCGATTCGAGCCCCCGAAGAACTCCATCGACGAGTGCAAGGAGCGCGACTTCACGTACGCGGCCCCGCTCTTCGTCACGGCTGAGTTCACCAACAACGAGACCGGCGAGATCAAGTCCCAGACGGTCTTCATGGGCGACTTCCCGCTCATGACCAACAAGGGCACCTTCTGCATCAACGGCACCGAGCGTGTCGTCGTCTCGCAGCTCGTCCGCTCGCCGGGCGTCTACTTCGACAGCCAGATCGACAAGACGTCCGACAAGGACATCTTCACCGCCAAGATCATCCCGTCCCGGGGTGCCTGGCTGGAGATGGAGATCGACAAGCGCGACATGGTCGGTGTGCGCATCGACCGCAAGCGCAAGCAGTCCGTGACCGTCCTCCTCAAGGCCCTCGGTTGGACGACCGAGCAGATCCTCGAAGAGTTCGGCGAGTACGAGTCGATGCGCGCCACCCTGGAGAAGGACCACACCCAGGGCCAGGACGACGCACTGCTCGACATCTACCGCAAGCTGCGCCCGGGCGAGCCGCCGACGCGCGAGGCCGCGCAGACGCTGCTGGAGAACCTCTACTTCAACCCGAAGCGCTACGACCTGGCGAAGGTCGGCCGCTACAAGGTCAACAAGAAGCTCGGCGGCGAGGAGCCGCTGGACGCCGGTGTGCTGACCACCGACGACGTCATCGCCACCATCAAGTACCTGGTCAAGCTGCACGCCGGCGAGACCGAGACGATGGGCGAGAGCGGCCGGGAGATCGTCGTCGAGACCGACGACATCGACCACTTCGGCAACCGTCGCCTGCGCAACGTCGGCGAGCTGATCCAGAACCAGGTCCGTACGGGTCTCGCCCGTATGGAGCGCGTCGTGCGCGAGCGCATGACCACCCAGGACGTCGAGGCGATCACGCCGCAGACCCTGATCAACATCCGGCCGGTCGTCGCCTCCATCAAGGAGTTCTTCGGCACCAGCCAGCTCTCCCAGTTCATGGACCAGACCAACCCGCTGTCGGGCCTGACCCACAAGCGCCGTCTGTCGGCGCTGGGCCCCGGTGGTCTGTCCCGTGAGCGGGCCGGCCTGGACGTCCGTGACGTGCACCCCTCGCACTACGGCCGCATGTGCCCGATCGAGACCCCTGAAGGCCCGAACATCGGTCTGATCGGTTCGCTCGCCTCGTACGGCCGGGTCAACGTCTTCGGTTTCATCGAGACGCCGTACCGCAAGGTCGTCGACGGCCGGGTCACCGAGCAGGTCGACTACCTGACCGCCGACGAGGAGGACCGCTTCCTCATCGCGCAGGCCAACGCGCCGCTCACCGAGGACATGCAGTTCGCCGAAGGCCGCGTCATGTGCCGCCGCCGCGGTGGTGAGGTCGACCTCGCCGCCCGCGAGGACGTGGACTACATGGACGTCTCGCCGCGCCAGATGGTGTCGGCCGCGACCGCCATGATCCCCTTCCTGGAGCACGACGACGCCAACCGCGCGCTCATGGGATCGAACATGATGCGCCAGGCCGTGCCGCTGATCAAGGCGGAGGCCCCGCTGGTCGGCACCGGCATGGAGTACCGCTGCGCGGTCGACGCCGGTGACGTCATCAAGGCCGAGAAGGACGGTGTGGTCCAGGAGGTCTCCGCGGACTACATCACCGTCGCCAACGACGACGGCACGTACACCACGTACCGCGTCGCCAAGTTCACCCGCTCCAACCAGGGCACCTCCTTCAACCAGAAGGTCGTCGTGGACGAGGGCGCGCGCGTCGTCGTGGGCCAGGTGCTGGCGGACGGTCCCTCCACCGACGAGGGCGAGATGGCGCTGGGCAAGAACCTGCTCGTCGCCTTCATGCCCTGGGAGGGCCACAACTACGAGGACGCGATCATCCTGTCGCAGCGCCTCGTGCAGGACGACGTCCTGTCCTCGATCCACATCGAGGAGCACGAGGTCGACGCCCGGGACACCAAGCTGGGCCCGGAGGAGATCACCCGGGACATCCCGAACGTCTCCGAGGAGGTCCTCTCGGACCTCGACGAGCGCGGGATCATCCGGATCGGTGCCGAGGTCGTCGCCGGCGACATCCTCGTCGGCAAGGTCACGCCCAAGGGTGAGACCGAGCTGACCCCCGAGGAGCGCCTGCTGCGCGCGATCTTCGGTGAGAAGGCCCGTGAGGTCCGTGACACCTCGCTGAAGGTCCCGCACGGCGAGATCGGCAAGGTCATCGGCGTCCGCGTCTTCGACCGCGAGGAGGGCGACGAGCTGCCCCCGGGCGTGAACCAGCTCGTCCGCGTCTACGTGGCGCAGAAGCGCAAGATCACCGACGGTGACAAGCTCGCCGGCCGTCACGGCAACAAGGGCGTCATCTCGAAGATCCTGCCGGTCGAGGACATGCCGTTCCTGGAGGACGGCACCCCGGTCGACATCATCCTCAACCCGCTGGGTGTCCCGTCCCGAATGAACCCGGGGCAGGTCCTGGAGATCCACCTCGGCTGGCTCGCCAGCCAGGGCTGGAAGGTCGAGGGCGACGAGGACTGGCAGAAGCGTCTCCAGGCGATCGGCGCCGACGAGGTCGCGCCCCGCACCAACGTCGCGACCCCGGTCTTCGACGGTGCGCGCGAGGACGAACTCGCTGGTCTGTTCGACTCCACGCTGCCGAACCGCGACGGCGAGCGGATGGTCAAGGACACCGGCAAGGCCCGGATGTTCGACGGCCGTTCCGGTGAGCCGTTCCCGGACCCGATCTCGGTCGGGTACATGTACATCCTGAAGCTCCACCACCTGGTCGACGACAAGCTGCACGCGCGTTCGACCGGTCCGTACTCGATGATCACCCAGCAGCCGCTGGGTGGTAAGGCCCAGTTCGGTGGCCAGCGCTTCGGTGAGATGGAGGTGTGGGCGCTGGAGGCTTACGGCGCCGCGTACGCCCTCCAGGAACTGCTGACCATCAAGTCCGACGACGTGACCGGCCGCGTGAAGGTCTACGAGGCGATCGTCAAGGGCGAGAACATCCCCGAGCCCGGCATTCCCGAGTCCTTCAAGGTGCTCATCAAGGAAATGCAGTCGCTCTGCCTGAACGTGGAGGTGCTGTCCTCGGACGGCATGTCCATCGAGATGCGCGACACGGACGAGGATGTCTTCCGCGCAGCGGAGGAGCTCGGTATCGACCTGTCCCGGCGCGAGCCGAGCAGCGTCGAAGAGGTCTGACGGGCCTGGCCGGGGCTCCTTTCCCGAGGAGCCCCGGTCGCCCCGGACCCGTACAGACCATGATGTAGAGCCCATTTTTTCGCTTACGCGAAGGGCACGACCCTGAAAGAGGGATTGACGACAGTGCTCGACGTCAACTTCTTCGACGAGCTGCGGATCGGCCTGGCGACCGCGGACGACATCCGACAGTGGTCTCACGGTGAGGTCAAGAAGCCGGAGACCATCAACTACCGCACCCTCAAGCCGGAAAAGGACGGGCTCTTCTGCGAGAAGATCTTCGGTCCGACCCGGGACTGGGAGTGCTACTGCGGCAAGTACAAGCGTGTCCGGTTCAAGGGCATCATCTGCGAGCGCTGTGGCGTCGAGGTCACTCGCGCCAAGGTGCGCCGTGAGCGGATGGGCCACATCGAGCTGGCCGCCCCCGTCACGCACATCTGGTACTTCAAGGGCGTTCCGTCGCGGCTGGGCTACCTGCTCGACCTCGCCCCGAAGGACCTGGAAAAGGTCATCTACTTCGCCGCCTACATGATCACGTGGGTGGACGAGGAGCGCCGTACGCGCGACCTGCCCTCGCTGGAGGCCCACGTCTCCGTCGAGCGCCAGCAGATCGAGCAGCGCCGCGACGCCGACCTGGAAGCCCGCGCCAAGAAGCTTGAGACCGACCTGGCCGAGCTGGAGGCCGAGGGCGCCAAGGCGGACGTGCGCCGCAAGGTGCGCGAGGGTGCCGAGCGCGAGATGAAGCAGCTCCGGGACCGCGCGCAGCGCGAGATCGACCGCCTCGACGAGGTGTGGAGCCGCTTCAAGAACCTCAAGGTCCAGGACCTGGAGGGCGACGAGCTGCTCTACCGCGAGCTGCGTGACCGCTTCGGCACGTACTTCATGGGCGGCATGGGCGCCGCGGCGCTGCAGAAGCGCCTGGAGTCCTTCGACCTCGACGAAGAGGCCGAGAAGCTCCGCGAGATCATCCGTACCGGCAAGGGCCAGAAGAAGACCCGTGCGCTCAAGCGCCTCAAGGTCGTCTCCGCGTTCCTGCAGACCCGCAACAGCCCCAACGGCATGGTGCTGGACTGCATCCCGGTCATTCCGCCGGACCTGCGTCCGATGGTGCAGCTCGACGGTGGCCGCTTCGCGACCTCCGACCTGAACGACCTGTACCGCCGTGTGATCAACCGCAACAACCGTCTGAAGCGGCTTCTCGACCTCGGCGCGCCCGAGATCATCGTGAACAACGAGAAGCGGATGCTCCAGGAGGCGGTCGACGCCCTCTTCGACAACGGCCGCCGCGGCCGCCCGGTGACGGGCCCCGGCAACCGTCCGCTGAAGTCCCTCAGCGACATGCTGAAGGGCAAGCAGGGCCGGTTCCGTCAGAACCTGCTCGGCAAGCGTGTGGACTACTCCGCGCGTTCCGTGATCGTCGTCGGTCCGCAGCTCAAGCTGCACCAGTGCGGTCTGCCGAAGGCCATGGCGCTGGAGCTCTTCAAGCCGTTCGTGATGAAGCGCCTGGTCGACCTGAACCACGCGCAGAACATCAAGAGCGCCAAGCGGATGGTCGAGCGCGGCCGCACGGTCGTCTACGACGTCCTCGAAGAGGTCATCGCCGAGCACCCGGTCCTGCTGAACCGTGCGCCCACCCTGCACCGCCTCGGCATCCAGGCCTTCGAGCCGCAGCTCGTCGAGGGCAAGGCCATTCAGATTCACCCGCTCGTGTGCACCGCGTTCAACGCGGACTTCGACGGTGACCAGATGGCCGTGCACCTGCCGCTGTCCGCGGAGGCGCAGGCCGAGGCCCGCATCCTGATGCTGTCCTCGAACAACATCCTCAAGCCGGCCGACGGCCGTCCGGTCACCATGCCGACCCAGGACATGGTGCTGGGTCTGTTCTTCCTCACCACCGACGAGGCGGAGCGCGAGGTCATCGGTGAGGGCCGGTCCTTCGGCTCGGTCGCCGAGGCGATCATGGCCTTCGACAACCGGGAGCTGTCGCTCCAGGCGAAGGTCGACATCCGCTTCCCGATCGGCACCGTCCCGCCCCGTGGCTGGACCCCGCCGGCGCAGGAAGAGGGCGAGCCCGAGTGGCAGCAGGGTGACAGCTTCCGCCTGCGGACGACCCTGGGCCGCGCGCTCTTCAACGAGCTGCTGCCCGAGGACTACCCGTTCGTCGACTACTCGGTGGGCAAGAAGCAGCTCTCCGCGATCGTCAACGATCTGGCCGAGCGCTACCCGAAGGTCATCGTGGCGGCGACGCTCGACAACCTGAAGGCGGCCGGTTTCCACTGGGCGACCCGTTCCGGTGTCACCGTCGCGGTCTCGGACATCGTCGTGCCGGAGGCCAAGAAGGCCATCGTCCAGGGCTACGAGGCCCAGGACGAGAAGGTCCAGAAGCAGTACGAGCGCGGTCTGATCACCAAGGACGAGCGCACTCAGGAACTGATCAACATCTGGACCAAGGCGACCAACGAGGTCGCCGAGGCGATGAACGACAACTTCCCCAAGACGAACCCCATCTTCATGATGGTTGACTCGGGTGCCCGAGGAAACATGATGCAGATGCGGCAGATCGCCGGTATGCGTGGTCTGGTGTCGAACGCGAAGAACGAGACCATCCCGCGTCCGATCAAGGCGTCGTTCCGCGAGGGTCTGTCCGTGCTGGAGTACTTCATCTCCACCCACGGTGCCCGTAAGGGTCTCGCGGACACCGCCCTGCGTACCGCCGACTCGGGTTACCTCACCCGTCGTCTCGTGGACGTCTCGCAGGACGTCATCATCCGCGAGGAGGACTGCGGCACCGAGCGCGGTCTGAAGCTGCGGATCGCGAGCAAGGGCGCCGACGGTGTCCTGCGCAAGGCGGACGACGTCGAGTCCAGCGTGTACGCACGCATGCTGGCCGAGGACGTCGTCGTGGACGGCAAGGTCATCGGCCCCGCCAACGTCGACCTGGGCGATGTCCTCATCGACCAGCTCGTCGCGCACGGCGTCGAGGAGGTCAAGACCCGCTCGGTCCTGACCTGCGAGTCCGCCGTCGGCACCTGTGCCTTCTGCTACGGCCGCTCGCTGGCCACCGGCAAGCTGGTCGACATCGGTGAGGCGGTCGGCATCATCGCCGCCCAGTCCATCGGTGAGCCCGGCACCCAGCTCACGATGCGTACCTTCCACACCGGTGGTGTGGCCGGTGACGACATCACCCTGGGTCTGCCGCGTGTCGTCGAGCTCTTCGAGGCCCGTACGCCCAAGGGTGTCGCCCCGATCTCCGAGGCCGCCGGCCGCGTGCGGATCGAGGAGACCGAGAAGACCAAGAAGGTCATCGTCACGCCGGACGACGGCAGCGACGAGACGGCTTACGGCGTCTCCAAGCGTGCCCGTCTGCTGGTGGGCGAGGGTGACCACGTCGAGGTCGGCCAGGCGCTGACCGTGGGTGCCGTCAACCCGCACGACGTGCTGCGCATCCTGGGCCAGCGGGCCGTCCAGGTCCACCTGGTCGGCGAGGTCCAGAAGGTCTACAACAACCAGGGCGTGGCGATCCACGACAAGCACATCGAGATCATCATCCGGCAGATGCTGCGCCGTGTGACGATCATCGAGTCGGGCGACGCGGAGCTGCTGCCGGGCGAGCTGGTGGAGCGCACGAAGTTCGAGAGCGAGAACCGCCGGGTGGTCCAGGAAGGCGGTCACCCCGCCTCGGGCCGTCCGCAGCTCATGGGTATCACCAAGGCTTCGCTGGCCACCGAGTCCTGGCTGTCGGCGGCGTCCTTCCAGGAGACGACCCGGGTGCTGACCGACGCGGCGATCAACGCCAAGTCGGACTCCCTGATCGGCCTCAAGGAGAACGTCATCATCGGTAAGCTCATCCCGGCCGGTACGGGTCTGTCCCGCTACCGCAACATCCGGGTGGAGCCCACCGAGGAGGCCAAGGCCGCGATGTACTCGGCCGTCGGTTACGACGACATCGACTACTCGCCCTTCGGCACCGGCTCCGGCCAGGCGGTTCCGCTGGAGGACTACGACTACGGTCCGTACAACCAGTAAGGACCCGGTCGGCCGGTCCGGCCATACCGGACACGCGCTGTGAGCGGCAGGGCGGTCACCCCCCTCGGGGTGGCCGCCCTGCGGCGTTCGCGGGGGGAGTGGGGGCGCCGGGGCGGGGTGGTCGCGGAGGGGCCCGCCCGGCCGCTCGCGGCGGGCCGGCGGCCGGTACGGGGCGGCCTGGCGGCCGGTACGGGACCGTGCCGCGCTGCCGATTCGTGTCCGGGGGAACCGTGCGATCTCCTGGCGCGTACTGAATGATGGGTGGTGCTGCCTAATCTGGGGGAGGTGCTGAGAGTGGCGTTCCAGCCGTGGCAGGGTGGTCAGCCGGCGCCGTGGCAAGGCGGGCAGCCGGCCCATGGGCCCGGTCAGGTCCCGGCGATGCGCGCCTCGCACGCCGACCGCGAGCGTGCGGTGGACGTGCTGAAGGCCGGTTTCGCCGAGGGGCGGCTTCCACAGGAGGAGTACGAGCAGCGCATCGGCCGCGCGTATCAGGCGCTGACCCATGCCGAGCTGCAGATGCTGGTGGCGGACCTGCCGCAGGGGCCGGTGCCGCAGTCCCAGTTCGCGCCCCGTCCCGCGGTGCCGCCGGCGTTCCTTCCGGCGCAGCAGTTGCCGCCGACCAACGGTTCGGCGACCGGCGCGCTGATCTGCGGCGTCCTCACGCCCGTGACGTGGGGCCTGACGTCGATACCCGCGGTCATCCTGGGCCACAAGGCGCGCGCCGAGATCCGCCGTACGGGGGAGCGCGGGGACGGTCAGGCGGTCGCCGGGCTGGTTCTGGGGTGGCTGGGTCTCAGCGGCTGGCTGCTGTTCCTCATCCTCATGGTGATGGTGGGGGTCACGCACGTCTGAGACCGCCGGAAGGGGGTCTCGGGCGCCGGCGGCGCGGGGGCTGCCGGGCCCGCCCGGGGGCGGCTCCGGGCGCCGTACCGCGGCCGTCACGGCGCGCGCGGCGATGGTGGAGCCTTCTTCCGTCCGGCCGCTGATCGCACTACGGTGGCCGCAGCGCCGGGGGAGTCCGGCGTGTCCTTCGCGTGTGCATTTGTTTTGACCGCAGCCCATGCGGTAGGTACGCTCTGACCTTGTGCCTGGGGTGTCCTCAGGCTGCCGTGCGTGCACTCGTCCGTACGGAAGCCGGGTCTCGACACCGCAATCTGCCGCCGTCCTCGTTCCAGCGAGGGGTCTGCAGTATTCGACACACCCGACCGCGTGGGTCGGTGAATGTTCCAGGTTAGCTTTACCGAGACTGGCACACAGAAACCGGAGAAACGGTGCCTACGATCCAGCAGCTGGTCCGCAAGGGCCGGCAGGACAAGGTCGAGAAGAACAAGACGCCCGCACTGGAGGGTTCGCCCCAGCGCCGCGGCGTCTGCACGCGTGTTTTCACGACCACCCCGAAGAAGCCGAACTCGGCCCTGCGTAAGGTCGCGCGTGTGCGTCTGACCAGCGGCATCGAGGTCACCGCTTACATTCCGGGTGAGGGCCACAACCTGCAGGAGCACTCGATCGTGCTCGTGCGTGGCGGCCGTGTGAAGGACCTGCCGGGTGTTCGGTACAAGATCATCCGCGGCTCCCTCGACACGCAGGGCGTCAAGAACCGCAAGCAGGCTCGCAGCCGCTACGGCGCCAAGAAGGAGAAGTAAGAATGCCTCGTAAGGGCCCCGCCCCGAAGCGCCCGGTCATCATCGACCCGGTCTACAGCTCTCCTCTGGTGACCTCCCTCATCAACAAGGTCCTGCTGAACGGCAAGCGCTCCACCGCCGAGCGCATCGTTTACGGCGCCATGGAGGGTCTGCGTGAGAAGACCGGCAACGACCCGGTCATCACGCTGAAGCGCGCGCTGGAGAACATCAAGCCGACCCTTGAGGTCAAGTCCCGCCGTGTCGGTGGCGCGACCTACCAGGTCCCGGTCGAGGTCAAGCCCGGCCGTGCCGCCACGCTCTCGCTGCGCTGGCTCGTGGGCTACTCCCGCGCCCGCCGTGAGAAGACCATGACCGAGCGCCTCATGAACGAGCTGCTGGACGCCTCGAACGGCCTCGGCGCTTCGGTCAAGAAGCGCGAGGACACGCACAAGATGGCCGAGTCCAACAAGGCCTTCGCGCACTACCGCTGGTAGTCGCTACCCACATCGAGACCGAGAGAAGATTGAGCCGATATGGCTACCACTTCGCTTGACCTGGCCAAGGTCCGCAATATTGGGATCATGGCCCACATCGACGCGGGCAAGACGACCACCACCGAGCGGATCCTGTTCTACACCGGTGTTTCCTACAAGATCGGTGAGGTCCACGACGGCGCTGCCACGATGGACTGGATGGAGCAGGAGCAGGAGCGCGGCATCACGATCACGTCTGCCGCGACGACCTGCCACTGGCCGCTGAACGACGTCGACCACACCATCAACATCATCGACACCCCGGGCCACGTCGACTTCACCGTCGAGGTGGAGCGTTCGCTGCGCGTGCTCGACGGTGCCGTGACGGTGTTCGACGGCGTTGCCGGTGTTGAGCCGCAGTCCGAGACCGTCTGGCGCCAGGCGGACCGCTACGGCGTGCCGCGCATCTGCTTCGTCAACAAGCTCGACCGCACCGGTGCGGAGTTCCACCGCTGCGTCGACATGATCGTGGACCGCCTGGGCGCGACCCCGATCGTGATGCAGCTCCCGATCGGCACCGAGGCGGACTTCAAGGGCGTCATCGACCTCGTCTCCATGAAGGCGCTGGTCTGGTCCGCCGAGGCCGCCAAGGGCGAGATGTACGACACCGTCGACATCCCGGCCACGCACGCCGAGGCCGCCGACGAGTGGCGCGGCAAGCTGCTCGAGGCCGTCGCCGAGAACGACGAAGAGATGATGGAGCTGTACCTGGAGGGCCAGGAGCCCACCGAGGAGCAGTTGCACGCGGCGATCCGTCGCATCACCATCAACTCCGGCAAGGGCGGCGACACCACCGTCACCCCGGTCTTCTGCGGCACCGCGTTCAAGAACAAGGGCGTGCAGCCCCTGCTCGACGCGGTCGTGCGTTACCTGCCGTCGCCGCTGGACGTCGAGGCCATCGAGGGCCACGCCGTCAACGACGCGGACAAGGTCATCAAGCGCCGCCCCTCCGAGGAGGAGCCGCTGTCCGCTCTTGCGTTCAAGATTGCGAGCGACCCCCACCTGGGCAAGCTCACCTTCATCCGGGTGTACTCGGGCCGCCTTGAGGCCGGCTCGCAGATCACCAACTCGGTGAAGGGCAAGAAGGAGCGCATCGGCAAGATCTACCGGATGCACGCGAACAAGCGTGAGGAGATCGAGTCGGTGGGTGCCGGTGACATCGTCGCCGTCATGGGTCTGAAGCAGACCACCACCGGTGAGACCCTCTGCGACCCGTCGAACCAGGTCATCCTGGAGTCGATGGACTTCCCGGCCCCGGTCATCCAGGTCGCCATCGAGCCCAAGTCCAAGGGCGACCAGGAGAAGCTGGGTGTCGCCATCCAGCGTCTCGCCGAGGAGGACCCGTCCTTCCAGGTCTCCACGCACGAGGAGACCGGCCAGACCATCATCGCGGGTATGGGCGAGCTGCACCTCGACGTGCTGGTCGACCGTATGAAGCGCGAGTTCCGGGTCGAGGCCAACGTCGGCAAGCCGCAGGTCGCGTACCGCGAGACGCTGCGCAAGGCCGTCGAGCGCCTGGACTACACGCACAAGAAGCAGACTGGTGGTTCCGGCCAGTTCGCGAAGGTGCAGATCGCGATCGCGCCCCTGGAGGGCGACGGTTACGAGTTCGAGAACAAGGTCACCGGTGGCCGTATCCCGCGGGAGTACATCCCGTCCGTGGACGCGGGCTGCCAGGAGGCGATGGAGTTCGGCGTGCTCGCCGGCTACCCGCTGACCGGTGTCAAGGTGACCCTGCTCGACGGTGCGTTCCACGAGGTCGACTCCTCCGAGATGGCCTTCAAGATCGCCGGTTCGATGGCCTTCAAGGAGGCCGCCCGCAAGGCCAGCCCGGCCCTGCTGGAGCCGATGATGAAGGTCGAGGTGACGACGCCCGAGGACTACATGGGTGACGTCATCGGCGACATCAACTCGCGACGCGGTCAGATCCAGTCCATGGAGGACCGCCACGGCGCCAAGCTCGTCACGGGCCTGGTTCCGCTCTCGGAGATGTTCGGCTACGTCGGAGACCTCCGCAGCAAGACCTCGGGTCGCGCAAGCTACTCGATGCAGTTCGACTCCTACGCCGAGGTTCCGCGGAACGTCGCCGAGGAGATCATCGCGAAGGCCAAGGGCGAGTAGCTCCGTCTCGCACGAGTCGGAACACGCTTTAGGCTTGACACCGTCTGCCGGGGTCCGTCCCCGCCACCCGCGAGGTGGACCCCGGCAGCCGGCACCCCAGCAAAGATCACCTGGCGCCGATGAGTAAGGCGTACAGAACCACTCCACAGGAGGACCCCAGTGGCGAAGGCGAAGTTCGAGCGGACTAAGCCGCACGTCAACATCGGCACCATCGGTCACATCGACCACGGTAAGACGACCCTCACGGCCGCCATTACCAAGGTGCTGCATGACGCGTACCCGGACCTGAACGAGGCCTCGGCCTTCGACCAGATCGACAAGGCTCCCGAGGAGCGCCAGCGCGGTATCACGATCTCGATCGCGCACGTCGAGTACCAGACGGAGAACCGTCACTACGCCCACGTCGACTGCCCCGGTCACGCGGACTACATCAAGAACATGATCACCGGTGCCGCCCAGATGGACGGCGCGATCCTCGTGGTCGCCGCGACCGACGGTCCGATGCCGCAGACCAAGGAGCACGTGCTCCTGGCCCGCCAGGTCGGCGTGCCCTACATCGTGGTGGCCCTGAACAAGGCCGACATGGTGGACGACGAGGAGATCCTGGAGCTCGTCGAGCTCGAGGTCCGCGAGCTCCTCTCGGAGTACGAGTTCCCGGGCGACGACGTTCCGGTCGTCAAGGTCTCGGCGCTCAAGGCGCTCGAGGGCGACAAGGAGTGGGGCGACTCCGTCCTCAAGCTCATGGCCGCCGTCGACGAGTCGATCCCGCAGCCCGAGCGTGACGTCGACAAGCCGTTCCTGATGCCGATCGAGGACGTCTTCACGATCACCGGCCGTGGCACCGTTGTCACCGGTCGTATCGAGCGTGGTGTCCTCAAGGTCAACGAGACCGTCGACATCATCGGCATCAAGCAGGACAAGACCACGACCACGGTCACCGGCATCGAGATGTTCCGGAAGCTGCTGGACGAGGGCCAGGCCGGTGAGAACGTCGGTCTGCTGCTCCGTGGCATCAAGCGCGAGGACGTCGAGCGCGGCCAGGTCATCATCAAGCCGGGCTCGGTCACCCCGCACACGGAGTTCGAGGCGCAGGCGTACATCCTGTCGAAGGACGAGGGTGGCCGTCACACCCCGTTCTTCAACAACTACCGCCCGCAGTTCTACTTCCGTACCACGGACGTGACCGGCGTCGTGACCCTCCCCGAGGGCACCGAGATGGTCATGCCGGGCGACAACACCGAGATGTCGGTCCAGCTCATCCAGCCGGTCGCCATGGAGGAGGGCCTGAAGTTCGCCATCCGTGAGGGTGGCCGGACCGTCGGCGCCGGCCAGGTCACCAAGATCGTCAAGTAATTCCTGACGGTCGGGGCGACCCGGCAGCTCTTGCGAGCGCTCAGAGAAGCCCCGCTCACCTTCGGGTGAGCGGGGCTTCTCGCTGTTCACGGCCGTATCGCGGGCGGGCCCTTCTGCTTCCCGCCCCGGCTGCCTAGCATGTGCGGGTCGGCGCGTACCCCGTCGGGACGCGACCCTTCTCCCGGAAGCGACGCCATGCTGCGCACCATGTTCAAGTCCAAGATCCACCGTGCCACCGTCACCCAGGCGGACCTGCACTACGTCGGCTCGGTGACGGTCGACGCTGACCTGCTGGACGCCGCCGACCTGCTGCCCGGCGAACTGGTCCACATCGTCGACATCACCAACGGCGCCCGCCTGGAGACGTACATCATCGAGGGCGAACGCGGCTCCGGCGTCCTCGGCATCAACGGCGCCGCCGCGCACCTCGTCCACCCCGGCGACCTGGTCATCCTCATCAGCTACGCCCAGATGGACGACACCGAGGCCCGCGCCCTGCGCCCCCGCGTCGTCCACGTGAACGCCGACAACCACATCGTCGCCGTCGGCACGGACGCCTCGGAGCCGGTACCTGGCGGCACGGACGAGCGGAGCCCGGGGGCGGTTGTGCGGGCGACGTGAGCCGTCCTCCGGCGCGCGGCTGTTGTCCTGGTCGCGGCTGAAGGCCGAGGGGCCCAGCGAGCCGACACGGCTCACGTCGAGGTCGGGGACGTGGGGAAGCCGAAGGTCATGTGGCGGCAGGTCGGGCCGGTGGCGTCGAAGTTGAGGCGGCGCATCACGCGGGGGAGGCCGGCGGGGACGGCCGTTCTGCCGTGGACGACGGCCGTGTTGTCGGCGATCAGTACGTCGCCGGTGGCGAGCCTGAAGCTCAGCCGGTTCGCGGGGGCGGCGAAGAAGCGGCACAGCTCCGCGTACTGGTCACGGACGTCCGGGCGCGGGACGACCCGGGACACGCCGTCCGCCATCCGGAACTTCAGCGTGCAGACGCCGTCGCGGTGCCGGAACAGCGGCTGGGTGCTGGTCTGGTCGGTACGGGTGATGGTCAGCGCGTCGGGCTCGGTCAGCGCGTCCTTCCGCCCGGGGAACTGCCGCGCCAGGTACTCGTAGGCCGCCTGGGCGCTGGCCAGGACGGACAGACCGCCGCGGGTGGCCGGCCGTACGCACTGGAGCGTGATCAGGGCCTCGGGGCGGTCCCGGAACGCGCCGTCCGTGTGCAGCAGGTGTTCCGCGCGGGTCGAGCCGAGGAAGCCGGCGACCGGCTCGGCGGGGCTGATCGGCACGATCCCGTCGCGGTCCGCGCGCGGGTGCGGCACCGGGGTGCCGAAGCGCCGCCGCAGGCTGAGCAGGTCCTGGCGGCTCCGGGAGCGTTCCGCGCAGCGCAGGATGGCGAAGCCGTACCGGTTGAACGCGGCCAGCATCTGGTGCTCCTGCGCCACCGACATGCAGCACAGGGCGGGGACCCGGACGATCTGCGCCGCCACGGACAGCTCGGCGCCGAACGGGCGGCGCTGGTCAGGTGCCGCCATGGCCGGTGCCCTCCGGACGCCGTACGGGGGCCTCGGCCTCCGGTGCGGGGCCGTTCGACGGTGGGGCGGTCTGGGCAGGGCCGGGCGTCGGTGGGGCGGTCTGTGCCGGCTTCGGTGTCGCTGTGGGGCCCCGGTCCGGTGCTGGCGTGCGTGTGGCATTCCTTGTCGGCGTCGCGGTGGGGCCGGGGCCCCGTACCGGCCCTGCCGGCGGTGTCGGTGTCGGTGTCGGTGTCGGTGCGAGCGTGGCCAGCCAGGCGCGGAGTACGGCGGTGGCCATTCGCTCGATTCCGGCGCGGTCGTGGCGTACGTCGCCGGGCGCGTCCGCGAGGCCGTCGGGTTGGCGGTGGTGGAAGGCCGTGATGGCCTGGTCGTCGGCGGGGTACTCGGCCCCGCTCTCCGTCCGCAGCATGATCTTCGCGAGGAGCGCGGTGGCCTTGTAGAGCACCCGCAGGTCCGGTTCGCCGAGCAGGAGCTGCTTGCGCAGGGTGACGGCGGCCTGGACGCCGTCGCGCACGCTGACGTCCGCGTACGTCACGGCGTCCGGTACGGGCAGGGCGAGGCCGGGTGCGCACCACAGGGGCGCGAGGGCGCCCGCCCCGCTGAGGGTGAGGACGTGCAGCAGTCGCGGGGGCAGGGCGCCCGCGCGGAACTCGTCCTCGGTGAGGACCGTCATGGTCATCCGGACCCCCTCCAGCACGGGTTCCAGCTCCGTGCGGACGCGCCGGAGCCGGGGCAGGCCGTCCTGCGGTGCCAGGACGAGGACGTCCAGGTCGCTCCAGCCGTGCCGGTACGTCCCGCGGGCCGCGCTGCCGGTGACGGCGAGCAGGTCCGCGGACGCCCACCGCCCGGTGAGCTGTTCGCGCAGGTCACGCAGGTACCTGCCGAGGCACGGCGGGAGTCCCAGGCTGTGGATGGAGACGGGCTTGAGCGGCCGGAACGTCCAGGCCGCGTCGAAGGCGAGGCGGTCCAGCCGCCGCTGGAGACGGAGCCGGGGCCAGGCTGCGGCGGTGTTCTGGCCGGCCTCTCCGGGGGCGCTGTCCGGTGCGCGGACGCCCGCAAAGGCATCCGGGGCGGTGGCCGGTCCCGGCACGGCATCGGGGCGCAGGGCGTGCAGCCGGTCGCCGAAGATCTTGCCCAGCTCCTCGACGGTGGCCCGGTCGCGTACGGGTTCGATGCTCACGCGGTCGAGGAAGGGGTGCGCGGCGCAGTAGCGGTCGAGGCCGTCGGCGATGCGTTCGGCCCGGGTCGTGACGGCGTCGGCGTCCGTACCGGCCGGGTCGTGCGCCGCGGTGCCGGCCAGGTGTGCGGCGTCCAGCCGGGCGTAGCCGCGGCGGGTGCGCAGGTATTCGCCGGCGGCGTCGCGCGCCTGGTCGCAGTCGCCGCCCAGCGCCACCACCCGGACCCGGGAGAGCGCGCACTCCGGGACCGCCGGGTAGCGCCGGTGCAGGCTTTGGCGCAGCTCGTGCTGGACGTCGATCGCCGGGCGGTCGCCGACGACGACGGCCGTGTCGAACCGTCCCTCGTCGACGAGTCGGCCGAGCTGCTCGTGCAGCCGCCCCTGGTAGGCCGCCAGGAGGCCGTCGGGGGCCGGGGACCGGGCCAGGCAGCGTGCGGCGCCGCGGGCGGGGTCCTCGTCGTGCAGCAGGACGATGCCGTACTCGGCCTCCTCGGCGGCGCGCAGCGCGGTGAGGTACGGGGCGAGCGCCGTGCGCGCCTCGTGTGCCGCGCGCGCCGGGCCGCGCCGCTCACGCACCGCGATGACCGCGGCGAGCGTCGCCTCCAGCATGGGCAGGCCCTGCCGTACGCAGATCAGGTCACCGGCCCGGGGCTGCCGGGTGCGGGCGAGGTAGGCAGCGGCGAGCACGTCCGCCAGTCGCTGGTGGGAAGCGCCTTCGAGCCACCATCCGGTTCTCTCCGTACCGCAGAGGGCGGGCCACCGGGGGGCGTGCTCCTCGGCGCGGGCCGAGATCTCGATCCGCGGCGTACGGCGGGCCAGCATACGGAGCTGGGTGTCCTTGCCCACGTGAGCCGGTCCGCTGACGGCGATGACCCGGTGTGCCGCCGGCGGACGGTCTGCGGTCGGTGGGTTCATGGGCATGGTGTTTTTCCTCCGGCGGTGCGCGGGCGGGTGTGTTCGGGTTTTGCGGCATGGGGCGGTAGCGGGCGTTTCTTTTCCGGGCGGGTGTTTTGATGGGGGCGGGGCTTTTCGTGTGGGGGGAAGGTGTCGGTGAGTGGTCGGCCGGCGTTCGCCGTATGGACTTTGGCCATTCCCGGGGCCGGCGGGCCGTCCGGCGGTTTCTCTGCGAGGATGAATAGCCGGTGCCGGGGAATGCGCCGCCGCCTACGGGTTTCACGTCTTCGCGGCCGCGCCCGCGTCCCCGCCCGTTTCTGTTTCCTTTTCCGGCCCGCTTCCCCACGTCTCGTCCGGCTCCGCAGGCGTCGCCGTACGGGACAGGGCCCAGCCGATGCCGGCGGCCGCCACGAGGGAGGTCAGGCCGCCGGTGAGGAAGCCGGCGCGGGGGCCGCAGGTCTCGGTGATCCAGCCGACGGCCGGCGCGGACAGCGGGGTGCCGCCCATGAACGCGATCTTGAAGAGACTCATCACCCGGCCCCGCGTCGCCGCGTCGGCCCGGAGCTGGACGTGCGCGTTGGCGGTGGCGGTGACGATCAGGCCGGTCATGCCGACCAGGGCCAGCAGGGCCGCGAAGAGCCACAGGACGGGGGCGAGCGCCGCGGCCGTCTCCAGGGCGCCGAACAGCAGCGCCGCCGCGGTCAGCACCCGCCGCGGCGGCGCGAGGCTGCGCGCCGCCCACAGCGCCCCCGCCACCGCCCCTGCCGCCAGCAGGGTGTTGAGCAGCCCGTACACGCCGGAGCCGGTACGGAAGACCTGCACGCTGAACGCGGTCAGCCAGACCGGGAAGTTGAACCCGAACGTGCCGACGAAGGCGACCAGCACGATCGGCCACAGCAGGTCGGGATCGCGGCCGACCTGCCGCAGGGCCGCCCTCACCTGGCCGCTGCCGTGCGGGGCGCGTTCGGGCGGGTGCAGCTCGCCGGGGCGCATGAGCAGCAGGGCGGCGAGCGGCGCGAGGTAGGAGAGGCCGTTGAGGAGGAACGCCCAGCCGCTGCCCGCGACCGTGATCACGACGCCGGCGACGGCGGGGCCGATCAGGCGCGCGGTCTGGAAGGTGGCGGCGTTCAGGCTCACCGCGTTGCGCAGATGCTCCGCCCCGACCAGCTCGCCGACGAACGCCTGCCGGGCGGGGGCGTCCGCGACGGAGACCAGGCCCAGCACGGCCGCCATGACGTACACGTGCCAGGGGCGCACCTGGCCCGACAGCACCAGCACGGCCAGCACCAGCCCCGTCGCGCCCAGCGCGGCCTGGGTGTGCAGCAGCAGCCGGCGCATGGGCAGCCGGTCGGCGATCAGGCCGCCGTGCAGCCCGAGGAGCAGCATCGGCGCGTACTGGAGCCCGACGGTGAGCCCGACGGCGGCGGGGGAGCCGGTCAGCTCGACGACCAGCCAGTCCTGCGCGATGCGCTGCATCCACGTACCGGTGTGGGAGACGGCCTGCCCGGCGGCGAACAGCCGGTAGTTACGGATGCGGAGCGAGCCGAACGTCACCGCGGTCCGGGGCGCGGAGCCGCGGTCGCGGCCGGGCGGCAGCGGCGCGGAGGCGGGACCCGGCGCCCCGGTCACGCCCGCCGCCTCGCGGAGGCCCGGGGCGCATGACCTCCGTGTCCGTACACGGGTGCGGGATTTCCCCGTCTGTACCGAGAGGGGCGTCTGTACCGAGAGGCATGTCCGTACCGAGAGGCATGGCTGTGCCGAGAGGGATGTCTGGACCGAAAAGGGGAAACACGCCGAGAACCGTGTCCGTACCGAGAACGGTGCATGAAATCCTCCTCCCCGCTCGCCCGGTCGATACGGTTCAGGATTCCCTCGGCGGTGCCGCGTAGTCGCCGTGTGCGCAGCTTCAGCCGTAAGGCTTCCATTTCGTGTGAGCTGTAGGATTGTGCGGGCAGTTCGATACGGCGTGCATTTCGGCCGAAGCGGATATCTTTTCGCGCTCGGCGGCCGGGGGCGCGGCGGCGCGCGCGGTCGTGAGCCGGAGCGGGACAGGGGCGTGCGCCCCGTCCCGTGTCCCGGCGGGTACGGAAGGTCCGGGGCCGGTTCGGGTTGCGGGGTGTGGCGCGCACGAATTGCCGAGAGGCCTTCCGTCATTTGGCGTAACGTACTGGTGTCGGAGCGTCACCGCCTGGGAGAAGCGGCTCGCGCCGAGGGGGTCAGGCGTCGCCAGGAAGTCCAGTCGGCACCAGAGGAGTCAGCCTCTCGTGGTTCTTGCTCACCCCGTCGCCCGTGCCGCGCCGCCGAGCGCCGGCTCCCCAGTCGCCCCGGAAGCCGCCCCGGAGCCGCGCCCGCGCCGCGTGCCGCCGCGGCCTTCCGTACGCGCCGACGGGCGGTGAGCGGGTGGTCGGCAGCGAGATCAGGCCCTGCGATCACCCGAAGAAGGACGTGCGGCGGGTCCTGGAGAAGTGGGCGGCCCGGGGGTGGGTGCTGCGCAAGGACGGACACTGGGGGCGGCTCTACTGCCCGTGTGCGGGGCGCTGCACGGTCATCCCGGTGGCGGGCACGCCGCGCAGCCCCACCGCGCACGCGCGCGTGATCGACCGGCTGGCGGCGCGGTGCCCGCTGCCCGGGGACGCGGCGAACCGCAGTCTCACGGGGATGCCGCGCGGCGAAGCGTGACCGTTGCGTCAACTGAGGTGGGCGTTGGGCGGCCGTACGTTTTGCGACAGTTGTCCGCGCGGGATGCGACAGGCTTTGTCATGCTTTGTCTGTTGACGAACGACAACAGACCTGCAACCCTGCCCAAGGACTAGGGGGACGCCGCCATGGACTACGACTTCACCTTCGTCGTCACGGGTGCGACCGTCGACGACCAGGACGCCGTCGATGCGCTGCGCGAGACCTGTGACGCCCTCCTGGCGCGGGCCGGCGGCGTCGATCTGCTCAGCATCGCCTGGCCCGGCGACTGCGCGGTCCGGGCCGCGCTCGAAGCGGCCTCCGCGGCGCGGGCCGCGGTGCCGCGCCTGCGGGTGCGCCGCCTCGACCGCGACCTGGTCGGCATACACGAGATCGCCGAGCGCACGGGGCGCTCCCGGCAGAACGTCGCCCAGTGGGTCGCCGGGGTGCGCAAGGCCCAGGGCGCGCCCTTCCCGGCCGCCGAGGGGACCGTCGGGCGCTCCCAGGCGTGGCTGTGGCCGGAGGTCAACCGCTGGCTCGCCGCGCACGGCCTCGACGACGGTGCGGCCCACCCCACCCGTGAGGAGATGGCGGAGATCGACGTGGCGCTGGCCGGCCGGGTCTCGCTGACGTTCCGGTTCGCCGCGACCGCGGGCTTCCAGGAGGGCCGCCAGCGCGTCATCGACGAGCTGCGCAATCGCCACATAAACCGGTTCCTGGGCATACTGGCGGGGTTCGAGGGGACCACGGACGAGCACGGCAACCACGTCCTGGTCGTGGCCGACGGCCGCGAGCCGGCCCGCGGGGTGATGGAGCGGGTCGCGCAGTTCCCGCACGACGTCGTGCTGGTGACCGAGACCGACCAGTTCACCGTCACGGTCCTCTCCAGCCGCGGCCCGGACCGCTCGGGCCGCGTCGTCCCCGTGTCCGGGACGGCGACGGTCGGCGAGTGGCTCCGCCAGGTCCGCGACTTCCCGCACGCGGCCTTCGCCGTGGAGGGTGACGACCGTCTCGCGGAGGAGTCCGCCCGCATCCAGTGGCAGATGGCGATCGCGGCCTAGCCGCGGGGGTGTCGCGCTCCGCGCGCGGCCCGGCCCGGCACGCCGGAGGCGGGTCCGTGCACCCGCACGGTGTGACGCGGTGTACGATCTCCCGCTCGATTGGCAGCGGTCGCCGCTGATGTGGCACACTGTCCAGGTTGCTCGGTTGAGTGCCGATGCTGCGCGCCTCCCGCCGGGAGGACTGGAAGCGAGTCCTAGGTATTCGTCGTCCCTCATCAGGGGCGGAAGTACGGGAATCTTCCGGGAAGCGTCAGCGGGGTGCCTCAGCCAGGCGCCCGGTGGGTGTTCATCCCCCACGTTTTCCTTCTCGAAGGATCGCCCTTGCGGGGATCTGCGGGAAGGAGCGCGACACGCCCGACCGCGTGGGTCGGTGGATGAACGGCAACGTACCGGGTCCCAGAGCGTTACGAGAGACAGGACTACGAAGTAGCCATGGCGGGACAGAAGATCCGCATCCGGCTCAAGGCCTACGACCACGAGGTCATCGACACGTCGGCGAAGAAGATCGTCGAGACGGTGACCCGTACTGGTGCGTCGGTCGCGGGCCCGGTGCCGCTCCCCACCGAGAAGAACGTGTACTGCGTCATCAAGTCGCCGCACAAGTACAAGGACTCGCGCGAGCACTTCGAGATGCGCACGCACAAGCGCCTGATCGACATCCTCGACCCGACGCCCAAGACCGTTGACTCGCTGATGCGCCTGGACCTTCCGGCCGGCGTTGACATCGAGATCAAGCTCTGAGAGGCGCAGTAGAGATGGCTAAGCAGATCAAGGGCATCCTGGGCGAGAAGCTCGGCATGACCCAGGTCTGGGACGAGAACAACCGTGTCGTCCCGGTCACTGTGGTCAAGGCCGGCCCCTGCGTCGTTACCCAGGTGCGCACCAATGACCAGGACGGCTACGACTCCGTCCAGATCGCCTTCGGCGAGATCGACCCGCGCAAGGTGAACAAGCCCCTCAAGGGCCACTTCGCGAAGGCCGACGTCACCCCCCGCCGTCACCTCGTCGAGGTCCGTACCACTGACGCCAGTGAGTACACCCTCGGCCAGGAGCTGACCGCCGAGACCTTCGAGTCCGGCGTCAAGGTGGACGTGACCGGCAAGAGCAAGGGCAAGGGCTTCGCCGGTGTCATGAAGCGTCACGGCTTCCACGGCGGCAAGGCGTCGCACGGTGCCCACCGCGTGCACCGCAAGCCGGGCTCCATCGGTGGCTGCGCCACCCCGGGCCGCGTGTTCAAGGGCATGCGGATGGCCGGCCGTATGGGCAACGAGCGGGTCACCACCCAGAACCTGACCGTCCATGCCGTTGACGCGGAGAAGGGTCTGCTGCTCATCAAGGGCGCAGTTCCTGGTCCGAACGGCGGCCTCGTCCTGGTCCGTACCGCGGCCAAGGGGGCCTGAGGTAACCGATGAGCACCATTGACATCCTTTCGCCGGCAGGCGACAAGGCCGGGACCGTCGAGCTCCCCGCGGAGATCTTCGACGCGAAGGTCAGCATCCCGCTGATCCACCAGGTCGTCGTCGCACAGCTGGCCGCGGCCCGTCAGGGCACGCACAAGACCAAGACTCGCGGCGAGGTCCGCGGCGGTGGCAAGAAGCCGTACCGCCAGAAGGGCACCGGCCGCGCGCGCCAGGGTTCGACCCGTGCGCCGCAGTTCGCCGGCGGTGGCGTCGTCCACGGCCCCGTGCCGCGTGACTACTCGCAGCGGACCCCGAAGAAGATGAAGGCCGCCGCCCTGCGCGGTGCCCTCACCGACCGGGCCCGCAACAGCCGTGTCCACGTCGTCTCCGGCGTGGTCGAGGGCGAGGTCTCCACGAAGGCCGCCAAGGCTCTCCTCGGCAAGATCAGCGAGCGCAAGCACGTGCTCCTGGTCGCCGAGCGCGCCGACGAGGCCGCGTGGCTGTCCGCCCGCAACCTGCCCCAGGTCCACATCCTGGAGCCGGGCCAGCTCAACACGTACGACGTGCTCGTGTCCGACGACGTGGTCTTCACCAAGACCGCCTTCGAGTCCTTCGTGGCTGGTCCCAAGGCCGCTGAGCTCGAAGGGAGCGCCGCCTGATGACTGAGGCGACCGTTACCAGCAAGTCCTTCTCGGACCCGCGCGACCTTCTGGTCAAGCCGGTCGTCTCCGAGAAGAGCTACGCGCTGCTGGACGAGAACAAGTACACGTTCATCGTCGACCCGCGTGCGAACAAGACCCAGATCAAGCAGGCCGTCGAGGCGGTCTTCTCGGTCAAGGTCACCGGGGTCAACACGATCAACCGCCAGGGCAAGCGCAAGCGCACCCGCACCGGTTTCGGTAAGCGCGCCAACACCAAGCGCGCCATCGTGACCCTCGCCGAGGGCGACCGTATCGACATCTTCGGCGGCCCGGTCTCCTAACGGAGTCCGAGTCGTCCGGAATCGGACGAGGACTGAGAAATGGGTATCCGCAAGTACAAGCCGACGACCCCGGGCCGTCGTGGCTCCAGCGTCGCCGACTTTGTCGAGATCACGCGGTCCACGCCGGAGAAGTCGCTGGTCCGCCCGCTGCACAGCAAGGGCGGCCGTAACAACGCCGGTCGTGTGACCGTTCGCCACCAGGGTGGTGGCCACAAGCGCGCCTACCGCGTGATCGACTTCCGTCGTCACGACAAGGACGGCGTGCCGGCCAAGGTCGCGCACATCGAGTACGACCCGAACCGCACCGCGCGCATCGCGCTGCTGCACTACGCCGACGGCGAGAAGCGCTACATCATCGCGCCGCGCGGCCTGGTGCAGGGTGCTCGGATTGAGAACGGCCAGGGCGCCGACATCAAGCCGGGCAACAACCTGCCGCTGCGCCACATCCCGGTCGGTACGACGATCCACGCCATCGAGCTGCGGCCCGGCGGCGGCGCGAAGTTCGCCCGCTCCGCGGGTGCTTCCGTGCAGTTGCTGGCGAAGGAGGGCTCCATGGCCCACCTTCGTATGCCGTCCGGTGAGATCCGCCTGGTCGACGTGCGCTGCCGCGCCACCGTCGGCGAGGTCGGCAATGCCGAGCAGTCGAACATCAACTGGGGCAAGGCCGGCCGTATGCGCTGGAAGGGCGTCCGCCCGACCGTGCGTGGTGTCGTGATGAACCCGGTCGACCACCCGCACGGTGGTGGTGAGGGCAAGACCTCCGGTGGTCGCCACCCGGTCTCGCCCTGGGGCCAGAAGGAGGGTCGTACGCGTTCGCCGAAGAAGGCTTCGAACAAGTACATCGTCCGCCGCCGCAAGACGAACAAGAAGCGCTAGGAGCGGGTTTAGATGCCGCGTAGTCTCAAGAAGGGGCCCTTCGTCGACGACCACCTGAGCAAGAAGGTGGACACGCAGAACGAAGCCGGCACCAAGAACGTCATCAAGACCTGGTCCCGCCGCTCCATGATCGTCCCGGCCATGCTCGGCCACACGATCGCGGTGCACGACGGCCGCAAGCACGTCCCGGTGTTCGTCACCGAGTCGATGGTCGGCCACAAGCTCGGCGAGTTTGCGCCGACCCGCACCTTCCGCGGCCACGAGAAGGACGACCGCAAGTCGCGTCGTCGCTGATCGACCGGAGTGCGAAGACTATGACTGACACCGAAGGGACAACCATGGAAGCCAGGGCCCAGGCGCGGTACATCCGCGTCACGCCCATGAAGGCCCGCCGAGTGGTGGACCTTATCCGTGGCATGGATGCCACGGAGGCTCAGGCGGTCCTGCGTTTCGCCCCGCAGGCCGCGAGCGTGCCCGTCGGCAAGGTGCTGGACAGCGCCATTGCCAACGCGGCGCACAACTACGACCACACCGACGCCGGCAGCCTCGTCATTTCCGAGGCGTACGTCGACGAGGGTCCGACCCTGAAGCGGTTCCGGCCGCGCGCCCAGGGCCGTGCCTACCGGATCCGCAAGCGGACCAGCCACATCACCGTGGTCGTCAGCAGCAAGGAAGGAACCCGGTAATGGGCCAGAAGGTAAACCCGCACGGGTTCCGGCTCGGCATCACCACCGACTTCAAGTCGCGCTGGTACGCCGACAAGCTGTACAAGGACTACGTCAAGGAAGACGTCGCCATTCGTCGCATGATGACGAAGGGCATGGAGCGCGCCGGTATCTCGAAGGTTGAGATCGAGCGCACCCGTGAGCGCGTCCGCGTCGACATCCACACCGCTCGTCCGGGCATCGTCATCGGCCGCCGCGGCGCCGAGGCCGACCGCATCCGCGGCGAACTGGAGAAGCTGACCGGCAAGCAGGTCCAGCTCAACATCCTCGAGGTCAAGAACCCCGAGACCGATGCTCAGCTCGTGGCCCAGGCCGTCGCCGAGCAGCTCTCCTCCCGCGTCTCCTTCCGTCGCGCCATGCGCAAGAGCATGCAGTCGACGATGAAGGCCGGCGCCAAGGGCATCAAGATCCAGTGTGGTGGCCGTCTCGGCGGCGCCGAGATGTCGCGCTCGGAGTTCTACCGCGAGGGCCGCGTGCCCCTGCACACGCTCCGCGCCAACGTCGACTACGGCTTCTTCGAGGCCAAGACCACCTTCGGCCGTATCGGTGTGAAGGTCTGGATCTACAAGGGCGACGTCAAGAACATCGCCGAGGTCCGCGCCGAGAACGCCGCCGCCCGTGCGGGCAACCGCCCGGCCCGTGGTGGAGGCGGCAACGACCGCCCGCGCCGCGGTGGCGAGCGTGGCGGCCGTGGCGGCCGCAAGCCGCAGCAGAACGCCGCTGCCGAGGCCCCCAAGGCCGAGGCCGCTGCCGCTGCTCCGGCTGCTGAGAGCACCGGAACGGAGGGCTGACCGACATGCTGATCCCTCGCAGGGTCAAGCACCGCAAGCAGCACCACCCGAAGCGCAACGGTATGGCCAAGGGTGGCACCGAGCTTGCCTTCGGTGAGTACGGCATTCAGGCCGTGACCCCCGCCTACGTGACGAACCGGCAGATCGAGTCCGCTCGTATCGCCATGACCCGTCACATCAAGCGTGGCGGCAAGGTTTGGATCAACATTTACCCGGACCGCCCGCTGACGAAGAAGCCGGCCGAGACCCGCATGGGTTCCGGTAAGGGTTCTCCGGAGTGGTGGGTCGCGAACGTCAAGCCCGGACGGGTGATGTTCGAGCTGTCCTTCCCGAACGAAAAGGTTGCGAAGGAGGCGCTGACCCGCGCCGCCCACAAGCTTCCGATGAAGTGCCGCATCGTGCGGCGCGAGGCAGGTGAGTCGTGATGGCGGCCGGTACCAAGGCGACCGAGCTGCGCGAGCTGAATGGCGAGGACCTCGTCAAGAAGCTTCGTGAGGCCAAGGAGGAGCTGTTCAACCTCCGCTTCCAGGCGGCGACCGGACAGCTTGAGAACCACGGCCGGCTGAAGGCCGTCCGCAAGGACATCGCCCGGATCTACACCCTGATGCGGGAGCGCGAGCTCGGCATCGAAACGGTGGAGAGCGCCTGATGAGCGAGAAGAATGTGACTGAGACGAACGAGCGCGGTTTCCGCAAGACCCGCGAGGGTCTGGTCGTCAGCGACAAGATGGACAAGACCGTCGTCGTCGCCGTCGAGGACCGTGTCAAGCACGCGCTGTACGGCAAGGTCATCCGCCGTACGAACAAGCTCAAGGCGCACGACGAGCAGAACGCTGCCGGTGTCGGCGACCGCGTCCTCCTGATGGAGACGCGTCCGCTTTCGGCGAGCAAGCGCTGGCGCATCGTCGAGATCCTCGAGAAGGCCAAGTAAGGAAATTCCCGTTCGGGAATTTTCATAGATACCGCCTGGGGGGTTTCCCCCAGGTCAGTTCCGCCAGGCTCGGCGGTGGGCCTCAGCAATGAGGCCCCCGCCGGGAACCGGCAGACGATCAGGAGATAGACGTGATCCAGCAGGAGTCGCGGCTTCGGGTCGCCGACAACACGGGTGCGAAGGAAATTCTCACCATCCGTGTTCTCGGTGGTTCGGGCCGCCGCTACGCGGGCATCGGTGACGTCATCGTCGCCACCGTCAAGGATGCGATCCCCGGTGGCAACGTGAAGAAGGGTGACGTCGTCAAGGCGGTCATCGTTCGCACCGTCAAGGAGCGCCGCCGTCCGGACGGCTCGTACATCCGCTTCGACGAGAACGCGGCCGTCATCCTCAAGAACGATGGCGACCCCCGCGGCACCCGTATCTTCGGCCCCGTGGGCCGGGAGCTGCGCGAGAAGAAGTTCATGAAGATCATCTCGCTCGCGCCGGAGGTGCTGTAACCGATGAAGATCAAGAAGGGCGACCTGGTCCAGATCATCACCGGCAAGGACAAGGGCAAGCAGGGCAAGGTCATCGCGGCCTTCCCCCGCGAGGACCGTGTCCTGGTCGAGGGTGTCAACCGGGTCAAGAAGCACACCAAGGCCGGTCAGACCGCTCGCGGCTCGAAGACCGGCGGCATCGTGACGACCGAGGCCCCCATCCACGTCAGCAACGTGCAGCTTGTCGTGGAGAAGGACGGCAACAAGGTCGTCACCCGCGTCGGGTACCGCTTCGACGAAGAGGGCAACAAGATCCGCGTTGCCAAGCGGACCGGTGAGGACATCTGATGACTGCCACCACCAACGCGCCGCGCCTCAAGCAGCGCTACCGCGAAGAGATCGCCGGGAAGCTGAAGGACGAGTTCTCCTACGAGAACGTCATGCAGATCCCCGGTCTGACCAAGATCGTGGTCAACATGGGTGTGGGCGACGCCGCCCGCGACTCCAAGCTGATCGAGGGTGCCATCAAGGACCTCACCACGATCACCGGCCAGAAGCCGGCCGTCACCAAGGCCCGTAAGTCCATCGCGCAGTTCAAGCTGCGCGAGGGCCAGCCGATCGGTGCCCACGTCACCCTCCGCGGTGACCGCATGTGGGAGTTCCTGGACCGCCTGCTGTCGCTCGCGCTGCCGCGCATCCGCGACTTCCGTGGTCTGTCCCCGAAGCAGTTCGACGGTCGGGGCAACTACACCTTCGGTCTCACGGAGCAGGCGATGTTCCACGAGATCGACCAGGACAAGATCGACCGGCAGCGGGGCATGGACATCACCGTGGTCACCACGGCGTCCAACGACGATGAGGGCCGTGCCCTGCTTCGTCACCTCGGCTTCCCGTTCAAGGAGAACTGACCGTGGCGAAGAAGGCTCTGATCGCTAAGGCGGCCCGCAAGCCGAAGTTCGCTGTGCGCGCGTACACGCGTTGCCAGCGCTGCGGCCGGCCGCACTCCGTCTACCGCAAGTTCGGCCTGTGCCGCGTGTGCCTCCGTGAGATGGCTCACCGTGGCGAGCTGCCGGGCGTGACCAAGAGCTCCTGGTAAACACCCCCTCCCGCTCGTCCGACCAGCGCCCTTGGGGGCGCCCGGTGGACAGCAGGAATCACGAGGGTGGTTCCGGAGTCTCTCGGTAAGCATCTGTTCGGCGGGGGCCCGCCCTTTGATCCCGTAGGGTAGAAGGGTTGGGCGCCCGCCGCCCAGGAACGACTTACTACGCCGAAGGTCCCCGCGCCGCACCCGTCCCGACCCTGATCGGGGAGAGGGATGGCGCATACAGGAAACCCCGGCGAGAGAGGCCGAAGGCCAATTCATGACCATGACTGACCCCATCGCAGACATGCTCACGCGTCTGCGGAACGCGAACTCGGCGTACCACGACACCGTCGTGATGCCGCACAGCAAGATCAAGTCGCACATCGCGGAGATCCTCCAGCAGGAGGGTTACATCACCGGCTGGAAGGTCGAGGACGCCGAGGTCGGCAAGAACCTCACCCTCGAGCTGAAGTTCGGTCCGAACCGCGAGCGCTCGATCGCCGGCATCAAGCGCATCTCGAAGCCGGGCCTGCGGGTCTACGCAAAGTCCACCAACCTGCCGAAGGTGCTCGGCGGCCTGGGCGTGGCGATCATCTCCACGTCGCACGGTCTCCTCACCGGTCAGCAGGCCAGCAAGAAGGGCGTAGGCGGAGAAGTTCTCGCCTACGTCTGGTAATTCGGGAACGGAGGAATAGCTAATGTCGCGTATTGGCAAGCTGCCCATCCAGGTTCCCGCTGGTGTGGACGTCACCATCGACGGCCGCACGGTTTCGGTGAAGGGTCCCAAGGGCTCCCTGCAGCACACCGTCGCCGCGCCCATCGAGGTCGCCAAGGGTGAGGACGGCGTCATCAGCGTCACCCGCCCCAACGACGAGCGTCAGAACAAGGCCCTGCACGGCCTGTCCCGCACGCTGGTGGCGAACATGATCACCGGCGTGACCCAGGGATTCACTAAGGCGCTCGAGATCAGCGGTGTCGGTTACCGCGTCCAGGCGAAGGGCTCCAACCTGGAGTTCTCGCTCGGTTACAGCCACCCGATCCTGGTCGAGGCGCCCGAGGGCATCTCGTTCAAGGTCGAGTCCCCGACCAAGCTGAGCGTCGAGGGCATCGACAAGCAGAAGGTCGGCGAGGTCGCCGCGAACATCCGCAAGCTGCGCAAGCCCGACCCGTACAAGGCCAAGGGCGTCAAGTACGCCGGCGAGGTCATCCGCCGCAAGGTCGGAAAGGCTGGTAAGTAAGCCATGGCATACGGTGTGAAGGTCGCGAAGGGCGACGCCTACAAGCGCGCCGCCGCGAAGCGTCGCCACATCCGCATCCGTAAGCGGATCTCGGGTACGCCGGAGCGTCCGCGTCTGGTCGTGACGCGGTCCAACCGCGGTATCACCGCCCAGGTCATCGACGACATCAAGGGTCACACCCTGGCGTCGGCGTCGACCCTGGACGCGTCGATCCGTGGTGGCGAGGGCAACAAGACGGACCTGGCCAAGCAGGTCGGATCCCTGGTCGCCGAGCGCGCCAAGGCCGCCGGCGTCGAGGCCGTCGTGTTCGACCGTGGTGGCAAGCAGTACGCCGGGCGGATTGCCGCTCTGGCCGACGCCGCCCGCGAAGCCGGGCTGAAGTTCTAAGCCCCGGTTCCGTAGCTAGCGGACGTAACAGAGAGAGGTAATTCCAATGGCTGGACCCCAGCGCCGCGGGAGCGGTGCCGGTGGCGGCGAGCGGCGGGACCGTAAGGACCGGCGGGACGGCGGCGCTGCTGCCGAGAAGACCGCCTACGTCGAGCGTGTTGTCGCAATCAACCGTGTCGCCAAGGTTGTGAAGGGTGGTCGTCGCTTCAGCTTCACCGCGCTGGTCGTGGTGGGTGACGGTGACGGCACCGTGGGCGTCGGTTACGGCAAGGCCAAGGAGGTGCCGGCCGCCATCGCCAAGGGCGTCGAGGAGGCCAAGAAGCACTTCTTCAAGGTCCCCCGTATCGGCGGCACCATCCCGCACCCGATCCAGGGCGAAGAGGCTGCGGGCGTCGTCCTGCTCAAGCCGGCTTCCCCCGGTACCGGTGTGATCGCCGGTGGCCCGGTGCGCGCCGTTCTGGAGTGCGCGGGCATCCACGACGTGCTGAGCAAGTCGCTCGGTTCGTCGAACCCGATCAACATCGTGCACGCCACGCGCGCCGCGCTCCAGGGCCTTCAGCGGCCCGAGGAGATCGCTGCCCGCCGTGGCCTGCCGCTGGAGGACGTTGCTCCCGCCGCTCTGCTGCGGGCGCGTGCCGGGGTGAACGCGTAATGGCTTCGCTCAAGATCACGCAGACCAAGTCCATCATCGGCAGCAAGCAGAACCACCGCGACACCCTGCGTTCGCTCGGTCTCAAGAAGATCAACGACGTGGTTGTCAAGGAAGACCGCCCCGAGTACCGCGGCATGGTTCACACCGTGCGCCACCTCGTGACGGTCGAGGAGGTCGACTGACATGGCGGAGAACAACCCGCTGAAGGTCCACAACCTCCGTCCTGCCCCGGGCGCCAAGACCGCCAAGACCCGTGTGGGTCGTGGTGAGGCGTCCAAGGGTAAGACCGCAGGTCGTGGTACCAAGGGCACGAAGGCCCGTTACCAGGTTCCGGAGCGCTTCGAGGGCGGCCAGATGCCGCTGCACATGCGCCTCCCGAAGCTGAAGGGCTTCAAGAACCCCGCCCACAAGCAGTTCCAGGTCGTGAACCTGGACAAGCTGGCCGCGCTCTACCCGCAGGGTGGCGAGGTCACGGTGACCGACCTGGTCGCCAAGGGCGCGGTGCGCAAGAACGAGCTCGTCAAGGTCCTGGGCCAGGGCGAGATCTCCGTGGCGCTGACGGTGACGGTGGACTCCGTCTCCGGCTCCGCCAAGGAGAAGATCACCGCTGCCGGTGGCAGCGTCACCGAACTCATCTGAGTTCAGTGAATCAACTGACCGGGGATGCCCACGTATTGGGGCATCCCCGGTCGGTCGTTCCAAGGGGGGCGTGGTCGCCGGTAAGGTGGCGTGCACTGTTGCTGTATTTTCCGGGGGTTCTTCCCCCGGGCCCCCGCCGCGTGGGCTGATGTCTGCGCGGTTTTGGCCGCTTTGTATCCGTCATCCTCAAGACCGTCACCTCTCGCTCCAGAGGCGGGAGGCGCAGGAGGCACCGTGCTCACCGCGTTCGCCCGAGCGTTCAAGACGCCCGACCTGCGCAAGAAGCTGCTGTTCACATTGGGCATCGTGCTCGTCTACCGGCTCGGAGCGCATGTTCCGGTGCCCGGGGTGAACTACTCCAATGTCGACACCTGCATGAAGCAGGCCGGCGCCAACGGCGGTCTCTTCGGCCTGGTGAACATGTTCAGCGGTGGTGCGCTGCTCCAAATCACGATCTTCGCGCTGGGGATCATGCCGTACATCACGGCGAGCATCATCCTCCAGCTCCTGACCGTGGTCATCCCCCGTCTGGAGGCCCTCAAGAAAGAGGGCCAGTCCGGACAGGCGAAGATCACTCAGTACACCCGGTACCTGACCGTCGCGCTCGCGGTCCTCCAGGGCACCGGCCTGGTCGCCACCGCCAAGAGCGGTGCGCTGTTCCAGGGCTGCCCCGTCGCCAGCGAGATCGTCCCGAGCGACACGATCTTCACGACGATCACCATGGTGATCACGATGACCGCCGGTACGGCCATGGTCATGTGGCTCGGTGAGCTGGTGACCGACCGCGGCATCGGCAACGGCATGTCGATCCTGATGTTCGTCGGTATCGCGGCCGGCTTCCCCGGCTCGCTGTGGCAGATCAAGATGTCCGGCAAGCTCGCCGACGGCTGGATCGAGTTCTTCTCCGTCATCGTGGTGGGTCTGGCGATGGTCGCCCTGGTGGTCTTCGTCGAGCAGGCCCAGCGGCGGATCCCCGTGCAGTACGCCAAGCGGATGATCGGACGTCGCTCGTACGGCGGTACGTCCACCTACATCCCGCTCAAGGTGAACCAGGCGGGTGTGATCCCCGTCATCTTCGCTTCGTCGCTGCTCTACATCCCGGCCCTGGTGGCACAGTTCAGCGGCTCCAAGGCCGGCTGGGCGACCTGGATCGAAACCAACTTCACCAAGGGCAACCACCCGGTCTACATCGTCACGTACTTCCTGCTGATCGTCTTCTTCGCGTTCTTCTACGTCGCCATCTCCTTCAACCCCGAAGAAGTTGCCGACAACATGAAGAAGTATGGTGGCTTCATCCCGGGGATCCGGGCCGGTCGCCCCACGGCCGAGTACCTCAGCTACGTGCTCAACCGGATCACGTGGCCGGGCTCGCTGTACCTGGGTCTGATCGCGCTGGTGCCCACCGTGGCGTTGGTGCTGTTCAAGGCCAACCAGAACTTCCCGTTCGGCGGGACGAGCATCCTGATCATCGTGGGTGTGGGTCTGGAGACCGTGAAGCAGATCGAGAGCCAGCTCCAGCAGCGCAACTACGAAGGGTTCCTCCGCTGATGCGAATCGTCCTCGTCGGGCCTCCTGGGGCAGGCAAGGGTACGCAGGCCGCGTACCTCGCCAAGAACCTCTCGATCCCGCACATCTCCACGGGCGACCTGTTCCGCGCCAACATCAGCCAGGGCACGGACCTCGGCAAAGAGGCGAAGTCCTACATGGACGCGGGCAACCTGGTCCCCGACTCGGTGACGATCGCGATGGCCGAGGACCGGCTGAACCAGGAGGACGGCCGGCACGGCTTCCTGCTGGACGGCTTCCCGCGCAACCTCGGCCAGGCCGAGGCGCTGGACGGCTACCTCAAGGACCAGGGCGTGAAGCTGGACGCCGTCCTGGACCTGGAGGTCCCCGAGGACGAGGTCGTCAAGCGGATCGCCGGCCGCCGGATCTGCCGCAACGACAGCAGTCACGTCTTCCACGTGGACTACCACAAGCCGAAGACCGAGGGCGTCTGCGACATCTGCGGCGGAGACCTGTACCAGCGCGAGGACGACCGCGAGGAGACCGTCCGCAAGCGGCTGGAGGTCTACCACACGGAGACCGAGCCGATCATTGACCACTACAAGGCCCAGGACCTGGTCGTCACGATCCCGGCCCTCGGCAAGGTCGAAGAGGTCACCCAGCGTGCGATGGGCGCGCTCGGCAAGGCCTGACCAGGCACGAAGAGCACGCATACGGCCGCGGTGCCCCGCACGGGGGCCGCGGCCGTATCGTGTATGGGGCGGCTGTGTGCCGCCGTAGCAGCGTCGTAGTAGTCGGTTTGAGGAAGGCGTAAGCCCCCATGGTGGAGATCAAGACCCCCGAGCAGATCGCGAAGATGCGCGAGGCGGGGCTGGTGGTCGCCGCCATCCACGCGGCCACCCGTGAGGTGGCGGTGCCCGGCGCCACCACCAAGGACCTGGACGACGCCGCGCGCAAGGTGCTGGCCGAGCACGGCGCCAAGTCGAACTTCCTCGGGTACGGCGGCTTCCCCGCGACGATCTGCACGTCGGTCAACGACGTCGTCGTCCACGGCATCCCCGACACCGAGACCGTCCTCGCGGACGGTGACATCATCTCCATCGACTGCGGCGCCATCATCGACGGCTGGCACGGCGACGCGGCGTACACCGCGTTCGTGGGCTCCGGTCACGCTCCGGAGCTGGTCGAGCTGAGCCGGGTGACCGAGGAGTCCATGTGGGCCGGCATCGCGGCCGTCCGCAAGGGCAACCGCCTGGTCGACATCTCCAAGGCGATCGAGGGCTACATCCGCCGGCAGCCGCGCCCGGCCAACGGCAAGTACGGCATCGTCGAGGACTACGGCGGCCACGGCATCGGCTCGCAGATGCACATGGACCCGCACCTGCTGAACTACGTCGACCGCAAGCGCGGCCGCGGCCCGAAGCTGGTCCCGGGCTTCTGCATCGCCATCGAGCCCATGGTCAACCTGGGTACGGCCAAGACCCACGTCCTGGAGGACGACTGGACGGTCAAGTCGAACGACGGCGGCTGGTCCTCGCACTGGGAGCACTCGGTCGCGCTGACCGAGCAGGGCCCGCTGGTGCTGACCGCTCCCGACGGCGGCAAGGCGAAGCTGGCGGAACTGGGCATCGAGGCCGCCCCCGACCCGCTGGCCTGACCCCGCTCCCGGCCGGGGCCCGAGGCGTAACGATCACTGTCCGTGGGCAATAATCGTGGATTCGTCTTTTCGGGAACGCTGACGTAGACTGACGCGTCGGCTGTCGTGCATCCGTGTGCCTGTTTACCGGGTATGCATCCGCACGTAGTCGATCAAGGTAGCCGATTCGAAGGGCGAAGCGTGGCCAAGAAGCAAGGTGCCATCGAAATCGAGGGCACCGTGATCGAGTCCCTCCCGAACGCGATGTTCAAGGTGGAGCTTCAGAACGGTCACAAGGTCCTCGCGCACATCAGCGGCAAGATGCGGATGCACTACATCCGTATCCTTCCGGATGACCGGGTCGTCGTGGAGCTTTCTCCCTACGACCTGACGCGTGGGCGGATCGTCTACCGCTACAAGTAGATCTTGTCGACGCCCCCTCCCGTGGGGTGGCGGCACTGACCCGGAGAACCTCACATCCCATGAAGGTCAAGCCGAGCGTCAAGAAGATCTGCGACAAGTGCAAGGTGATCCGCCGCCACGGCCGGGTCATGGTGATCTGCGACAACCTGCGCCACAAGCAGCGCCAGGGCTGAAGCACGCCGACCTTTCTGCATTTCGCAGTATCTTCGCGCGACGCAAACGCACAGTAATACGTACATACGCAGACACCCGACCCCTCGTGTTCGCTCACGTGGGGACGACACCCCCGGCTCGGAGGCCGGGGACCCGGCTCGTAATGCTCAAGAGTCTTACGGGAACGGTGCTGCGGAAGACCTCCGAATACCTCAGGAGCCTATAAATGGCACGCCTCGCAGGCGTTGATCTCCCGCGCGACAAGCGCGTCGAGGTCGCCCTCACCTACGTCTTCGGCATCGGGCGCACCCTGTCGCAGCAGACCCTCGCCGCCACCGGCGTGAACCCGGACACCCGCGTTCGCGACCTGGCCGAGGAAGACTTGGTCAAGATCCGCGAGTACGTGGACAACAACCTCAAGACCGAGGGTGACCTCCGTCGCGAGATCCAGGCCGACATTCGCCGCAAGGTCGAGATCGGCTGCTACCAGGGTCTGCGTCACCGCCGCGGTCTGCCGGTGCACGGTCAGCGCACCAGCACGAACGCCCGTACCCGCAAGGGCCCGCGTCGCGCGATCGCCGGCAAGAAGAAGCCGGGCAAGAAGTAGTCCTCAGCGGACGCTGTTCAGCGGTCCCTGTAGGACCGACCACCTCCACGGGAGTAATACATGCCTCCGAAGGGCCGTACGGCCGGCGCCAAGAAGGTGCGCCGCAAGGAGAAGAAGAACGTCGCCCACGGGCACGCTCACATCAAGAGCACGTTCAACAACACCATCGTCTCGATCACCGACCCCACGGGCAACGTGATCTCCTGGGCCTCGGCGGGCCACGTGGGCTTCAAGGGCTCGCGCAAGTCCACGCCGTTCGCCGCGCAGATGGCGGCCGAGTCGGCCGCCCGCCGCGCGCAGGAGCACGGCATGCGCAAGGTCGACGTCTTCGTCAAGGGTCCCGGCTCCGGCCGTGAGACCGCGATCCGCTCCCTCCAGGCCACCGGCCTCGAGGTCGGCTCGATCCAGGACGTCACCCCCACGCCGCACAACGGCTGCCGTCCGCCCAAGCGCCGTCGCGTCTGACGTCGCGCGGCCGGTACCGGCCGCAGCCTGTCGGTCCGCGCTCCGGCGCGGGCCGTCACCGGGCACTTTTCGGGCGGTACGCCGCGACTCCTGGGAGCCGCGCCGTGCCGCCCGTACCCTTGTAGAAACCGCCGGACCACCGTCCGGCGCAGGCTGGCATCAAATAGCGGGTGCCAAGACTGGAAGGCGAAACACCTCATGCTGATCGCTCAGCGCCCCTCGCTGACCGAAGAGGTCGTCGACGAATACCGCTCCCGGTTCGTGATCGAGCCGCTGGAGCCGGGCTTCGGCTACACCCTCGGCAACTCCCTGCGTCGTACGCTCCTCTCCTCGATCCCGGGTGCGGCGGTCACGTCCATCCGTATCGACGGTGTCCTGCACGAGTTCACCACCGTGCCGGGCGTCAAGGAGGACGTCACCGACCTCATCCTCAACATCAAGCAGCTCGTCGTCTCCTCGGAGCACGACGAGCCGGTCGTGATGTACCTGCGCAAGCAGGGCCCCGGCCTGGTCACCGCCGCGGACATCGCCCCGCCGGCCGGTGTCGAGGTGCACAACCCCGACCTGGTCCTCGCCACGCTCAACGGCAAGGGCAAGCTGGAGATGGAGCTGACCGTCGAGCGCGGTCGCGGCTACGTCTCCGCCGTGCAGAACAAGCAGGTCGGCCAGGAGATCGGCCGTATCCCGGTCGACTCCATCTACTCGCCGGTGCTCAAGGTCACGTACAAGGTCGAGGCGACCCGTGTCGAGCAGCGCACCGACTTCGACAAGCTGATCGTCGACGTCGAGACCAAGCAGGCCATGCGTCCGCGGGACGCGATGGCTTCGGCCGGCAAGACGCTGGTCGAGCTGTTCGGTCTGGCGCGCGAGCTCAACATCGACGCCGAGGGCATCGACATGGGCCCGTCGCCGACGGACGCCGCCCTGGCCGCCGACCTGGCGCTGCCGATCGAGGAGCTGGAGCTCACCGTTCGGTCGTACAACTGCCTCAAGCGCGAGGGCATCCACTCGGTGGGCGAGCTGGTGGCCCGCTCCGAGGCGGACCTGCTCGACATCCGCAACTTCGGTGCGAAGTCGATCGACGAGGTCAAGGCGAAGCTGGCCGGCATGGGTCTGGCCCTGAAGGACTCGCCTCCCGGGTTCGACCCGACGGCTGCCGCTGACGCCTTCGGCGCCGACGATGACGCGGACGCCGGGTTCGTGGAGACCGAGCAGTACTGAGCCCGCCTGCGGCGGGGTGGCTGACGTGTCGGCCGGCCCGCCGCCGGGGTGCAGGCTTTATCCCGCCTGCGGCCTCGTCCTCAATCGCCGGACGGGCTTGTTCTGGCCTGGTCCGGCACGATGGAACAGGCCGCAGGCGGCGCGAAATATCTTCCACGTGGCATCCGCCTCGTGGGAACTGACACCGGTACCTGATACGGCCGGTGCAGCGATGAAGGAGAAATACCATGCCGAAGCCCGCCAAGGGCGCCCGTCTGGGCGGCAGCGCAGCGCACGAGCGTCTCATGCTGCGCAACCTGGCCACCGCGCTGTTCGAGCACGGCCGCATCACGACGACCGAGGCCAAGGCCCGTCGTCTGCGTCCGTACGCCGAGCGTCTGGTGACCAAGGCGAAGAAGGGTGACCTGCACAACCGCCGTCAGGTCATGCAGCTCATCTCGGACAAGAGCGTCGTGCACACGCTCTTCACGGAGATCGCGCCGCGCTTCGCGGAGCGTCCGGGTGGTTACACCCGCATCACCAAGATCGGCAACCGTCGTGGCGACAATGCCCCGATGGCCGTCATCGAGCTGGTCGAGGGCGAGATCGCCAAGAAGGCCACCGTTGCCGAGGCCGAGGCCGCGACCAAGCGCGCGGTGAAGGAGTCCGACGAGGCCGCCAAGGCCGAGGACACCAAGGGCGAGGCCGCCGAGGCCCCGGCCGAGGAGTCGAAGGACGCCTGAGCCTGACACAGGCCACCGGACGGGCCCGCTCCCCTCAGGGGGGCGGGCCCGTTCCGCTTGAGAGGATGCACGCGTGAGCGATGAAGTGGAGCCCGGGTTCGTACGGGTGCGGCTGGACCTTTCGTACGACGGGAAGGACTTCTCGGGCTGGGCGAAGCAGCGGGCGCGGCGCACGGTCCAGGAGGAGCTGGAGACCGCGCTGCGGACGGTGACGCGGTCGGCCGAGACGTACGAGCTGACCGTGGCGGGGCGGACGGACGCCGGGGTGCACGCGCGCGGGCAGGTGGCGCACGTGGATCTGCCGGCGGAGCTGTGGGCCGAGCACGCGGACAAGCTGCTGCGGCGGCTGGCCGGGCGGCTGCCGAAGGACGTACGGGTGTGGCGGGTGGCCGAGGCGCCGTACGGGTTCAACGCGCGGTTCTCGGCGATCTGGCGGCGGTACGCCTACCGGGTGACCGACCACCCGGGCGGGGTCGATCCGCTGCTGCGCGGCCATGTGCTGTGGCACGACTGGGACCTGGACGTGGACGCGATGAACGAGGCGTCGCGCGAGCTGCTGGGGGAGCACGACTTCGCGGCGTACTGCAAGCGGCGCGAGGGTGCCACGACGATCCGCACGTTGCAGACGCTGAGCTGGGTGCGGGACGCGGACGGGATCGTCACCGCGACGGTCAAGGCGGACGCCTTCTGCCACAACATGGTGCGGTCGCTGGTGGGCGCGCTGCTGTTCGTGGGGGACGGGCACCGGCCGGTGGACTGGCCGGGGAAGGTGCTGGCGGCCGGGGTGCGGGACTCGGCGGTGCACGTCGTACGGCCGCACGGGCTGACCCTGGAGGAGGTCGGCTATCCGGCGGACGACCTGCTCATGGCCCGTAACAAGGAGGCTCGCAACAAACGGACCCTGCCGGGGGGCGGCTGCTGCTGAGCCGCCCCGGGGCGGGCGTCAGGACTGGGCGCGAGCGGCCTTGGCCGCCTGGTCCGTGCCGCGCTGCCAGATGCGGTGGTACGCGTACTGGCCGCCGTCCCGCGCTATCTGCAGGGCCTTGGTGGACGCGTTGGTGACGGCCGAGCCGTCGAGGTTGCCGGCGATGGTGAAGTAGGCGTAGCGGCCGGTGGCGTTGGTGTACATCGTGCAGGGCGCGCCCTGGCAGAAGGAGCCGACGCCGCCGCCCGGCAGGGGCGCGAGGCCGGCCTTGTCGGCGGCCTTGACCTTGAACGCGGCGGCCTTGGAGTCGAAGACCGCGACGCCGACGGTGACCGCCACGCCGTCCTTGGCGTAGGTGGCGCGCAGCAGCTTCCGGCAGCCGTTGTGCCGGAGCACCGAGCCGAGGGGGCCGTGGGCGGCGGCCGTGCAGTCGTCGGTGGCGGCGGTGGTCTTGCGGGGGTAGCTGTTCTTGCCGAGCACCATGCTCTTCTCGGGGAAGAGGGTGCCGGGGGTGAGGGCCGCGGTGTCCTTCCTGGGGTCGGTGATGTAGTCCCGCGGGTTCGGCGGCGGGGGGACGGAGACGTCGGAGAAGGACGGTTTGGGGGCGGCGGGCTCGTCGGGCAGTTTCTGCGCCCGCGGCAGGTTGGTGTCGCCCTTGTTGCTGCTGATCACGGCGGTGGCGACGATGCCGGCCACGGCGACGGTCGCCAGCACGCCGCCGCCGATGTACAGCCGGCGGCGCCGCCGGCCGCGCGCCTCGCTCTCGTCGGCGAGTGCCGCCCAGTCAGGAGTCGAGGAGTCCGGTCCCCCGGGCCCGAACGGCCCACCATGCCCAAAGCTCATGCCGCGCATCCTAATCCGGTTGGTGGAACGCGGGGCGGGCGGAGACAATCCGGGTCATGGGACACGTGGAGGCCGGGCATCTGGAGTACTACCTGCCGGACGGGCGGGTGCTGTTGGGCGACGTGTCCTTCAGGGTCGGTGAGGGCGCCTCGGTGGCCCTGGTGGGCGCCAACGGGGCGGGCAAGACGACCCTGCTCCGGCTGATCTCGGGGGAGCTTCAGCCGCACGGCGGCGCGGTGACGGTCAGCGGCGGGCTGGGGGTGATGCCGCAGTTCGTGGGGTCGGTCCGGGATGAGCGGACCGTGCGGGACCTGCTGGTGTCGGTGGCGCAGCCGCGGATCAGGGAAGCGGCGGCGGCCGTGGACGCCGCCGAGCACGCCGTGCTGACCGTCGACGACGAGGCCGCGCAGATGCGGTACGCGCAGGCGCTCAGCGACTGGGCCGAGGCGCGCGGGTACGAGGCCGAGACGGTGTGGGACATGTGCACCATGGCCGCGCTGGGCGTCCCGTACGAGAAGGCGCAGTGGCGGCAGGTGCGCACGCTCAGCGGTGGTGAGCAGAAGCGGCTGGTGCTGGAGTCGCTGCTGCGCGGCACCGACGAGGTCCTGCTGCTGGACGAGCCGGACAACTACCTCGACGTGCCGGGCAAGCGCTGGCTGGAGGAGCGGCTGCGCGAGACGAAGAAGACGGTGCTGTTCGTCAGCCACGACCGGGAGCTGCTGGCCCGCTCCGCCGAGAAGATCGTCAGCGTCGAGCCGGGGCCTGCCGGGTCGGACGTGTGGGTGCACGGCGGTGGCTTCGGCACGTACCACGAGGCCCGTAAGGAGCGCTTCGCCCGCTTCGAGGAGCTGCGGCGGCGCTGGGACGAGAAGCACGAGCAGCTCAAGAAGCTGGTGCGCAATCTGCGGCAGGCCGCGGAGAACAGCCACGAGCTGGCTTCCCGCTACCACGCCGCGCAGACCCGGCTGCGCAAGTTCGAGGAGGCCGGCCCGCCGCCGGAGCCGCCGCGCGAGCAGGACATCACCATGCGGCTCAAGGGCGGCCGTACCGGCGTACGGGCGGTGACCTGCGAGAACCTTGAGCTGACCGGGCTGATGGAGCCGTTCGACCTGGAGGTCTTCTACGGGGAGCGGGTCGCGGTGCTGGGATCGAACGGCTCCGGCAAGTCGCACTTCCTGCGGCTGCTGGCGGGGGACCCCGAAAATCCCGTGGCGCACACGGGCACCTGGAAGCTGGGCGCCCGCGTCGTACCCGGGCATTTCGCGCAGACGCACACCCACCCGGAGCTGGCAGGCCGCACGCTTCTCGACATCCTGTGGACGGAGCATGCCAAGGACCGGGGCAAGGCGATGAGCGCGCTGCGCCGGTACGAGCTGGAGCGCCAGGCCGAGCAGCGCTTCGACCGGCTGTCGGGCGGCCAGCAGGCGCGTTTCCAGATCCTGCTGCTGGAGCTGGCGGGCACGACCGCCCTGCTGCTGGACGAGCCGACCGACAACCTCGACCTGGAGAGCGCGGAGGCGCTCCAGGAGGGGCTGGAGGCGTACGAGGGGACGGTGCTGGCGGTGACGCACGACCGCTGGTTCGCGCGGTCCTTCGACCGGTACCTGGTCTTCGGCTCGGACGGCCGGGTGCGGGAGACGGCGGAGCCGGTGTGGGACGAGCGCAGGGTGGAGCGCGAGCGGTAGGCGCCGCGGTGGCTCCGGGGCACCGCTCGGGCGCGTCCGGTGGTGGGGCCGTGGGGGCGGCTCTTAGATGGACGCATGAGCGCGGAGAAAACGGTCATAGCGGATGCGGCGGGGGAGCGGGCCGCGGCGGGGGTCGCGGACTCCCCGGTGGACGGGTGGCTGCTCCGGCGGGCCCCGTGGCCGCTGTGGGCGGCCGCCGCCGCGCTGATGACGGCGGTGATCTTCCACGTCCAGCGGCACAGCCCCACCGTCGGCATGGACAACGACTTCGTGGTCAAGGCCGCGCGGGCGCTGCTGCACGGCGAGGCCCCGTACGGCGACAAGCGGTTCCTGTACCTGCCGAGCGCGGTGCTGGCCGCGGTGCCCGAGGCGCTGTTGTCCGCCGGGCAACTGCGACTGCTGGTGCCGGTGGCGGGGGTGGGGCTGGTGTTGCTGGGCTGGCTCGTCTCGCTGCGGATCTTCCGGGTTCCGATGGGGAGCCGGCTGGCGGTGCTCGGGGTGGCGGCTCTGGCGTTCTTCGAGCCGTTCCGCAATGTGGTGAACATCGGGAACTGGACCCTGGCGTCCGTGGCCGCGCTGCCCGTGGTGCTGCTCCTGGCGCTGCGCTGCCGGTGGGTGGCCGCGGGCGCGGTCCTGGGGCTCGCGCTGGCCCTCAAGCCGCTGCTGGCGCCGCTGCTCCTGCTGCTGGTCCTGGCGCGGCGGTGGCGGGCCGTCGCGGTGGCGGTGGCGGTGCCCGTCGTGGCGTCCGCGCTGGCGGCGCTGGTCATGCCGCGTCCCGGCATGTTCTTCACCCGTACGCTGCCGTTCCTGCTGAGCGGCCAGGACAGCTTCGCGCGGCCCTTCGACGCCTCGCTCGGCATGATCCTGACCCGGCTCGGCGTGCCGGAGACCGCGGCGTACGGGGTGGCGGCGGTGGCGGCGGTGGCCGGGGCCGGGTGCGCCTGGGTGCGGTGGCGGCGCGGTGACGAGGGGCCGCTGCGGCTCGTGGAGACCGCCGCGATGCTGATGCTCGCGGCCTTCCTGGTGTCCCGGCCGTCCTTCGACCACTACCTGCTGGTGGTGCTGCCGCCGCTGGTGGCGTCCGTCGCCCGGCCCGGCTCGGTGCCCCGTACGGTCTGGTTCTGGGTCGCCCTCGTGCCGCAGATTTCCGGGCTGGTCTGGCCGCACCTGGAGGGACTGCACCGGCGGGCCTTCAAGGACGCGGCGATGCTGTGGACGGTCGCCGCCGTGCTGGCGTGGGCCTGTGTGCGGCCGCGGGTGCTGCGGGCGGTGGCGGTCATGCCCGTGGGCCCCGAGGGTGGGGATCGTACGCCGGTTCGGGACGTGTTTTGACCCGGCTGGGGGCGGCCCGGTATTCTGCCAGTTCGTTATGCGTATTGGCTTGCTCTATCTCACGTGAGGGGCCCTTACGCCGGTCCACCGGGCCGATGACCAGCGGCGAACCCGGGTTGCGTCACCCGTGGTGCCGCCAGTGCTGGGCGATCGACCGAGGTGACCAGTACAGGCCCCTATTCACTGAAGAAGCGAAGGCTAACCGTGCGTACGTTCAGCCCCAAGCCCGGCGATGTCCAGCGCCAGTGGCACATCATCGACGCCCAGGACGTCGTCCTGGGCCGTCTGGCCTCCCAGGCCGCTTCCCTCCTGCGGGGTAAGCACAAGCCGGTGTACGCGCCGCACGTCGACACCGGCGACTTCGTCGTCATCATCAACGCCGACAAGGTGCACCTGTCCGGCAACAAGCGCAGCCAGAAGATGGCCTACCGCCACTCCGGCTTCCCGGGTGGTCTGCGCTCGGTCCGTTACGACGAGCTGCTCGACAAGAACCCCGAGAAGGCCGTCGAGAAGGCCATCAAGGGCATGCTCCCCAAGAACACCCTGGGCCGTCAGATGCTCTCGAAGCTGAAGGTCTACGCGGGTGGCGAGCACCCGCACGCTGCGCAGCAGCCGGTCCCGTTCGAGATCACCCAGGTCGCGCAGTAAGTCCGGCCACCCCCTAAGACGAAGAGAATCTGAGGAGAATCGTGGCTGAGACCACCGCCGAGACCCCGCTCGAAGAGGTAGAGGTCGAGGAGTACACGACCGAGACCGAGGTTCCGCTGGAGGGTGAGTACACCTCCGAGTCCCTCGCCTCGCGCTTCGGCGACCCGCAGCCGGCCGCCGGCCTGGGCCGTCGCAAGAACGCCATCGCCCGCGTCCGGATCATCCCGGGCACCGGTCAGTGGAAGATCAACGGCCGCACCCTTGAGGGCTACTTCCCGAACAAGGTGCACCAGCAGGAAGTCAACGAGCCCTTCAAGGTGCTCGAACTCGACAACCGCTACGACGTCGTGGCCCGCATCTCCGGTGGCGGCATCTCCGGCCAGGCCGGTGCGCTGCGCCTGGGCGTGGCCCGTGCGCTGAACGAGGCGGACGAGGACAACAACCGCGGCCCGCTGAAGAAGGCCGGCTTCCTCAAGCGCGACGACCGTGCGGTCGAGCGCAAGAAGGCCGGTCTGAAGAAGGCCCGCAAGGCGCCGCAGTACAGCAAGCGCTAATTGCCGCTTGGCTGCTCGCGCAGCTCTTGGCGAACGCCCCGGTGGCACCATCCGTGCTGCCGGGGCGTTCGGCTACCCGGGACCAGCGGCGTATACCTGGACGCAATGTTCTGGTCCACGTACATCAACTCGGAGGACACCAGTGGGACGACTCTTCGGCACGGACGGTGTGCGCGGTGTCGCCAACGCCGATCTGACGGCCGAGCTGGCGCTCGGTCTGTCGGTCGCGGCGGCGCATGTGCTCGCGGAGGTTGGCTCTTTTGAGGGTCATCGGCCGGTGGCTGTGGTCGGGCGCGATCCGAGGGCGTCCGGGGAGTTCCTGGAGGCCGCCGTCGTCGCGGGCCTGGCCAGCGCGGGCGTGGACGTCCTCCGGGTGGGCGTGCTGCCGACCCCGGCCGTGGCGTACCTGACCGGTTCGCTCGGCGCCGACCTGGGCGTGATGCTCTCCGCCAGCCACAACCCGATGCCCGACAACGGCATCAAGTTCTTCGCCCGCGGCGGTCACAAGCTCGCCGACGAGCTGGAGGACCGCATCGAGCGCACCTACCGGTCGCACGGCTCCGGCGAGCCGTGGGACCGGCCGACCGGCGCCGGTGTGGGCCGCGTCAAGGACTACGACCAGGGCTTCGACAACTACGTCGCCCACCTGGTGGGGGTCCTCCCCAACCGCCTCGACGGCCTGAAGGTCGTCATCGACGGCGCGCACGGCGCGGCCGCCCGGGTCTCCCCGGAGGCGTTCGCCCGGGCCGGCGCCGAGGTCGTCACCATCGGCACCGACCCCGACGGCCTGAACATCAACGACGGCTGCGGCTCCACGCACATCGCCGGCCTGCGCACCGCGGTCGTCGAGCACGGCGCGGACCTCGGCGTGGCGCACGACGGTGACGCGGACCGCTGCCTGGCGGTGGACCGCGACGGCAACGAGATCGACGGCGACCAGATCCTGGCCGTCCTCGCCCTCGGGATGCGCGAGGCGGGGACGCTGCGCAAGGACACCGTCGTGGCGACCGTGATGTCCAACCTGGGCTTCAAGCTGGCCATGGAGCGCGAGGGCCTGACCTTCGTGCAGACGGCGGTCGGCGACCGGTACGTCCTGGAGGAGATGAAGGCCGGCGGCTACGCGCTCGGCGGCGAGCAGTCCGGGCACGTCATCGCGCTGGACCACGCGACCACCGGCGACGGCACGCTCACCGGCCTGATGCTCGCCGCCCGCGTCGCGGCGACCGGCCGTCCGCTGGGCGAGCTGGCGGGCGTTATGAAGCGCCTGCCGCAGGTGCTGGTCAACGTGCCGGACGTGGACAAGTCCCGGGTCGGCACGTCGCCGGAGGTCACCTCGGCCGTCGCGGAGGCGGAGCGCGAGCTGGGCGCCACCGGGCGGGTACTGCTGCGCCCCTCGGGCACGGAGCCGCTGGTCCGGGTCATGGTCGAGGCCGCCGACATCGAGCAGGCGGGGGCCGTGGCCGGCCGCCTGGCGGATGTCGTGAAGTCGGCGCTGGGCTAGCCGCCCGTCCTAACGCTGTCGCTGCCTGGCCCAGAAGACCTTCTGGGCCAGCAGCGTCAGCGTGCCCGCGAGGACGATCCCCGCCAGGTTCAGCAGGAGCTGTTCCGTGGAGCCGAGAGCCTGCTTGTACGAGCTGTAGCCGAAGGCGACGGCCGCGTTGGCGGCGGCCGGGACGGTGGTCACCGAAATGGCCACGCCGACCAGGGCGCCGGACTTCGCCGAGGTCAGCGAGAGCACGCCGGCGACTCCGGCGAGGGCGGCCACGACGAACGAGAACCAGTCCGGCCGGTAGATGAAGTGGGTGTTCGGCCGCTCGGCGGTCAGCGCCTCGGCGTGGAAGAGACCGACCGCGTCCATGAACAGGCTGAAGCCCACCGTCACCGCCATCGCCACCGCGAAGCCCACGACCAGCGCCAGCACGGAGCGCCAGGCCGGTCGGGGCGCGCGCCGGACCAGCGCCGTGCAGATCCCGGCCAGCGGCCCGAACTCGGGGCCGACGGCCATCGCGCCGACGATCAGGATGGCGTTGTCCAGCACCACGCCGCAGGCCGCGATCATCGTGGCGAGCGTCAGAAACGCCAGGTAGGTGACGGAGAGCGTGGACTCCTCGTGGGTCGCGTTGCTCAGCGACTCCCACAGCACGGCGTCCGCGCCCTCGCCGGGCGCGTCCCGCTCCGCCCGGTCGGCCCGGGTGGACAGGGACAGGTCGATGTTCTCGACGGCGATGGCGCCGTCCCGGTCGATGCCGAGTACCCGCAGTTCCCGCAGCAGGGTGTCACCGGCCTCGCGGGCCACGTCGCACAGGACGACATCGCCCATTGGGTCGCGTGCCGCGCCGGTCAGGACGGCGAGGTGGGTGGTGCCGACGGTGTTCTCCACCAGGCGTACGACGGCGTCGGTACGTCCGGCGGGAACGATCAGGCGCAGATGCAGCACGGCGTGCTCCTCGGGGCGGTGGTGCGACGGCGACCCGCCGCCTCAGAGTTTGCGCAGGGAGAGCCGCTGCACCTTGTGGTCGGGGCCCTTGCGCAGGACCAGGTTGGCGCGGCCGCGGGTCGGCGCCACGTTCTGCTCCAGGTTGGGCTTGTTGACGGTGCGCCAGATCATCCGCGCGTAGTCGAGGGCCTCGGCCTCGGACACCTGGGTGTACTTGCGGAAGTACGAGAACGGGTTCTGGAAGGCGGTCGCCCGCAGTTTGCCGAACCGGCCCAGGTACCAGCGTTCGATGTCCTCCGTACGGGCGTCGACGTACACCGAGAAGTCGAAGAAGTCGGCGAGGCCGAGCCGGGTGCGGCCGTCCTTGCCGGGCAGGGCGGGCTGCAGGACGTTCAGGCCCTCGACGATCAAGATGTCGGGGCGGTGCACGGTCAGCCGTTCGCCGGGCACGATGTCGTAGATCAGGTGGGAGTAGACCGGGGCGCTGACCTCGGCCTTCCCGGATTTCACATCGGCGACGAAGCGGGTCAGGGCCCGGCGGTCGTACGACTCGGGGAAGCCCTTGCGCGACATCAGGCCGCGGCGGTGCAGCTCGGCGTTGGGGAACAGGAAGCCGTCGGTGGTGACCAGTTCGACGCGCGGGTGCTCCGGCCAGCGGGCCAGCAGCGCCTGGAGGAGCCGGGCGGTGGTGGACTTGCCGACCGCCACGCTGCCCGCGACCCCTATGACGAACGGGGTGCCGGGCTGCGCGCCGTGGCCGCCGCCCGCGTCGCCGAGGAAGGTGTTCAGGGCGCCGCGCAGATTGCTGGTGGCGCCCACGTACAGGTTGAGCAGGCGGGACAGCGGCAGATAGACGTCGCGCACCTCGTCCAGGTCGATCACGTCGCCCAGCCCGCGCAGCCGCTCGACCTCCTCGGCGGTCAGCGGCAGCGGTGTCTTCTCCCGCAGGGCGCTCCACTCGGCGCGCGTCAGGTCGACGTACGGCGTGCGCTCGGCGCGGCGGCGGTGCTGCGACTCGGTCGGCTCTGTGGTGAGGGGCACGCGCCCATTGTCCGCAGGCGCGGGGGCCGGTTCACCCCGGGGTGGGGTTGTGGCCGCCCGGTCCGCGTGTCGCGGCGCGGGCCGGTTCGGCTCCGGCCGAGGTCAGGACACGTGGGTTGACCGGATGGAGCGCGGGCATTGATCGCCCGGCGCCGTAGGCTGCCCTCATGTGCGGAATCGTGGGGTATGCGGGCGGCCGGTCCGCCCTGGACGTCGTGCTCACCGGGCTGAAGCGGCTGGAGTACCGCGGCTACGACTCGGCCGGGGTGGCCGTGCTGGCCGACGGCGGGCTCGCGGCGGCCAAGAAGGCGGGCAAACTCGCCAACCTGGACAAGGAACTGGCCGACCGTCCGCTGCCGGCCGGGACGACCGGGCTCGGGCACACCCGGTGGGCCACGCACGGCGCGCCGACCGACACCAACGCCCACCCGCATCTGGACAACGCCGGGCGGGTCGCCGTCGTCCACAACGGCATCATCGAGAACTTCGCGGCGCTGCGCGCGGAACTGGCCGGGCGCGGCCACCTGCTGGCCTCCGAGACGGACACCGAGGTCGTCGGGCACCTGCTGGCGGAGAACTTCTCCTCCTGCGGGGACCTGGCCGAGGCGATGCGCCAGGTGTGCCGCCGGCTGGAGGGCGCGTTCACGCTGGTGGCGGTGCACGCGGACGCGCCGGACGTGGTGGTGGGCGCGCGCCGCAACTCCCCGCTGGTGGTGGGCATCGGCGAGGACGAGGCGTTTCTGGCGTCGGACGTGGCGGCGTTCATCTCGTACACCCGGGAGGCCGTCGAACTCGGACAGGACCAGGTCGTGGAGGTGCGCCGGGACGGGGTGACGGTCACCGGCTTCGACGGCGCGCCGGGCGAGGTGCGCCACTACCACGTGGACTGGGACGCGTCGGCCGCCGAGAAGGGCGGCTACGACTACTTCATGCTCAAGGAGATCGCCGAGCAGCCGAAGGCGGTCGCCGACACGCTGCTGGGCCGGGTGGACGAGTCCGGGGTGCTCTCGCTGGACGAGGTCCGCATCGACGACACGGTGCTGCGCGAGGCCACCAAGGTGGTGATAGTGGCCTGCGGCACGGCCTTCCACGCCGGAATGATCGCCAAGTACGCGATCGAGCACTGGACGCGGATCCCCTGCGAGGTGGAGCTGGCCAGCGAGTTCCGCTACCGCGATCCGATCCTCGACCCGCGCACGCTGGTCGTCGCCATCTCGCAGTCCGGCGAGACGATGGACACCCTGATGGCCGTACGGCACGCCCGTGAACAGGGCGCGAAGGTGCTCGCGGTCTGCAACACCAACGGCGCGACGATCCCGCGCGAGTCGGACGCGGTGCTCTACACGCACGCCGGGCCGGAGGTCGCGGTCGCCTCGACCAAGGCGTTCCTGACGCAGTTGGTGGCCTGCTACCTCCTCGCGCTGTACCTGGGCCAGGTGCGGGGCACCCAGTGGGGCGACGAGATCCGGGCGGTGGTGCGCGAGCTGGCGGCGATCGGTACGCAGGTCGAGCAGGTCCTGGGGACGATGGAGCCGGTACGGGAGCTGGCGCGCGGCCTCGCGGACCGCGACACGGTGCTGTTCCTGGGGCGGCACGTGGGCTACCCCGTCGCCCTGGAGGGCGCGCTGAAGCTGAAGGAACTCGCGTACATGCACGCGGAGGGCTTCGCGGCGGGCGAGCTGAAGCACGGGCCGATCGCGCTGATCGAGGAGGGTGTGCCGGTCGTCGTGGTGGTGCCGTCGCCGCGCGGCCGGTCCGTCCTGCACGGCAAGATCGTTTCCAACATCCAGGAGATCCGGGCCCGGGGCGCGCTCACCATCGTGATCGCCGAGGAGGGGGACGAGGCGGTCGTCCCGTACGCGGACCACCTCGTGCGCATCCCGCGCACACCGACCCTGCTCCAGCCGATGGTCTCCGCCGTGCCGCTCCAGGTCTTCGCCTGTGAACTGGCCACGGCGCGCGGCAACGAGGTCGACCAGCCGCGCAACCTCGCCAAGTCGGTGACCGTCGAGTGATCATCGGGGTGGGGATCGACGTCGCCGAGATCGACCGGTTCGCGGCGGCGCTGGAGCGCACCCCGGACATGGCGCAGCGGCTGTTCGTGGCACGGGAGTTGACGCTGCCCAGCGGCGAGCGCCGGGGCATCGCCTCGCTCGCCGCGCGGTTCGCGGCCAAGGAGGCGGTGGCCAAGGCGCTCGGCGCGCCCGCCGGGCTGCGGTGGACGGACGCGGAGGTGGCGGTGCTGGAGACCGGGCAGCCGATACTCAAGATCCGCGGCACGGTCGCCCAGCGGGCCGCGGAACTCGGCGTGCGGTCGTGGCACGTGTCGCTCAGTCATGACGCGGGTGTGGCCTCGGCGGTGGTGATCGCGGAGGGATGAGCGGCGCCGGGGCGCGGGCGTACGGGCCGGGTCACGGGCGCGGCCGGGCGAGCCGGGAGGAATGCCGGCGCCGTCCGGGGTGAGACTGGGGGCATGAGGACTGCGTTCAGCGTGGATGTCGTACGGGCGGCCGAGCGGGACCTGATGGCGCGGCTGCCCGAGGGAGCCCTGATGCAGCGGGCCGCCGCCGGGCTCGCGGTGGCCTGCGCGGAGCTGCTGGGACGGGTGTACGGCACCCGGGTCGTGCTGCTCGTGGGCAGCGGCGACAACGGCGGCGACGCGCTGTACGCGGGCGCCCGGCTGGCCCGGCGGGGCGCGGGCGTACGCGCCGTCCTGCTGACACCGGACCGGGCCCACGCGGGCGGCCTGGCGGCGCTGCGCGCGGCGGGCGGCCGGGTGTCCGGCGACGCCCTGGCCGACATCGCGCGGGCCGACCTCGTCGTGGACGGCATCGTCGGCATCGGCGGCAAGGGCGGGCTGCGGCCGGAGGCGGCCCGGCTGGCCGCCGCGGCGCGGCAGACCACGGTGGTCTCCGTCGACCTGCCGAGCGGCGTGGACGCGGACACCGGGGAGGTGCCGGGGGACGCCGTACGGGCCGATGTGACGGTGACGTTCGGCGCGTACAAGCCGGGCCTGCTCATCGATCCGGCGCGGGCGTACGCGGGCGCGCTGCGGCTGGTGGACATCGGCCTCGAACTGCCCGGGGACCCGGCGGCCGAGGCGCCGCAGTACGCGGACGTGGCGGCGCTGCTGCCCCGGCCCACGGCGGAGAGCGACAAGTACCGGCGGGGTGTGGTGGGTGTCGTCGCGGGGTCCGCGCGCTATCCGGGCGCCGCCGTCCTGGCGGTCTCCGGGGCGCTGCGGGGCGGCGCCGGGGCCGTACGGTACGTGGGCCCGGCGGCCGACGAGGTGCTCGCGCACTTCCCGGAGACCCTGGTGCACGCCGGGCCGCCGTCGAAGGCGGGCCGTGTCCAGTCCTGGGTCATCGGCCCCGGCATCGGCGACGACGGCGACGCCATGACGGACGTCCTCGGCTCCGGCGTACCCGTCCTGGTGGACGCCGACGGGCTGCGCTTCCTGGAGCCCGCGCGCGTACGGGACCGTGCCGCGCCGACCCTGCTCACCCCGCACGCCGGGGAGGCCGCGGCCCTGCTCGGCACCGACCGGGCGGACGTGGAGGCGTGCCGCCTGCGCTCCGTACGGGAACTGGCCGAGCGGTACGGCGCCACGGCCCTCCTCAAGGGCTCCACGACCCTCGTCGCCGACGCGGCGGGCGGCCCCGTGCGCGTCAACCCCACCGGCACGGGCTGGCTGGCCACCGCGGGCAGCGGCGACGTGCTGTCCGGCCTGACCGGATCGCTGCTGGCCACCGGCCTGCCCGCGTGCGACGCGGCCGCCGTGGGCGCGTACCTGCACGGCCTGGCCGCCCGCCTGGCGGCCACCTCGGACGGCGCGCCGATCCGGGCGACGGACGTGGCCGGGGCGCTGGGCGAGGCGTGGCGGGACGTCAGCCGCTTCTGAGGAGGCCCGGCGCCGGCGGCTTCCCCGGGGGGCGGCTTCTCCGAGGGCGGCGTCAACCGTTTCCGAGGGCGCCGGGGCAGTCGCGTACGGCGAGTCGCGGGCGTTTCCCCGGGCCCCGGAGCGGCCGCCTCTCCGTGCCCCAACACCCCGTTCTGCGACACTGGGTGGATGAACCATGCAGCCATGAGGGCCCGTGCGGCCGTCGACCTCGCCGCGGTGCGCTCCAACGTGCGGGCGCTGCGGGACCGCGCGCCCCGGGCCGAGCTGATGGCCGTGGTGAAGTCCGACGGGTACGGCCACGGCGCGGTCCCCTGCGCCCGGGCGGCCCGCGAGGCCGGGGCGACGTGGCTGGGCACCGCGCTTCCCGAGGAGGCGTTCGCGCTGCGCGCCGCGGGGGACACCGGGCGGCTGATGTGCTGGCTGTGGGCGCCCGGCGGGCCCTGGCGGCAGGCGGTCGAGCAGGACGTCGACGTGTCGGTCAGCGGGCTGTGGGCCCTGCGCGAGGTGACCGCGGCGGCACGGGCGTGCGGCCGTACCGCCCGCGTCCAGCTCAAGGTCGACACGGGGCTGGGGCGCAACGGCTGCCAGCCCGCCGACTGGCCCGAGCTGGTCGGCGCCGCGCGCGCCGCCGAGGCCGAGGGCGCGATACGGGTCACCGGCGTCTGGTCGCACTTCGCCTGCGCCGACGAGCCCGGCCATCCCTCCATCGACGCCCAGCTCGCGGCCTTCGCCGAGGCCGACGCGGTGGTCCGCCGGGCGGGCCTGGACCCGGAGGTGCGCCACCACGCCAACACCCCGGCGCTGCTCAGTCTCCCGCACGCGCACTTCGACCTGGTGCGCGCCGGGATCGGCATCTACGGCGTCTCGCCCAGCCCGGAGATCGGCGTACCGCAGGACTTCGGGCTGCGTCCCGCGATGACGCTGGAGGCGTCCCTGGCGTCGGTCAAGCACGTGCCCGGCGGCCACGGCGTCTCGTACGGGCACCGCTACACGACGTCCGGCGAGACCACGCTCGCCCTGGTCCCGCTCGGCTACGCCGACGGCATCCCCCGCCATGCGTCGAACAGCGGACCGGTGCTGGTCGCGGGCAAGTGGCGGACGGTCGCCGGAACCATCGCGATGGACCAGTTCGTGGTCGATCTCGGCGGGGATCCGGCCCAGGTGGGGGATGTGGCGGTGCTGTTCGGTCCGGGCGACCGGGGTGAGCCGACCGTCGAGGACTGGGCGCGTGCGACGGGCACGATCGGGTACGAGATCGTCACGCGGATCGGTACCCGGGTGCCACGCGTCTATGTCGACGAGCGCGCGGACACGGGGAGCGGGACATGAGCGACAGGACGGGGGCGGCCGCCGACGCCGCGCTCGACGCGGCGGCCGAGGCGGCCACGACGGCCGGCAACTGGACACGGGCGGGGCGCCACGCGGGCCTCGCCGGAGCCGCCATCGGCGTGGTCGCGGCGGGTGCCGCGGCGGGCGTGGCCATCGAGCGGCTGACGGTCGGCCGGGGCGTACGGCGCAAGGCGCGGCTCGCGCTGGACGCGGCGGGCCCGTACGGCACGCTGCGCGGCACACCGGGCACGGCGGTGGCCGAGGACGGCACGGAGCTGCACTACGAGATCGACGAGCCGGGCGACGGCAGAGGCAAGGGCGGCGGCACCGGCAGTGCGCGCCGCAAGCGGCTGCTGGGGCTGCTGGGACGCCGCTCCGGGGCGCCCACGGTCGTTTTCAGCCACGGCTACTGCCTGAGCCAGGACTCCTGGCACTTCCAGCGCGCGGCCCTGCGCGGCGCGGTGCGCAGCGTCCACTGGGACCAGCGCAGCCACGGCCGCTCGGAGCGCGGCCGGGCCCAGCGCGACGGCACCGAGCCGGTCACCATCGACCTGCTGGGCCGGGACCTGAAGGCGGTGCTGGACGCCGCCGTGCCCGAGGGGCCGATCGTGCTGGTCGGGCACTCCATGGGCGGCATGACGGTGATGGCGCTGGCCGACCAGTATCCGGAGTACGTCGCGGAGCGGGTGGTCGGCGTGGCCCTGATCGGCACATCGGCGGGCCGGCTCAGCGAGGTCGCCTTCGGGCTGCCGTCGCTGGGCGTCAAGGCGTTCCACCGCCTGGCGCCGGGCGTGCTCAAGGCGCTCGGCTCGCAGAGCGAGCTGGTCGAGAAGGGCCGCCGGGCGACCGCCGACCTCTTCGCCGGGCTGGTCAAGCGCTACTCCTTCGGTACGCCGAAAGAGGTGGACCCGGGGGTGGCGCGGTTCGCCGAGCGGATGATCGAGGCGACACCGATCGATGTCGTCGCCGAGTTCTTCCCGGCCTTCGCCGTGCACGACAAGACCGAGGCACTGGTGGCGTTCGATCCCGTGCCGGCGCTGGTGCTGGCCGGCGACCGGGACCTGATCACCCCGTCCGACCACAGCGCCGCCATCGCCGAGCTGCTGCCGGGCGCGGAGTCGGTGTGCGAGCCGGGCGCCGGCCACCTGGTGATGCTGGAGCGCCCCGAGGTGGTCACCGGCCATCTGGAGACGCTGATCGAGCGGGCGGCGGCGACGGCGGCGGCTGCGCGGTCGGCGCGGGCCTGAGCGCGGGCCCGAGCACGGGTCCGGGGCCGGCCGTGACCGTCTTCCCGGTGTCCGCCGGGCGCGGACGGGTTCGGAATGCCGGTGGTGCGCGCCGTACCATCGGCGCATGAGCGCCACCGAGACGATCGTGCACGTAACCGCCAAGTCACCCCGGCAGATGCAGGAGTTGGGCCGCAGACTGGCCGGGCTGCTGCGCCCCGGGGACCTCGTGCTGCTGACCGGGGAGCTGGGAGCGGGCAAGACGACGCTGACCCGCGGGCTGGGCGAGGGCCTCGGCGTACGCGGCGCGGTCACCTCGCCGACGTTCGTGATCGCCCGGGTGCACCCGCCGCTGACCGGGGGCCCGGCCCTGGTGCACGTGGACGCGTACCGGCTCGGCGGCGGTCTGGACGAGATGGAGGACCTGGACCTCGACGTCTCGCTGCCGGAGTCGGTGGTGGTCGTGGAGTGGGGCGACGGCAAGGTCGAGGAGCTGTCCGAGGACCGGCTGCACGTGGTCATCGAGCGCGCCGTGGGCGCGGACGCGCCGGCCGCCGCCGACGACGGGGCGGCGGACGAGGACGACGTGCGCGAGGTCGTGGTCCGCGGCGTCGGGCCGCGCTGGGCGGACGCGGACCTGACGGTGCTGGCCGGGGAGTGGACGGCGCCCGTACGGTAGTTTCCGACAAGCCGTCGGGAAGATGTTGCGCGCGCGGCGCCGGACGTGGTCACATGGGTGAAGAGAGAGCCGGTTAGGTCTGCCTAACTCGCCCGCTTGCCCAGGAGCCACGGGAGGCATCCATGTCGGCCCACCAGCCCGTCACCGCAGCGGTCCGCGACGGCGCGGCCGAACCGTCGCCGACCATGAACGAGCTGCTGGCGGCGTGCGCCGCGGCCAACGCGGTGTCCACGCCCCCGCAGCCCCCGTCCCGCGCCGAGGACGGCACACAGGACGAGACGCGGGTCATCGCCCCGCAGGAGGCGCCGCGCGACGCGGATACCCGCGACGCGGCATAAAGGCCCCGGGGCGCGCCCTCAGGGGACGACGACGACCTTCGTCTTGTGCAGCGCGAAGTCCCACATCGCCGTGCCGTCCGTACGCGACTCCCGGATACCGCCGGTCTTCTTCGTCGCGTTCGGGTCCGGCTTCGAGCCGTCGAGCGCCGCGCTGAAACCGATCACCACACCGTCGGCGACCGTGAAACGCACCACGTGCTCGATCGGCACCCCGTCGGAGCCGGTGACCTTCAACGTACGGCCGTTGACCTTGTACGTGCCCGGGGCCGGGCTGACGGTGCTCGGCGTGACCTCGTACGTCCGCTTCACCTTGCCGTCCGCCGTGACCAGCCACACCCGCCGCGCGCCCAGCGCGTAGACGACCCGCTCGCCCTCGCCCGAGCCGGGCGGGACCGGCACCTCCGCCTTCTGCCGACCCGCGCCGTCCTTGCCCTTGCCCGGAGCCGGGCTCGCGGAGGACGACGGCTGCTTGGCGGCGGTGGCGTGGTCGGGCGCCGAGGCGGACGCCTGGTAGGCCAGGAAGCCGACGGCGGCGAGCGCGGCCGCCGTCAGAGCGGTGACGATCGAACTGCTCTTTGCGGACACCGCCGTGCCACCTTTCGTACGCGCGTGACTACGGGTGACGGTAGCACCCGGCAAGGCACCCGCGGCCGCGCCGTAGTCTTGGAGGCGTGCTGCTGCTTGCTCTGGACACCGCAACCCCCGCCGTCACCGTCGCCGTCCACGACGGCTCCCGCGTCCTCGCCGAGGAACGCCAGGTGGACGCCCGCCGGCACGGCGAACTGCTGCTGCCCGCCGTCGACCGGGTGCTCGCCGAGGCCGGCGTGGAACTCGGCGCGGTCAGCGACATCGTCGTCGGCGTCGGCCCCGGCCCGTACACCGGCCTGCGGGTCGGGCTCGTGACGGCCGCGACATTCGGGGCCGCGCTCGACGTGCCGGTGCACGGCCTGTGCACGCTGGACGGCATCGCGTACGCCTCCGGGCTCGACGAGCCGTTCCTGGTCGCGACCGACGCCCGCCGCAAGGAGGTCTACTGGGCGCGCTACGCCGACGCCCGCACGCGGCTCACCGAGCCCGCCGTGGACCGCCCCGCGGACATCGCCGACGAGGCCGGCGCGCTGCCGTCGGTGGGCGCGGGCGCGGTGCTGTACGCCGACACCTTCACCGGCGTCCGGGCCGGCGGCCCCGAGCACCAGTCCGCGGGCGCGCTCGCCGCGCTGGCCGCCGAGAAGCTGGCGCGCGGCGCGGAACTGCTGCCGCCGCAGCCGCTGTACCTGCGGCGCCCGGACGCGCAGGTGCCCGCCAACTACAAGGTGGTCACGCCGAAGTGACCGCTCGGGTGGCTGTCGCCGGGAGCGCGCGGGACGGTGCCGTGCTCCGCGAGATGCGCTGGTGGGACATCGCGCCCGTACTGGAGCTGGAACGCGAACTGTTCCCGGAGGACGCCTGGTCGGCGGGCATGTTCTGGTCCGAGCTGGCGCACGCGCGCGGCCCGGCCGCCAACCGCCGCTATCTCGTCGCCGAACGCGACGGGCGCCTCGTCGGCTACGGCGGCCTGGCCGCCGTCGACGGCACCGGCGACATCCAGACCATCGCCACCGCACGCGACCAGTGGGGCACCGGCCTCGGCGCCCGGCTGCTGACCGAGCTGCTGTCCGCCGCGACCGCCTTCGAGTGCGCCGAGGTGCTGCTGGAGGTCCGCGTCGACAACATACGGGCCCAGCGCCTGTACGAGCGGTTCGGCTTCGAGCCGATCGGCTTCCGGCGCGGCTACTACCAGCCGGGCAACGTGGACGCCCTCGTCATGCGCCGTACCACCGAGTCCCCCTCCGAATCCCCGGACGATTCCGCCCCGGAACCGGCCGGTGCCCCCGCCTCCCCGCCCGCACAAGGAACCCCGGACCATGGCTGACGAACCGCTCGTCCTCGGCATCGAGACCTCCTGCGACGAAACCGGCGTCGGCGTCGTGCGCGGCCACACGCTCCTCGCGGACGCCGTCGCCTCCAGCGTCGACGAGCACGCGCGCTTCGGCGGCGTCGTCCCCGAGGTGGCCTCGCGCGCACACCTGGAGGCGATGGTCCCCACCATCCGGCGCGCCCTGAAGGAGGCCGGCGTCGCGGCGTCCGACCTCGACGGCATCGCGGTCACGGCCGGGCCCGGCCTGGCGGGCGCCCTGCTGGTCGGCGTCTCCGCGGCCAAGGCGTACGCCTACGCCCTCGGCAAGCCGCTCTACGGTGTCAACCACCTCGCCTCGCACATCTGCGTCGACCAGCTCGAACACGGCGCCCTGCCCGAGCCGACCATGGCCCTGCTGGTCTCCGGCGGCCACTCCTCCCTGCTGCTCGCCCCCGACATCACCTCCGACGTCCGGCCCCTCGGCTCGACCATCGACGACGCGGCAGGCGAGGCGTTCGACAAGGTCGCGCGCGTCCTGAACCTGGGCTTCCCGGGGGGCCCGGTCATCGACCGCTACGCACGCGAGGGCGACCCGGACGCGATCCGGTTCCCGCGCGGCCTGACGGGCTCGCGCGACCCGATCTACGACTTCTCCTTCTCCGGCCTCAAGACGGCCGTCGCCCGCTGGATCGAGGCCCGGCGGGCGGCGGGCGAGGAGGTTCCGGTCGCGGACGTCGCGGCGTCCTTCCAGGAGGCGGTCGTCGACGTCCTGACCCGTAAGGCGGTCCGCGCCTGCAAGGACAACGGCGTCGACCACCTGATGATCGGCGGCGGCGTCGCGGCCAACTCCCGGCTTCGCGCGATGGCCGCGCGCCGCTGTGAGGACGCGGGCATCACGCTGCGCGTCCCCCGTCCCAAACTGTGCACCGACAACGGCGCCATGGTCGCCGCCCTCGGCGCCGAGATGGTCGCCCGCGACCGTCCCGCCTCCGCCTGGGATCTCCCGGCCGACTCCTCCCTCCCGGTGACCGAACCCCATGTCCCGGGCAAGCCCCACACCCACGACCAGGCGGGCGGCGGCCACGGCCACACGCACGGCCATGGCCACGGTCACGACCACTTCCACGAGCTGAGCAAGGACAACTTGTACTCGTAGGGGCTGTATCCGAGGGGAGGGGGGACGCGGCCGGTCAAGCCCGCGCCGACTGCCGCGTCACTCGTTCGGTGGAAGTGTCCCGAAGGGCCCCCGGCCCCCCGCCTCGCCCGTCCGTTGACGCCACGTCATACCCTGGCTTGAGCTGACATATGCGGTTACGGGGAGGGGTGGCAATGGCCTGGTTCTGGTGGGTGTTCGCGTTTTTCATGGCGGGTGGCTTCGCCAAGGTCGTGGATGTCGGGCGGAAGGCGATGAGCACACGGCACGCGCGGAAGATGGAGCGGCTGGAGAGCGCGCGGCGCGAGCGGCGGGAGCTGGCGGCGGCACACCGGCCCCCGGAGCCGGTGTGCGGGTGTACGCACCATCTCGCCCAGCACGACAAGCAGGGCAAGTGCCATGAGGTGACGCAGGTCCCGACGGCCTGGGACGAGGAGCGCAAGCCGGTCAGGTACGAGCCGGGGCAGTGCACCTGCCAGCAGTACGTCGGCCCGCAGCCCCTGTCGCAGGTGTTCGCGGAGGAGCTGACGGACCGGGCGTGAGAGCCGGGTGGCGGGGGCCGCGTCAGGCGGTGCGGGCCTCCCGGCCGAGCAGCATCGTGGGGGCGCCCGCCACGCGGGTCAGGAAGACGATGCAGGAGTTCGGGCCGGAGAGCTTCAGCTTCCTGCGCAGCTCCTCGGGTTCGACGGCCGAGCCGCGCTTCTTGACGACGGCGACACCGACCCCGCGTTCGCGCAGCAGCGCCCTGAGCTTCTTGACGTTGAACGGCAGCGTGTCGGTGATCTCGTACGCCGTGGCGTACGGGGTCGGGCGGTGCTCGTCGGCCGTGACGTAGGCGATGGTCGGGTCGATCAGGCGGCCGTCCACCCGCTGGGCGACCTCCGCGACGAGGTGCGCCCGGATGACGGCGCCGTCGGGCTCGTACAGCCAGCGGCCGACCGGGCCCGGATCGGGGTCGGGCAGGCCGGTGTCCAGCAGGAAGTCACCGGCGGGCAGGAGCGTGGCGCGGCGCGCGCCCGGTGCGGTGCCGAACCACAGGACGGCTTCCTTCACATCGCCGCCGTCGGAGATCCACTCCGCCTCCGCCTCGTCCGGGACGGTCTCGTGCGGGATGCCCGGCGCGATCTTCAGGGCCGCGTGCGGCGCCGTACGGGCGGCCCGCACCGCCCAGGAGAGCGGCGGTGAGTACGCCTCGGGGTCGAAGATCCGCCCGCCGCGTCCGCCCCGGCCACCGCGCCGCGCCGGATCGACGAAGACCGCGTCGTACGCCGAGGTGTCGACCTCGGTGACGTCGGCGCAGCGTACCTCGATCCGGTCGGCCAGCCCGAGCGCCTCCGCGTTGGCGCGGGCCGCCGCGCAGGTCAGCGGGTCACGGTCGACGGCCAGCACCTGGATGCCGGCCCGGGCCAGGGCGATGGCGTCGCCGCCGATGCCGGAGCACAGGTCGGCGACCGAGCGGACGCCGAGGGCGGCGAAGCGGGTGGCGCGGTGGGCGGCGACCGTACCGCGAGTGGACTGCTCGACGCCGTTGGGCGTGAAGTACATGCGCGCGGCGTCCGCCCCGAACTTGGCGGCGGCGCGCTGGCGCAGCCGTGCCTGGCCCAGCGCGGCGGAGACCAGCGTGGCCGGGTGGTCGCGCCGCAGCCGGGTCGCGGTCGCCAGCTCGTCGGCCGGGTCGTGGTCGCGCAGTTCGGCCAGCAGTGCCTGGCCTTCGGGCGTGTGCAGCGCGGAGAAGGAGTCGAGGTCGTTCGCCTGGTTCACCCGGTCCATTGTGGGCCAGCGCGCGCGTACGGGAGCGGCGGGGCGGGAGACGGGGGAGGGAACGGGGCGCGGCTAGCCGCGTGAACGGCGGGCGCGGCGGCCGTGGCCGCCCTGGGGTGTGGCCGGTGCGGGCGGCAGCGCCGCGACGACCCGGGGAGTGGCCTGTGTCGCGTCCGGATCCGCCGCGGCGTGGGCCCGCCGCCCGCGCCGTCCGCCGCGCCCGCCCGGCTGTCCTATCGGCTCGCGGCGGCGCTGCGCGCTGTCGCTGATCCGGATGAGCAGCGCGACCATCACCCAGTTCGCGACGAGCGAGGACCCGCCCTTGGCCAGGAACGGCAGCGCCTTGCCGGTGAGGGGTATCAGTCCGGTGACGCCGCCGGCGACGACGAAGACCTGGAGCAGCAGCGCGCTGGCCAGGCCCACCGCCAGCAGCTTGCCGAAGGGGTCGCGGGCGGTGAGGCCGACGCGCAGGCCGCGCTGGGCGAGCAGGACGTACAGGAGCAGGGTGGCCATCACACCGGCCAGGCCCAGTTCCTCGCCGACGGTGGTGAGGATGAAGTCGCTGTTGCCCGCGAAACCGATCAGTTCGGGGTGGCCCTGGCCCAGGCCCGTACCGCTGATGCCGCCGCTGCCGAAGCTGAACAGCGCCTGCGCGGCCTGCTCGGAGACCAGGCCCGGCGGCCGCTGTTTCTCGGGCAGGAAGATGTCCATGGGGCGCAGCCAGGCCATCACGCGGCCCTTGACGTGCGGTTCGGTCGAGCCGACGACGGCGGCGCCGATCACCGCCATGGCCAGGCCGCACAGCACCCAGCTCGTGCGCTCGGTGGCCATGTAGAGCGTGATCACGAAGAGCCCGAAGAAGATCAGCGACGTGCCGAGGTCACGCTCGAAGACCAGCACCAGGAGGCTGATGATCCAGATGGTGAAGATCGGCCCGAGCTGGCGGCCGGGCGGGAGCTGGACGCCCATGACGCGGCGCCCGGAGAGCGCGAGCGCGTCGCGGTTCAGGGTCAGATAGCCCGCGAAGAACACCGCGATCATTATCTTCACGAACTCGCCGGGCTGGAGCGACAGCGGCCCGACGAAGATCCAGCGCTTGGCGCCGTACGTGTCGCCGGGGAAGAACGCCGGCGCCATCAGCAGCACCAGCGCGACGGCCATCGTCAGGTAGATGTAGCGCTGAAGGAAGCGGTGGTCGCGCAGCAGCATCAGCACGGCCGTGCAGACCGCCACCCCGATCACCGTCCACACGAGCTGCCCGCCGGCCGCCGGGGCCATGTGCAGGCTCGGTTTGGCCGCGTACGTGATGTCGAGGCGGTTGAGCAGCACCAGGCCGAGGCCGGACAGCAGTGTGGCGAGCGGCAGGATCAGCGGGTCGGCGCGTGGCGCGAAGCGGCGGACGACCAGGTGCGGGACGAGCGCCATGAAGAAGACGGCGGCGGCGAAGCCGGGCAGTCCGGTGGGCAGCCGGCCGTTCATCGACAGGCCGGTGTACGCGTAACCGAAGACCGTGATCAGCACGGCGAAGGCGAGCAGCCACATCTCCGTACGCCGCCGGTTCGGGGCCTGGGCGAGAGCGGCGAACGTCATCGTGCGCTCGGCGTCGCTCTCCGGCCCCTCAGGGGTCCGGAGCGAGCTCGTCAGTCCACGCACGGGATGCCTCCGCCATCAATCATGGGAGCCGTCTGCCCGGAACGATCCGTCCCGGAACCGGACTCCACCGTCGATGAGGAAGACGAGGCCGACAGTTGCAGGGTTCCCGCAGGTGAGCGGGGTGTGACCGACCCGGCACGAGACCGTCGCCGCTGGTAGACAAGCCAGAACGGCCGACGCCGGGGGCGATGTCCCGGCCCACTTGCCGCCGTATCTTGTCCGGATCCATCCGGTTCCCGTCTGTCCCGTCCCCCCTTTTGGCCCAGTGGGGCAGTCGGTCGGTGGGGTGTGGGGTGTGCGTTGTGCGGCTTTGGCCCGGTGGGGGTGCTCGTTGTGCGCTTTGGGTCCGTGGGTGGGGGCTCGGGGCCCTTCCGGGGGTACTCTCCCCCCCCGCACCCAGCAATGCGATCCGCGCGACAGCGCAACCCCTCGCGCGAAGCGCGAACGTCCACCCACACGGGACCGCACCCGCGAAGAAGGCGCAGGATTGCCAATCCCCCCACCTGGGCAAGGTGGCCACCGAACCCCCGCCGTCCCCACAGACGCGCCCCAAGGCAAATTGGCACTCCGCTTGACCGAGTGCTAACCGCGTCATAGTCTCAGCTCTGGCACTCTCCGTCGGGGAGTGCCAAACACAGCGACGGGCAGGTCCGGCACCCGCGACGACGGATCCACCTGGTCGCCACCTCAGACAGTTAACCCCGTGAGATCTCCGAAGGGGGAGGTCGGATCGTGACGACCGCCAGCTCCAAGGTTGCCATCAAGCCGCTTGAGGACCGCATCGTGGTCCAGCCGCTCGACGCCGAGCAGACCACGGCTTCGGGCCTGGTCATTCCGGACACTGCCAAGGAGAAGCCCCAGGAGGGCGTCGTCCTGGCCGTTGGCCCGGGCCGCTTCGAGGACGGCAACCGTCTTCCGCTCGACGTGACCGTCGGCGACGTCGTGCTCTACAGCAAGTACGGCGGCACCGAGGTGAAGTACAACGGCGAGGAGTACCTCGTTCTCTCGGCTCGCGACGTGCTCGCGATCGTCGAGAAGTAATTCACCGAAGAATGCCTTGAGCTGCGCCCCTGGTTCCCGCGTCTAAACAACCGGTCGCCCGGGGCGCAGTTCGTTGGAGAGAACGACTAAGGACACGTAACTCATGGCGAAGATCCTGAAGTTCGACGAGGACGCCCGTCGCGCCCTTGAGCGCGGCGTCAACAAGCTTGCCGACACCGTGAAGGTGACGATCGGCCCCAAGGGCCGCAACGTCGTCATCGACAAGAAGTTCGGCGCCCCCACCATCACCAACGACGGTGTCACCATCGCCCGTGAGGTCGAGGTCGACGACCCGTACGAGAACCTTGGCGCGCAGCTCGTGAAGGAGGTGGCGACCAAGACCAACGACATCGCTGGTGACGGCACCACCACCGCCACCGTGCTGGCGCAGGCGCTGGTCCGCGAGGGCCTGCGCAACGTCGCCGCCGGCGCCTCCCCGGCCGCCCTGAAGAAGGGCATCGACGCCGCGGTCAAGGCCGTGTCCGAGGACCTCCTCGCGACCGCCCGCCCGATCGACGAGAAGTCCGACATCGCCGCCGTGGCCGGTCTGTCCGCGCAGGACAAGCAGGTCGGCGAGCTGATCGCCGAGGCGATGGACAAGGTCGGCAAGGACGGTGTCATCACCGTCGAGGAGTCCAACACCTTCGGTCTGGAGCTGGACTTCACCGAGGGCATGGCCTTCGACAAGGGCTACCTCTCGCCGTACATGGTCACCGACCAGGAGCGGATGGAAGCGGTCCTGGAGGACCCGTACATCCTGATCCACCAGGGCAAGATCGGCTCGATCCAGGACCTGCTGCCGCTGCTGGAGAAGGTCATCCAGGCCGGCTCCTCCAAGCCGCTGCTGATCATCGCCGAGGACGTCGAGGGCGAGGCCCTGTCGACCCTGGTCGTCAACAAGATCCGCGGCACCTTCAACGCCGTCGCGGTGAAGGCCCCCGGCTTCGGTGACCGCCGCAAGGCGATGCTCGGCGACATGGCCGCCCTGACCGGCGCGACCGTCATCGCCGAGGAGGTCGGCCTCAAGCTCGACCAGGCCGGTCTGGACGTGCTGGGCACCGCCCGCCGCGTGACCGTCACCAAGGACGACACGACCATCGTGGACGGCGGCGGCAACTCCGCCGACGTCGAGGGCCGCGTCAACCAGATCAAGGCCGAGATCGAGTCCACCGACTCGGACTGGGACCGCGAGAAGCTCCAGGAGCGTCTGGCGAAGCTGGCCGGCGGCGTCTGCGTGATCCGCGTGGGTGCGGCCACCGAGGTCGAGCTGAAGGAGAAGAAGCACCGTCTGGAGGACGCCATCTCCGCGACCCGCGCCGCGGTCGAGGAGGGCATCGTCTCCGGTGGTGGCTCCGCCCTGGTGCACGCCGCCAAGGTGCTGGAGGGCTCCCTCGGCAAGGAGGGCGACGAGGCCACCGGTGTCGCCGTGGTCCGCCGCGCCGCCGTCGAGCCGCTGCGCTGGATCGCCGAGAACGCCGGTCTTGAGGGCTACGTCATCACCGCGAAGGTGGCGGAGCTGGAGAAGAACCAGGGCTTCAACGCCGCGACCGGCGAGTACGGCGACCTGGTGAAGGCCGGCGTCATCGACCCGGTCAAGGTCACCCGCTCGGCGCTGGAGAACGCCGCGTCGATCGCCTCGCTGCTGCTCACGACCGAGACCCTGGTCGTCGAGAAGCCGGCCGAGGAGGAGGCCGAGGCCGGTCACGGTCACGGCCACGCCCACTGAGGCAGCTCAGCCCAACGAGGCCCGGTCCCCTTTCGAGGGGGCCGGGCCTCGTCCCGTTGACGCCGGGGCCGGCCCCGGGTTCTTTCAGGCGGAGTGGCCGAGCCCTTCCGGGCGTACGGGGTCGGCGAACGGCAGGCCCCGCGTGTAGCGCTCGATCTCGTCCAGGGCCTGGTCGGCCATGCGGTGGAGTTCGCCGCCGAGGGAGCCCGCGATGTGCGGGGTGAGCAGGACGTTCGGGAGGTCGTAGAGGGGGGAGCCGGGGGGCGGGAGGTCGGGGTCCGTCACGTCGAGTACGGCATGGAGGCGGCCGGCGACGAGCGCGGGGAGCAGGGCCGCCTCGTCGACGAGGGTGCCGCGGGCGGTGTTGATCAGGGTGGCGCCGTCGGGCATGAGGGCCAGTCGGCGGGCACTGAGCAGGTGGTGGGTGGCGGGTAGTTGGGGCGCGTGGACGGTGACCACGTCGGCGGCGGCGCAGAGGTCGTCCAAGGGGGCGAGGGTGACGCCGAGACGGGTGGCTTCGGCCTCGTCCACGTACGGGTCGTGGAGGAGGACCGTCAGGTCGAAGGGGCGCAGCAGGTCGATGACGCGCCGGCCGATGCGGGAGGCGCCGATCACGCCCACGGTGCGGCGGTGGTTGCCGGCGCCCTCCAGTTCCCGGTGCCAGTCGTGGGGGGCGCGCAGCGCGCGGTAGCGGTGTGCGGCGTGCAGGACGCGTTTGTTGGCGAAGAGGATCGCGGCGAGGGTGTATTCGGCGACGGGCTGCGCGTTGGCGGCGGCCGCTGAGGTGACGGCGATGCCCCGTTCCCAACAGGCTTGGGTGACATGGGGTTTGACCGATCCGCCCGCGTGGGTGACGGCGCGCAGGCGCGGGGCCCGGTCGAGGACGGCGGCGGTCAGCGGGGTCGCTCCCCACGACGTCAGGAGGATCTCTGCGTCGGCCAGCGCGGTGGCGACGGCCGGGGTCGGGTCGGCCAAGTCGTGCGCGACCAGGCGGGGGTCGGTGCGGGTGAGCGCTGTCAGGCGGGTGCGGTGGTGGTCGGCGAGCAGGCGTCCGGCGAGGCCGGGTTCCATGGCGAGCAGCAGGGTGGGGCGGGAAACTGCCTGGTCAGGGTGGTTGTCAGTGGTGTGGTGCATGGTGGAAGCGTGCTCCTGGCCGGGGGCGTCACTTGACGCTTCCGGCGGCGAGTGAGGCCTTCCAGTGCCGCTGGAGGGTCACGAAGGCGATGATCAGGGGGAGGACGGCGAGGAGGGAGCCGGTGACGACGAGGGGGTAGAAGGACGGCTCGCCGTGGGCGTTGCCGTTCCAGGCGTACAGGCCGAGGCTCACGGGGAAGAGCCGCTGGTCGGAGAGCATCACGAGGGGGAGGAAGAAGTTGTTCCAGATCGCGGTGAACTGGAAGAGGAAGACGGTCACCAGGCCCGGTGCGACCATACGCAGGCCGATGGACCAGAAGACGCGCAGCTCGCCCGCGCCGTCGATACGGGCCGCTTCGAGCGCCTCGTCCGGGATGTAGCCGGCGCTGAAGACCCGCGCCAGGTATACGCCGAACGGGTTCACGAGGGCGGGTACCAGCACCGACCAGTAGGTGTTGACCACGCCGGTCCTGCTGGCCAGCAGGTAGAGGGGGAGCGCCAGCGCCGTGGTGGGGACCAGGACACCGAGCAGGACGACGCCGAACAGCTTCTCCTTGCCGGGAAACCGGTATTTGTCGAAGGCGTAGCCGGCGGCCACGCAGATCAGGGCACAGAGCGCGGCGCCGGCGCCCGCGTAGAGCAGGCTGTTGGCGTACCACCGGAAGTAGATGCCGTCGCTCTCCGCGGCGAGGCGGGAGAGGTTGCCGGCCAGGTCGAAGCCCTCGAAGGACAGGGCGTCACCGGCCAGCAGGCCGCCCGCGTCCTTGGTGGCGGCGGTGACCAGCCAGACGAGGGGAAAGAGCGTGTAGAGGACGGCGAGGCCGAGCGCGGCGTTGACGGCGGTGGGGGAGAGCCAGCGGCCGCGCGGGCCGCGGGCGACGGCGCGTACGGAGCGGGCGCGGGACGGGCGTACGGGCACGGGGGCCGCCGGGCCGGGGACGGCGGTGCGGGGCGAGGGTGCCATCAGGGCCTGCCCTTCGGGTGGGCGAGCGGGGGGCGGGCCGCGTCCGGCAGACGGCGGCCGGGCCGGGACGACCGGCCGGAGAGGCGGGTGACGGCGAAGGACAGCAGCGCGGCGACGAGCGCGAGCAGGACGGACGAGGCGGCCGCGAGGCCGTAGTCGTTGCGGGCGAAGGCGGCGGTGTAGGCGTACATGTTCGGTGTCCAGGAGGAGGTGACGGCGGACGCCGAGCCCTGGTTGAGGATCAGCGGCTCGGTGAAGAGCTGGAGCGAGCCGATGACGGTGAAGAGGGCCACCATGACGAGGGAGGAGCGGATGAGGGGGAGCTTGACACCGGTCGCGACGCGCCAGGCGCCCGCCCCGTCCACCGTCGCGGCCTCGATCACCGAGCGGTCGACGGCCTGGAGGGCGGCGTAGAAGATGACCATGTTGTAGCCGAGCCACTCCCACAGGGCGATGTTGACGACCGAGGGCAGCGCTCCGGAGGGGGACAGGAAGTCGAAGCCGAGACCGCCGGACTCCATCGCGGCCACGACCGGGCTGAGCGTGGGGGTGTAGAGGTAGACCCAGATCAGGGCGGCGATGATGCCGGGCACGGCGTGCGGCAGGAAGAGGGCGAGCTGGAAGAAGCGCCGGGCGCGGGCGAGGGCGGAGTCCAGCAGCAGGGCGAGCGTCAGCGCGCCGGCCAGCAGGAGGGGGATGTAGAGGGCGCAGTAGCCGAGGAGGACGAGGAAGCCGTCGCGGAAGGCGTGGTCGCCGAGCGCCGCCGCGTAGTTGCCGAGTCCGCTGAAGACCGTGTGCGTACCGCCGAAGCCGAGGCCGGACTGCTTCTCGGTGAAGAGGCTGAGCCAGACCGCGTATCCGATCGGGACGACCATGACCACGGCGAAGAGGGCGAAGAAGGGGGTGAGCAGGACGGTGACGGCACGCGCCTTGGCGCTCACCGGCCCATGACCTTCAGGCCGCGCTTCCTCAGTTCGCGTACCGTCGCGTCGCTGCCGGCGCGTACGGCGGCGGCGAGCGAGCCCGTGCCGCCGCCTCCGCGCGCCACCTTGCCGAACTCGTCCTTCAGCGTGGTGTTGGTGGTGCTGGTGGCCGGGCCCCAGCCCCATGTCGCGTCGACCGAGGCGGCAGCGGCGTCGAAGAGGGCGTAGACGTCCTGGCCGCCGTAGTAGCGGGTGTCGAAGGCCTGCCGGGCGACCGGGCGCAGTGCCGCGGCGGCCGGGTAGGCACTGGACTGGCCGGAGGCGACCCGCGCCCGGACCGCGTCGGCGGAGGTGGACATCCAGGTCGCGAACCGCACGGCGGCCTCGGTGTGCCGGCTGCCCTTGGTCACGGCGGTCGTGGAGCCGCCGAGCATGCCGCTGGCCGGTGTGCCGTCCCAGCTCGGTACGGGCGCGGCGGCCCACTTGCCGCTCTGGTCCGGCAGGGTGCCCTTCAGGACGCCCGCGCCCCAGGAGGCGCCGAGATAGCCGACGGTGCCGCCGCTCTTGAGCGAGTTGGTCCACCCGGGGCTGAAGGAGGCGTGGGTGTGCACCAGGTCGTCCTTGAGGAGGCCCTGCCAGTAGTCGGTGACCTTCCTGGTCGCCGGGTCGGTGGTGTCGAGCTTCCAGGAGTCGCCCTGGGTGGCGAACCAGTGGGCGCCGGCCTGCCAGGCCATCGCCTCGAAGGTGGTCGGGTCGTCGGGGAAGAAGGTGCCGATGCGCGCCTTCGGGTCGGCCTTCTTCACCGCGGCCGCCGTGGTGCGGAAGGCGGCCCAGGTTTGCGGCACTTCGAGCCGGTGCCGGGTGAAGAAGTCCTTGCGGTAGTAGTAGACCTGCGGCGCGGCGTCGAAGGGGACGGCCCAGTTCCGGCCGCCGAGGGTGGTGAGCCGGACCGCCTGCGGCAGGAGTTTCTTCTTCAGGTCCGGGGTGACGTACGGGGTGATGTCCTGGAGGGCGCCCTGGCTGACGAACTCGGGGAGCGTCGGGTATTCGACGCTGACCAGGTCGGGGGCGTTGCCCGCCTTGACCGCGTTGGAGATCTTGGCGTACCCGCCCGCGGTGCCCGAGGGGATCTCCTCGAACCGCACCTTCGTGTCGCGGTGGGCGGCGTTGAAGGCGTCCACCGCCTGGCGCGTGCCCTTGGTCCAGCCCCAGTACGTGAGGGTGACGGGGCCTTCGCTCCCGGCGCCGCTGCCGCCGCAGGCCGTCAGCAGGGTCAGGGCGGTGAGGCCGCCGGCCAGCGCGAGGGTCGTTCTGCTCCAACTGAGGCTCATGGCGCGGCTCCTGAGCGTGGGGAGGGCGCGGCGCGAAGGTGCGGGCCGCGATCCGCGATCCTTGGGCCGGCCTTGAGCGAAGTCAAGAGCGAAAGATTGATTGATCGAAAAAAGAACAGGATGGGGGAGGCGGGCGCGGCGTCCGGGTGCGGCGTCCGGGCCGTTCAGGTGGTTCCCTCCTCGGAGCCGGAGCCGGAGCCGGAGCCGGAGCCGGAGCCGGAGCCGGAGCCGGAGCCCCGCCCCGCGCCGCACGACGCGCGTACCCGCAGGGTAGGCAGCAAGGTGAGATGGCGCCGCGGCGACGGTTCGCCGCCGGGGCCCGCCGACAGGCTCGCCCCCGGCGCCGGTGCCGCGGGCCCGTCCCTGCCCGGCCCCCCGCCGGCCCGTTCGCGCAGCCGGTCCACCAGCAGGCGCGCCGCCTGCCGCCCCACCTCGCGCTTGGGCGGCGCCACGGCCGTCAGCGGCGTGTCCGCCAGCGCCGCCACCTCGTCGTCGTACGCGACCAGCGCCAGGTCGCGCGGCACCCGTACACCCAGCTCGGCCAGCCGCTGCACCATCTGGATCGCGTCCACGTCGTTGTGCACCAGCGCCGCCGTCGCCTCCCCAGAGGCCACCGCCGCCCGCAGCTCCCGTACGGCCCGTTCGAACCCCTGGGGGTCCAGCTCGGCCGGCACCGACCCGATCGCCGGCCGCGGCCGCGGCACGCCGAGGGCCCGCAGCGCCGCCTCGTACCCCTCGCGCACCGCGAGCGCCGTCGGGCTGTCGGCGCGGGCCACCAGGAGCGGCGCCGCGTGCCCCCGCGCGGCCAGGTGGCGCAGCGCGAGCAGCACCCCGTGGCCGTGGTCCGAGCACACCCGGTCCAGGCCCGCCAGCGGGCTGTCCGGCGGCACGCTGCGCTCCAGCAGCACGACCGGTACGGGCAGTCCGGCGACCCAGCCGCCGTACTCGGCCGGGTCGCCGGGACCGCGCCAGCCCGGCGCGACGAGCAGCCCCTCGGCCCCGGCCGACAGCAGGCCCGCGGCGCGCGCCGGGTCCTGCTCGGGCCGGTAGTCGGATATCCGCAGGACGAGCCGGGCCCCGGCCCGCGCCGCGGCCTCATGGGCGCCGCGGATCACGTCGGCGAAGTAGTACGTGGCCGAGGGCGCCAGCAGGCCCAGCACGAGGCCCTCGGCGGCGGGCGCGGGGCCACCGCCGGCCCGGTCGCGCCGCCGGGGCCAGGACACCGCGCCGTGCACCCGGTCGAGCAGGCCCTTGCCGGTCAGCGTCTCGACGTCGCGCCGGACGGTGACGGGCGAGACGCCGAGCTGCTCGGCCAGGTCGGTGACGCGGGCCGAGCCGCGCTGCCGTACCAAGGACAGCAGGCGGTCATGGCGTTGCACGGCACGCTCGCGCACGGCGGCAGCCCCCTCGCGGTGTGGTGGACCGGTGACGGCCGGGACGACGGCCGTCACCGGTCCCGTCTCCAAGGTGAAGACGCACCCTAGTCCAGCGTGATCGAACGGCGCAGTAACCGGTCGTTCGATCAGGCCCCCTTGACGTTCGATCGCGACGAGTTGAGGATTCCTGGGTCGTCGACCGTGAGGGAAAACGCCCATGACCGTGCCTCCGCATCCGCAGCCCGCCGGCCGGGAGGCCGGTTCGCTCCCGCCCGAGGACCGCGAGCGCAGCCCGTACACCGGCTGGACCCGCGCGCACTGGGAAGCCACGGCCGACGGCCTGCTGGGGGCGGTCGCCCCGTACGCCTCGCCCCGGAACGGGCTCATCAACCTCCCGGGCGCCCGCCCGAGTTGGGCGGGGCCGCGCTCGGACGGCCTCGAAGGCTACGCCCGTACCTTCCTGGCGGCCGCCTTCCGGGTGGCCGGCAGCGGCGGCGAGGACCCGCACGGCTATCTGGCCCGGTACGCCGAAGGGCTCGCCGCGGGCACCGAACACCCGGTGACCGAACCGGAACTCGGCGGCCGGCACCCCGACGCCTGGCCGGTCATACCGGACACCCGGCAGGCCATCGTCGAATCCGCCTCCGTCGCCCTCGGCCTGCGGCTGACCCGCCCCTGGCTGTGGGACACGCTGGACGACAAGGTCCGCGCACGGGCGGTGGACTGGCTGCTGCCCGCCCTCGACCCGCCGCCCATCGACAACAACTGGTGGCTGTTCGGCCTGACCGTCGGCGGCTTCCTGCTGGACGCGGGCGCCGAGACGGACCGCGCGCAGGCGTCCGTCGACCGCGCCCTGGAGCGCATCGACGGCTGGTACCGGGGCGAGGGGTGGTACAGCGACGGCGACAACCAGGCGTTCGACCACTACAACGGCTGGGCGCTGCACTTCTATCCCGTTCTGCACGCCCACCTCGCCGACGACCGCGCGCTCCTCGACACCTACGGCGAGCGGCTGCGCGCGCACCTCGACGGCTACCGCCGCATGTTCGACGCCAACGGCGCGCCGATGCCGTTCGGCCGCTCGCTCACCTACCGCTTCGCCACCCTCGCCGCCCCCTGGCTCGGCGCGCTCACCGGCCACACCCCGCTCAGCCCCGGCGCCACCCGCCGCCTCACGTCCGGCACCCTGCGGCACTTCCTCGACCACGGCGCCGTGACGGACCAGGGACTGCTGCCGCTCGGCTGGTACGGCCCGTACGCGCCCATGCTCCAGGGCTACTCCGGGCCCGCCTCCCCGTACTGGGCGTCCAAGGGACTCCTCGGCCTGCTGCTGCCGGACGGCCACCCCGTCTGGACCGCACGCGAGGAGCCGCTGCCCGCCGAGACCGCGGACGCCGTCACCCCGCTGCGCGCGCCCGGCCTGCTGGTCCAGTCCACGGTGGCCGACGGGCTGGTCCGGCTGCACAACCACGGCAGCTCCTCGGTCTTCGGCCCGGCCGACCCGAACTACGCGCGGTTCGCCTACTCGACGCGTACCGGGCCGTCGGCCGCGGCGGACGCGGGGACCAGCGCCGACACGTCCGCCAACCCCGGCTCGGACACCACCCCCGCCGAACTCGCGGACAACCACTTCGCCCTGCTCGTGGACGGCACGCCCACCGGCCGCGGACCGGTCGAACAGCGTGGCAGCGGCCCCGGCTGGGCCGCCTCCGCGCACACCCCGCGCCGCGCGGACGGCTCCGAACTGACCGGCGTACGGGTGCTGTCCGCGACCCTGGCGCACGGCCGCGCCGAGGTACGCGCCCACCTCGTCACCGGGGCCGCGCCCGGCACGCCCGTACGGCAGACGGGCTGGGCCGTCACGGACGGCGGGCCGGCCGCCCAGCTCCACGCGGTGCACGGCTTCACCGAGGACGCCGGGCAGCCCAGGACCGTGCCGACCGGCAGCACGCCCTTCGGGGACCACACCCGTACCGCCTGCCTCGACGGCGCCGTGCCCGATGCCCCCGGCGGCGCGCTCTTCGTCTCGCTCGCCTCACTGACCGCCGAGCCCGCCCCGGCGCCGGTCCACGAGCTGGCCGAGGTCCGGCTCACCGGCCGGCACACCCTCCACGTGACCTGGAAGGACGGCACCACCAGCGCCCTGACGCTCGACGAGGACACCGCCGCCGCCCCGTAACGCAGGCCCACGGGACCATGAGACGAGGACCGCGCGCCGTCGCGCGCGCGACACCCACCGTGCTCGCCCTGTCCGCCGCGCTCACGCTCGGCACGGCCCCCGGCGCGCACGCCGCCGGCCGCCCCGCCGCTTCGGCGGGGCGCGCCTTCCACGTCGACTGCGCCGCGCCCGCCAGGGGCGACGGCACCCGCGCCCGCCCCTGGTCCACGCTGGCGCGGGCCAACGCCCGTCCGTACGGCCCCGGCGAGCGCCTGCTGTTCCGCCGGGGCAGCACCTGCACCGGGACGCTCGCCCCCAAGGGAGCGGGCTCCGCCACCGCTCCCTTCACCATCGGCGACTACGGGAGCGCCCCGGCACGTGCCCGCCTGGACGGCGCCGGCGCCCACGACACCGTGCTGCTCGCCGACACCCGGTACGTACGGCTCAGCGCGCTGGAGATCGTCAACGCGGCCCGCCCCGGCAGCGAACGCAACGGCGTACGGCTGCGGCTGACGGATTACGGCACCGCCCGCGGGATCGCGGTCACCGGGCTGTACGTGCACGATGTGCGGGGCGGCGACGCCAAGACCCTGACCGGCTCCAGCGGCATCCACGTCGCGGTCGAGGGCACGGCGCGGCCCAGCCGTTACGACGGGCTGGAGATCGCAGGCAACCGGATCGAGGATGTCGACCGGGAGGGTGTGTACTTCACGTCGACCTGGTCCAAGCGCGCGCTCGTCGGCCACCAGCAGGACCCGCACACCTACCCCGGTGCCTGGACCCCGAGCACCCGGGTCCGGGTCCACCACAACACCCTCGGATCTCTGGCGGGCGACGGCATCAAGCTGGACACCACGGCGGGCGCCGTCGTCGAGCACAACCGGGTGGACGGCTTCCAGCTCCGCTCGCCCTCGGCCAACGCGGGGATCTGGACGTTCAACACCGACGACACCCTCGTGCAGCACAACGAGGTGTCCGGCGGCGGCAACACCCACGACGGCATGTCCTTCGACGCGGACGGCGCCTCCCGGAACACGGTGTTCCAGTACAACGAACGACAGTCACGACAACGAGGGCGGCTTCCTGCTGCTGTGTCCGTACAGCGGCGCGCGGACCGTGGGCACCACCGTCCGCTACAACATCAGCCGCGACGACGGCGCCCGGTGATCCAGATCTGCGCCGGCCCCGTCCTCAACACCCGTGTCCACAACAACAGTTTCCTCAACACGGCCCGGATCCCCGCCTACCTGGTCCAGGACGACACCGCGTCCCCCGCCACCGCCGACCACCGGCTGACCGTACGCAACAACATCTTCGTCAGCCGCGGACAGGGCGGCTACGCGCTCAAGAACCCCACACCCGGACTGCGCTTCGACCACGACGTCTTCCACGGGCTGCCACCGGCGCACCTGCCCGCCAACCCGGGCGGCACCACGGCGGACCCCGGCCTGCGCGACGACTTCCGCCTCACCGCCGGATCACCGGCCCACGCCGCCGGGCGGCACGTGCGGGACAACGGCGACCGCGACTACGCCGCGACTACGCCGCGACTACTTCGGCACACCGCTGCCCGCCGGGGCCCCCACCATCGGCGCGTACGAGGGCCCCGGCGTCCGCTGACGACTCCGCCCCACCGGTACGGGCCGTACGCGGATCACCCACGGCCCGTACCGCGGCGCCTCACTGCGGCCCGTACTTGCGTCCCGTCTTCGACGTGATCCCGCCGAGGAGGTTGCGCGGCGCCAGCTTCGCCACGCCCATCAGCGCCTTGTAGCGCGGGTCCGGAATGGACAGCGACTTGCCGCGCGCCAGGTCCTTCATCGCCGCGTCCACCAGCTTGTCGGGATCCAGCCACATCCAGTCGGGGATGCTGTCCGTGCCCATCCCGGCCCGCTCGTGGAACTCGGTCCGCACGAAGCCGGGGCACAGCGCCATCAGCCGTACCTTGCTGCCGGCCAGGTCGCGGGCGGCGCCCTGGGTGAACTGCACGACCCACGCCTTGCTCGCCCCGTACGTGCCGCGCGGCACGAACGCGGCCACCGAGGCCACGTTGACGACCCCGCCGCGGCGCCGCTCGCGCATCCCCTTGAGCGCTTCCGACGTCAGCCGCAGCACCGCTTCGCAGTGCACCTTGAGCATCTTCAGCTCGTCGGCCATCGGCACGTCCAGGAATTCACCCTTGTTGCCGAAGCCCGCGTTGTTGACCAGCAGGTCCACCGGGTGGGTGCGGTCGCCGAGCCGCTTCTCGACCGCGGCGATGCCGTCCTCCGTCGCCAGGTCGGCGACCAGCACGGACGCCTCGACGCCGTGCCGGTCGTGCAGCTCGGTGGCCTGCTCGCGCAGCCGCTTCTCGTTGCGCGCCACGAGCACGAGGTTGTGGCCGTCGCCCGCCAGCCGGCGGGCGAAAGCGGCACCGATGCCCGCCGTCGCTCCCGTAATCAATGCAGTCGTCATACGGGCACGCTATCCGCATCCGCGCACGCCGTCCGCCCCGGCCGGTACGCCCCGGCCGGGCCCGCCGCGCCCCGTTCTCCCGGTTCAAGCCTCTTGGGTGCGGATGTACTTGAGCGCCCATTCGCGCAGCTCGGGATGGAGCGCCGCACCCGACTCCAGGAGCCGTGGCAGCAACGCGCGCTCGGTGGTCATGGCGCGGAAGGTGAGCGCGATCGTCACGTCGTGGTCCGGGCGGTGCTCGACGGTGATCGTGTCCCCGGCCCGTATCTCACCCGGCTCGACGACCCGCAGGTACGCGCCGGGCACGCCGGCCTGCGTGAAGCGCTTGATCCAGCCCGGCTCGCCCAGCCGGCCCTGGAAGGACATGCAGGGGATGCGCGCCGAGGTCACCTCCAGCAGCAGCCGGGGGCCGACGCGCCAGCGCTCGCCGAGCAGTGCGTGGGTCACGTCCAGGCCGAGGGTGGTGAGGTTTTCGCCGAACATCCCGGCGGGCAGTTCGCGGCCCAGCTCCTTCTCCCAGGTGTCCAGGTCCTCGCGGGCGTAGGCATACACCGCCTGGTCGTCGCCGCCGTGGTGCTGGAGGTTGACCACCGCGTCACCGGCCAGGCCGCTGCCGGCGACCCCCTTGGGGCCGGGCGCGGACACCGCCACCGGCCCGTCGACGGGCTGCTTCCCGATGCCCGTACTGCCCGTGGCACCGCGGTACTCCATGGGCCGCGGCCGCCCCACGTTCACTGACAGAAGCTTCATGTGGGCACGCTACTGGCGCTCGGCCAAAGGTGCGAGCCATTATTTTCCGCTCGCCCCAAGGACCGCTTATGCTCGGAGCATGATCGAGGCCCGTCATCTCCGCGTGCTGCGCGCCGTCGCCCGGACCGGCTCCTTCTCCGCCGCCGCCCGCGAGCTGGGCTGCACCCAGCCCGCCGTCAGCCAGCAGATGAAGGCGCTCGAACAGTCGGCGGGCACTCCGCTGCTGATCCGCACGGGCCGCGAGATGCGGCTGACGCAGGCGGGCGAGGCGCTAGTGCGGCACGCCACGGGCATCCTGGCCGGGCTCACCGCCGCCGAGGAGGAGGTCGCCGCCATCGCGGGCCTGCGGGCCGGCCGCGTACGGCTGGTCTCCTTCCCCTCCGGCAGCTCGACGCTGGTGCCCACCGCCCTGGCCGCCATGCGCGCCGCCCACCCCGGCACCCGCGTCTCCCTGGTCGAGGCCGAGCCGCCGCGGTCGGTCGAGATGCTGCGCAACGGCGACTGCGAGATCACGCTGGCGTTCCGGTACCCGGAGGTGCGCGGCGCGGACCCCGCCGCCGAGGCGGAGTGGGACGACCTGGTCGTCCGGCCGGTCCTGGTCGACCGGCTGGTGGGCCTGGTCCCGGAGACCCACCGGCTGGCCGGGGCCGAGACGGCGGGCTACGCCGACCTGGCCGGCGAGCCGTGGATCGCGGGCTGCCCGCGCTGCCGGCGGCACCTGGTCGAGGTCTGCGAGGGGGCGGGCTTCACCCCGCGCATCGACTTCGCGACGGACGACTACCCGGCGGTGATCGGCCTGGTCGGCGCGGGGCTCGGCGTCGCGGTCCTGCCGGAGCTGGCGCTGGAGTCGGTACGGCACAAGGGGGTCCGTACGGTCACGATGGAGCCGTGCGTGCAGCGCGAGATCGTGGCGCTCACCCTGCCGGACCTCGCGCAGGTCCCGGCGGTCGAGGCGATGCTCGGCCGGCTCGCGGGGGCGGTCGGCCGCTGAAGCGGCGGGGGCGGCCACGGGGTCGCCGGAGCGGCGGGGCGGCCACGGGGCCGCCGGAGCGGCGGGGCGGCCACGGGGCCGCCGGAGCGGCGGGGACGGGATCCTGGTCCTGACTGCGCCGTTCGGGGGAAGTTTTCGGAGAAACGTTTCTTCAGTCCGTGCCCTCAAGCACTGCCGACACCCGGGTGACCCACCGCCGCCGTCGCCGACACCAGCCGGTGCCGGGCCCGGCCCATCAGCTCCTCGCGCTCGTCCTCCGTCAGTCCGCCCCACACCCCGTAGGGCTCGCGGACCGCGAGGGCGTGCGCCGCGCACTGGGCGCGTACGGGGCAGCGCATGCACACCTCTTTCGCCGAGGTCTCCCGCGCGCTCCGCGCGGCACCGCGCTCGCCCTCGGGGTGGAAGAAGAGGGAACTGTCCACGCCACGGCACGCGGCGAGCAACTGCCAGTCCCAGAGGTCTGCGTTCGGGCCCGGAAGGCGCGAGAAATCTGCCATTGCTAGTCCCCTCGAAGCGGTACCGGTTCGGGCTCGGTGCTCACGACCGTACATCTACTGTCTAAGTAGATGTAAATATGACCCATTGCGAATCTAGCCACAGACACTGTGAAAAAGGAAGAAAAGCCACCAAATAGGGCATAGGGCCATGAAGGGGGGCGATGTTCGGCCGTGCATCTTCTGCGTGTCCGAGCCCTCACGTAGAGTGCCGAAGGCGGCTGCCCAACCCGTAACTCTTTCGAGTGACCGTCGTTGAGAGGGCGGAAGCGGTTGGCGGAGGTAGGTCTCGGGCAGGTGTCCGAGGCGGTCGATCGCTCAGGTGACGATACGTACCAGCCTGGAGGCTCAAGGTGACGCGCAGTAGCTGCGGAGGGCGGTCATGACATCCGTCCTCGTCTGTGACGACTCCCCGCTTGCCCGAGAGGCGCTCCGCCGCGCGGTCGCGACCGTGCCCGGTGTAGAGCGTGTGACGACGGCGGCCAACGGCGAGGAAGTCCTCCGCCGCTGGGGCGCCGATCGCTCGGACCTGATTCTGATGGACGTGCGGATGCCCGGCCTAGGCGGGGTCGAGACGGTGCGCCGACTGCTCTCCGCCGACCCCGGTGCCCGCATCATCATGCTCACGGTCGCCGAGGATCTGGACGGGGTCGCCTTGGCGGTCGCGGCCGGCGCCCGCGGCTATCTGCACAAGGACGCCTCGCGCGCCGAGCTGCGCGCGACGGTCACCCAGGCGCTCGCCGACCCCACCTGGCGGCTCGCCCCGCGCCGGCTGCGGTCCGCCGAGATGGGTGCCGCGCCGACGCTGACCGCGCGCGAGATCCAGGTGCTGGAGGGCATGAGCCACGGCCGCTCCAACGCGGAGATCGGGCGTGAGCTGTTCCTCTCCGAGGACACGGTCAAAACCCATGCCCGACGGCTGTTCAAGAAGCTCGGCGCCTCCGACCGGGCCCACGCGGTCGCGCTCGGATTCCGCTGGGGCCTGGTCCGCTAGGACGGCCGTGACGTGCAGCGATGCGGGGGAATGAGGGGCCCCGCCCGCCGCGTGGCGGGCGGGGCGGCAGGCGGTCCCGCAGGTGCCGGTCCGGGAGCGGCGTCCCGGTTCGGCGCGCGGTGCCGCATCCTTGAGGTATGGAGTTCCTCGGGGACGGGCCGATCCGGTGCGAGGGGAGGGCGCGGGAGATGACAGCCGGCGCACCTGCCGCGCATAACGCTTCGGTGCACAAGTACGGACCTGATGCCGCGGATCGTGCCGCGCCAAGGCACCATGGACCGATGCGCGATGACGGGATACAGGAGATCGGCGATCTCGTCGCACGCGCCGTGGAAGGGGATCGCCGGGCCACTCACGACCTGCTGGCCCACGTGCACCCGCTCGCGCTGCGCTACTGCCGCACCCGGCTGTCCCGGCTGCCGGGTGACGCGCGCCATTTCGTGGAGGACCTGGCGCAGGAGGTCTGCGTCGCGGTGCTCTGCGCGCTGCCGCGCTACCGGGACACCGGCAAGCCCTTCGAGGCGTTCGTCTTCGCCATCGCCGCCCACAAGGTCGCCGACCTCCAGCGGGCCGCGATGCGGGGTCCCGGCAGTACGGCCGTGCCGTCCAACGAGATGCCCGAGCAGCCGGACGACTCGCTCGGTCCCGAGGAGCGCGCGCTGCTCAGCAGCGACGCCGAGTGGGCCAAGAAGCTGCTGGCCAACCTGCCGGAGAACCAGCGTGAGCTGGTGCTGCTGCGGGTCGCGGTCGGGCTGACGGCCGAGGAGACCGGGCAGATGCTGGGGATGTCGCCGGGTGCGGTGCGGGTCGCGCAGCACCGGGCGCTGAGCCGGCTGCGTGCGCTGGCCGAGCAGTAGCCGCGCCGGGGGAGCGCGGTGTGCGGTGCCCTGGCGGAGGCCGGGGCGACCGGACACCCCGGGGGAACGTACAGTCGAAGAATCATGCAGCCGTAGGAACGCACGTCGGTGCTGCGGCGATTTCATAGGAACGTACAAGTGATGCGCTCCTCACCCGTTGTGGAATGTGACGCCTGTGGTGGCCGTTAGCATGGGTGTCCGCGCTGAGGCAAGACCATTTGGGAAGGTGTCATGACTGACAACGTCGACGGAATGCCCGCCAAATTCGCGATGCTCGGTCTGACATATGACGACGTGCTGTTGCTGCCCGGCGCCTCCGAGGTGCTGCCGAACGCGGTCCACACCTCGTCCCGGGTCTCGCGCAACGTCCGGGTGAACATCCCGCTGCTGTCCGCCGCCATGGACAAGGTCACCGAGGCGCGGATGGCGATCGCCATGGCGCGGCAGGGCGGCGCGGGCGTGCTGCACCGCAACCTGTCCATCGAGGACCAGGCCAACCAGGTCGACCTGGTCAAGCGCTCCGAGTCCGGCATGGTCACCGACCCGATCACGGTCCGCCCGGACGCCACCCTCGTCGAGGCGGACGCGCTGTGCGCGAAGTTCCGCATCAGCGGTGTGCCGGTGACCGACGCGGCGGGCAAGCTGCTGGGCATCGTCACCAACCGCGACATGGCCTTCGAGCTGGACCGCAGCCGCCAGGTGCGCGAGGTCATGACCCCGATGCCGCTGGTCACCGGCAAGGTCGGCATCTCCGGCGACGACGCCATCGAGCTGCTGCGCCGCCACAAGATCGAGAAGCTGCCGCTGGTCGACGACGCGGGCGTCCTCAAGGGCCTGATCACGGTCAAGGACTTCGTGAAGGCCGAGAAGTACCCGAACGCGGCCAAGGACGCCGAGGGCCGCCTGGTCGTCGGTGCCGCGGTGGGCGTCGGCGACGAGGCCTTCGACCGCGCCCAGGCGCTCGTCGAGGCCGGCGCGGACTTCCTGGTCGTGGACAGCGCGCACGGCCACAGCCGCGGCATCCTCGACATGATCGCCAAGGTGAAGTCCAACGTCCGCGTCGACGTGGTCGGCGGCAACGTCGCCACCCGCGACGGCGCCCAGGCGCTGATCGACGCCGGCGCGGACGGCATCAAGGTCGGTGTCGGCCCCGGCTCGATCTGCACCACCCGCGTCGTCGCCGGTGTCGGCGTGCCGCAGGTCACCGCGATCTACGAGGCCGCGCAGGCCGCGAACGCGGCGGGGGTGCCGCTGATCGGCGACGGCGGCCTGCAGTTCTCCGGCGACATCGCCAAGGCCATCGCGGCCGGCGCCGACACGGTCATGCTGGGCTCGCTGCTGGCCGGCTGCGAGGAGTCGCCGGGCGAGATGGTCTTCATCAACGGCAAGCAGTTCAAGTCGTACCGCGGCATGGGCTCGCTCGGCGCGATGCAGTCCCGCGGCCAGGCGCGCTCCTTCTCCAAGGACCGCTACTTCCAGGACAACGTCCTCTCCGAGGACAAGCTGGTTCCCGAGGGCATCGAGGGCCAGGTCCCCTACCGCGGCCCGCTCGGCTCGGTGGCCCACCAGCTCGTCGGCGGCCTGCGCGCCTCCATGGGCTACGTCGGCTCCGCGAGCATCGAGGAGCTGAAGGAGAAGGGCCGCTTCGTCCGCATCACGGCGGCGGGCCTGAAGGAGAGCCACCCGCACGACGTCCAGATGGTGACCGAGGCGCCGAACTACGCGCGACGGTGAGCCGGTAGGCCCGGGACGATCGGTCGCGGGGCGGATGTTGTACTCGGTGAGTTGCAGCGGCGAGGGCCTGCTGACCGTCCTCCGGGCCATGGCCGTGGACACCTCCCGGGTGCTCCTCGAAAACGAAGAGTGATCAAGCCCTGATACGTCCCCAGCGTCCCCCGTCGGGGATACTGGGGACGTAATCGTATGGAAGGGCCACACACGTGACTGAGATCGAGATCGGGCGCGGCAAGCGCGGCCGCCGGGCGTACGCCTTCGACGACATCGCCGTCGTACCGAGTCGGCGCACCCGCGACCCGAAGGAGGTCTCGATCGCCTGGCAGATCGATGCCTACCGCTTCGAGCTGCCGTTCCTGGCCGCCCCGATGGACTCGGTCGTCTCGCCGCAGACCGCGATCCGCATCGGTGAGCTGGGCGGCCTGGGCGTACTGAACCTGGAAGGGCTCTGGACGCGCTACGAGGACCCGGAGCCGCTGCTCGCGGAGATCGCGGAGCTGGACGGCGACGCCGCCACCAAGCGGCTCCAGGAGATCTACGCCGCGCCGATCAAGGAAGAGCTGATCGGGCAGCGGATCAAGGAGGTGCGCGACTCCGGTGTGGTCACCGCCGCCGCGCTCTCGCCGCAGCGGACGGCCGAGTTCTCCAAGGCCGTCGTGGACGCGGGCGTGGACATCTTCGTGATCCGCGGCACCACCGTCTCCGCCGAGCACGTCTCCTCGGCCGCCGAGCCGCTGAACCTGAAGCAGTTCATCTACGAGCTGGACGTCCCGGTGATCGTCGGCGGCTGCGCCACGTACACCGCGGCCCTGCACCTGATGCGGACCGGCGCGGCGGGCGTGCTCGTCGGCTTCGGCGGCGGCGCCGCGCACACCACCCGTAACGTGCTCGGCATCCAGGTGCCGATGGCGACCGCGGTGGCCGATGTCGCCGCCGCCCGCCGTGACTACATGGACGAGTCCGGCGGCCGGTACGTGCACGTCATCGCCGACGGCGGCGTGGGCTGGTCCGGCGACCTGCCCAAGGCCATCGCCTGCGGCGCCGACGCGGTCATGATGGGCTCGCCGCTGGCGCGCGCCACGGACGCGCCGGGCCGCGGCCACCACTGGGGCATGGAGGCCGTGCACCCGGACGTACCGCGTGGCAAGCGGATGGACCTGGGCGCGGTCGGCACCACCGAGGAGATCCTGTGCGGTCCCTCGAACACGCCGGACGGATCGATGAACTTCTTCGGCGCGCTGCGCCGGGCGATGGCGACCACCGGTTACTCGGAGCTCAAGGAGTTCCAGCGGGTCGAGGTGACGGTCGCGCCGTCGCAGCACGACAAGCCCTGACACAGCGCACGCCGGAGCACGGCCGGACGGATCCCGTCCGGCCCGCCGACGCCGAAGGGCCCGGACCGCACACCTCGTGCGGTCCGGGCCCTTCGTGTCGTGTGGGGTGTCAGGCGCCCAGCTTCTTGGCGACCTGGAAGCCGCCGGCGCCCGCCAGCAGGTAGAAGAGCACGTCGATCGCGCCGAGGTACTCCTTCCACACCGTGTGGACCAGGTCGAAGTGGTCCAGGACGGTCTCGGTGAGCGGCATGCGCAGGGCGTCGGCCGTGATGAGGGCCATGCCGAAGACCTGGCCGAGGTAGAGCCCGAGCAGGCCGAGCACCGCGGCGACGACGGGCAGCGCGGCGCCGCGGCCGCCGGTCTTGCCGACGACGGCGCCGATCAGCGCGCCGACGGCGAGTGCCGCGTAACCGATCGAGGCGCCGTCGACGGCGTTGAGGACCGCGCCGTAGACACCGGCCGCGACCAGCATGGTGACGACGCCGAGGGCGACGGCCAGTCCGGCGTTGCCCTGGCGGGCGGGCGGCGGGGCCAGCGGCGCCGGGAAGCCGCCCGGTGCGGGAGCGCCGTACGGAGCCTGCGGCGGCTGGTGGGGCTGCTGCGGCTGTTCGGGCGCGGGCGGCCAGGGCTGACTCATGAGATTCCCCCGAGGTGGAGACCGTCGCGGCGCTGGGCGCGGGACCGGTCGGTATGGACGCGCACATGTTCGTTGCGCGGACATAAATTAACAGACCGGTCTGACATGTCCACTATGGATTTGTTTCGGCCGGCTCGTGGCGGCTCCGGGGGGCGCGGGTCACAGGCGGTACGCGGCACCGGCCGGCGTGGCGCCCCGCGTGTCCAGCAGGAGCTGGGCCTTCACCGACAGCCCCTGGAGGTCATATGTGCGGTGGTGCTGGAGCAGCAGCGTGAGGTCGGCCCCGGCGGCCGCCTCGTAGAGGGCGTCGGCGCGCGGCACGGGCCGGTCCCGGACCTGCCACTGGTGGACGTACGGGTCGTGGTAAGTGATGTGTGCGCCCAACTCCATGAGCCGGGAGGCGACTTCGCGGGCCGGGGAGCCTTCCTCGTCGCCGGTGTCCGGCTTGTACGTGACGCCGAGGAGCAGGACGCGGGCGCCGCGCGCGGACTTGCCGTGCTCGTTGAGCAGGGTCGCGCAGCGCTGCACGACGTAGCGCGGCATCCGGCTGTTGACCTCCTGCGCCAGCTCGACCAGGCGCAGCGGGTAGCCGAGTGAACGGCCTTTGTAGGAATAGTAGTTGGGGTCGATGGGGGCGCTGTGGCCGCCGACGCCGGGGCCGGGGCGGAACGCCTGGAAGCCGAACGGCTTGGTCTCGGCGCAGCGGATGACGTCCCACAGGTCGACGCCGATGTCGTGGCAGAGCACCGCCATCTCGTTCATGAGCGCGATGTTCAGGTGCCGGTAGTTGGTCTCCAGCAGCTTGGCCGTCTCCGCCTCGCGCGGTCCGCGGGCGCGGACGACCTTGTCGGTGAGCCGGCCGTAGAACGCCGCCGCGGCCTCGGTGCAGGCGGGAGTCAGGCCGCCGATGACCTTCGGGACGGTGCCGTAGCGGTGGGCGGGGTTGCCGGGGTCGTGGCGGGCGGGGGAGCAGGCGAGGTGGAAGTCGCGCCCGGCGGTCAGGCCGGATCCCTCTTCCAGGAGGGGGCGCAGGAATTCCTCGGTGGTGCCCGGGTAGACGGTGGATTCGAGGACCACCGTGGTGTGCGGGCGCAGGTGCGCCGCCAGTACGCGGGCGGCGTCGGCGACCGCGGTCAGGTCGAGGGCGCCGTCCTCGCCGAGTGGGGTGGGGGCGCAGATGACAGCCGTACGGACCCGGCCGAGCACGGCGGGGTCGTCGGTGCTGCGGAAGCCGGCCGCGAGCAGCCGGCGGACTTCGGGTGCGGTGAGCGGGCTGTGCGGGGCGGGGGCGGTGGCGGCCGGGCGTCCTTCCGGTGGCGCGGCCGCGGCGCCCGGTGCGGCCGTCGCCGGCGGTCCGGGGTCGTAGCCGATGGTGCGGACGCCGGCGAGGGTGGCGGCCTGGGCGAGGGGGAGACCGATATGGCCTAGTCCGATGACGGCGAGGTCTGCGGGCATGGCTGGCTGCCGTCCTTCCCGAGCGGTTCCGGATGAGGCGTGATGGGGCGTGATGGGGCGGCGAAGCATAAGAGCATAAATAGACTAAGCGGACATTTGGCCCAGAATGGGGATTGGTGGACCGGGACGGCGGGGGTGTTGCCCGGCCCGCCGAAGGGTGGATACGGGCCGGTGGCGCGGCCAAAATCGACGGACGGGGAGTGTGGCCCCGACCACAGCGGGAGGCAGCGGTGAGGACAGCGACACTCGGACCGGCCCAGCGTGCCGAAGCACTCGCACGGATGGCGGAACGGGAGCTGGACATTTTGGTGGTCGGCGGCGGAGTCGTCGGCGCCGGCACGGCACTGGACGCGGCGACCCGCGGCCTGGACACCGGGCTGGTCGAGGCCCGCGACTGGGCGTCGGGCACATCGAGCCGGTCGAGCAAGCTCATCCACGGCGGGCTGCGGTACCTGGAGATGCTGGACTTCGCGCTCGTACGGGAAGCCCTGAAGGAACGCGGACTGCTGCTGGAACGGCTCGCGCCGCACCTGGTCAAGCCGGTCCCCTTCCTCTACCCGCTCACCCACAAGGGCTGGGAGCGCTGGTACGCGGGCTCCGGCGTCGCCCTGTACGACGGCATGTCGATCTCCTCCGGACACGGCCGCGGCCTGCCCGTCCACCGGCACCTCTCGCACAAGCGCGCCCTGCGGGTCGCGCCCTGCCTGAAGAAGGACGCCCTGGTCGGCGCGTTGCAGTACTACGACGCCCAGATGGACGACGCCCGCTTCGTGATGAACCTCGTCCGGACGGCCGCCGCCTACGGGGCGGACGTCGCCAACCGGGCCCGTGTGGTCGGCTTCCTGCGCGAGGGCGAACGTGTCGTCGGCGCCAGGGTGCAGGACGTGGAGGCGGGCGGTGCGTACGAGGTACGGGCCCGCCAGGTGGTGAACGCGACCGGCGTGTGGACCGACGACACCCAGGCCCTGATCGGGGAGCGCGGCCAGTTCCATGTACGGGCGTCGAAGGGCATCCACCTGGTCGTGCCCAAGGACCGCATCCACTCGACGACCGGGCTGATCCTGCGCACGGAGAAGAGCGTGCTCTTCGTCATCCCGTGGGGCAGGCACTGGATCGTCGGCACGACCGATACGGACTGGGACCTGGACAAGGCGCACCCGGCGGCGTCCAGCGCCGACATCGACTACCTGCTGGAGCATGTGAACTCGGTGCTCGCCACGCCGCTGACACGCGACGACGTCGAAGGCGTCTACGCGGGTCTGCGTCCCCTGCTGGCCGGTGAGTCGGACGCGACCAGCAAGCTGTCGCGTGAACACACCGTCGCGCACCCGGTGCCGGGGGTCGTCGTGGTCGCGGGCGGCAAGTACACGACGTACCGGGTGATGGCCAAGGACGCGGTGGACGAGGCCGTGCACGGGCTGACCGGGGGCACTCCCAGCGTGAGCTGGGGGCGGGTCGCCGAGTGCGTCACCGAGGACACGCCGCTGGTCGGCGCCGAGGGCTACAAGGCGATGTGGAACGGGCGGGCCCGCACGGCGGCCCGCACCGGTCTGCACGTGGTGCGCGTCGAGCACCTGCTGAACCGTTACGGCTCGCTGGCCGACGAGGTCTTCGAGCTGGTCCTGGCCGACCCGGCGCTCGGCGAGCCGCTCGCCGCCGCCGACGACTACCTGCGCGCCGAGGTCGTCTACGCCTGCACCCACGAGGGCGCGCGGCACCTCGACGACGTCCTCACCCGGCGTACCCGTATCTCCATCGAGACCTTCGACCGGGGCACCCGCAGCGCCCGCGAGTGCGCGGAGCTGATGGCGCCGGTGCTGGGCTGGGACGCGGACCAGATCGACCGCGAGGTGCAGCACTACGAGAAGCGGGTGGAGGCGGAACGCGAGTCCCAGCGGCAGCCGGACGACCTGACCGCCGACGCGGCGCGGCTGGGCGCGCCGGACATCGTGCCGCTGTAAAGGGACCCGGCCGGCGGCCGGTTCTGCCGGGTGGCCCCGCCCGGCAGAACCGGCCGCCGGAGCACGTGGTGAGGGGGCGAGGGCTGTCGGGGTGAGGGTGAGGGTGAGCAGGCGAAGGAAGGTGCGGGCGGGTGCGGTGGGCGGGACGCGGGGAGAACCGGGGGGAGGGTGGAGTGCGTGAAGGAAGAGGGGGCCGGGACCGGACGGGGTGACGGAAGAGGCGCGGGAGGCGCTGGAGGAGATGAGGCCGGAGGTGCCGGGGGCGCAGGTGGGAGCGGAGGTGCCGGTGGCGGAGGTGCCGGCGGAGGGGCTGCACGGGGCAGGGCCACAGGCGCCGAGTCGTGGACCCTGGCCTTCCCCACGGGCGCGGATGAGAGAGAATGAAGGCTCCGCCAGGGTGGGTTGTCCGAGTTGGGCCAGTTTGGTGATCGAGAAGTGTTCGAGATGCCAACTCGGCTGGATTGCAGAGGGGATTCAGTGGGCGACGAGGTCGAGATGGACGGCAAGGAGGGCAGGCTGCTCGCCGGCCGGTACCGGCTCGCCGAAGTCCTCGGCCGGGGCGGAATGGGTACGGTCTGGCGCGCACGGGACGAAGTGCTCGGCCGTATCGTCGCGGTCAAGGAGCTGCGCTTCCCTGGCGGGGTCGAGGAGGACGAGAAGCGCCGTCTGATCACCCGTACGCTGCGGGAGGCCAAGGCGATCGCCCGGATCCGCAACAACGGCGCGGTGACGGTCTACGACGTGGTCGACGAGGACGACCGCCCGTGGATCGTCATGGAGCTGGTCGAGGGCCGCTCGCTCGCCGAGGTGGTGCGCGACGACGGGCCCCTGACGCCGCGCCGGGCGGCGGAGGTCGGCCTCGCCGTCCTCGACGTGCTGTGCGCCGCCCACCGCGAGGGCATCCTGCACCGCGACGTGAAGCCCTCCAACGTCCTGATGTCCGATGACGGCCGGGTCGTGCTCACCGACTTCGGCATCGCCCAGGTCGAGGGCGACCCCTCGGTGACCTCCACCGGCATGCTCGTCGGCGCGCCCTCGTACATATCGCCCGAGCGGGCGCGCGGCCAGAAGCCGGGTCCGCCGGCGGACCTGTGGTCGCTGGGCGGCCTGCTGTACGCCTGCGTCGAGGGCGTGCCCCCGTACGACAAGGGGTCGGCGATCGCCACGCTGACCGCGGTGATGACCGAGCCGCTGGAGCCGCCGAAGAGCGCCGGGGTGCTGGAAGAGGTCATCTACGGGCTGCTGGTGAAGGACCCGGCGGGGCGGCTCGACGACCGGGCGGCGCGGGCGCTGCTCCTGGACGCGGCCAACGCGCCGGAGGACACCGGACCGCAGCCGCCCGCTCCGGACGCGACCCGGGCGATGGCCCTGCCGGTCGTGTCCGAGGAGCCCGCGGCGAAGTCCGGGGACCGCGACCGGGACAAGGACCGCGTCCGGGAGCAGGCGCGGTCGAAGCCGTCGGTGCCGCGCCCGCAGTGGAAGCCCAAGCCGCGCGCCAAGGAGACCGAGAGACGCGCACCGGAAGCGGACCGCGGCAGCGCGCGCCCGGCCACGGGTCCGCGCGCGGCGTCGGCCGCCGCTCCGCGCACGGACACCGGGGCGCGTACGGCGCCTGGTGCCCGTACCGGCTCGGGCACGGGCGCCGGGGCCAAGGCGGCGGCCGCTTCGACGGCGCGGAGCACCACCGGCCAGTCCACGCAGACCGGCTCGACGAACGGGCCGAAGAACTGGCCGACGGCGGTCGGCTCGGCCGGGCGGACGGGCTTCGAGTCGGAGGGCGCCAAGGAGAAGGTGCGCGTCGCGCTCCAGGCGGTGCGCAAGGCGGCGGCCACGGCTGCCGCCGCGGCCCGGCCGGAGTCGAAGCCGGCCGACGGCTCGCGCCAGTCCGGCCCGCCGCGGGCGTCCGTCACCGATGTTCTACCCCGCCGTACGCTCGTCATCGCCGCCGTCGTCGTGGTGCTCGCCGTGCTCGGCACGGTGCTGGCCTTCGCGCTCGGCGGGAGCGACGAGAAGGACGGCGGCCGGGCGGCGGGCTCCGGCACGGCCGTCACCGGCCAGGCCGACCCGTCCCGGGGCGAGGACGCCGGGGGCCCGGGGAAGGGTGCCGGCGGGAACGCGTCGCAGCCGACGGACGGCAAGCCGGGCGGCGGGCGGAACGGCCAGGACGGCAAGCCCGGCGAGGACCGGGGCCAGGGGGTGCCGCAGGGCTACGCGACGGTCGCGAACAGCGGGTTCCGCTTCGCCGTGGCGCTGCCGTCCGGCTGGAAGCAGACGGACACGGCCGGCCAGAACTCCGGCGCGATCTACAGCGCCACGGGCGGCTTCCCGCGCGTCCAGATCGACTACAACGCCAAGCCCGGCAGCGACGCCGCGGCCGCCTGGCGCGGCCTGGAGCCCGCCGTCCGGGGCAGCGTCCAGGACTACCGCCGCATCGACATCAAGGCGATCGGGTGGCGGGGGTATCCGACGGTCGCCGACTGGTCGTTCACGCGCAAGCAGAGCGGCCAGGACGTACGCGTGCTCAACCGCGGTTTCCGGGCGGACGACCGGCACGGCTACGCGATCATGATCACCTGCAAGGCGGATGCCTGGGACGCGGCGGAGTGCCGGCGCCTGCGGGACACCGCGTTCGCGACCTTCCAGGTGAGGGACTGAACCTTCCGCGGCACCCGTGGCGCGGAGGTGCGCAGGCTGAGGCGGTGGACGCGGCGACGGCCGCAAGGCGCAAGCGAAGTCCTGGGGACCTGTTGGCCGATAGCGCTCCTCAACCCACGCCCCCGGCACGTATCGTGAGGCCCCGAAGACCGTACGCAGCCGCAATCGGAAGAAATCCGACCGGTTTTGACCACTGGGTGTGACCGGTGGAGCCGGGAGCACCCGGGCAAAGACGGGCAGGCGGCGTGAATCGCGCGCTGGGGAGGCGTCGTGGACGAGTACGCGGGAAGAGTGCTCGCCGAGCGCTACCGCCTGCCGGTGCCGCCGGCGGACGAGTACGAGTTCGCCGAGACCCGCGCCTTCGACACGTACAGCGGGCAGGAGGTCCTCGTACGGCAGGTGCCGCTGCCCGAGGTCGTGAACGCGGAACTCCTCGGCTCCGGGCATCCCGGCGGGCGCCCCGGTCCTGACGGGTACGGACACCGCGCGCCCGGCGCCGACCGGACGCCGCAGGACCCCGCCGTACGGCGCGCCCTGGAGGCCGCGACCGCCGCGGCCCGGCTGCCCGACCACCCGCAACTCGACCAGGTGTTCGACGTCTTCGCGCAGGACGGCAGCCTGTGGATCGTCAGCGAACGCGTCGCCGCCCGCCCGCTCGCCGCGCTCCTCGCCGATCGCACCCTCTCCCCGCACCGGGCGGCGGAGGTCGCCGCCGACCTCCTCACCGCCCTGCGCGCCCTGCACGCGCACGGCTGGACCCACCGCAACATCACCGTCCGTACGGTCCTGATCTGCGACGACGGGCGGGCGATCCTGACCGGACTGGCGGTGGGCGCGGCGGAGGAGGCGCTGTGCGGGTACGACCCGGTGCCGGGGGAAGAGACGGGGGAGGCACCCGGGGCGGGGCGGGGTTCCGTGCCGGGACAGGCGCGCGGAGCGGCTCAGACGTCCGCGTCGGCCGGTCCGACGGCGGATGCCGGCATTCCGGAAGCGGCCGGGGCCGATGGTCGGGCCGGAGAGCCGGGTGCCGCGCCCGAAGCGGACGCGCGCCGGGCCCGGGCCGGGGCCATAGCCGCCTACCAGGCGGGCACGCGGGCGGCGGCCGCCCGTCCGGCCACCGGCGACGGCGCGGCAGCGCCCGCCCCTGCCGACCCCGCGCACCCCGCCGACCCGCACTTCAGCCCGTACCGCGACCACATTCCCGCGCCGGCCCCACCGGCGTCGTCGGCGCTTCCGCCGCACTCGCCGCTGCCGTCCCGCTCGCCGCTTCCGCCGCACTCGGGGCTTCCGGCCCACCCGGGCAGCGCGGTGTACGGCGGCAGCCTGCCCGGCCCGGGGCCGCACACCGGAGGCGTCCGGATACCGCACCCGCTGCCGATACAGCGGCCCGCGCCGGAGGCGGACCCGTCACCGGAGGCGGGCCCTGTGTCGGAGGCGGGCCTCGCGTCGGAGACGGGCGCCGTGTCGGAGGCAAGCCCCTCGCCGGCCAAGGCGCCGTACGAGCCGCGGGAGCAGCCGGACGAGCAGGCACGGCAGCCGGAGCACCAGGCCCCGGCCGGCTCGAACGGGTACGGGCGCCCGAGCGCGGCCCTCGCGGCGGAGCGGGCGCGGCAGGTACGGATCAACATCGTCGGCCCGGTCACCGAGCGCTGGGCGCCGGAGCAGGCCGGTCCGGTGCACGCCAACTGGCAGCTCGCGCCCCCGGTCGGCCCCGCCACCGACCTGTGGGCGGTCGGCGCGCTGCTGTTCCGGATCGTGCAGGGGCACTCCGCCTATCCCGAGGACAGCGCCGCCGAGCTGGTGCAGCTCGTGTGCTCGGAACCGCCGTCGTACGCCGAGGAGTGCGGCGCGCTGCGGCCGGTCGTCGAGTCGCTGATGCGCCAGGACCCGGCCGACCGCCCGGACTTCGAGGAGCTGCGCGGCTGGCTGCGGTCGCTGATCCGTACCGCGCCGGAGCCGGAGGTGGGCAGCCGGGTGGTGACCGTGCCGTCGCTGGAAGGGCCCGCCGACTCGCGGCGGCTGCCGATCCTGCGGCGGCGCGGCGAACTCGTCCGCAAGGGGCGGCACAAGAAGGCGCGCCGGTCCGGGCCGCCGCGCCCGGCCAAGCCGCCGCGGCAGCCGAAGGACAAGCGCCGGGCCGTGCCGTACGGGGAGACCACCCAGCACGGCCGGCCCGGCCTCGCCGAAGCGCCCGCCGAGCAGCCGCACCGCACGGGGCCGGCACCCCAGCCCCCCGCCCGCCCGCTCCCGCACCCCCAGGACGGCCACCCCACCCGGAACAACCGTCACTCCCACGACAACCACCACCCCCACGACAACCACCACCGCCACGGAAACCATCAGCCCCCCGCCCCACCCCCGCACACAGCGACCACCACCCGCCCCTCGCGTCGGCCCGGACCCGCCCGCCCCCCGAAGCAGCACCGCACCGCCGGACAGCCCCGCCCCGCGCACCGGATCCGGCGTATCGAGGGCGCCCCGCCCGGGGACGGACGCAGCCCGCGCCGCCTCGGGCTGCTGCTCGTGGGGCTGGTGATCCTGCTCGTCGTGGGCACGATTGTGTTCGCGGTGCTGGTCATGCCGAAGGCCGGTTCGGGGGAGGGCGGCGCGGGCAGTGTCCGGGAGCGCGGGGGCGCGGTGGGCACGCAGAGCTCGACGCCCGGCGACAGCTCCGGCGGTGGGCCCGGCGACCAGGGCGCCCGCGCACAGCGGCCGCAGACGACCGAACCCGCCGACCTCGCCGAGGGCTTCGCGGTACGCAAGGACCCGAAGGGCTTCCAGGTCGCCGTCCACCAGGGCTGGCAGCGCCGCGGGGAGAACGAGCGCGGCCAGATCCGTTACCTGGGGAACGACTTCGAGCTGCTGATCGTGCCCGGCCGCGACACCACGTCCCGCTACGGCACCGACCCGATGGCCTACCAGCAGGACAAGGAGCCGGAACTGGCCCCGTACCGGGAGTCGAGCTGGTCCGGCTCCTCCGGCCTGCGCCGCATCGACGTCGGCCGGGCGGCGATGGCCGAAGGCACCTTCACCTGGCAGGACAGCAGCGGCCGCCAGGTCTACGTACGCAACCTCGCGATGATCCACGACGGCCGCTACCACGTCATCCAGGTGATCGGCCCGGACAGTGAACGCCGCGCGGTCGACCGCCTGTACGACCAGGCCACGGGGTCCTACCGGCCCAACTGAGGGCGTGCGCAAGCGGGTTGCGGCGGCCTCTCAGGCGCTCAATTCCCGCTCCAGCGGGGTACGGAAGCGAGGCGTGACCCGTACGTCCCCGATCCACCGGGTCAGCCGCTCCGCCTCGGCCCGCACGGCAGCCGTCGCCTCCCGGCCCGCGTCCGTCAGGAGACGCCAGGTGACCTCGCCGCCGGGGCGCTGGGCCCAGCCGCCGATGACGCGGCCGTTCCACCAGACGGTGGGGCCGATGTTGCCGCTGCGGTCGAAGAGGGGGCGGATGTGCTCCGGGTCGAGGTACCAGTCCCGGTGCTTCCAGCCCATCGCGGTCGGGTCAAGGGAAGGCAGCAGGGCCGCCCAGGGCGCGGGTTCCGGTACGGAATCCACGTCGCCGGGAAGGGCGAGGCCGATACCGTAACCGGAGCGGGAGCCGGTATCGGACCCGGACCCGGTGCCGGCCTCGGCCCCGGAACCTCCGGCCAGATCGACCTCGACCGCGCCCGCGGCGGCGGCCGCGCGCCGGGTGTCGGTGAGGGTCCAGCCCGTCCACCACTTGAGGTCCTCGACCGGCGCCGGACCGTATGACGCCAGCCAGCGGCGGGCCAGCTCGGCCCTGGCCCCGGCGGGGTCCGGTGCGGGCAGGTCGGCCCAGGCGGTGCCCGGTGACCAGCGGAAAGAGCTGCTGGTCCAGCCGCCGCGCGGTCGGCTGCGCCGGACGCGGCCCTCGGCGGCGAGGGTGCGCAGGATGCGGCTGGAGACCGCGACTGCGGCTTCGTACGGCTTGCCGGGAGACACCACGATCGTGGCGCGCAGTTCGGGCACGTCGGCGGCGAGGTCGGCGGCGGTGGCCTCACCGCGCGCTTCGAGAGCGGCGAGGGTCCTGGCCTCGACCTCGGCCAGCCGTCGCCCGTCCCAGTCCGGCAGGCCCTGGGTGATCCAGGTGGTCATGTCGCGCCGTTCCTTCGCGGCGATCGGGCCCGCGGTGGAGGCGGCCACCACGGGGGCGAGTGTGGTGCTGACGGCGAAGAGTGTGCGGCGCATGCACAGCATCCGGACGAGGGTGCGGTCCCGGTAGAGGGCGCGGTCGAGTGCGTCCGGGTCCGGGTCGGCCAGCCGGGCGCGGGCCGAGAGGTGCACGGTGGCGGCGTCCGTGGCGTGCAGGCCCACCAGGGCGTCCGCCGTCTCCTCCGCCGTGGCGGCCTTGGCGGAGTCCGCGAGCAGGTGCCGGTGCCCGAGGCGGGCGCGGCGCTGGGCGTCGTCGATGCGGGGGCGGGGGGCGGTGGGGCTCATGGGGCCGACAGTACGGGTGATGTAGGGCCGGGCCTGTCCTACAGGCCGCGTGCCGGGCGTGGCGGGGCCGTCCGGCGCCTTGTCGGCCCCCGGGGGCGCGGCTAGCCTCCTGACTGACGGGTCGTCAGTTACGGGTTCGGCGGCCCGTCGGCCACCGGCCGGGGACCGTGTGAGGGGAACCAGATGGAGCTACCGCGCATCGTCAGCGTCGACGACCACGTCATCGAGCCCGCGCACCTCTTCGAGACCTGGCTGCCGGCGAAGTACCGGGACCGGGGCCCGCGGCCCCTGACAGAGGGGATCGGTGAGCTGGCGTACGTGGGCGGCAAGTACGTGATCACGATGGACCCGGACGGGCCGCCCACCGACTGGTGGATCTACGAGGACCTGAAGTTCCCGTACAAGCGCAACATCGCCGCCGTCGGCTTCGACCGGGACGAGATGACACTGGAAGGCATCACCCGGGAGCAGATGCGGCGTGGCTGCTGGGACCCGAAGGCGCGCCTCGCGGACATGGACCTCAACCACGTCGAGGCGTCGCTGTGCTTCCCGACCTTCCCCCGTTTCTGCGGGCAGACGTTCGCCGAGGCGCGGGACAAGGAGGTCGCCCTGGCGTGCGTGCGCGCGTACAACGACTGGATGGTGGAGGAGTGGTGCGGGGACAGTGCCGGGCGGCTGATCCCGCTCTGCCTCATCCCGTTGTGGGACATCGGCCTGGCCGTCGCCGAGGTGCGGCGGAACGCGGCGCGCGGGGTGCGGGCGGTGACGTTCAGTGAGATCCCGACGCACCTCGGGCTGCCGTCGATCCACTCCGGCCACTGGGACCCGTTCTTCGCCGTCTGCGAGGAGACCGGGACGGTGGTCAACATGCACATCGGGTCCAGTTCGCAGATGCCGGCCGCCTCCCCCGACGCGCCGCCCGCCGTCCAGGCCTCGCTGAGCTTCAACAACGCCATGGCCTCGATGATGGACTTCCTCTTCAGCGGCGTCCTGGTGAAGTTCCCGCTCCTCAAACTCGCGTACAGCGAAGGACAGATGGGCTGGATCCCGTACGCCCTGGAGCGCGCGGACGACGTGTGGGAGGAGCACCGTGCCTGGGGCGGGGTGCGCGATCTGATCCCCGAGCCGCCCTCGACGTACTACTACCGGCAGATCTTCTGCTGCTTCTTCCGCGACAAGCACGGCATCGCCTCGCTGGACGTGGTCGGCCGGGACAACGCGACCTTCGAGACCGACTACCCGCACGTCGACTCGACCTTCCCGCACACCAAGGAGGTCGCCCTGGACCATGTGAAGGGACTGGACGAGGAGACCGTGTACAAGCTGATGCGCGGTAACGCGATCCGCATGCTCGGCCTCGGCCTCGACTGATGGACCTGACGTACACACCCGAGGAGGAGGAGTTCCGGGCGCGGCTGCGGGAGTGGCTCGCCAAGACGCTCCCCGACCTGCCGGCCCGGCCGGACCCGCTGGACTGGCCCGGCCGGCGCGCCTACGACCTCGGCTGGCAGCGGCGGCTGTACGACGCCGGGTACGGCGCCCTGCACTGGGACGCCTCGCCCACCCAACGGCTGATCTTCCTGGAGGAGACGGAACGGGCCGGTGCGCCCTACGTGGGCGCCAACTTCGTCGGGCTGCTGCACGCCGGGCCGACCATCGCCGCCGAGGGCACGGACGCGCAGCGCGCCCGCTGGCTGCCGCCCATCGTGCGCGGCGACGAGGTGTGGTGCCAGGGCTTCAGCGAGCCGGAAGCGGGCTCCGATCTCGCGGCCCTGCGCACCCGTGCGGTACGCGACGGCGACCATTACGTGATCACCGGGCAGAAGATCTGGACCTCGCACGCGGAAATCGCGGACTGGTGCGAATTGCTGGTGCGTACGGACCCGAAGGCCCCCAGGCACCGGGGCATCTCCTGGCTGGCGATGCCCATGGACGCGCCCGGGATCACCGTACGGCCGCTGCGTACGCTCGTCGGACCGGCCGAGTTCGCGGAGGTCTTCCTCGACGCGGTACGGGTGCCGGTGGTGAACCGGGTCGGCGCCGAGCACGACGGCTGGCGCGTCACCATGGTCACGCTCTCCTTCGAGCGGGGCACCGCCTTCGTCGGCGAGGTCGTCGCCTGCCGCCGTACGCTCGGCGAGCTGGCCCGTACGGCACGGGCGGACGGACGCTGGGACGACCCGGTGCTGCGCCGCCGGCTGGGCCGGCTGAACGCCGAGTTCACGGCCCTGTGGCGGCTCATTCAGCGCACTGTCGGCGCGGCCGGGAAGACGGGCGGGGTGCCGGACGCGGGCGGTTCGGTCTTCAAGCTGCGCTACTCGCAGGCCCGGCAGGAGCTGTACGACGCGGCCGCCGAGGTGCTGGGGCCGGCCGGTGCGCTCGACGCGGACCGGCGGTGGACGGCGGACCGGCTGGCGTCCCTCTCGTACCCGATCGCCGCCGGCACCTCGCAGATCCAGCGCGACATCATCGCCGAGCGCATCCTCGGCCTGCCGAAGGGACGGTGAGCGGCCGCCGTGGACCTGCGACCCACCGTTGACCAGCGCGCCTTGCAGACGGGAACCCGCGAACTGCTGGCCCGGCGCTTCGGGAGGGAACGGCTGCGGGAGGCGGTGGAGAACCCCGCGCTCGACCGAGCGCTCTGGCGGGAGCTGGGCGCGGCCGGGTTCTTCGCGCTGCGGCTGCCGGAGGCGGACGGCGGGGTGGGACTCGGGCTGCCGGACGCGGTGCTGGTCTTCGAGGAGGCGGGGCGGGCCCTGCTGCCGGGTCCGCTGGTGGCGGGCCACCTGCTGGCGGGGGTGGTGCCGGGCGTGGCCACGGGGGAGCGGGTGGTGGGGCTGTGCGAGGTGGGGCCGGGCGGGGCGGGCCTGTGGGAACACCCGGGGGACTGCGATGAGTTGATCTTGGTGGAGGGTGGGCGCGAAGGGGCGGGCGAGGGGGCGGGGGGTACGGCGGGTGCGGGGGGCGCCGGGGGAGACGCGTACGGCGGCGCGTACGGGCAGGCGTTCTGGTGCGCGCCGGGCTGGCCGGTCCTGGAGGCCATCCGCTCGATCGACCCTCTGACGCCGCTCGCGCGCGTGGTGTCCTGTCCGCGCCGCGTTCCGCGTTCTCTGGACGTGCCGCGACTGCGCCGCGAGGCCGCCCTGCTGACCGCGGCACTCCAGTTGGGCAGCGCTGCCCGTACGGTCGAGATGGCCGTGGAACACGCCGGGCGCCGCGAGCAGTTCGGCGTGCGGATCGGATCGTTCCAGGCCGTGAAACACCTGTGCGCCGAAATGCTGATACGAGTGGAGGTGGCGCGAAGTGCCGTATACGCGGCTTCGCTCGCCGAACGGTCACTCCCTGTAGTCATCGCCAGGCTGCTCGCCGACGAGGCCGCGGTGCGCAACGCCCGGGACTGCCTCCAGGTGCACGGCGGTATGGGCTTCACCTGGGAGGCGGATGTGCATCTTCATCTCAAACGGGCATGGTGGCGAGTCGAACAATGGAAAAGCGGCCGAAATGCGGAGGAAGTACTCGCCGAGGCCCTGTTGGGCGAAGATGTCGGCGTGTAGGGCGTTGTGCGCGGAATGTCGGATTCCGTACACACAAGCGGTCACGGAGGGTCGATATCCGGTTGTGTCCTAGGCGTAACTCGTCACAGGGGGGAGTCGGCGCCCCGCTCGGGTACGCTCCCTTGGGTGCGAGTGGTTCTGAGGCGCAACTGTTCCGGTGGGGTCGTAGCGACCGACCCGGGATGCCGAATGCGCTCCACTCGCCCTCGAAGGAGGGGCGTGAGGCCCTCTTGTTCGACTCCCGGCAAAGCGCGTCGCACAGTATGCACCACGCATACTCCCTTGCGCTGGAATATGCCCGAAGCGCTTGTTGGGGTGACTGAACGTCAACCATGCTGTGCATCACCGGGGTCACGGAGTGTGACCCCGAGGAGGCGCGAGGCGATGTGTCCGCCGGTTCGGATGGTGTGAGCGGTGCAGGTGCTTCAGGTGCAGTTGGAAGTACGGCCCGACCCCGCAGAGGTGGGGCGGGCCCGGAGGTGGGCCAGGTCTCGGCTGGCCGGCTCGGGCATAGGGGCCGACGAGCCGGTGGCGGAGACGCTGATCCTGCTGATCTCCGAGTTGGTCACCAATGCCGTCGTGCATACCGGGAACCCCGCCGAGCTGCGGATGTGCTTCTCGGGTTCGGGTGCCGTGGTGGGCACCGTACGGGTCGAGGTCGCGGACCGCAGCGCCCGCGCGCCACGCCCCCGGCGCGCCGACGGCGACGACACGAACGGCCGCGGCCTGGAACTGGTCGACGGGCTGGCGGACCGCTGGGGCTGGCGGCCCGAGGGGGCCGGCAAGAGCATCTGGTGCGAGGTGGACCGCGGCCGGCCGGTGCTGATGGCGGCGGGCCCGGAGCTGAGCGCGTACGACCCGCACTGCGCCGTGCCGAACCGTGCCTGACCGCCGGCCGGCGGTCAGGAAAGTCCGGACCAGGTGTTGACGTGTCGTAGGCACGTGATCACTCTGGGGTGGAGCGATTCGCCGCGAGGGGACGCCGAGGGTACGGGGGCAGGAGCCTCGGCGAGTGCGGGTCGCGTCCCGTAAGCCGGGTGGTGGTCCGCGGTGCCGCGCTCGGGGTGCGCACGGGCGTACCACCACCCGGCTGGGCCGTGTCGCGGCCCGTCCGCGGGATCTGCGCGGGGGCCCGCCGTCTTCGTAGGGGTCCCGCCGTCTTCGCCGGGTCGCCGCTGTCTCCGCCGGGCTCTCTCGAATCTCCGCCGGGTGTCCCGATGTCTCTCGCCGGCTGCCCGGGTGGTCCGCCCGCCGTACGGCCCGCCTCAGAGGACGGCGACCGGCGCCACCGGCGTACCGGTGCCGCCCACGAACGGCTCCGCCATCGCGGTGAGGAAGAACGTGTAGCGGTTCTCCTCCGCGCAGGCCTCCGCCAGTTCCTCCAGGTTCCAGTTCTGGCCCTGGATCATGCCCATCTCCACCAGGTGCAGCGCGTGCACCGGCATCCACAGGTTGTCGATCTCCGGCGGGAAGATCTCGAAGGTGAGGGTGTCGTTGGCGACGGCCGCGACATCGCGGGCGTGGAACCACTCGGGCGTACGGATCGACAGCCCCGGGGACGGGAAGGCGTACGCGTCCCGGTCGCCCGCCAGGTAGTGCTGGATCTGCCCGGTCCGGACGAGGACGATGTCGCCGGAGCGCACCCGCGTCCCGGCCAACTCCTCCGCCGCGTCGAGATCTTCCGGCGTCACCGCGTGGCCGCCGGGCAGCCGCCCGGGCCCTTCGGAGTCCCCGCGGCGCGCGCGGGCCACGTCGAGCAGGATGCCGCGCGAGACGATCGGGGGCGCCTTCTCGATGCCGAGGACGGTGGCGCCGCCGTGCGCGGTGACGGAGCCGGCGGGTCGGTTGTTGTAGAGCCGGCCGGAGTGCGAGACGTGGGTCAGCCCGTCCCAGTGGGTGGCCGCCTGGAGCCCCATGGTCACGGCGTCGTCGGAGGTGGCGACCGTCCCCGGGCCGAAGATCTCCTGATTGATCGCGGTCATGGTGTGCAGCGGGTTGACCCGGCCCGGGATCAGGCCGGTCTGTACGCCGTCCTGCCGCAGCGGCAGCGCGAGCGCGACGCGGCGGCCGGAGCGGACGGTGGCGGCGGCCTCCCGTACGACCTCGGGGGTGAGCAGGTTGAGGGTGCCGATCTCGTCGTCCGTGCCCCAGCGGCCCCAGTTGTTCACGCGCTTCGCCAGGGCGTGGAACTCGGCGGGGAGGGGGGTGGCGGGGCCGGAGGCGGCGGCGTCGGGGGCAGGGCCCGGGCTGGGACCGGGGTCGGAAGTGGGACCAGGGGTGGTGGTCGGCATCGGGCTCTCCTCGGAGTGCTCCGGGTCTTGTGCTCGGTGCGGGACTGCCCAAAAATCTAACGGGTCGTCAGAAACTGCGGGAAGGGGCGCGGCATGGGGAACTTCTTGGCGGACAAGGTGATCGCCGTCACCGGCGCGGGCCGCGGCATCGGCCGCGCGGTGGCCCTCGCCTGCGCCGGCCAGGGCGCCCGGGTGGTCGTCAACGACTACGGGGTGGCGGTCGACGGCGGCGGACCGAGCAGCGAGGTCGCCGAGGCGGTGGTCAAGGAGATCGAGCAGGCGGGCGGCGAGGCGGTCGCCGTCGCGGACGACGTGTCCACGATGGCGGGCGGGCAGCGGATCGTCGACACCGCGCTGACCCGGTATGGGCGCGTGGACGGCGTGGTGTGCGTGGCCGGCATCCTGCGCGAGCGGATGCTCTTCAACATGACCGAGGAGGAGTGGGACCCGGTCGTCGCCACCCACCTGAAGGGCACGTTCACCGTGTTCCGGGCGGCCTCGGCGGTCATGCGCCGGCAGCGGTCCGGCACCCTCATCGGCTTCACCAGCGGCAACCACCAGGGCAGCGTCGCGCAGGCCAACTACGCCGCCGCCAAGGGCGGCATCATCTCGCTGGTGCGCAGCGCCGCGCTCGGCCTGAGCCGGTACGGCGTGACCGCCAACGCGGTCGCGCCCGTCGCCCGGACCCGGATGTCCGCAAACGTACCGACGGAACTGACGGAGATCGGTGAGCCCGAGGACGTCGCGGCCCTCGTCGTCTACCTGCTCAGCGACCACGCCACGGCGGAGCGGATCACCGGGCAGGTCTACACGGTCGCCGGGCCGAAGATCGCGGTGTGGGCCCAGCCGAGGGAGCTGCGCTCCGGGTACGCGGAGGGCGGCTGGACACCGGAGAAGCTCGCGGAGTTCCTGCCCGGGGCGGTGGGGGTCGATCCGATGCCGTTGCTGGCGCGGGTGGAAGCGATGGCCGCTGACGCGGCCGAGGGGCGGCGGCCCAATCGGTAGTCGGATTGGGCCCGGCCGCGGCGGGCCGGGACCCGGCCGGGCTGGGCTCCGGGCCGGGGCGGGCCGGTGGTCGGTGCCGGCTTCGGCCCGGGGGCGGGGTCGCTGTGCGGGGATCGGCGGGGTCGTCGGTCCGGTTCGCTTCGGGTGCGGGGTCGTTTGCCTGCGGGGCCGTGGCACCTACGGGGGCCGTGGCACCTGCGGGGGCCGTGGCACCTGCGAGGCCGTTGTGCCTGCGGCGGGCGGGGCCGCTGCGCTGGGCCCGGTCGGTTCGTCGGTGCGGTCCCGCTCCTGGGGGCCGCGCCGTTCGCGCCTGCGGCGGGCTGGGGCCGCTGCGCGGGGCGGTCAGGTTCGGGGACGGGCCTGCGCGGCAGGCCGCTCCGGCCCGTCCCCTTCCGTGGGTGGGAGGGGGGAGAGGTGGTCGGAGCTGAAGCGAAGGGGTGGCTTTCGGTGGATTTCTCGTTCGGTGCGGAAGATGCGGCGTTCCGTGCGGAGGCTCGTCGCTGGCTGGCGGAGCGTCTCGGTGGGGACCGGGTTGGCGGTCGCGAGGGCTGGGACGTGCGGCGTTCCTGGGAGCGGGAGTTGGGGCGGGGCGGGTGGGTCGGGATCGGCTGGGACCGGGCGTGTGGCACGTACGGGAACCGGGCGGCCACGCTGACGCAGCAGGTCGTGTGGGCCGAGGAGTACGCCGCGGCGGGCGCGCCGGAGCGGGTGGGGCACATCGGGGAGAACCTGCTGGCGCCGACGTTGATCGCATACGGGGACGATGTCCAGCGGACACGTTTCCTGCCGCCGGTCGCACGGGGTGAGGAACTGTGGTGCCAGGGGTACAGCGAGCCCGGCGCGGGCTCGGACCTCGCGGCGGTCCGTACGGCGGCCGTACGGGACGGGCCCGCCTACCGGGTCAGCGGGCAGAAGATCTGGACCTCGCTCGCGCGGGTCGCCGACTGGTGCTTCGTGCTGGCCAGGACCGACCCGGGCGAACGGCGGCACCGGGGGCTGTCCTTCCTGCTGGTGCCGATGGACCAGCCGGGGCGCGTCGAGGTGCGGCCGATCCGGCAGATGACGGGAACGGCCGAGTTCAACGAGGTGTTCTTCGACGGGGCGGTGGCGCGTGCCGAGCATGTGGTGGGCGGCCCGGGCGCCGGGTGGCGGGTGGCGATGGGTCTGCTGGCGCTGGAACGTGGGGTTTCCACGCTCGCTCAACAAGTCGGTTTTGAACGGGAACTGAGGGCGGCCGTGGCCGAGGCGTGCCGTACGGGTGCGGTGGGTGATCCCGTGCTGCGGGGGCGGCTCGTACGGCAGTGGGCCGAGCTGCGGGTGATGCGGTGGAACGCGCTGCGCACGCTCGGGCCGGCGGCCGGGGACGCCGGCGCGCCCAGTGTGGCGAAGCTGCTGTGGTCCGGCTGGCACCAGCGGATGGGGGAGCTGGCCATGCACGTACGGGGCGCGGGCGCGGTGTGCGGGCCGGGGGAGTGGACGGCGGACGCACCGTACGAACTCGACGCGGAACAGCGGCGGTTCCTGTTCAGCCGGGCCGACACGGTCTACGGCGGTTCGGACGAGATCCAGCGCACGGTCATTGCCGGGCGGGTGCTCGGTCTCGACGGAGGGCGGGAGCGGTGATGCGAGGCGTCATCTTCGAGGGCGGTCGGCCGCGGTTCGTGGACGACCTGGAGGTACGGGAGCCGGGGCCCGGTGAGGTGCTGGTCGGCATCCGGGCGGCGGGGCTGTGCCACAGCGATGTGTCAGTGGTCGATGGGACGATTCCTTTTCCGGTGCCGGTGGTGCTGGGGCACGAAGGCGCGGGCGTGGTCGAGGAGGTGGGGGACGGTGTCACGCATGTAGCGGCAGGAGATCATGTCGCGCTGTCCACGCTGGCCAACTGCGGGGCGTGCGCGGAGTGCGACCGCGGCCGTCCGACGATGTGCCGCGCGTCGATCGGGATGCCCGGCAAGCCGTTCCGGCACGGCGGCCGGGAGGTGTACAGCTTCGCGGCCAACTCGGCCTTCGCCGAGCGTACGGTCGTCAAGGCCGTGCAGGCGGTGCGGATTCCCGGCGGGATACCGCTGACGTCGGCGGCGCTGATCGGCTGTGGCGTGCTGACCGGGGTCGGTGCCGTCCTGAACCGCGCGCGGGTGGAGCACGGCGACACGGTGGTGGTGATCGGTACGGGCGGCATCGGGCTGAACGTGCTCCAGGGGGCCCGGCTGGCCGGCGCCTCGGTGATCGTCGCCGTGGACGTGAACCCGTCGAAGGGGGCGATGGCGCGGCGTTTCGGGGCGACGCACTTCGTCGACGCGTCGGCGGTGCCGGACACCGTCGGGGCCGTCCGCGGCATCCTGCCGTCCGGCGCCGACCACACCTTCGAGTGCGTGGGGCGTACGGAGCTGATCCGGCAGGCCGTCGACCTCCTCGGCCGGCACGGCCAGGCGGTCCTGCTCGGCGTGCCCGCGGCCACCGCCGAGGCGTCGTTCCTCGTCTCGTCGATGTACCTGGACAAGTCCATCCTGGGCTGCCGCTACGGCTCCTCACGTCCGCAGCGCGACATCGCGCGGTACGCGAAGCTCTACGAGGAGGGCCACCTCCTCCTGGACGAGCTGGTGACCAGGACGTACGCGGTCGAGGACTTCGCCGGTGCGGTGGCGGACATGCGGCGGGGGCGGGTGGCGCGCGGGGTGCTGACGTTCTGAGCCGTCAGGGGGCGTACCGGTTGCCGCCGGGCGCCCGCGAGGCCTACGCGGTGAAGTGTCCGAAGGCGCCCCGGTGGAACAGCAGCGGACCGGCCTGCGCGGCCCGCGGGTCCGTACCGAGCGCGGTGACCCGGCCCACGACGATCAGGTGGTCACCGCCGGTGTGTACGGCCTGGACGGCACAGTCGATCCAGGCGGGGACGCCCGCCAGGCGCGGTGAACCGGTGACGGGGGCGGGTGTGTGGGCGACCCCCGCGAACTTGTCGGCCCCGCTGACCGCGAAGGCCCGGCACAGCGCCTCCTGGTCCGCGCCCAGGATGTTGACGCAGAAGACACCGGCGCGGGCGATCCGGGGCCAGGTCGTGGACGTACGGGCCACCATGAACGTGACCAGGGGCGGATCGAGCGACAACGACGCGAATGACTGACAGGCGAAGCCGGCCGGGCCGTTCGCGCCGGTGCCGCTCGGGTGGGGCGCGGGGGTGGCCGCGGCCAGGCGCGCGGGCTCGATCGGGCGCGCGGGATCGGTCAGGCGCGTGGGCTCGGGTAAGGGTGCCGGTGCCGGCTCGCGTTCCGGCGCGGGCACGGTCAGGGGTGCGGGTGCCGGCTCGGCCAGGGATGCGGGCGCGGGCTCGCCCAGGAATACGGGCGGGGGGTCGGATTCCGGCGCGGGTGCCGTGATGACTGTGACGCCGCTGGCGAAATGGCCGAGTACGGCGCGGAAGGCGGCCGGGTCGAGGGGGGCGCGCTCGCCCTCCCGTACGGCTCTGAGGGCAGGGCGCGGCGGTACGGCGGCGCGGCCGGTGCGCCCGGCCGTGGCGGGGGTCGTGGCGGAGGTCGGCGCGCCGACCGACCGCAGATAGCGCACCACGGTGGCTGCCATACCGGCGTGTCCCATCATGTCTCCATTGAACCTGACGGGTCGTCAGTTCGGAAGGGCTGTGGGGGCGGCGGGGCGGAGCGAGGGCGAGAGCGGGGCCGGGGGCGGGGTTGGGGTCGGGACCAAGCGCGGGAATGGGATCGGGAACGCGGTCGGGTGCGGGACCCGGGCCGGGTGCGGGAAAGCGGTTAGGTGCGGGGACAGGGCCGGGAACGGGTGCGGGAACGGAGGTGGTCCGGTGGGTGGGCCGGTGGGCGGCGCCCTTCGTCAGGATGCCGCCTTCTCACCGGCCCCGGTACGTGGGCCGTCGGCGCTCCACGAAGGACGCGACGCCCTCCCGCGCGTCCGCCGTCGTCATGTTGATCTCCTGCGCCGCCGCCTCGGCGGCGAACGCCGCGCCGCGGTCGCCGTCCAGGGAGGCGTTGACCAGTTGTTTGGTGAGGGCGAGGGCCCGGGTCGGGCCGGTGGCCAGCCGCTCCGCCCAGTCCCGGGCGGCCTTCTCCAGCCCGGCGTCCGGGACGACCCGGTTGACCAGCCCCATCCGTTCGGCGTCCGCGGCCGTCACGGCGTCGCCGAAGAACAGCAGCTCCTTCGCGCGGTGCGGCCCGACGAGCCGGGGCAGCAGGTAGGCGCCGCCACCGTCCGGGACGAGGCCGCGGCGCGCGAACACCTCGATGAACGTGGCGGACTCGGCCGCCACCACCAGGTCGCAGGCGAGGGCGAGGTGCGCGCCGAGCCCGGCGGCGGTGCCGTTGACGGCGGCGAGCACCGGTTTCTCGCAGTCCATGACGGCGGCGATGAGACGCTGCGCGCCCTGCCGGATCATCCGGGCGACATCCCCCACGACGCGCTCGGTCGGCCGCGTGCCGGCCGCTCCACCGTGTGTCCCGCGCTCGGTCGGCCGCGTGTCGGACTCCCCTCCGCCTGCGGCGTGCCGGGGCGGCTGCGCGTCGCCTCCGCCTTCGCCCCGCCCCGGCCCGCCGTCACCGTCGCCGTCGCCCCGCCCCGGTCCGCCGTCGCCCGCCCCGGCGCGGAGGTCGGCCCCCGTGCAGAAACCTCTGCCCGTGGCGGTGATGACGACGGCCCGTACGGCCGGGTCGGCGGAGGCGTCGGAGAGCAGCGCGATGACGCGTTCGCGCTGGTCAGGGGTAAGGGCGTTGAGGGCGGCGGGGCGGTTGAGCGTAATCCACAGCACGGCGTTGTCAGTGGTGTGGAGTATCAAGGAATCAGCGGAATCGGCTGCGGAATCGGCAGCGGAATCGTCAGGGGGGCCGGCAGGGGTATCGGCAGCAGAGCCGGTACCGGGACCGGTCTCGGGATCGGATGCGGGGGAAGCGGGGGTGGGGGCCATGGTGAGGCGGCTCCAAGTCGTCTGGTCGGCCGTTCGGTCGATCGCGCGGTCAGTGGCACACCGCGAGCGCGTCGAGAGCCACGGCTCCCTGCCCGCGCGGCAGCACCATCAGCGGGTTGAGGTCCAGCTCGGCGAGTTCACCGCTCAGGTCCAGCGCCATCCGCTGGACCCGCAGCACGACTTCGACGAGCGCGTCCACGTCGGCCGGCGGCCCTCCGCGTACGCCGTCCAGCAGGGCGCGTCCGCGCAGCTCGCCGAGCATCGCGCGCGCCCGGTCCTCGCCGAAGGGCGGCACCCCGACGGCGGTGTCCCGCAGCACCTCGACGAGCACCCCGCCCAGCCCGACGGTCACGGTCGGCCCGAAGAGGCTGTCCGCGCTGACGCCCACGACCATCTCCACGCCGCGCTCGACCATCTGGCAGACGAGCACACCGTCCAGCTCGATGTCCTCGTAGCGGGCGATGTCGGTCAGCTCCCGGTAGGTGTCCCTGACCTGGCTGGCGGAGGTCAGCCCGGTCTTGACGAGCCCGAGTTCCGTCTTGTGCGCGAGCCGTGGCGCGGAGGCCTTCATGACGACGGGGTAGCCCACCAGGCTCGCGGCGCGCACGGCCGCCGCCGCGCTGGTGACGAGCTGTTCGCGCGGCACCCTGATCCCGTAGGCGCGCAGGAGCTGCTTAGCCGCGTGCTCGCTGAGCTGCTGTCCCGGGCGCATCAGATCCCGCGCCTTGCGCGCGGAGGGCGAGGGGGTGCGCGGGGCGTCGTCGAAGGGGGAGCGGTAGCCGGCGGTGAAGCGGTGGTGGGCGAGATGCGCGCGGACGGCCGTCACACAGTTGGCGAACGTACGGAAGGTCGCCACCCGCCGCGACCCCAGCAAGGTGCGCCGATAGGCGTCCTCGGTGCCGACCGGCGAGCCCCAGACGACGCACACCAGCTTGTCCGTGTGTTCCGCCGCGTCCACGAGGTCCTGCGCCAGCTTGTCGCTCATCGGCGGGAACGGGCCGGTGATCGGGCAGATCAGTACGCCGACGGCCGGGTCGGCGAGGAGGGCGTCGATGATCTTGCGGCCGCGCCAGTCGCCGACCGGGTGCCCACCGCTGTCCACCGGGTTGACGACGCTCAGGTAGTCCGGGATCCACTGGTGCAGCTCGTCCTGCTTCGCGCGGCCCAGTGCGGGCAACCGCAGTCCGGCGGCCGTCGCCAGGTCCGCGAAGTGGGCGCCGGTGCCCCCGGATATCGAATAGACGGCGACGCCGTCGGCCGCCGGTGGGCGGGCCCGTGCGAGCAGGGCCGCGGTGTCCTGCAGCTCGTCCAGCCCGTCCACCCGGATCACCCCGAACTGCCGCATGGCCGCGTCCACCACCGCGTCGGCACCGGTCAGCTTGCCGGTGTGGGAGGCGGCCGTACGGGCCCCGGCCTCGGTGCGGCCGACCTTGACGGCGACGACCGGGACCTTGTTGCGGGCCGCCCGGTCGGCGGCGAGCAGGAAGCTGCGGCCGTCCTTGAACCCTTCGACGTACGCGGCGATGGCCCCGACCTCGGGACGGGAGGCGAAGTAGGAGAGGAAGTCGGCGGTCTCCAGATCGGCCTCGTTGCCGGTCGGGGCCCAGTGCGAAAGGCGGATGCCCAGTTCTTGGAGGGAGAAGACCGGACGGCCCTGGTGGCCTGACTGTGTGATCAGGGCGATGGCGGGGCCGTCGAGGTCCTCGCGGAACGACGCGAAGGCGTTGAGGTTGGTGTTCGGGCCGAGCAGCCGGATGCCGGTACGGGCCACGGCCTCGGCGAGCCGGTCCTGGGCGGCCGCACCGGCCGCCCCGGTCTCGGCGAAGCCGGAGGCGAAGGCGACCGCGAATCTGACCTTGGCGTCGGCCAGTTCCTCGATGACCGGCACGGGGTCCGCGACCAGCAGTACGGCGAGGTCGACCTGCTCGGGCAGGTCGGAGACGGAGGTGAGACAGGGCAGGCCGAAGACGCTGCTACGGCCCGGGTTGACCGGGTGCAGGCGGGCGCCGACGCGTTCGGCCCACGCCATGAGCTGCCGGGTGATGCCGGTGTTCGGGCGGCCCTCGCTGTCGGAGGCGCCGACGACCGCCACCGCCCCGGGCCGGAAGAACCGGTCCAGGTCGGGGACGGGGGCGTATAGCGGGCGCCCGCTGACGTCCAGGTCGGCCGTCTCGTGGACGGTGCGCGGCGGAGCCTGCCCGCAGGCCGCCGCGCGGGCCGGGCTGGAGTGCGTGGTGAGAGTGCCGTGAGTCGATCCAAGCATCGCTGACGCCCGCTCCCGTAAGACGGCTGCCAATTCAACTGACGCGCCATCAGGTTAAGGGAACTGACGGCTCGTCAGGAATGCCCGGGAGTGCTAAACCTTCCAGCGAGAGGTGCGAGAGGTGCGAGAGGTGCGAGAGGTGCGAGAGGTGCGGGAGGCGGTTGAGGCGCGTGAAGTGCGGGTGGGGCGAGTGGTGTGGAAGGGGTGGGTGGTCCGAGTGGCGTGAGGGAGTGGGCGGTTCGTCGAGTGGTGCGGGTGTGTGGACAGTTTGGGTGGTGCCGAAGGTGCGGGTGGGCTGCCGGGTGGGCCCGAGGCGTCCGGATGGTGCGGGCGGTGTGGACGGCCCGCCGGATCGCCCGGCTGGTCCGGGCCACCCGGGCCCCCGGGCCACCCGCGCCCCGGGGCACCCGGGCCCCCTGGGCCACCCGCGCCCCCGGGCCACCCGCGCCCCCGGGCCACCCGGGCCCCTGGGCCACCCGCGTCCCCGGGTCACCTGGCTGGTCCCGGTGGTGCGGGGGGTGTGGTGGCTGGGGAGGGGGGTGGGGTTGCTTCATTGTTTGTTGTGAGGGTGGTGGTGATGGTGTGGGCTATGCGTTGTGCGTCCAGGGCGAGTTCGCGGAGCATGCCGCTGATCGGGTTCGTGTAGCCCGTGAAGTAGAGGTTCGGGGCGGACGGGTGGGTGTGGGGGCCGTGGGCGCGTGGCCGGCCGCGGGTGTCGAGGAGGTCGAGGTGGCCGACGAGGTCGTCCAGGCCGCGTCGGTAGCCGGTGGCGGCGATGACGACGTCCGGTTCGATCGCGTCGCCGTTCGCGAGGCGTACGACGTTGCCGTCGAAGGAGGTCACCGCCGCCACCGGCTGTACCGCTCCGCTTCGTACGGCGTCGATCAGTCCCACGTCCTGGACGGGGATCGCCCCTTCCAGGACCCGGCTGTACAGCCCCGTGTCCGGCGTCGGCAGCCCGTGCGCCGACAGGTCCGGCACGGAGAGGCGGCGCATCACGTGGGCCGCCCGGTCCACCATGCGCGGCGGCAGGCGGCGTACGAGGATGCCGGTCGCCTGGGCGGGCCAGCCTGCCGTCGAGCGGCGCACGATGTGCGGCGCGGTGCGGACCGCCAGCCGTATCCGCGCCGCGCCGCCCGCCGCCAGGTCGGCGGCGATCTCCGCCCCGGTGTTGCCGGTGCCGACGACCAGGACGTCCTTTCCCGTGTACGGGCGGGGGTTGCGGTAGTCGCCGGCGTGCAGCAGTTCGCCGGTGTAGCCGGTGCGGCCGGGCCAGTCGGGGAGATACGGGGTGTGGTTGTAGCCGGTGGCGATCACGACCGTACGGGCGGCCGGCGCGCGCCCGCCTTCCGCGTGCAGGACCCACCCGCCGTCCGCCGCGCGGTCCACGCGCCGCACTTCGACGCCCGTGGCGACTTCGAGGCTGTGGTGCTCGGCGTACTGCTCCAGGTAGCGCACCACGTCGTCGCGCGCGACCCACCGCCCGTAGGCGCGCGGTATCGCCAGTCCCGGCAGGCCGGAGAGGCGGCGTGTGGTGTGCAGTCGCAGACGGTCGTAGTGGCCGCGCCAGGAAGCGCCCACCGCGTCGGCTTTTTCGAGGACGACGGCGCGGATGCCGTACGTGCCCAGCGCGGCGGCCGTGGCGAGCCCGCCAGGTCCGCCCCCGATGACGTACACGGACGGGCCGGCCATCGGCGGCGTGGTGCTGGATGCGGAGGAGCTGGCGTGCGCTGCGGCGTCCGGCATGCCGGTGAGGGTAACGGCGGAGCGCGCGCATGTCGCCGTACGGGGGGATGGCCGTGCGCGCACTCTTGCGCACCCCGGCCACTTTCGACTGAACTGACATACCGTCAGCTCACGTCGGTCCGCACGTCCGGCCCTACCGGGCCCCACATCGGGCTCCACCGGGCCCCGCTGAGCCCCACCGAGCCCCATCGAGCGGCATGGAGCCGCGCTGAGCCCCATCGAGCGGCACGGAGCCCCACCGAATCCCACCGAACCCCGCCGAGCCGAAGCAGGTGGTCTGGAGTGAAACCGAAGGCAGAGGCAGAGGCAGAGGCAGAGGCAGAGGCAGAGGCTGGGGCTGGGGCCGGGTCTCGGACTCGTCCCGGGCCCGGGCCCGACCCCGGGCCCGAGACCAAGTCCGGCCCCGGGGGTGGGCCGGTGGAGACGCCCGTCGGGCCCAGGTATGACCTGCCCGACATCGACGCGTTCAGCCGTGTCTACTGGGACGCGGCAGCCCGGGGCCGGCTGCTGTTGCGACGCTGCCGCGCCGACGGCTGTGGCGTGGCGCACCACTATCCGCGCGAGTTCTGTCCGCGCTGCTGGAGCGAAGACGTGGTGTGGGAGGAGGCGAACGGCCGGGCCACGCTTTACACGTGGTCGGTGGTGCACCGTAACGATCTTCCGCCGTTCGGCGATCGCGTGCCGTATGTGGCGGCGGTGGTGGACCTGGCCGAGGGGCCACGGATGATGACGGAAGTCGTCGAGTGCCCGGAGGCGGATCTGCGGATCGGGATGGCCTTACGGGTGCGTTTCCGCGCGGGTGCCTCGGGAATGGCTGTCCCCGTCTTCCGCCCGGCCTGAGCGGACGGGGGGTCCGGCCTGCCTCCGAGCCGCCCTCCCACCCAGAAACTCGCTGGCCCGTCGCGTGCGTCGGGCGGCATGCTGGCGTGCGTGCTGATTCGAGAAGCGACCACCGCCGACTGGGCCGCCATCCGGCCGTTCTTCCGGACCATCGTGGCGGCCGGTGAGACGTACACCTACCCCCGCGACCCGGACGACCCGACGAGCCGCGCGATGTGGATGCTCGACCCGCCGGGCCGCACGGTCGTCGCCGTGGACGATGACGGTACGGTCCTGGGCACGGCCAAGATGAACGCCAACCACATGGGCGGCGCCGCCCACATCGCCACGGCCTCCTTCATGGTCGACCCGGCCCACGGCGGCCGTGGCGTGGGCCGGGCGCTCGGTGAGTACGCGGTCGACTGGGCGCGTACGACGGGCTTCCGGGCCATGCAGTTCAACGCGGTGGTCGAGACCAACACCCGCGCCGTCGCCCTCTGGAAGTCCCTCGGCTTCGAGATCATGACGACCCTCCCCGAGGGCTTCCTGCACCCCACCAAGGGCTACGTCGGCCTGCACATCATGTACCGGCGGTTCTGAGCCGACAGCCCTGGAAGGCAGAGACGGCACACAGATGCCACGTAGGCGTACGGAGGCGTGAGGAGACGCGGGGAGGCGCGAGGAGGCGCGGGGAGGCGCTGAGTCCGCCGCACCCATCCGACTGCGCCCGCCCGCCCGCGCCCTCCGCCCGAGCCCCCCTACGGCCAGAGAAGTTCGCGCGTCCAGGTCCCGGCCTCAGGGCCGGCCCCGGCCCCTGCCCCGGCATCAGGGCCGGACCCGGCCCCGCCCCCAACCCCGCCTCCCCTGCGGTAGTTGATACGCACATGGCGTCGGCGGGCGTCGCCCTGGAAGAACTCGACCTCCTCGGGGTGCAGGACGTACAGGGTCCAGCTCGGGACGGGGGCGGTCGGGTCCTGCTGGGCGCGGGCCCAGGCGGCTTCCGAGGCGCGTTCGAGGTCCGCGTACGCGGGGAGGACTTCGCTCTGGTGGCCCACGAGGGCGGCGGCCAGGGCCCCCGTCGAGCGGCGGTGGAGGTCGGCCGCGCTCTCCTCCGGGCCCGCCTCGGTGACCCGGCCCCGTACGCGGACCTGGCGGCCGAGGCCCGCCCAGTAGAAGCCGAGGGCGGCGCGCGGGCGGGCGGTGAGTTCGCGGCCCTTGCGGCTGCCACGGTGGGAGGCGAAGTGCCAGCCGCGTGCGTCGGCGTCGTGCAGCATCAGGGTGCGGACGTTCGGGTCGCCGTCGGCGTCCGCCGTCGCGAGCGTCATGGTGTGCGGCTCGGGCACGCCCGCCTCCGCTGCCTCCCGCAGCCACTGCCGGAAGAGCGGCAGCGGCTCGGCCGGGGCGTGCGACGGGTCGGGGTCGACGGCCGGCAGCTCGCCGTCCCAGACGCGGAGGGAGCGGAGGAGCGCGTGGAAGCGCTCGTCGGAGTCCGGGCCGGTGTCGGCGTTCGCGTTCGAGTTCGTGTGCGGGTTCGCGTTCGGGGTCCTGGTGTCTGCCGGGTGTTCGACCATGTCCGGCAGCCTAATCCGCAGGCGGCACGGCGGGGCCTCAGGCCGTGACGGATGCCGCGTCGGGCCGATGGGCGGCGTACGGCTTGAGGGTGATGGCGTGGGCGCAGCGCTGGACGTCCTCGGCGAGCTTCTTCGCGACGTGGTTCTTCCACGGCATGTGGGGCAGCGCCCGCAGCATCACGTGCCGGAAGCGGATCGCCGTCTTGGTGGCGGGCGTCATCTGCGGTACGAAAGTTTCCGCCATCCGCTGGTTCGCCGTGACGTACGGGCGCATCTCGCTCTCGTAGCGTGCGAAGGCGGTACGCGGGTCGCCGCCCGCCGCCGCCAGTTCCCCGGCGAGCACGTACGCGCCCACCAGCGCCATCCCCGTACCCTGCCCCGACGCGGGGGACGCGCAGTGGGCGGCGTCGCCCAGCAGCACCACGCGCCCGCGCGACCAGCGGTCCATCTCGATCAGGTGCAGCCCGTCGAAGTAGAAGTCGTCGGCCGTGCGGGAGGCTTCGAGGAGCCGGGGCACCTGCCAGCCGACGCCCTCGAACGCGTCCGCCAGCAGCGCTCGCTGCGCGTCCGCGTCGCGGTGGTCGTGGTCCAGCCGGGGCGAGCGGAAGGAGAGCCACGCCTTGGCGCCGTCGGTGCCGTGTTCACCGTGTTCACCGTGGTCGCCGTCCGCGTTGTAGACGCAGACGAGTCGGCCGGGCGCCATGTGATACAACTCCTCGCCCCGTGCGACCAGTTGGCCGGGCACACTGAACGACGCTGTGTACGCGCCGATGTGCCGCAGGTACCGGGAACCGTCGCCGAAGGCGAGACGGCGGACGGTGGAGTGCAGGCCGTCCGCGCCGACGACGAGGTCGAAACGGCGCGGCGCCCCGCGCTCGAAGGTGACGTCGACGCCTGCGCCGTCGTCCGTGAGTGAGCTGACCGAGTCGCCGAAGACGTACTCCACGTCGTCGCGCGTGCGGTCGTGGAGAATGCGGGTCAGGTCGCCGCGCATGATCTCGTCGTCGCCGTCCACCCGGGCGCCGAAGATGTCGGCGGGCAGCGTGGCGACGCGCCGCCCGCCGTCGTCCACGTACGCGCCGGTGCGCATGTCCGTACTGGCGCGCCGGATCTCCGGCAGTACGCCCATCCGGTCCGCGACCTCGACCGCGACGCCGCGCAGGTCGACCTTGTAACCGCCGGTCCGCAGCTCCGGCGCGCGCTCGACGACGGTGACGTCGTAGCCGTGGTGGCGCAGCCAGTACGCGAGGGCGGGGCCGCCGATACCGGCGCCGGAGATGAGGGCGTGGGGACAGGACGTCGGGGTCATGGCGCGACTATATGTCTGTCTTAGACGATCGTCTATGACAAGTGTATAGATGGCTGGTGCTCACGGTGCGTGCAGGGCCTGTTCCAGCCTGCGGCCCCGGCTGTCCGCCACGCGTACGGCGTCGCTCAGCGACTCGGTGAGGCGGTTGGTGATGAAGAGGAGTTCGGTGGGGGCGGGCGCCTCGGGCTGGTTCAGGGTCGCGCGCGAGTGGTCCAACACCTCGATCGCGGTGCGAAGTTGCAACTCTTCCAGCTCGTCGGCCAGGTCCGTGACGGGGCCGTGCCCGTCGCCGATCAGGTAGCAGGGTTTGCCGTCCTGACCGGCCCAGGGGAGGAGGCGTGGCTCTTGGGGGTGGTTTTCGGTCGTCATGGCTTCAATGGTCGGCACGTATGCGTAGCGTCACCAGCGGCAACGGACCTACAAGGGCGAGTGTGGGGGGTTGATCATGGCCGTGAAGAGGATGGAGCCGTCGCCCGCGCGCGTACACGTCGGGGGGCTCATCAGCTCCTGGCGTCAGCGCGCGGGGATGACGCAGAAGGAACTGGCGCTCCGGACGCACGTGTCGGAATCGCTGGAGGGGGCCTACGGGTGCGCGGAACGCATCCCGAGCGCGGGCTTCCTCATCGAGGCCGACCGGCTCACTGTCGCAGAGGGCGCGCTGGAGTCGTGCATCGGTCTGATGGAACAGGAGCCGGGGCGTGCTCAGTTTCTGGAATGGTGGGCGCTGGAGGCGGAAGCCCTGAGCTTCGGCGGGTATCAAAGCCTCGTACTGCCTGGCCTGTTGCAGACGCCGGATTATGTTTCGGCCCTGCTCCGATCCCGGGTACCGGCGTACAGCAAGAGCGAGGTTGAGCGGCTGGTGAACGAGCGCTTGGAACGGAAGCCCGCGCTGGTCCGAGAACCGGCTCCGACGGTTAGCTTTGTGGTCGAGCAATCGGTCTTCGAGCGACCGATCGGTGGTGCTGCGGCGTTCAAGAAGAGCTTGCTCCACGTCGTGAAGACCGTGCGCGAGCTGGATCACGTCATGCTGCAAGTGATGCCCACAGACGTGGACGAGCATGCAGGGCTCGCTGGTCCCGTAGATGTGCTGTTCTCCCCGGACGGGCGGTACAGCGTCTTCATGGAAGCTCAGGGCAAGGGTAAGTTGCTGACGAGGCCGGCTGAGGCTGATCAGTATGTCCAGAGGCTGGGCGCTCTCCGGTCCCAGGCCATGCCTCCGAAGAAGTCGCTGGAACTCATCGAGAGACTGGCAGGGTGAGCGTGAACGCCGGACTGGCATGGTTCAAGAGCAGTTACAGCAACAACGAGGGCGAAACGTGCGTCGAGGTGGCGTATGCGTGGCGTAAGTCCAGCTACAGCGACCCCGATGGCGAAACGTGCGTCGAAGTCGCCACAACCCCCACCACCATCCACATACGCGACTCCAAGAACATCACCGGACCCGCCCTCTCGCTACCCCCTACCTCCTGGGCCGACTTCCTCCGCCTCATCTCGTAGTGCGGGACTCGTCGTATTCGATGACGCGCTCGTTCATGGCCTGGAGGTGCTCGTCCCAGGAGTAGACCCGGCGGAGGCTGTAGCCGCCCGTGCCGGCCGGTTCGCGGACGATCACCTCACGGCCCGACAGTTCGACGGACAGGGGGGTCACCCCGGCGTCCATGATCTGGGTGACCACCCCGTCCCGCACGGTGAAGCCCCACAGGAACAGGAACGTGTTCCCGGCGTCGACGCCGAGCAGCAGCTCGTCCTTGCCGTCGCCGTTCAGGTCCCGGTACTGCGGCGTCTGTACGGGACACGGCTTCCGTCCGGCCGTCCGGCACTCCTTGATCTTCTGGTTGGTGCCGTCCTCGTCTAGCGCGCCGGTCATGGCCGCGACCTTGGCCTTGGCGACGGCCAGCGCCGACACCCGGTGCAGGTCCCCTGACGGCACGCGTGGCGCGCCCCGCAGCGGCGACGGGCGTTCGGCGGAGTTGGGCTCGTAGGACTGCTCCGGCGCGGGCGTACGGCCCGGCCAGAGCAGCGCGGGCGCCGACGCCCCCGGCGTACGCCCGGCGCTCCTCGGCTCCCCGGTCCCGTCGCACCCGCTCAGCAGCGTGCATGTGGCGGCCAGGCCGAGCGCCACGGCCGGCAGGGAACGGAGCATCGGTACGTCATTTCCGGTCGGGCCTCAAGAGCGGCGGCGGGCGGCGGTGGGCGTGGGCGGCGGGGGCCACTCCGCACATGATGTTGGCTGCCCTTCGTTGCGGCAATTCGGCGGCGGCGTAACGGCGTGCCGTAGACGACGGCGCGGTGCTGTTACAAGCCAGCCACGATGGGACGCCCATATAGGACACGTCCTGTTCTGCATGGCGCCTAGCGTCTGCGGTACCGGCCAGCGCGGCCACCCGGCCGCCCCGTACCGCGAGGAGCACGTCATGAGCCGTGTCACCGGCAACCAGCCCGACGGCACGCCCACCTGGGTCGAGCTGGCCGTCCCCGACCTCGACCGCGCCATGGATTTCTATGGGGCGCTGTTCGGCTGGACGTACGAGACGGAGACGATGAAGGGCGGGCGGTACGCCGTCGGGCTCGTGGCCGGGCAGCGTGCCGCGGGCCTGGTGGAGCGGCCCGACGCGGCGGGCGGCGGGTGGGCGGTCTACCTGGCGGCCGCCGACTGCGACGGCACGGCCCAGCGGATCGCCGACGCGGGCGGCCGGGTGCTGTCGGGCCCGGTGGAGGTCCGCGACCTCGGGCGGGCCGCGCTCGCCGAGGACAGCGTGGGGGCGCGGTTCGGGCTCTGGCAGGGGCGGGCCCGCGTCGGCTGCGAGGTCGTCAACGAGCCCGACTCCCTCGTACGCAACGACCTGGTGGCGCCGGACGCCGCCCCGGCCCGCGCGTTCTACGCGGCCGTCTTCGGCTTCACCCTGGACGGCAACCCGCGTCTGCCGGACCTCGACTTCACCTTCCTGCGCCGCCCGGACGGGCACGAGATCGGCGGGATCGTGGGCGATCCGTCCGCCGGGACCGCGGCCTGGAGAACGCTGTTCGAGGTCGCGGACACGGACGCGGCGGTGGCGCGGGCGGTCGCGGCCGGCGGCACGGCGTCCGAGCCGGAGGACACGGTGTACGTGCGGCAGGCGCGGGTGACGGACCCGTTCGGCACCGAGTTCGTGATCGGCGCGCGGTCTTCGGCGTAGGTCGGGAGCGGGACCTGTGGGTCGGGCCCGGGGCAGGGCGGCGACCGGTTCGCCGGCGGCCGGCGAGGGGGCCCGTAGCAAACTGTCGGAGCCTGGGGCCGCACCCCGGCCGGTGTGCGGCCACCGGCTCCGAGTCTTTCCGGCCGTCCGGAATCACGGGAGGGGACCCTCATGCCGACGATCAGCTATCACGACGCGGTCAACGAAGCCCTGGAGCGCATGGACGACCTGGGGTACGAGCGGGGCGCCGGGGTGGACCTCGCCAACCACGGGCCGATGGGCGCCGAGGCGCTGGCGATGCTCCGTCACGAGGGGGAGGTGGCCGGGTGGGTGGAGCGCTACCGGGTCGCGATGCCCCATCACGAGCCGCCCGCCGCGCGCTTCGCCCTCGACCCCGCCGACGAGAGTTCCTGGCGTCCGGCGCTCGGGGCGTTCGAACGGGCCGGTGACTGGGAGCGGCTCTTCGTGCGGGAGCTGGCCGACGCCCCCTGGCGCGATGTGCTCGCCCGCTGGTGGCCGCGGCTGCTGCCGGGGCTCTTCGCGGGGCTGACGCACGGGCTGATCCGTACGGCCCACGCGGTCCGGGGCCTGTACGGCGCGGCCGACGGCAAGCCCGCGAGCGCACAACTCACCGAATTGGCGCGTGGGTTGGCCTACTGGGCGGCGCGCTACACCGCACTCCCCGGGCAGGCGCGGCTGCGCGGCACGTACGACCTGGCGGGCGCGATCGCGGCCCTGCCGCGCGTACCGGGCGACGGCGGGCCGATGAACCCGGGCGTCGCGCACGGCAGACTGGCACGGCTCGCCGAACTTCCGGGATACCGGGAGGCGCTGGACGCGCCGGCCGTCGACCACGCGCCGCGCCTGCTGAGCGAGATGACGACCCACTTCTCCGACGTGTACCTGAGCCACGACGAAGTCTTCCCGGTGCCGCTGATCCATGGCGTCACCGCGCCCGCCGCCGTACGGCTCGTCCTGCCGCACCTGCCCGCCGGGCAGTACGAACCGACGCTCGCCGCGCTGTGGCAGGTGCACACCGCGCTGCTCCTCGCCTTCACGACGAGCCGGCGCGGGGAGGGGACGGGGGCCTGGCGACGTGAACTGCCCGAAGACCCGCCGTCCTGGGACGAGCTGGGCGGGCGGGCCGTCGAGCACGGCGACGAGCACGTCCTGAAGTTCACCGAGGCGTGCCGACGGGAGTACGCGCTGCGGCCCGACCCGAGGTTCCGGGCGGCGGTGCTGGCGGCCCAACGGCGGATCGCGCGGCTGGGGGCCTGAAGGCGGCGGGTGCGCGCCCGGCGGCCGGCCGCAGGTGGTCCGGCCGCCGGGCGCGCGTGCCTGGGGCGGGGGTCAGCCGCGCCCGGTGGCGGTGCGGCGGCGGCCCGCCAGCACCAGGCCCGCGCCCGCGGTGACGGCGACGGCGGCACCGCCGACGGCCCACGGGGTGGCGGGGCTGACGCCGGTCGCGGCGAGGGTGCTGCCGGTGCTGTTGGTGGACGCGGCGGTGTCGCCGGAGGCCGTGCCGGTGGGGGCGGTGCCGGTGGGGGCGGTGCCGTGGTCGCCCGCGGGCTTGGCGTCGACGGCGGGCGTGACGTTCTTGCCGCCCTTCTCCTTGGCCGTCTTCTCCTTGGCGGCCTTCTCCTCGGCCTCCCGCTCCTTCGCGGCCTTGTCCTTGGCGGCCTTCTCCTCTTCCGCCTTCTTCTCGGCGGCCTCGTCCTTGGCGCGGGCCTCGTACTGGCCTACGTCGAGGAAGTGCTGCACGGCGTCCGGACCCGCGCGGAGCGCGTCACGGGCGGCGTCCTTGACCGCGGGGCCGCCGATGCTGAATATCTGCACGGCGCGCACGCGGTTGTCCGCGTTACGGGCCAGGCGGTAGCCCTCCTTCAGGAAGTGCGCCCGGTCCTGCGGGGAGCCGTCGAGCGCCTGGCCCGCCGCTCCGCGGACATTGGGGCCGACGTCCTTGCCCGCCAGGATGCGGAAGATCGCGAAGCTGTTGTCCTCGTCGCGGGCCTTGTACTGCCCCGTTTCCAGGAACTGGCGCAGTTCCTCGTCCGTGCCGTCGAGCGCCTTGTTGGCCTCGCGGACGAGGGCCTTGCCGGCGTCCTTGGTGAGCATCCGCACGACCGCGATCCGGTCGTCCGCCACGGACCGGGCCGCCGGCTTCTTCGCGGGCTCGTCCGGCTTCGCCTCCGCGCCCTGGTCCGGCGCCGACTTGGCGGCGGCCGGGGCCTCGGCGGCGACCGCCGGGGAGGAGAACAGTACGGCCGGCGCGACGGCGGCAGCCGCGAGGAAGGCCGTGAGACGGGCCTGCTTCTTCATGCGGTCACTCTCGCATTTCCGATAAGGGTCCAAAAATATCCATTACAGCGTAAGGGGCATGGCTGCCACCGGTGTGACCGGCATGGGGCCGGCCCAAGGCCACCGCCGCCTGCTTCTGCCTCGACAGGCCGGGGTGAGACGCCGGGACCATAGTGGACAAGGAGGAGATAATCTCCATAAGGTAAAGAAATGGCAAACTTCGTTGAATGCATAACCGACCCGGACCTCGCCGGTGAGCTGTGGTGCGGAGAGCGCACGGTCGCCGTCCTGACTGCCAGTCCCCAGGGGACCGTCGAAGGCTCGGTCGCCCTGCTCGACCTGGGCGCACCCGACCCCGCCCTGCGCTTCGTCGCGGTGCTCGACTGTGCCGAGGACGCGCTCCTGGTGCCCCTGTTGCAGGCGGCGGCGGACATGGCCCGTACGGCAGGCGGTACGGCCCTGCGGTGGATCACGGAGGAGGACACGAGCCCCGGCAAGGCCGCCGTGGACCTCAACGCCCTCGAAAGCGGCGAGGTCTACCGCTGGTGGCGGCGCGACCTGCCGGCCGGCGTTCCCGTGGGGGACGCGGCCGTACGGCGGCTTCCCGCCGAGGAGGAGGGGGTCGCGTTCCGTATCGGTACGGACGAAGCCTCGTACGACGTCGAACTGGCCGGCACCCGCGCCCGCCTGGTCCATCACCGCGAGGCCGACAGCACCGCCGACGCGCTCACCGCGCTCACCTCGGCGGCCCTGCACGCACTCGACACCGGGCACCCCGACACCCGTGACGTCGAGGTCAACGCGGCACCCGACGACGAAGAGCTCCACGCGGCGGTACGGCGGCTGGGCTTCGAGCCGACGAGTTCGCGCGCCGTGGAGTACACCCTGGCCTTCGCGTAGCCGGCGCGCCCTACCCCCGGCCCAGCACCAGCGTCCCCGAGGAGCAGAACCAGCCGCCCGTCCCCGAGGCCACGGCCAGTTCGGGGAGGCGGCCGTCGGGGCGGCGGACCTGGCGGTCCCCGGCGGCCTCGCCGCGCAGTTGGCGTACCGCCTCCACCAGGAGGAACAGGCCGCGCATGCCGGGGTGGCAGGCGGACAGGCCGCCGCCGTCGGTGTTGACGGGGAGGGCGCCGTCGCGCAGCAGGCGGCCCTTCCCGACGAACGCGCCGCCCTCGCCCTTGGCGCAGAAGCCGAGGTCTTCCAGCGTCACGAGGGTCATGTAGGTGAAGGCGTCGTAGATCTGGGCCACCTCGATCTCCGACGGGTGCACCCCGGCCCGTTCGAAGGCGAGGCGGCCGGAGACGGCGGCGGGGGAGACGGTGAAGTCGTCCCACCCGGACATCGCGGCGTGCGACACGGCGGTGCCCGCGCCCAGGACCCAGACGGGCGGCTTGGCCAGGTCCGGTAGCAACTCCTCGGCGGCCAGGAGGACCGCGCAGCCGCCGTCGGAGCGGACACAGCAGTGCAGCTTGGTGAAGGGGTCGGCGATCAGCGGCCCGGACAGCACGTCGTCGACGGTGATCGGGGTGCGGTACAGGGCGTCCGGGTTGGTGGCGGCGTTGGCCCGCGCCTGCACGGCGACCTCGGCGAGCTGGGCGAGCGTCGTGCCGTACCGGTGCATGTGGCGGCGCGCGGCCATCGCGTACTTGGCGACGAGGGTGTGGCCGTACGGCACCTCGTACTGGAGCGGGCCGCGGGCGCCGAAGGAGAGGTCGGCCGTACGGCGGCCGGCCTTGAGGTCGGCGCGCGCCGTGGACCCGTACACCAGCAGCACCGCGCGCGCCTGCCCGGCCGCGATGGCATCGGCGGCGTGCGCGGCCATCACCTCCCAGGTGGCGCCGCCCACCGAGGTGGAGTCGGCCCAGGTGGGGCGCAGCCCCAGATACTCGGCGACCTCCACGGGCGCGAGGGTGCCGAGCCCGGCCGAGGCGAAGCCGTCGACCAGTGAGCGGTCGAGGCCGGAGTCGGCCAGCGCGCGGCGGGCGGCCTGGGCGTGCAGGGTGTATGGGGTGGCCTCGGCCACGCGTCCGCAGTCGGAGAGGGCGACACCGGCTATGGCGACCTTGCGGGGGGACGTGGCGGTACCTCCTGGCGGCATGAACCTGACGGTACATCAGCTCTGCGGTGGGCCGACAGGCGTGATGGGTGCGTGAGGCTGGGAAATGCCGCTCGATGTACTTAGTATGACGGGCCGTCAGGTCAGCGGCGCGAGCTCCCCGGGGCCCTGCGGCGCCGGCCCTGCCGGGCCAGGTCGCCGAACGGTCGGGAGGAGCCCGCCGATGGATGCCGCGTTCACCGAGGAGCAGGACCAGATCCGCCGTACGCTGCGCGAACTGCTCCACAAGCGCTGCGGCCCCGACGACCTCCGGGCCGCCGTCCGCACCCCCGAAGGGTACGACCCCGGGCTGTGGCGACAGCTCGCACGGCAACTGGGACTGCCGGGGCTGGCGCTGCCCACCGCGTACGGCGGTGTCGGCTGCGGCCCCACCGAGCTGGCGCTGGCCTGCGAGGAGACCGGTCGGGTGCTGCTGCCCGCGCCGCTGCTGCCCACCGCCGCCCTCGTCGCGCCGCTGGTGCTGGCGCTGGGGACGGAACGGCAGCGCGCGGAGCTGCTGCCCGCTCTCGCGTCGGGCGAGCTGACGGGCGCGCTCGCCGTACCGGGCGGGCAGCTCGGCACCGCCCTCGCACTCACCGCCCGCAACGGCGGAGACTGGGCGGGCGGCGGCCGGGCCGGCGGCATCCAGGCGCGGCAGGGCGCGGGGGCAGGGGAGTGGCGGCTGTACGGGGAGGCCGCGCAGGTGCTCGGCGGACACCGCGCGGGGCTGCTCCTGGTGGCCGCGCACACGGGCGGATACGCGCGCAGCCGCACGCTGCTCTTCGCCGTACGGGGCGACGCGCCCGGTGTGGCGCGGGTCCGGCAGACGGCGATGGACGAGACCCGGCCGCTGGGGACCGTCCAACTGCGAGACGCGCATGCGGCCTTGCTCGGTGCGGAGGAGGGCGCGGAGGAGAGGGCGGACGGACGGGTGGGACGGGCGCTCGCCCGGGCGGGTGCCGGGTTCGCGGCGGCGCTGGCCGCCGAGGCGGTCGGGGCGGCGGACGCGGCGCTCGCGCGGACCGTGGAGTACGTCCGGGTGCGGGAGCAGTTCGGCCGGCCCATCGGCTCCTTCCAGGCCGTCCAGCACCGGCTGGCGGACCGCTACGTACAGGTGCAGGCGGCCCGGTCCGCGGCCTACTACGCGGCATGGGCGGTGGGTGCCCCCGCGGAGAGCGCCGAGCCCGGCGCCCCCGGCCTGGCCCTCGCCCACGCCCTGGAGACCCTGCGTACGGTGGCCGGGGAGGCCATTCAGCTCCACGGCGGTATCGGCTTCACCTGGGAGCACGACGCCCACCTCTTCTTCAAGCGCGCGGCCTGCGACGAACTGCTGCTGGGGCCCGTACACCGGCTGCGGGCGCACGCCGCCGGGACGGCGGGGCTGTTCGGGGGCGGCGGGGCCCCGGCGGGGGTGTCCGCATGAGGGCGTTCGGCGGCGCGGGAGCGGCTGCCCGGGTGAAGGCGTCCGGCAGGCGGGTGGTGCAGAAGGTGTCCGCGACGCGCGGGTTCGCGCGGGTGGCGCCGTACGTCGTCCCCGCCCTGGACCATACGGTGCACCGGCTCACCGGGGGCCGGGTGCTGCCGAGCGCCCGGATGCTGCCGGGGGTGGTCCTGACGGCGACGGGCGCCCGGACCGGCCTGCCGCGGCGGACACCGCTGGCGTGTCTGCCGGAGGAGGCCGGGACCTGGCTGCTGATCGGCAGCAACTTCGGCCGCCCCGGGCACCCGGCCTGGACGGCCAACCTGCTGAAGCACCCGGACGCCGGGATCAGTTGGCGGGGCCGGGACGTTCCCGTACGGGCCCGCCTGCTGACCGGCGACGAGCGGGCGCGGACGTGGGCGGCGGTGGTCGCGTTCTGGCCACCGTACGCCGCGTACCAGGCGCGCGTCGCCCGGCAGATCCGGCTCTTCCGGCTGGAGCCCCGCTGACCGCCGGTGCCCGGCCGCCGGGGCGGACCGCAGACGCGCACAGCGGGTGCCGGCCGGCCCCGAGGGGCGGACAACACCCGCTGTGACGTACAGCTATGGCAGGACGAGCGCGAACGGTGACCGTTCCGTGGGTTATGTCGTGAGGTATTCCCGAAGGGTGTCGTGGGCCGGGCCGCGTATTGAGCTGTGAGCCGTGAGCCGGGCCGTGCAGCGAGCAGTGGGTTATCTGGTGGGCTTTTTTCCGGTGATACCCAGGTGGACCAGGAGCGCCAGGTTCGGCTTCAGCTCCTGCTGCTTGACACCCCAGCTCTGGAATCCCTTCTGATGGGCGGCGACCGCCGCCAGCATGGCGACGAGCGAACCGGCCATCGCGGCCGCGCTGACGTCCTTGTCGACCTTGCCCTTGGTCTGGAGTTCCTTGATGGAATCCGTAAGGGAGTTGGTGACGGCATTCAGGATCTTCATGCGGATCTTGTAGAACCGTTTGTCGCCCTCGGCGGCACCGAGATCGACGACGCGCAGGATCGCGTCGTTCTTGCGCCAGAAGGAGAGGAATCCCTCGACGAGTTCCTCGGCCGCCTGCCGGCCGGACTTGCCCACCCAGGAGCGTCCGGCCACCAGATCCGTCAGGCTCGCGCCCTCTTTGGCCATCTCCTCGGCGATTTCCAGCACCGCGCCCTCGACATCGGGGAAGTACTGGTAGAACGTCGCGGGCGAAGTGCCCGCTTTGCGGGCCACATCGATGACCTTGACGTCTCTGTACGGGGACGAACTGAGCATGTCGCTGAGGCAGTCGAGCAGCTTCTGCCGGGTCGCCTGTCCACGGCGCCCGGCGACTCTGCCGTCGACGGTCCGAACTTGTCCTGTCATGCCGTCAGCTTACCGAGGGGTGATCGGAGCGCGATTTGGCTGCCTGCAAATGGGGATGCGGGAGTTCGGCCGTATCGGTCCTGGTCGGTCCCGTGCGCAGAGCGGCCGGGGCGGCCTGGGGCGGGCTCGGCGGACGGTTTGGCCCGAACAAGTGAATCATATTGTCAACAGGCTGTGGACAACTTTTCCGCACCGGTGGACGGGGTTCCGTCGGGGCGGAAGCGGGCGCTCCGAGCGCCTGCGCGGACGCCGGGCGGGTCATGCCGGATACGGAGCCGGTCCTTGCCGGACGCCGGGGAATGTCCGGTAAGGAGCGCGATCGCGGAGAATTGGCAAAATGTTCGATTACTCTCCGGGCGCGATGCTTGATCCAGGGCTAGTTTGGCCCCATGACTGCATTCGCGGCGGGCACCCCCTGCTGGGCCGATGTCATGCTGCCCGACCTGGAAGCGGGCAAGCGATTCTACGGAGAGCTGTTCGGCTGGACCTTCTCCGACGGCGCCCCCGAGTTCGGCAACTACACCGAGGCGTTCAAGGACGGCAGGGCGGCCGCCGGGCTGATGCCCAAGCAGGACGGCCGGATGCCCACCGCGTGGAACGTCTACTTCGCGACCCCGGACGTCGCCAGGGCCGGCGCGCGGATCCTGCGGGCGGGCGGCCGGATCGTCGCGGAGGCCGCGCCCGTCGGTGACTTGGGCACCATGCTGGTCGCCGCCGACCCCACGGGCGCGGTCTTCAGTGTCTGGCAGGCCGGCACCCACCCGGGCTTCGGGGTCCGGCGCGAGCCCGGCGCGTACGTCTGGACGACCCTGAGCACCCGCGACCCGCGGCGGGCCGACGCCTTCTACGAAGAGGTCTTCGGCTTCGAGAGCGTCGCCGACAGCCCGGCGTCGGACGGGCGCTTCCGGCCCTGGCGGCTCGCCGGCCAGGAGCGGGAGATCGGTGGCCGGGTCCTGATGGACGAGCGCGCGCCGGCCGAGATGCCGCCGCACTTCACCGTCTGCTTCCTCGTCCCCGGGATGGACGACGCCGTACGGACCACCACCCGGCTCGGCGGCCGGATCACGGTGGAGCCGGTCGGCACGCCGGGCGGACCGTTCGCGGTGTTCGCCGACAACCAGGGCGCCGGGTTCGGCGTCATGGCCCCGGAGTAGGGGGATACGCAGCACAATTGGGGTCGATGGCAGCTCCCGCTGTCGGGCCGCGGACGGCGCGGCCCGGCAGCGGGCCCGTGCGGGGCCGGGGCGCGGCGCGGTGGCCGCTCATCCGTGCGGGCAGCGCGATGACCTTGAGTACGGCACAGTGGGTACGGCCGCGCCGGTGCGCGACGGCGCGGCGGCGCGGGCCCGGCACGGGCGCCGCGCGCGGGGAGAGGACGGGGACGGGACGGCATGGACGGCAAGGGTGGCGTGACCGGCACGGGCGGCAGGCCGGGCGGACGGCGTCGGGTGATGCGGGACATACCGGGTCCCGGCGGGCGTTCCCGGACGAGGTGACGGACCGGCGGCCGGATCGGGGCGGTGCGACGGCGCGGCGACGGCACGCTGCGGCGGGTGCCGGTCGTACGGTGTTCGACAGCCCTTCGGCGGACCGCGCGGCACGGCGTCCGGCACCCGTACGGACGGACCGGCCGCACGGCACCGTCACGGCATGTGACGGTCCCGGTGCGTACCGCGGAAGCCCGCCGGGACACGACGGGAGCGGCCCCGGGTTCGCAACCCTGGGCCCGGCCAGGAAGAATCAGCACGCGTACGGCCGAATCGGCCAGGCGGTGAGACGCTGCACGGGGCAGTGGCTCTCGGCGGCCACTGGCTTTTGAGAGTCTCTTTTACGCCCCACGGGGAGGTGGCAGGCAAGTGGTGGAGCAGCTCACACAGCTCACGCAGCACGATCCCCGGCGGATCGGCCCGTTCGAGGTGCTCGGCCGTCTCGGGGCCGGCGGCATGGGGCTGGTCTACCTCGCGCGCTCGGCGTCCGGGCGACGCGTGGCGATCAAGACGGTGCGTACGGAACTCGCCGAGGACCAGTTGTTCCGGGTCCGCTTCACACGCGAGGTCGAGGCGGCCCGCGCGGTCAGCGGCTTCTACACCGCCGCGGTGGTGGACGCCGACCCCCGGGCCGCGGTGCCGTGGCTGGCGACCGCCTACGTGCCCGCGCCCTCCCTGGAGGAAATAGTCAATGAGTGCGGGCCGCTCCCGGCCCAGGCGGTGCGCTGGCTCGCGGCCGGCATCGCCGAGGCGCTGCAGTCCATCCACGGCGCCGGCCTGGTCCACCGGGACCTGAAGCCGTCCAACGTGCTGGTCGTCGAGGACGGCCCGCGCGTCATCGACTTCGGCATCGCCAGCGGCGTCTCCAACACCCGGCTGACCATGACCAACGTCGCCGTCGGCACACCCGCGTACATGTCGCCCGAGCAGGCCCGTGACTCCCGCAGTGTCACCGGCGCCAGCGACGTCTTCTCGCTCGGCTCCACCCTGGTCTTCGCCGCCACCGGACACGCCCCTTTCCACGGCGCCAACCCGGTCGAGACGGTCTTCATGCTGCTGCGCGAGGGCCCGGACCTGGCCGGGCTGCCGGACGAACTGCGGCCGCTGATCGAATCCTGCATGCAGATGGAGGCGCCCGGCCGCCCCTCCCCCGCCGACCTCCAGTCCCAGCTCGCGCCGCACCTGTTCGGCTCCGGCAGCGACGACAGCGGCACCGCCTCCGCCTGGCTGCCGGCCGGTGCCGTCGCGCTCATCGAGCGACGGCGCGGCGGGCGCCAGGCCACGCCGGCGGCCGTCGGCCGCGGCGGCTCCGGGCAGGCCCGCGCCGTGCGGCAGCCCGTACCGCAGTCCCCGCCGCCCGCCCCGCCCTCGCCGCCCCGCCCGCGCAACGCCCCGGCGGCCGCGATGGCCGCGCCCGCGGCGGAGCCCGGCTGGGCCGGAGCCGCGGGCGTGGGCCCCGGCGCGCGCCGGGGCGTCGACCCGCGCGGCGCCGCGCAGCCGCCGCAGTCCGCGCCCGCCGGCCCGGTGGCCGCCGCCCCGCCGGCCGCCCCGGCCCCGCAGGCCGCTTCCGCCCCGCCCGTACCGTCGCGGCTGCCGGACGCCGACCTCCCGGACGGCTCCGTACGCCTCGCCGGCACCTCGGCACCGATAGGTCCCGGCCCCCGCGCCGGGGACAACGGCCCACCGCCGCCGCGCGCCCAGGCGCCCGCGACGGACTGGGTCCGGCCGCCCGCGGGCGCGCCGGGCGCCCCCGCCCACGGCACCCACGACGGCGACCCGGCCGCGCCCCGGCCGCAGCAGGGCGGTGCGGCGGGACACGGTTCCGGTGCCCCCGCCGCCACCGGCGCGGGCGGTGCCGCGCCCGCCCGTTGGCGCCCCTGGCGCTTTCGCATGTCCAACGACGTGTGGGGCACGCCCACGGTCGCCGGCGACCTGCTGTACGTCACGTCCTTCGAGGTGCACGCCCTCGATGTGGCCAGCGGCCGCCGCCAGTTCAAGACCCGCGACGTCGCCTGGAGCATGGCCGTCGCGGACGGCCGTATCCACGCCTCCGACGGGCCGAGCCTGTACGCGCTCGACGCGGCCGACGGCACCGAGCGCTGGCGCCTGGGCAGCGACGGCTGGATCTACGCCCTCACGACCGGCCGGGGCACCGTCGTCACCGGCACCCGCGGCGGCGGCGTGCAGGCCCGGGAAGCCGCCACCGGCGAACGGCTGTGGGAGACCGGCGGCGTCCAGACCGACTTCGAGACCGCCGACCTGGGGCCGGTCGTGCACGAGGGCACGGTCTTCGTCTGGGCCGACGGACGGCTGAAGGCCCTGGAGGCCCGTACGGGCGCCGAGCGCTGGTCGTACCCGGTCGGCGACGCGGCCTCCTGCGGCGGGGTGCCGGTGCGGCTGCTGCCCGCGCCGGACGGCGCCGTGTACGTCACCGCGGGCACGCGGGTGCTGGCCATCGACATCGCGCGCGGCGAGGTGCGCTGGCACTTCGAGGCGCCCGCGGCGTTCCTCGGCCGCCCCGCGTACGCGCCGGGGCCCGCGGTCACCGGCGGCGGTCTCTACCTCGCCGACTACCTCGGCACGGTCTACGCCCTGGACGCGGCCGACGGCCGGGACCGCTGGCGGATCGCGACCGAGGCCCGGCAGTCCACCGAGCCGGTGCTCGTCGCCGACGGCGCCGTCCATCTGGGCAGCGGCAAGGCGCTCTACACCCTCGACGCCGTCACGGGCACGCCCCGCTGGCGTTTCCAGGCGGGCGGCGAGGTGATCGGGGCGCCCGTCGTGGCGGACGGCCGGGTGCACTTCGGCTCCGCCGACCACTGCCTGTACACCCTCGACGCGATGGGCGGTCAACTGCGCTGGAAGCTGGCCACCGGCGGCGAGATCACCGGCACGCCGGTGGTCGTCGGGGGCGTCGTCTACGCGTGCAGCAAGGACCGGTGCGTGTACGCGCTGGACGCGGCGAAGGGGACGGGGCTGGCGCGGCGGTCGTGACGCGGCCGCCGGCGTGTCCGCGCGGCGGCCGCCGGTCCGGTGCGCGCTGCTGTGTCGTGGCGCCAACAGCCGTACGGCTACTGCTCCTTGTCGAAGCGCGGGCGCTCTGCCGCAGGAGGCTCCGGTGTCTGGCCCGGTTGACTCGGTTGGTCCGGTTGACTCGGTTGGTCAGGCCGGCCCGGTTGGCCCGGCTGCCCTGGCTGCTCAGGTGGGCCCGCCTGCTCCGGTCGGCCCGTCTGCGCCGGTCGTTCCGGCGGCGGTGTCGTCCTGATGGGCCGCGTCTCGTCATCGGGCCGGGGCGGCGGCTGCCCCGGGTCGTCCGAGGCCGGTGGCATCCGTACGGCCCGGGTGGGCTGGTCGTCCCCGGCCGCGTGGCCCGGCTCCGGCGGCGGATGCCCGGCGCCCGGCCACCGTACGGGCGGCTGGTGATGCGGTGTCGCGCCGTACGCGGGGGTGCCCTGCGGCGGGGTGTCGCCGTCCCGGATCGGGCCGGGTTCCCACTCGGGGCCGGGCGCCATGGGCCGGGCGGGACCGCCGTACCGGTCGTCGTGGTCCGCGGCGTGCTCCGCGCGGCGGCGCCGGGAGCGTACGCCGCGGCGGCCGCTCATCACCAGGGCCGCCAGCCACAGGACCGCGCCCCCGCCGAGGGCGAAGGCCACTCCGAGGCCCAGGCCCTGGTTCGCGTTCTCGCCGACCGTCAGACTGCCCGCCTCCTGTCCCTGGCGGACCATCCACAGGATGGTGAAGCCGAGCACCACCAGCCCCGCCAGCGCGACGAGCAGGCGGGAGCGGAGCACCAGGCCGATCAGGGTCACCAGCGCGGCGAAGGCCATCGGCAGCAGCACCGAGCCGAACAACTCGGCCTTTTCGCCGGTGATGCCCCGGAACAGGTCCTCGATACGGATATCGCGTCCGTGACGGCCGTCGTACCAGGCACGGAAGGGGCTCCAGACGGCGGCCGCCGCTCCGGCGAGGGCCAGCACGGATCCGAGTACGTTGCGCACCACAGGCGTCGCCTCTCAGGTCGCTGATTCGTCCCGTTTCCCTCTGTAAACGACGCTACGCCCGACTGCACGCGAGCGCCAGAGCTGCGCGTTTTACCTGGTCAGGAAGAGATTTTGGGGAATGTGAAGAGGTTGCTAGTCTGCCGTGCACTCGTCAAGAAAAGATAAAGACGAGGTGCGCCGCACGCGCGGCGCGGTTCTTTCCACGGGGTCAACGGGGGCACAACATCATGAAGTTCCGTCATGTCCGCGCGGTCGCGGCGGCCGGGGTGGTCCTGGTCGCGCTGACCGGCGCCCGGCACTCGCACGGCGGCGGCTGCGGCAGCAGCCACAGCGGCGGCAGCGACGGCGGCTCCAGCAGCACGGGCAGCAGCGGCACCACCGGCAGCAGCACCAGTGGCGGCTACGAGGCCAGCACCGGCGGTTACGACGGCGGCACGAGCACCGGCGGCAGCACCACGAGCGGCAGCACGTCCAGCGGCAGCACCTCCGGTTACACCACCGGCGGTTCCGGCAGCAGCCGCAGCGCCATGGGCGACATCAAGATCGACGGTTGCCGGTACAACGGCTCCGGGAGCGTGAAGACCACGGTCAGCGCCACCAACAGCTCGTCGAGCAGCAAGTACACGTACCTGCTGACGGTGAAGTTCACCGCGCCGGGCGGCAAGGACCTCGGCACCCGCCACCCGAGCATCCCCTACGTGATGCCGGGCCGCACCGACTCCATCGACGTGATCCAGTACGTGCCGTCCGACGCCGCCACCGCCGGCACGTACCGCTGCTCGGTCACCGACGTCCAGCGCACCCCGCTGTCGTGACGGCCACCCGGGGACGGCGGTCCGCGCGGGCCGCCATCGCGGCCGCGACGGTGGCCGCCAGCGCGCTCGGACTGGTCGGCTGCGGTGCCCTGCTGCCGGGCGGCCACGCCCGCCGGCTGACACCGCCGCCGCCACCCAGTGGCTACAGCTCTGCGCCGTCGCCGGGCCCGTACGACTCGCCGTCGTACTCCTACTCGCCGTCGCCGTCGCCGGAGGAGACCTACGACCCGGACGGCCGCTCGGACGCGCGCGGCAGCAACTGCCGCTACGACCAGTCGGCCCGCCGCCTCGAATACACGGTCTCGGTGACCAACCCGTCGCTCACCAAGACCTTCACCTACGAGATGGCGGTCAACTGGATGAAGGCGCGGCCCGCCGACGGCACCGCGTTCGGGCTGCACCAGCGCAGCATCGTCGTACGGCCCGGGCGGACCGAGACGTACACGGCCGCCTACAGCTACACCAACACCTCGACACGGCAACTGTGGTTCCAGTGCGAGATTCGCAGGGCGCGCAAGTCGGAGCTGTGAGGGGGCCGTCGGCGGGCCGGTGACACCTTCGGGCGTACGGCCTCCGGGGCCGGTGCGCCCCGGCGTCAGCGCACCCGGAAGTCCCGGGTGCGGGCCGCGTGGAGCCCCGCCTGCTCCTCCGGCGGCAGGTTGCCCAGCGCGATGAGCTGCGGGGCGTGCGCCACGGCCTGCGCCCGCGCGGCCTCCCGCGACGCCCACAGGGCCCGTACGGTGCCCTGTACCGCACCGGTCGGCTGGGCGGCGAGCACGGCGGCGGCCCGCCGGGCCGCGGCCACCGCGCCGCCCGGCGGCGTCAGTTCCGACACCAGGCCCGTCTCGTAGGCGCGGCGGGCGCCGAGCCGCTCCGCCGAGCCCATCAGGGCCAGCCGCGCGATCTCGCCGTACGGCATCCGCTGCGCCATGAAGACCGACTCGTACGCGCTGACCATTCCGTACGTCGTGTGCGGGTCGAAGAACGTGGCCTCCTCGGAGGCGACCAGGAACTCGCACTCGCCCAGCAGATAGAACGCCCCGCCGCAGGCCATTCCCTCCACGGCCGCGACGACCGGCTTCCACAGGTCGTTCGTCTTCGGGCCGATGCCGAGCAGCGGGTCGTCGACCGAGTACGGGGAGGACGGCTGCGGGACGTCCGCCGAGCGGTCGATACCGGTGCAGAACGCCGCACGCCCGGCGCCGGTCAGCACGACGGCACGGACGTCGTCGGCGGAGCGGAACCGGCGCCAGACGGCCGCGAGCGCGCCGGCCGTCTCCAGGTCGACGGCGTTGTGGCGGCCGGGCCGGTCGAGCGTGACCAGGGCGACGCCGTCCGGTGCCGTCTCCACGCGGACGGGCGACGCCGGTTCCCCGGGTACAGAAGGCGGCGTCACGGGCGCTCCAGCAGCCAGCGCGGCACGGTCACTCCCGGCGCCTGCTCGTGGAACGCCACCTTGACCGGGGCCCCGATGCGCAGGCGGGCCGGGTCGACGGAGTTCAGCGGCGCGTCCGGGGCCGTGACCAGGTTGCCGGCGAGGCGGATGCGCGGGGCGTCGGCCAGCTCCACCAGGATGACGTTGTACGGGGCCTGGGCGGCGTAGGCGGGCAGCAGGGGCGGGTGCGGCAGGACGTACGACCAGATGCGGCCGCGGCCGGACATCCGCCGCCAACGGTCGTCGAAGGACTGGCAGTGCGGGCAGCAGGGGCGGGGCGGGAAGCGGAGTTCACCGCAGGCGGCGCAGGACTGGACGCGGAGTTCGTGCCGGGCGGCGTACCGCCAGAAGGGGGCGCCGTCGTCGTCGGGGACGGGGAGGAGGAGGGCGTCGGAAGGTGTCGTGTGCTGATCCGGGCCCGGAGCCGAGGTGGGGGAGGGGGCCGGGTTTCGGTCCCGTCCCTGGTCAGGGGCCGGGTCCGGGCCGTTGTCAGTGGTCGGCCTCATGCTGGTGGACATGAGCACTCAACTCCTCAGCAGCAGGGCCGATGTGGGCACACCCTCGCCGGCCGTGACCAGGCAGGTGGCGGCGTCCGGGACCTGCGCGGTGCCGGTGCCGCGCAGTTGCCGGACGCCTTCGGTGATGAGGTTGAAGCCGTGTACGTACGCTTCGCTCAGCCCGCCGCCCGCGGTGTTGAGGGGGAGCCGGCCGCCGATCTCCAGGGCGCCGCCCTCGGTGAAGGCCGCTCCCTCGCCGCGCCCGCAGAAGCCGTAGCCCTCCAGGGAGAGCGGGATCAGTGGGGTGAACGCGTCGTAGATCTGCGCGACGTCGACGTCCTCGGGGCCGAAGTCGGCCTGTTTCCAGAGCTGCCGGGCGGCGGTCCAGGCCGGTCCGGTGAGCGGGTCGTCCGTCCAGTAGTTGACCATGCCGTGGTGCTGGGCGGGCAGGCCCTGCGCGGCGGCGTGCACATACACCGGGCGGTGGCGCAGATCGCGGGCGCGTTCGGCGGCGACGACCACGCACGCCAGCGCGCCGTCGGTCTCCAGGCAGTTGTCGAAGAGGCAGAGCGGTTCGCTGATCCAGCGGGCGGTCATGTACATCTCGCGGGTCAGCGGCCGGTCGTACATGACCGCGGCCGGGTTCTGGTTGGCGCGGTTGCGGCAGGCGAGTGCGACGTTGAAGAAGTGGTCGCGGGTGGCGCCGTATTCGTGCATGTAGCGCCGGGCGAGGATGCCGATCTCGTCGGCGGGACGCAACAGACCGAAAGGGCGGGTCCATTGGGCCGGAGTGGGCAGTTGGACAGTGGTATTCCGCCACGGGCGGGGCCCCGAGCCGCGCTTGCGCGAGCGCCAGGCGACGCCCACGCTCGCCTGGCCGGTGGCGATGGCTGCCGCCAGGTGCCCCACGGTGGCACACGAACCCCCGCCGCCGTAACCGGCCTTGGCGAAGAAGGTGACGTCACCGGCGCCGATCGCCTTGGCGACCTCCACCTCGTCGGTCTCCTCCATGGTGTACGAGGCGAACGCGTCCACCTCGGCGGGGGCGATCCCCGCGTCGTCCAGGGCCGCGACGATCGCCCGGCACGCCAGCGCGCGTTCGGACTCGGGCAGCCGCTTGGCGAACGCCGTCCGGCCGATCCCGGCTATCACCGCCGCGTCCTTGAGGGTCGCGCCCATCGCCACCTCCGTGGTCGGCCGTCCGTGCGGGCCTCCGTGCGGGCCTCCGGGTGCCCGGCGCGGACATCCGTGCTGACAGCCGAGGAGGCTACCGCTAACCTGACGGGTAGTCAGCTCTTTCGCGGGAGGTTGTGCGATGCGCGGTGATCCGGACGAGCCCGACGCCACCGACCCCCGCGCCGATCTGGAGCACGGCACCCTCCCCCGCCTGGTGCGCGCCGCCGCCGAGCGGTACGGCCCGGCCGAGGCGGTCGCCGAGGGGCGCCACCGCCTGACGTTCGCGCAGCTCGGGGAGCGGGTCGAACGGGCCGCCGCGGCCTGCGTCGCCGCCGGTGCCGAACCGGGCGACCGGGTGGCCGTCTGGGCCCCCAACACCGCCGACTGGATCATCGCGGCGCTCGGCGCGGTGACGGCCGGCTGCGTCCTGGTCCCGGTCAACACCCGCTTCAAGGGCGTCGAAACGGCCGACGTCCTGCGCCGTACCCGCGCCCGCCTGCTGTTCGTCACCGGCACGTTCCTCGGCACGTCCTACGTGGCCTCGCTGCGCCGCGCGGCCCGGGAGGGCACCGGCCGGGGCCCGTTGCCCGGCCTGCCGGACCTGAAGCAGGCCGTCGTCCTGTCCGGGGACGCCCCGGACACCTTCCTCACCTGGAAGGACTTCCTGTCGGCGGGCGAGGCGGTGCCTGCCGGAGTGGTGCGCGCGCGGGCCGACGCGGTCCGCCCCCAGGACCCCTCCGACATCATCTTCACCTCCGGCACCACCGGCCGCCCCAAGGGCGCGGTGATCACCCACGTCCAGACCCTGCGCGCGTACGCCGTCTGGAGCGAACTCGCCGGACTCGCCCCCGGCGACCGCTACCTGATCGTCAACCCCTTCTTCCACACCTTCGGTTACAAGGCCGGGATCATCGCCTGTCTGCTGCGCGGCGCGACGATGATCCCGCAGCCGGTCTTCGGCGCCTCCACGGCGCTCGCCCACATCGCCGCCGAGCGCGTCACGGTCCTGCCCGGCCCGCCCACCCTCCACCAGCAGCTCCTCGACCACCCCGACCGGGCCCGGTACGACCTCGGCTCGCTGCGCCTGGTCGTCACCGGCGCCGCCGTCGTACCGCTGGAACTGGTCGAGCGGCTCCGCGGCGAACTGGGCGTCGCCACCGTACTGACCGCCTACGGCCTCTCGGAGAGCTCCGGCATCGTGACGATGTGCCGCCGCGACGACCCGCCCGGCACCGTCGCCGCCACGTCCGGGCGCGCCATACCCGGCACCGAGCTGCGGATCGCGGACACCGGGGACCGGCCGGTGGCGGCCGGCACGGCGGGCGAGGTCCAGGTCCGCGGCTACCACGTCATGACCGGCTATGACGGGGACCCGCGGGCCACCGCGGACGTGCTGACCCCGGACGGCTGGCTGCGCACCGGCGACATCGGAGTCCTGGACGCCGACGGCAACCTGCGGATCACCGACCGCCTCAAGGACATGTTCATCGTCGGCGGCTTCAACGCCTACCCCGCCGAGATCGAGCGCCTGCTCGCCCGCCACCCGGATGTCGCCGAGGTCGCCGTCGTCGGCATCCCCGACCCCCGGCTCGGCGAGGTCGGCAAGGCGTACGCGGTCCGCCGCCCGCGCTCCACGCTCAGCGCTGCGGAGCTGATCGCCTGGGCGCGCCGGGAGATGGCGAACTACAAGGTGCCGAGGGAGGTCGCATTCGTGACGGCACTGCCGCGCAATGCGAGCGGGAAGGTGCTGAAGGGGGAGCTGCGGAGCGGCGCGTCGACGCCCGCGTAGGGGGAAGCCTCTGGCCGAGAGCTTGCATCCGGCGGTACGAGGGGCCAACAGGGGGCGAGGGGGTACGAGGCCGGACGAGACGGCCGGTGGCACTGTCCGCCACCACCTCCGACCGGCGCCGCCCTCCGGTTACCGGCGCGTCAGCCGGGTGTCAGCCGCGCCCGGCACCTTGGTGTACGTACCACCGAGCGGACCGGAACGCCGGCCGCCGACGGCGCGCACACCGCCGCCGGGCGGTCGCCCGCGGGCCCGCGTCGCACGCCTTGCACCCTTGGGGGACCCGCATGTCCAGCCTCGCCACCGCCGTCTTCCGTCGCGGCCGCCGCCTCGACGCCGCCTCGACGCCGCCTCGGTCATCGCGGTCGCGGCGTTCTCCCTCACCGCGTGCGACAGCCTGTCCGGCGACCGGGGCCCGGCCAAGGGCGCCACGAGCCAGGCCCCCGAAGGCGGCACGCCCGGCGGCTCCGGCACGCCCGGCGGGCCGGGCTCCGCGGGCGGCGACACGGGCATCTCGGGCGCGGGCCCTTCGGGCACGGGCTCCTCGGGTGCCGCGGGCGCGGGCTCCTCGGGGGCGCAGGGCTCGGACGCGTCCACCGGCGGCGAGGGCACGGCACATCGACCGGCGGGGCCACCTGGGCCGCCGGGATCGGCAAGGGCTCCACGGGTTCCGGCACGGGCTCCGGCGCCGGCCGCAAGGGCGTCGACGTCACCCTGGTCGTCGGCACCCTCAAGTACCTCTTTCCCGGCAAGCTCACCGTGACGCCCGAGTCCGGCCCGGAGCAGGTGTTCTTCGCCGCGAACGACACCAAGGTGCTCGGCGCCACGACCCTCTGCGGCGGCCCCGACGGCCAGGTCACCATCACGGACGGCAGCTACGGCACCACCACCTGCACCACCGGCCAACTCGACAAGGCCGCCAAGCTGAACGCCGTCCAGGTCCGCGCCACGATCCACCAGGGCATCGCCACCGAGGTCGAGGAGCGCCACCACCCGTAAGCCACGCCGCACCCCCAGCGCGAAGCCCCCGGCACCCCCGGCCGGGGGCTTCGCATCCCCATCGCCCGCGCCCCGGACTCCTCAGGCCCCGCCCCTTCAGGACCCGGCCCCCTCAGCTTCTCGGCCCCCTCACGGCTTCGGGCCCCTCAAGGCCCCCCGAACCGCTCCCGCAGTGCCGTCTTGAGCACCTTGTCCAAGGGGCCGCCCCGGGGCAGCGCGTCCACGACCTCCAGTTGTTCCGGCAGTTTCTGCGGCATCAGACCGGCGCGGCGCAGGTGGGCGGTGAGGGCGCCGAGCGTCAAGGCCCCCGTGCCCGTCCCGGCGGCCGGCTCCGCGAGGGTCACCACCGCGCAGACCCGTTCGCCGCGGTCGCGGTCCGGCAGGCCGATCACCGCCACCTCGGCGACCGCCGGGTGCTCGCGGATCAGGCCCTCGATCTCCGGGGCGGAGAGGTTCTCGCCCTTCCGGATGATGATGTCCTTGAGCCGCCCGGTGAGGACCAGATGCCCGTCCGTACGCAGCAGTCCCAGGTCGCCGGTGCGGAAGTAGCCGGCCGCGTCGAACGCGCCGGCCGTCAGCGCCGGATCCGTGTAGCCGCGGCAGACCATCGGCCCGCGTACCGTGACCTCGCCCGGTTCGCCGGGCTCCGCCTCGCTGCCGTCGGGGCGGGCGATGCGCAGGCGGGCCCCGGTCACCGGCTTGCCCACGGTGTGCGCGAGCTGTTCGTCGCTGTCGTACGGCGTGCCCATGGTGATCATGGGGCACTCCGTCATCCCGTACCCGTGCACCACCGCGCACCCCAGCTCGCGGCCCGCCGCGTGGTACAGCTCCGGCGGCAGCGGCGCCCCGCCTCCGGACAGCAGCCGCAGGGTGGGGACGAGCCGGCCCGCCGGGCGCGGACCGGCGGGCCCCCGGCGCCGACGGGACTCGTCGAGGAACGCCTGGTAGAAGGCCGTGCTCCCGCCGGCCATCGTCACCCCGTGCCGCCGGTACGCCGCCGCCGCCACCACCGGGTCGAACGTGTCGAGCACCACCGCCGGGAAGCCGCTGAGCAGCATCGCGATGACGTAGTCGGGCCCGGCGATGTGCGCGTACGGGAACGCGATGGAGCCGGTGTCCGTGTCCGTCGTGCCCAGCGCGGTGGCCAGCCCCACGCCGCCCGCGATGAGCGAGCCGTCGGTGTGCTCGACGCCCTTGGGCTCGGCGGTCGTGCCGGAGGTGTAGTAGATCCACGTCGGGGTGCTGCCCGGCCGGACGAACTCCGGCAGCGCGCCGTCGGGCGCGGCCTCCGGCAGTCCGTCGGCGACGGAGAGCACGCGGACGCCGCCGGGCGCCGCCTTCCGCGCCGTGCCCGCGTAGTCGTGCCCGCGCCACTCGCCCGGCACGATCGCGTACTCGGCGGCCGACTGCCGCAGCGCGAAGCCGACTTCCCGCTCCCGGTACAGGTGCGGTACGGGGATCTGTACGGCACCGAGCCGGGCCAGCGCGAGCGACACCCCGACGGTCAGCGGCCAGGTGGGCAACTGCCACAGGACGCGCGTTCCGGCGCCGATCCCCAGGCCGTGGAACCCGGCCGCCAGCCGCAGCGCCCGGTCCCGCAGCTCGCCGAAGCCGACGGCCCGGCCGGAGCCGCCGGTGGTCTCGTCGAAGAACATCGGCGCCCGCGGGGACACCTCGGCCCGGTACCGCATCAGTTCCCACAGCGAACGCACACGATCGGGTTCGAACACGTCGCGCCTCCTCGGGGAGCGGAGGCGCGACGGTAGCAGACGGCCATGGAGATGACGAGGCATCAGATGGCGGGTGCCGACGGAACATTCGCGTGGCGTGCGGCGTTGGGGGGCTGACGACCTTGTCCGCACGGTACGCGAGGAGTTTTCCATGGCGTTGAGTACGGAAGAGCGCGAGGCTTTCCTGGCCGAGCCGCACATCGGAGCGCTGTCGGTGGCATCGGGCGAGGCGGACCGCGCCCCGCTCACCGTCCCCATCTGGTACGCGTACGAGCCGGGCGGCGAGCTGTGGATCACCACCGAGCGGGACGCGCGCAAGACCCGGCTGATCGCGGCGGCGGGCCGGTTCTCCATGATGGTGGACCGGGTCACGCCGACGGTCCGCTATGTGTCGGTCGAGGGAGAGGTCGTCTCGACCGAGCCGTCGACGGACGAGGAACTGCGCGCCATGGCCGAGCGCTACCTCGGTCCGGAGGCCGCCGCGGCGTACATCAAGGACGTCCTGCCCACGCTCGGCCCGCCGGTGACCATCCGGCTGCGGCCGCGGCGCTGGCTGTCGTCGGACATGGGGTCGCTCCAGTAGCGCGGGCGCCGCAGGGACGCCGAAGGGGGCCGGTCGTGTCCGGTCCGGCCCCCGGCGTACGTGCTCCGGCCCGGACCGGGCCGGCGGGTCACGGACGGTGGGTGTCCAGGACCACGAAACCGCCGGCGTCCGGCCGATGGGTGTCCAGGGCCACGGCGTGGCCCGCGCGCTCCGGGCGGTGGGTGTCGGGTGCGACGGAGCGGCCAGCCGCTATCGGCCGGTGGGTGTCCTGGGCGGTGACGCCGGCCGGGCTGCTAAGGGTGTGGCTGTCGGCCATGGCGGGGACCGCCGCCGCGCCCGCCACCGCGGTGGTGAGAGCGAGGGTGACGAGGGTGCGCTTGGTACGGCTCATTCCGACTCCTCCGTGGGGAATCCCTGGTGAGTGACGCTGATTTCTGGTGAGGCTGGTGTTCGATCCCCCCGGCCGGAAAGAGCCGTGACGATGGGGAGATGACGCATGGCTGCGGGTATGCCGCGGGGACCGGCTTCGATGGCTCCCCCCTGAGTGCCATCGAAACCGGCCCCCGCGATCCCCCGGATCCCCCCGGATCCCCCGGTTCCGTGGTCCCCCCGGATCCCCCGATCCCCCGGACCACCGAAACCGCAGTGGGTCTGGTGCGGTGGTGCTCGCCGTACGGGCGGGCCGGTGATTCCCCCGTGGCCCGCCCGTACGGGCGTCGCGCTACTTCGGCTCGGCGACGGGAAGGTTGCTCTCACCCATCACGACCACGTTGCCGTCCGTGCCCGGTGTGGGCTGCTTGCCGTCCTCGGTGATCAGCGAACCGTCCGTGATCGGCCGGTGGCTGTCCTGAGGCTGGATGGGCCGGTGGCTGTCCTCGGGCTGGATGGGCCGGTGGCTGTCCATGGGCTGGATCGGACGGTGACTGTCCTCCGGCTGGATGGGCCGATGACTGTCCTGCGGCTGAATGGGCCGGTGGCTGTCCATCGGCTGGATCGGCCGGTGACTGTCCTGAGGCTGGATGGGACGGTGACTGTCCAGCGGTTTGACGATGTCCCTGTCGTCTTCCTTTCGAACCTGGTTCTGAGAGCTCACGGTGATCAACTCCGTTGTGTGGGCGCAATCGGCCCACCCGGCCGGCAACTCCCCCGTGGGTCGCCGGACGGGCGGACCACGGCCTGGCACCTTACGGTGGGGCCTGGTCACCGAGCCGCTTGCCCCCCGAGGCGGCGGATCGGTAATTAGAGAGTGGCCCCTCGCGATGAACGATCGATAAACGCCTGAAGCCCCCGGTCCGGGCGGCTTCTACACCAGCGCGGCAGGGGCGGTGAGGTCGTGAATCGCCCCGTCCACGGGCAGGCCGAGCTGCTCGTGGATGGACACGACTTCCTGCCAGCAGACCTTCGCCCGGCCGGTGTGCCCTATCTGGTTCAGGGCGTGCCCCAGCGTCGTCAGCGCGTCGGCCCGCCAGCGGCCGCCGCCGAGCCCCCGCAGGGCGGACAGCGCCTGCTCGGCGTAGTTGGCCGCGTTGGCCGGCCGGTGGGCCGCCAGGTCGACCTCGGCGAGCCGGAGGTAGGTCATGCCCTCCCAGAACCGCTGCCGGCTGTCGCGGAAGATGGCGAGCGCCTCGGTGAGCTGCCGGGTGGCCTCGTCGAGTCGGCCGGCGAGCGTCAGCGCCATGCCGAGCGCGTATCTGCCGTTGCCGAGGCGGCGGGAGGCACCGACCTCCCGGAGGGTGGCGATGCCCTGTTCGGCGAGTTCGATGGCGCTCTCGACGCGCCCGGTGTCGAGGTGCAGGCGCGAGAGGTTGCACAGCGCGCTGGCCTCGGACTGCTTGTTGTTGTTCTCGCGGAAGGCGAGCAGGGCCTGGTTCAGATAGCCCTCGGCCGCCTCGTGGCGTTTTTGGATGCTGGCGATGATGCCCCGGTCGTTGGGGCCGTTCGAGGCGGAGAAGGAGTCGCCGGCGGCGAGCCCCAGCAGGGTGGCCAGCTTCGCGTGCTCGTCCGCCTCGTCGAGCCGGCCGGACTGGGTGTAGCTGGGGGCCAGCGCCCAGTGGGCCCGGCCTTCCGCGTGCTGGTCGCCCGCCCGGCGCGCGGCGGCCAGCAGGGCGAGATTGGCCTGCTCGTACTGGCGGTTGTTGGCGCCGTACTCGGCCATGTCCCGGGTCAGGAGCAGCAGGTCGACAGCGCGCCGCAGCACCTGCTCGCCGGTGTTCTGCAGCGCGCAGGCGATCAGGCAGCGGGTCTCGTTGAAGAGCCAGCTCAGTGCCTCGGTGCGGTCGGTGAAGAGCAGGCCGGGGTAGTGCGGGGTCTCGGTGTGGTCGGCGAGGCGGTCCCCGGGGCGCTCCAGCGCGTACATGTGGGTGGCGGTGGCCAGGTAGAAGTCCAGCAGCCGGGACAGGGCCGCGTCGCGCTCCTCGGCCGGCTGCTCGTCGCGCTCCGCGCAGGAGCGGGCGTAGAGATGGACCAGGTCGTGGAAGCGGTAGCGGCCGGGGGCCGCGGACTCCAGGAGGGAGGTGTCGACCAGCGTTTCGAGGAGCGTCTCGGCGTCGTCGGGTTCCATGTCGAGCAGCGCGGCCGCCGCGGCGAGGGAGATGTCCGGGCCGTCGGCGAGGCCGAGGAGCCGGAAGGCCCGCGCCTGGCGGGGTTCGAGCTGCTTGTAGCCCAGCTCGAAGGTGGAGTTCACGGCGAGGTCGCCGGCCCGCAGCTCGTCCAGCCGGCGGCGCTCGTCGGCCAGCTTGCGGGCGAGTACGGAGACGGTCCAGGTGCGGCGGGCCGCCAGCCGGGACGCGGCGATCCGGATGGCCAGCGGCAGGAAGCCGCAGGCGCCGACCACGTCCATGGACGCCTCGCGCTCGGCGTTGACCCGTTCCTCGCCCACGATGAGCGCGAAGAGGGTGAACGCTTCGTCGGGGCTCATCACGTCCAGGTCGACCAGGTGCGCGCCGGCCAGGTCTATCATCCGGACCCGGCTGGTGATCAGCGCCGCGCAGCCGTCCGTACCGGGCAGCAGCGGGCGGACCTGGGCGGCGTCGCGGGCGTTGTCGAGCAGGACGAGGACCCGGCGCGCGGCGAGGGCCGTGCGGTAGAGGGCGGCCCGTTCCGCGAGGCCGTCGGGGATGGCGGTGACCGGCGTCCCCAGCGCGCGCAGGAACGCGCCGAGCACCACCTCCGGGTCGGAGGGGGAGTGCCCGGCGCCCTGGAGGTCCACGTAGAGCTGGCCGTCCGGGAAGTGCGCGTGGGCGGCGTGCGCGACGTGCACGGCGAGGGTGGTCTTGCCGACGCCGCCGATGCCGGTGAGCGCCGAGACGGCCATCACCCGGCCCTCGGCGGTGGCGAGCTGCTCGCTCAGTTCCGTGACGAATGCGGCCCGGCCGGTGAAGTCGGCGACGGTGGCCGGAAGTTGCTGTGGACGGACGAAGACGGGCTCGCCGGGGTCCTGGGCGCCGGGCGGCATGGTGGGCGCGTCCAGCTCCGGGTCCGCGCGCAGGATGCGCTGCTGAAGATCGGAGAGCGACGCGCAGGGGTCCACCCCCAGCTCATCGTCGAGCAGACGCCGCGTATCGGTGTATACGGCGAGTGCCTCGGCCTGCCGGCCCCCGCGGTACAGCGCCAGCATGAGGAGTTCTCGCAGCCGCTCGCGCAAGGGGTGCGCGGCGGTCAGCGCGGTCAGCTCCGAGACGGCCTCGGCGTGGCAGCCCAGTTCCAGGTCGAGCTCCAGCCGCGTCTCGATGAGGGACAGGCGCCACTCCTCCAGGCGGGTGCGCTGGTTCTCCGCGTAGGGCCCGGCGAGGCTGGCCAGCGGCTCGCCGTCCCAGAGGGCCAGCGCGGAGTCCAGGAGGTCGCGGGCGCGGCAGCGGTCGCCGGACGCCCGGGCCTTCTCGGCCTCGGCCGCGTACTGCTCGGCGTGGTCCATGTCGAGGTCCAGCGGCCGGTGGTCCACCGACCGGAGCGCATACCCGCCGGACTCGCTGACCAGCGTGTCCGCGTCCGCGCCGAGCGCCTTGCGGATGCGGGAGGCGTACGTGCGCAGCGCCGCGAGGGCGGCGTGCGGTGGTTCCTCGCCCCAGAGGGCGTCGACGAGTTCGGACGCGGTGGCGGTGCGTCCGCCCCGCAGGAGAAGGGCGGCCAGCAGCGCACGCTGCTGCGGGGAGCCGGCCGCCAGTGGCGTCGCGCCGCGCCAGGCCCGTACGGGACCGAGCACGGTGAAGCGGAGCCGCTCCTGGCCCTGCCCCGGACCGTCGTCCATGGTGTCCCCCTGCCCTGTGCACTTCGTTCGCATCGGCCAGTCTGCCTTGTCGTAGCCCCTTACGTCAGTAGGGGTCCGGTCTCAGCACGGACTCTCCACGCCTGGGGTTCGGGCTGGTGTTCGGCTGGGCGGCGGGTGGGGAGCCGGCGCGGGCGTCGGTGCGGATGCCCGTGCGGATGCGCGTGCAGCCGCCCGTGCACGGCCCGCGTGCGGGCGTGGGCCCGAGCGTCGCTGCTCAGCCGCCTGCGGGGCCGTGCGGCGCCCGGACCGGCCGCGGAACGGTGTCGCCTGCACGCATTCCTTGGCGCTCACCGCGAGCTGACGGGCCGTCAGTTCAGCGCTACGGTAAAAACCATGGAGAGTTTTCCGAAGATAATCTCGGTGGACGACCACACGGTGGAGCCGCCCCACGTCTGGCGGGACCGCCTCCCCTCGAAATATCAGGACATCGGCCCGCGCGTCGTGCGGGCCCCGCTGAAGGAGATGACCTTCGTCGGCGGCCGGTTCGCGCCGAAGATGGGCCGGCCGGGGGACGCGGGCCCGCTCGCCGACTGGTGGGTCTACGAGGACCTGCACCGCCCGCTGACCCGCCTGGACACCGCCGTCGGCTACGCCCGCGACGACATCAGACTCGAAGGCATCACCTACGAGCAGATGCGCCCCGGCTCCTTCAGCGTGCCGGAGCGGCTGGCCGACATGGACCTCAACCACGTCCAGTCGGCCCTGTGCTTCCCGACGTTCCCACGCTTTTGCGGCCAGACCTTCACCGAGGCCAAGGACCGCGAACTGGGGCTGCTGGGCGTGCGCGCGTACAACGACTGGATGGTGGAGGAGTGGTGCGGACCGGCCGCGGGCGGACGCCTCATACCGCTCGGACTCGTCCCGTTGTGGGACGCGGAGCTGGCCGCACAGGAGGTGCGCCGGAACGCGGAACGCGGCGTACGGGCGGTCTGCTTCAGCGAGATTCCGCCACATCTGGGCCTGCCCAGCATCCACACCGGCGACTGGGACCCCTTCCTGCGCGCCTGTGAGGAGACCGGGACCGTCATCGCCATGCACATCGGCTCCTCCAGCAGGATGCCGTCCACCTCCGCCGACGCGCCGCCCGCCGTCGGCTCCACGATCACCTTCGCCAACTGCTGCTTCTCGATGGTCGACTGGCTGATGAGCGGCGCGTTCGACCGCTTCCCCGGCCTGAGGATCATGTACGCGGAGGGGCAGATCGGGTGGATCCCGTACATCCTGGAACGCGCGGACGTGGTCTGGGAGGAGAATCGCGGCTGGGGCGGCGTCGCCGACAAGGTCCTGCGGCCGCCGTCCGAACTCTTCGCCGGGCACGTCTACGGCTGCTTCTTCGACGACGCCTTCGGCCTGCGCAACCTGGACGCGATCGGCGTCGGCAACGTCCTGTACGAGACCGACTACCCGCACTCGGACTCCACCTGGCCGCGGTCGAAGGAGGTCGGCGAGGCCCAGATGGGACACCTGGAGCCCGAGGTGGTCGAACGGATCGTCCGCGGCAACGCCATCGACCTGCTCGGGCTGACGCCGGACGGGCTGTGGGCGGGAGCGTAGGCACGGCGCACCCCCGGGCCGGGTGACGCCTGCCGCGCGCCTTCCCCCTCCCCGCGCGGCCCGCCGTACGGTCACGATGGGACGGGCGGCCACGACCGGGCCGCCCGCACGGTCGGTGCCGCGCGCGGCACGCCGCCGTACGGACCGTGCTCCGCGGGGGCCTGGAGGTGACGCACATGACGACGTTCGTGCTGGTGTCGGGCGGGTACACCGGAGGATGGATCTGGCGGGAGGTGGCGGACCACCTGCGCGCGGCGGGACACCGGGCGCATCCGGTGACACTGACCGGGATGGGGGACCGCCGCCACCTGTCGGGTCCGGGCACCGACCTGCACACCCACATCGAGGACGTGGCGCAGGTGCTGGACCACGAGGGCGCGGGTGAGCCGCACGAGGCGGGCGAGACCGTCCTCGTCGCCCACTGCTACGGCAGTTACCCGGCGCTGGCCGCCGCCGACCGCGCCCCGGAGCGCATCGCCCGCCTCGTGTTCGTGGACGCGGGTCTGCCCCGCGACGGCCACGCCGTCCTCGACGCGCTGCCCGACCCGGCCGTACGGGACCGGCTGCGGCGCCGCGCCCAGGAACACGGCGACGGCTGGCGGCTGCCGCCGCCCGCGTTCGACGAGACGGAGATCTGGGGCAGCCTGGACGGCATCTCCGAGGAAGGCCTGGACCGGCTGGCCCGCCTCGCCGCGCCCCAGCCGCTGGCCACCCTCACCCAGCCGGTCCGGCTGACCGGGGCGACGGCCGGACTGCCCTCGACCGGCATCTTCTGTACCCGCAACGTCACCAGCACCGCGGCCGTGCGCGCCCTGGTGGCCTCCGGGGACCCGGCCTTCGCGGGCCTCGCCGATCCCCGGGTCGGCTTCTTCGACCTCGACACCGGGCACTGGCCGATGCTGTCCCGCCCCGGCGAGCTGGCCGACCTGCTGCTGCGGGCCGCGGCGGACGAAGGGGAGCGGATCGGCGCACCCGGCCGGTGAGCGGCGCCCGCCGGGCGCGCGGTCCGGGGTGCCGCCGGTGCGCCGGCGGCACCCCGGCATGATGGGGACATGAGGACACGCCCCGTACTCGTCTACGACGGAGACTGCGGTTTCTGCACCACCTCCGTGCGGTTCGCCGAACGCCGCATCCGCCCCCGCTGCACCGTCACGCCCTGGCAGTTCACCGACCTGGAGGCGCTCGGCGTCACCCGGGAGCGGGCCGAACACGAGGTCCTGTGGATCACCCCGGCCGGGCGGGTGTACGGCGGCGCGCAGGCGGTCGCCAAGCTGCTGATGAGCGCGCGGGGCGCCTGGGCCGTGCCGGGCGCGCTGCTGACCCTGCCGCCGTTGCGCCGGCTCGCGCACGCCGGGTACCGGCTGGTGGCCGACAACCGGCACCGCATGCCCGGCGGCACGGCGGCCTGCTCGTTGCCCTCCCGCCTCAGGCCCTGACGCCCGCGCCGCCGCCCGTACCCCCGCCGCCCGTACCCCCGCCGCTCGTACCGCTGCCGCTCGTACCGCTGCCTCCCGGCCCGCCGCCTCCCGGCCTCTTGCCTGATGCCTCGTCAGCCCACACCATGACCCCCAGCCGCCGACGACGGGCCGTCGGCCGAGCGCGGGAGTGGACGCGGACGTGGACAGCGGTACGGGAAGCGGCAAACGCGGCGGTGCGCGCACCGGCGGCGCGGACGACGGGGTGCGGGTGCTGCCCGAAGGGAAGCCCGCCTACGGCATCCAGCTCCCCGTGCAGTCGCAGAGCACCCTCTACGCGGAGCCGTGGGAAGCCGCGGCCGGCCCCGCCGACCTCGTCGAGATCGCCCGCGCCGCCGACCGCCACGGCTTCGCCTACGTCGCCTGCTGCGAGCACATCGGCGTGCCACGCCGGCTGGCCGCGGCCATGAGCACGGTCTGGTACGACCCGGTCGCCACCCTCGCCTACCTGGCGGCGGCCACCACCCGCGTACGGCTGCTCAGCCACATCGCGCTGGTCGGTCTCAAGCACCCGCTGATCAGCGCGAAGCAGTACGCGACGCTGGACCACCTCTCCGGCGGGCGGCTGATCCTCGGGGTCGGCGCCGGGCACGTACGGGAGGAATTCGATGCCCTCGGCGTGGACTTCTCACGGCGCGGCGCCCTGCTGGACGAGGCGATCGACGCGCTGAAGGCGGCCCTGGGCCCGGGGGAGTTCCCCTCCTACAGGGGGGAGCGGATCGCCTTCGAGGGGCTGGGGCAGTCCCCGCGCCCCGTACAGGTGCCGCGTCCGCCCGTCTGGGTGGGCGGTTCGTCGCCCGCCGCCGTCCGCAGGGCGGCGGTGCGGGGCGACGGCTGGCTGCCGCAGGGCGACCGCAGGGACCAGCTCCCGGCGCGGCTCGCCAGATTGCGGCGGCTGCGGGAGGAGGCCGGGATCCGTACGCCCGCCGAGGCCGGCGCCATCACCGAGCCGCTGTACGTCGGTGAGCCCGGGTGGGAGGTCGGCCGGCGCACCCTCGCCGGGGCGCCCGAGCGGCTGGCGGAGTCGCTGCGCGAGTACCGGGCGATGGGCGTGCGGCAGATCCAGGTGCGGTTCCGCAGCCGGAGCCGTACCGAGCTGACCGACCAGATGGCGGCGTTCGCGGAGGGCGTCGCTCCGCATCTCGACGGCTGAGACGCGGCCGAAGCGCTCGCGCCGCGGCACCGGGGCGGCGGAAGGGACCGGTACGGCATGGGGAAGCTGGACGGCCGGGTCGTCATCATCACCGGCGCGGCGCGCGGGCAGGGCGAGCAGGAAGCGCGGCTCTTCGTCGCGGAGGGCGCGCGCGTGGTGCTGGGCGACGTGCTGGACGGGCCGGGGGAGGCGCTCGCGGCGGAACTCGGCGCCGGCCGCGCCCGGTACGTCCACCTGGACGTCGGCCGGGAGGCGGACTGGGAGGCGGCGGTCCGGGCCGCCGGGGACACGTTCGGCACGGTCGACGGGCTGGTCAACAACGCCGGGATCCTGCGCCTCAACGAGCTGGCCGCCACTCCGCTCGCCGAGTTCCAACAGGTGGTGCGGGTCAACCAGGTCGGCGCGTTCCTCGGGATGAAGGCGGTGGTCCCGGAGCTGACGGCGGCCGGCGGCGGCACCATCGTGAACACCGCCTCGTACGCCGCACTGTCCGGCATGGCGTACCTGACCGCGTACGCGGCGTCGAAGGCCGCGGTGGTCGGCATGACGCGGGTGGCGGCGATGGAGCTGGCGGGCCGGGGCATCCGGGTCAACGCGATGTGCCCGGGGGCGGTCGACACCCCGATGACGCGGCCGGAGCGGGGGCCGGCGGGCACGGCGGACGCCTCCGAGGCGTCCGCGCGGGACCTGGACGCCTTCTACGCCAAGGTCGTCCCGCTCGGCCGGATCGGACGGCCGGAGGAGGTGGCCCGGCTGGCGCTGTTCCTGTCGTGCGCGGACTCCTCGTACATCACCGGGCAGCCGTTCGTCATCGACGGCGGCTGGCTGTCCGGCATCAGCCTGTACTGAGGCGCGTACGCCGCCCTGCGGCCCGTACCTGATGAGGCATCAGGTATTGACGCTCCGCGGGCCCGGTGCGAGAGTCGACGTGATCTGACGGAGCGTCAGGTAACGGCGCCAGGGCGGACGAGGGACGGTGAACCCCCGTGGAATTCGGGCTGTTCGTACAGGGATATGTGCCCGCCGCGCGGGCGAAGACCGACCCCGAGGCGGAGCACCACGCGCTGATGGAGGAGACCGGGTACGTCATCCAGGCCGACCGGTCCGGGTTCAAGTACGCGTGGGCCTCCGAGCACCACTTCCTGGAGGAGTACTCCCACCTGTCGGCCAACGACGTGTACCTGGGCTACCTCGCCCACGCCACCGAGCGCATCCACCTCGGCTCCGGCATCTTCAACCCGCTCGCCCCGGTCAACCACCCCGTCAAGGTCGCCGAAAAGGCCGCCATGCTCGACCACCTCTCCGGGGGCCGCTTCGAGTTCGGCACCGGGCGCGGCGCGGGCAGCCACGAGATCCTCGGGTTCATGCCGGGCGTTACCGACATGAACCACACCAAGGAGCTGTGGGAAGAGACCATCGCCGAGTTCCCGAAGATGTGGCTCCAGGACGAGTACCAGGGCTTCCGGGGGAAGCACTGGCAGCTCCCGCCGCGCAAGGTGCTGCCCAAGCCGTACGGGCCCGCGCACCCGCCCATGTGGTACGCGGCCGGCTCGCCGTCCTCGTACGCGATGGCCGGGAAGAAGGGCCTGGGCGTGCTCGGCTTCAGCGTGCAGAAGGTCGCCGACATGGAGTGGGTCGTCGAGGCGTACAAGACCGCCGTCGAGCAGGCCGAACCGGTCGGCGCGTACGTCAACGACAACGTCATGGTGACCTCCACCGCCATCTGCGCCGAGACGCACCGGAAGGCCGTGGAGATCGCGGTGGGCGGCGGGCTCAACTACCTCCAGTCACTGCTGTTCCGCTACCACGACACGTTCCCGCGCCCCGAGGGCATCCCCGAGTGGCCCGAGCTGCTGCCGGAGTACACTGAGGAGATCATCGAGCTGCTGATCGCCGAGGAGCTGATGATCTGCGGCGACCCCGACGAGGTCTTCCGCCAGTGCAAGCGCTGGGAGCAGGCCGGCGCCGACCAGCTCTCCTTCGGCCTGCCCATCGGCGTCTCGCCCGAGGACACCCTCACCACCATCCGCCTCATCGGCGAGCACGTGATCCCGAAGATCGACACGGACCCGGTCCACCGGACGGCCCGCTTCCGGCAGGCCGTTCTCTGAAGACGCCCTCTGAAGAGCCCGCGCCCGAGGGAAAGGGACCCGGATGCTCGACCACCTGATCAAGGGCGCCACCGTCGTCGACGGCACCGGCGCCCCCGCGTACGAGGCCGACCTCGCCGTCCATCAAGGGCGGATCGCCGCCGTCGGCCGGATCACCGACCCCGCCAGAACCACCGAGGACGCCCACGGCCTGGTCCTCGCCCCCGGCTTCGTCGACCCGCACACCCACTACGACGCCCAACTCTTCTGGGACCCGTACGCCACCCCCTCCCTGCACCACGGTGTGACCACCGTCGCGGGCGGCAACTGCGGCTTCACCCTCGCCCCGCTCAACCCGGACCGGCCCGGCGACGCCGACTACACCCGCCGCATGATGAGCCGGGTCGAGGGCATGTCACTGGCGGCCCTGGAGCAGGGCGCGCCGTGGAACTGGTCCACCTTCGGCGAGTACCTCGACGCCCTGGAAGGCCGGACCGCCGTCAACGCGGGCTTCATGGTCGGCCACTGCGCGCTGCGCCGCCACGTCATGGGCCCGGACGCCATCGGCGGGCAGCCCACCGCAGCACAACTCGACGCCATGCTGCGGCTGTTCCACGACGCGATGGACGCGGGCGCCTGGGGCCTGTCCACCACCCAGTCCGCCACCCACTCCGACGGCGACGGCGAACCGGTCGCCTCCCGGCACGCCCGGCCCGCCGAACTCCTCGCCCTGTCCCGCGCGGTCGCCGACCACGAGGGCACCCAGCTCGAAGCGATCGTCGCCGGCTGCCTCGACCGGTTCGCGGACGCGGAGATCGACCTGCTCGTCGGGATGTCGGCCGCCGCCGGACGCCCGCTGAACTGGAACGTGCTGACCATCGACGCGTCCGTACCGGAACGGGTGCCGCGGCAACTGGAGGCGAGCGAGCGCGCCCGTGGGGCCGGCGGGCGGATCGTCGCCCTCACCATGCCGATCCTGACTCCCATGAACATGTCGCTGCGCACCTTCTGTGCCCTCAACCTCATCCCCGGCTGGGGCGACGTCCTCGCCCTGCCCGTACCGGACCGCATCGCCCGGCTGCGCGACCCGGCCGTACGGGAGCAGATGCTGCGGCGCGCGGCGAGCGAGGAGGCGGGCGTCTTCCGGCGGCTGACGGACTTCGCCCGGTACGTCGTCGGCGACACGTACTCCGCCGCGAACCGGGGCCTCTCCGGCCGGGTGGTCGGCGACATCGCCGCCGAACGCGGGCTGGAACCCTTCCACTGCCTGGTGGAGATCTGCGCCGAGGACGAGCTGCGTACCGTCCTGTGGCCGATGCCGACCGACAACGACCCGGCGAGCTGGGCACTGCGGCAGCGCACCTGGCAGCACGAGGACGTCCTGCTCGGCGGCTCCGACGCGGGCGCCCACCTGGACCGCATGTGCGGCGCCCCGTACACGACGCGCTTCCTCGGCGACTGCCTGCGCGGCCGGAAGCTGGTGGGGCTGGAGGCGGCCGTACGGATGCTGACCGACGACCCGGCCCGGCTGTTCGGGCTGCGCGACCGCGGCCGCATCGCGGTGGGCCACCACGCCGACCTGGTCCTCTTCGACCCGGAGCGGATCGACGCCGGCCCGGCCCGGCTGGTGCACGACCTGCCGGGGGACAGCCCGCGGCTGGACTCCGAGGCGGCCGGCGTGGTGAGCGTACGGGTCAACGGCGTCGAGACGGTCCGGGACGGCGCGGTGACCGGGGCGGTGCCGGGGACGGTGCTGCGGTCGGGCCGGGACACCGAGACGGTGCGTACGCGGTGAGCCCGCAGGGCCTGCCCGCGCCCCGGCCCGAGCGGCTGCTGATCGGCGGCGGGTGGACCGCACCCGGGCACGGGCACTACGAGGTCATCGACCCGGCGACCGAGGAGAGCGTCGGGCTGGCCGCGGAGGCGAGCCGCGACCAGGCGTACGAGGCGGCCCGCGCGGCGCGCGAGGCGTTCGGGCCCTGGTCGCGCACGGCGCCCGGGACCCGGGCCCGGGTGCTGGACCGCACCGCCGAGATCCTGGCGCGCGACCTCGGTCCGCTCACCCGGCTCGCCCGCGCGGAGACCGGGGCGACCACCGGGACGGCCCGTGCGATGCAGGTCGGCGTCGCCGTCGCCCGCTTCGAGCGGTACGCGCGCGGAGCGCTGGAGCCCGTCGAGACGGCGCTGCCGCCGCAGATCAACGAGGCGGGCCCGTTCGGGAAGGCGGCCGTCCTCGGCGCGCTCGCGGTCCGCCGCCCCGTCGGCGTGGTCACCTGCATCACCTCCTACAACAACCCCTGGGCCAACCCGGCGGGCAAGATCGCGCCCGCCCTGGCCATGGGCAACACCGTCGTCATCAAGCCCGCCCCGCAGGACCCGCTCTCCGTCCACCGGATGGCCGAGGCGCTCCAGGAAGCCCTGGACGAGGCCGGGGCGCCGCCCGGCGTGGTGAACCTGGTGACCGGCAGGGACCCGGCGGTCGGCGAGGCCGCCGTCGACGCGCCGGAGGTGGACATGGTCAGTTTCACCGGCTCCACGGCCGTCGGGCAGCGGATCGCCGAGGTCTGCGGGCGCGGTATGAAACGCCAGCTCATGGAGTTGGGCGGGAAGGGCGCCGCGCTGGTCTTCGACGACGCCGACCTGGACGCGGCGGTCGCCGGCATCGGCACCACGTTCTCCTTCTACAGCGGCCAGATCTGTACGGCGCCGACGCGGGTGCTCGCCCAGCGCGGCGTCCACGACACGCTGGTGGAGAAGCTGGCCCGGTACGCGGGCCGCCTGAAGGTGGGCGACCCGGGCGCGCCGGACACGGTCGTCGGCCCGGTGATCTCCGCCGCCCACCGGGACCGCGTCGAGTCCTACATCGCCCTCGGCCGCGAGGAGGGCGCCCGCCTGGTCACCGGCGGCGACCGCCCGCCCCTGCCGCGCGGCTTCTACGTGGCCCCCGCCCTCTTCGCCGACTGCACCCCCTCCATGCGCGTCGTACGGGAGGAGATCTTCGGCCCGGTGGTCGTCGTCCTCCCCTTCGACGACGAGGAGGAGGCCGTCGCGCTGGCCGGCGACAGCGACTACGGCCTGCTGGACTACGTCTGGTCCGGGGACGTGGCGCGCGCGTTCCGGGTGGCGGGGCGGTTGCGGGCGGGCGGGGTGGGCGTCAACACGGTCGGCCGGAACATGGAGGCGCCGTTCGGCGGCTTCAAGCGCAGCGGGGTGGGGCGCGACGTCGGCTCGTACGCGCTGCACGCGTACAGCGAGGTGCAGGCGGTGGTGTGGCCGGGGTGAGGCCGGCGGGAGACCGGGCGGGAAAATTTTGAAACGGGACGAACCGGACGGTGCTGCGGTTCCCGCAGTCCGGAACCGAGCGGTACGACCTTCAACTTACCGCCCGTAACGCGCCGTCGGCCTTTCAATCTCCGGCCGTCGGCCAGCCCGTGCACCCTGAACCAAAGGTTCCGCCGCTCGCCGAGGGGGGATCTTCAGCCTCCCGATGCGGAAACAGCAGCGCTTAACGTCCTGTTCATGGTTCAGGCAGACCCCCGGCCCCAGGCCGGAGACACGGTAACGAGGGCCGGCGGCACGGCCGGTGACGACACCGGCGGGACCCGCGGCAAGGGCCTGAGCGGCAACTCCGTCGGCCTGCTCGGCAGCGCCGTCATCGGTGTCTCCACCGTCGCCCCCGTCTACTGCCTCACCTCGACGCTCGGCCCCACCGTCGGCGAGGTCGGCCTCCAGATGCCCGCCGTCTTCCTCGCGGGCTTCCTGCCGATGCTGCTGGTCGCCTTCGCCTACCGCGAGCTGAACCGGGCCGTCCCCGACTGCGGCACCTCCTTCACCTGGTCGGTGAAGGCGTTCGGCCCGCGCATCGGCTGGATGTGCGGCTGGGGCCTGGTGATCGCCACGATCATCGTCCTCTCCAACCTCGCCGGCGTCGCGACCTCGTTCTTCTGGCTCCTGCTCGGCGAACTCACCGGCAGCGACGCCGTCGCCGCCCTGGACGGCAGCACAACCGTCCACGTCCTGACGTGCCTGGCCTTCATCGCGCTCGCCACGGCCGTCAGCTACCGCGGCATGACCGCCACCAAAGGCGTGCAGTACGCGCTGGTCGGCCTCCAACTGGCCGTGCTGGCCGGCTTCGTGGCCATGGCCTTCGGCGCGGCGGGCGCCGGCGACTTCACCGGCTCCCTGCACTTCTCGATGAGCTGGCTGAACCCCTTCGCCGTCCAGTCCTTCTCGGCCTTCACCGCCGGTCTGTCCCTCTCGATCTTCATGTTCTGGGGCTGGGACGCCTGCCTGACCGTCAACGAGGAGACCGCGGGCAGCGACCGGACCCCCGGCCGCGCCGCGCTCCTGGCCATGGCCGTCCTCATCGGCTCGTACCTGCTGACCGCCGTCGCCGCCCAGATGTACTCCGGCGTCGGCACCGAGGCGCCGGGACTGGGCAACCCCGACACCGCCGACAACGTCTTCGCCGCCCTCGCCCACCCCGTGATGGGCCCGGTCCTCGGCGTCCTCCTCTTCGTCGCGGTCCTCGCGTCCGCCGCCGCCAGCCTCCAGACCACCTTCATCCCGGTGGCCCGCACGGTCCTGGCGATGAGCGCGTACGAGGCCCTGCCGCCGTCCTTCGCCCGCGTCCACCCGCGGTTTCGCTCACCGGGCCGCGCCACCGTCGCGGCGGGCATCGCCACCGGCGTCTTCTACGCGGGCATGACGTTCCTGTCCCAGAACGTCCTCGTCGACACCATCTACGCCCTCGGCCTCATGATCTGCTTCTACTACGCGATCACGGCCTTCGCCTGTGCCTGGTACTTCCGCCGCGAACTGCGCGGCTCCGCCCGCGACATGCTCTTCAAAGGCGTCTTCCCCACCCTCGGCGGCCTGCTCCTGACCGCCGTCTTCCTCAAGACCCTCACCGACATGTGGAACCCGGCCTACGGCTCCGGCAGCTCCGTCCTCGGCGTCGGCTCCGTCTTCGTCATCGGCGTCGGCCTGCTCCTGCTCGGTTTCGTCCTCATGCTCGTCATGCGGCGCCGCAGCCCGGCGTTCTTCCGGGGCGAGGTGCTGACGCGGTCGACGCCGGCGATGGTGGTGGAGGAGTAGGGGCGGTGTCCGGCCCCCCCTGCCCGGCACACCGGTTCTCGCGGCCCGGCATACGGCTCCTGCGGCCGGCATACCGGTTCTTGCGGCCCGGCCGCCGCCGGCCCGGGCGCTCAGACTCTGCCGGATCGGTACACCAGCAGGGCGATCTGCACGCGGTTGTTCAAGCCGCACTTGGCCAGGATGTGCGAAACGTGGGACTTGACGGTCGGAACGCTCATGTACAGCTCGGCCGAGATCTGGGCGTTGGTCTTGCCCTGGCCGATGGCGACGGCGACCTCCAGCTCACGGTCGCCGAGGAGGCCGAGCAGATGCCGGGCCTCGGCGTCCTGGCCCGGTGCCGGTGTGGCCGCGGGGGCGGGCGCCGGCGCCTGGGCCGGAGCGGAGGACCCGGGAGAGCCGGTCGTGACCGTACCGATCAGGTGGCGCAGCGCTTCGGGGGACATGACCGGCTCGCCCGCCGCGGCCCGGCGCACGGCGTCGATGATCCGGTCGGGGTGGGTGTGCTTCAGGAGGAAGCCGGCGGCCCCGGCCTGGAGGGCGCGCAGGACGTACCCGTCGGTGGTGAAGGTGGTCAGCACCACGACCTCGGGGGCGTCGGGGCGGGCCCGCAGCCGGCGGGTGGCGTCCAGGCCGTCGACGGTGGGCATCCGGATGTCCATGAGGACGAGGTCGGGCGCGTGCCGGTCCGCCAGCGCCTCGACCTCGCCGCCGTCGGCGGCCTCGGCGACGACCTCGATGTCGGCGGCGGAGGCGAGCATCATGCGCAGGCCCGCGCGTACGAGGGCGTCGTCGTCGACGAGCAGGACGCGGATCATGCGGGCCACGGCAGCCGTGCCCGGATCCGGTGGGTCCCGTCGTGCAGGCCGTAGGTGAGGGCGCCGCCGACCAGGGCCGTGCGCTCCTGGAGGCCGATGAGCCCCAGTTCGCTTCCGGGGACGCGGGGCCTGGCGTCCTCGGGCACCGGGTTGGTCACCTCCAGGGCCAGCCCCGTGCCCGCCGTTCCGTGCACCGTGATCGTCACGGGCTGGCCGGGCGCGTGCTTGCGGGCGTTGGTCAGCGCTTCCTGCACGATCCGGTAGGCGGTCCGCCCGGTCGCCATGGGTACGGCCTCCTTGTCCGGGACGGACTCGTCCAGGTCGATCCGCATACCGGCCGTACGGGACTCCTGCACCAGGTGGGCCAGGTCGGCGAGCACCGGCTGGGGCGGCTCGGAACGGGTGGTGTCGGCCAATGGGGCGCGCAGCACGCCGAGGACCTCCTGTAGGTCCTCCAGCGCCTGGTGGGCACTGGAGCGGATGACGGCCGCGGCCTGCCCGACCTGGTCGGCGGGCGCCCCGGGGTTCACCTCCAGGGCGCCGGCGTGCACGCTCAGCAGGGACAGGCGGTGCGCGAGCACGTCGTGCATCTCGCGTGCCAGCGATTCCCGTTCGCGCTGGCGGACCTGGTCGGCGCGCAGGACGGCCTCCGTACGGGCGTGCTCGGTGCTCTCGTGCAGCACCCGCAGGAACAGCCCCCAGCCGACCGCCGCGCCCACCAGCACGACCACCAGCGCGCCTCCCGTGCGCGCCGTGATGGAGAGCTTCACGTCGGTGAGGTAGGGGTGCAGTGCGAAGTACAGCGCGAAGGGCAGCAGGGAGAACGCCGTCACGCAGAAGGTGGTCCGCGAGGTACGGGTGGCGGCGACGGTGAACAGGGCGACGAGGGCCGCGGGAAGCAGCGGCCAACTGATCGACAGGAACATCAGCACCACGGCGATCGGGACCGGCCACCGGCGGCGCCACCACAACAGCACGCTGCCCACCAGCGGAACCAGCAGATCCGCGTGCCCCTTGAGCGGTGGCGGGAGGACATGGTCCACCGACAGGGGCATGAAAGACGTGAGCCCCGGATGCAGCCATACGCCCTTCGGGTCGCCCGCGGCCGCGGAATTCGCGTAGCCCGCGGCCACCGAAAGGGCGGCGGCCCCGACGACGGCCAGTGCGTCGATGATTCGGCTGCGCCGGGCAGGGTCCATCGCTTTCCAGCTCACAGCCGTAAAGCATACGTCTTCGGCGTCCCGGCATCCGCTCAGGACGGCGGCGGGATTACGCACACGTCTATTCCCCTACCTAAGTACGTGCCTGCCTCCCGGTACCTAAGTATGTGCCACCTCCCCCTGACTCATCCTTTCGTCACCTCGTCGCCGAACATGCCGATCTTGCGCCGTCGCGTTCCCGTAAGGGCCCACTTTCCACTGCCCGGTACCTGCTCCCACCACCGGCGCAATACTCCGCACCAGCAAAAGCCCTCCCCCCACCCAAGTGAATGCCACGAAATGAATTCCACCACCGCGGCTCATCCTTTGGCTCCGTCGCCCCACCCATTACCGACCTTCCGCCGAAGCCGCAGCAGCATTCCGCTCCCTACCGTTCCTTTCATGATCTGTTCCGGGAATTCCGCCGCCGCCCGACGTGCGAGAAGGGCGGGCGCGCCACTGCTCGCCGCCGTCACCCTCACGGTCCTCGCCGGCTGTAGCACCCTGACCGGTGTCGTCTCCCCCGCGGAAGCCCGGGAAGGGACGAAGCAGGACGCCGAACGCCTCCAGCCGGTCGACTGCCGCACCGACAAGTGCGTCGCGCTCACCTTCGACGGCGGCCCCAGCGAACCGACCCCGAAACTGCTGGACCTCCTCCGGCGGGAGAAGGTGCCGGCCACCTTCTTCCTCCAGGGAAAGGGCCACACCGACACCTACCCGGACACCGTGCGCCGGATGGCCGACGAGGGCCACGAGATCGCCAACCACACCTGGTCGCACGAAGACCTCACCGCACTCACCCCCGACCAGATCCGCGACGAGACCGCCCCGGTCCAGGAGGACGTCAGGAAGATAACGGGCCACTACCCGACCCTGATACGCCCGCCGGGCGGCGCCACCAACGACCGCGTATCCGACGTCCTGAAGAAACTGGGCCTGTCACAGATCCTGTGGAGTGTCACCGCCAAGGACTACCGGACCACCGACACCGCTCTGATCAAGAAGCGAGTCCTCGCCCAGACCGAACGCGACGGAATCATCCTGCTGCACGAGCGCTACGCGGGAACCATCCCCGCCGTGCCGGACATCATCACCGAACTCCGCCACCGGGGCTACACCTTCGTCACGGTCCCCCACCTGCTGGCACCGGCCACCCCACAGCCCGGCACGGTCTACCGCCCGTGAACACCCTGCCGCCACCGCCGGCGGGCTGAGCGGTGTTCAGTGGGAGCAGGGGGCTGTGTGGTGGGGTCGCCGCGCTCAGGACTTCATCTCCGCGACCACCCGTGCCGCTGGGCCAGGAGGGCGTGGGAGTGGACACGGCCCTGGCGTTCCTGGCCGGATTGCGCCTTCAGGAAGCTGGTCAGGGCCTTGATCGAGCCGGTCAGGTCCTTGAACTCGTCCAGCATGTGCGCGATGTGGAAGAGGTACGCCGAGGCGTCGTAGCCGCCGATCGATTCGCGCCGGGAATCCGCCTCGGGAAGCGCGGTCTCCGCAGCGGCTTCGTGATCCCCGAGATCAAGCCCGCCCCAGGAACACCGGATTCGTCATGGCCGCCATCGGCCCCGGGGCGCCGGGGGCGGTGGGCGGATGGCGGACCTCCGCGCGGACGTAGGCGGCGTTCGCCGGGGTGGTGTGCCAGGTGGCGGTGCCTGAGGTGGGGAGGGGGGTGGTGAAGAGCCGGCCCTGGTCGGTGAGGAAGCGGATGCTGCTGTCGGGGGGTGCGCCGGTGACGTGGAGGCGGAGGGTGACCGGGGTGGAGGCGGGAACGGGGAGGCGGCCGCCGATGGTGGCGTGTTGGCCCTGGGGGCCGGTGGCGGTGAAGGTGAGGGTGAGGGCGGAGGATTCGGCGAGGTAGGCGCGGCCCGCCCGGATGCCGTCGAGGATCGCGTCGCGGGAGAGGTCGTCGGCGAGCACGACGGTCTGGGGGAGGCCGATCACGTCCGGGTCGCGGTGGGCGTCGCTGTGGCCGACGCCGGGGAGGAAGCGGCCCCGGCCGTGGGCGTGGGTGACGAGGGCGTTGTCCCACTCGGCGACGGCCACCTCGTCGTCGAGGGTGAAGGGGCCGTTCCAGATCTCCACCGCGTCCGCCTCGGCGTAGCCGAACTTCCAGTTGCAGCCGATGCAGGTGGCGTGCGGGTGGGCCGGGACGACCAGGCCGCCCGCGCGGTGGATGCGGCGGGCGAAGCGGGGGAAGGCGCCGTCGCGGGCACGGTAGCGCCAGTCGATGAAGACGCCGGGGTCGGTGCCCATCGCCACCACGTGGCCGTTGCGGGTGGTGACCTCCTCGCCGGTGAGGATGAGCAGGTCATCGCCCCACAGTCCGTCCCAGGCGGAGTGTGCGGCGGTGGTGTTGTGCTCGGTGGTGGTGAGGAAGTCCAGGCCGGCGGCGCGGGCCAGGGCGGCGATCTGGGCGGGGGTGCGCTTGCCGTCGGAGTGGACGGAGTGGAGGTGGTTGTCGCCCCGGTACCAGGAACGGCCGCGGCCCTTGGCGCGTTGGGGTGGGTAGGTGGGGGTGCGGGGGGTGCCCCGGGGGCCGTGGCGGAGGGTGATGGTCACTTCATAGGTGAGGCCCTGCGGGGCGACGGTGTACGGGCCGAGGACGACGTGCCAGGTGCCCGGGTTGACGGGGCCGGGGAGATAGCCGGGCGTGGCGTCGTCGGCGCGCAGGAAGAATTCCGTACGGGCGCCACCCGACCACCCACGGAAGCCGCGCCCGCCCAGGTCCGTACCGCGCTCGTCGAAGATGCCGATGTCGCAGGCGTTGCCCGCGGTGCCGGGCGGGGTGGCGGGCCGGTCGTAGGTGTAGGAGACGGCGATCTCGCGTACGCCGTGCGGGACTTCCACGGGGAGGTGGACGTAGTCGGGGGCGCCGGTGGGCAGCCGGCCGGTGACCTTGCGGGTCTCCTCGCCGGTGCGGGCGGCGCCCTGCGCGGGCCCGCCGCCGTCGTCGGCCGCCGCGAAGCTCACACCGTTCACCGTAAGCGCCGCGGCGGCTCCCGTCATCAGGAGGGCGCGGCGCCCGAACGGACCGCTGGTTCTGTCGTCGTCGCACATGGGGCACCGCTTTCGGGGTCGGTGTGAGGAAATCGGCGTGGCGAACTCTCGTATTGAGGCGTGAACGGGCGGTCAAGGGAAGGGGGCGGGGCAGAGACGCTCTCGTGTGGCGCGTTCGGCGGCCACCGCACCGGCGCCTCATGGACGCTGCCCTTTCCCGGGGGTAGGAAGGGAGCACTGCCGACGCGGAGGTACGCCCAGTATGCGGATCTCGACCACCATCTTCCTGACCGACGAGACCGTCCGGCCCGACCGGCTGGCCCGGGAACTGGAGCAGCGCGGTTTCGCCGGGCTCTATCTCCCCGAGCACACCCACATCCCGGCCAGCCGTGACACGCCCGCCCCCATGGGCGAGCCGCTGCCCCGTGAGTACGGGCGCACCCTCGACCCGTTCGTGGCCCTGGGCCAGGCCGCCGCCGTCACCGAACGGCTGACGGTCGCCACCGGCGTCACCCTCGTCGCCCAGCACGACCCGATCGCGCTGGCCAAGCAGGTCGCCACGCTGGACTTTTTGTCGGGCGGGCGGTTCACGCTGGGCGTGGGGTACGGCTGGAACGTGGAGGAGGCGGCCGACCACGGGGTCGACTGGCCGACCCGGCGTGAACTGGTGCGGGAACGGATGCTGCTGATGCGGGCCCTGTGGGCGGACGAGCCGACCGCCTACCAGGGCCGGTTCGCCTCCGTACGGGCCAGCCTGGCGCACCCGAAGCCGGTCAAGGGTGCGCCGCGCACGCTGGTCGGCGGCGCGCCGGGACCCCGGCTCTTCGCGGGCATCGCGGAGTACGCGGACGGCTGGCTGCCGATCGGCGGCGCGGGACTCGCGGAGGCGCTGCCGGCCCTGCGGCAGGCGTGGACGGACGCGGGCCGGAGCGGTGAGCCGGTCGTGGTGCCGTACGCGGTGCAGCCGTCGGCCGGGAAGCTGGCGAAACTGCGGGACTTGGGGCTGGCGGAGGTCGTCGTGGGGCTGCCGTCGGCGGAGGAGGCGGAGGTGCTGCGGACGCTGGACGAGTACGCGCAGTATTTGTGAGTCACGGGCTCTGAGATGAGGCGCCGACCTGTGGTGAGGCGCCGGATCCGGGGAGAGGCACGGGTGCTGTGGTGAGGTTCCGGCTCTGAGGTGAGGCACTGGCTCCGAGGGCGGGACCGGTTCCCGGCACGGGGGAGCGCTGTGCCTCCGTACGGCCGGACTCCGCCCGCCCAGGCTGCCCGCCGCGGCTCCGGAGGGAACCTCCGCCTGACGTGATCAGTGGCACACCGTCGCAGGCCATCCGGTCGGCGGCGCTGTCGGTGGTCGCTCGTATGCTCGTTGGATGACTAGCAGCGCGCAGGTACCCGGGCAGGGGACGGACCGGGTGGCGGTCCCCACCGGCACGCCCTCCTCCGCCACCGCCCCCACCGCCAACGCCATGCGCCGCGCCCTCAAGCGCGCCCGCGACGGCGTCGCGCTCGACGTCGCCGAGGCCGCGGTGCTGCTCCAGGCGCGCGGCGACGACCTGCGGGACCTGTGTGCGTCCGCCGCCCGGGTGCGCGACGCCGGCCTGGCGGCCGCCGGCCGGCCCGGTGTCATCACGTACTCCAAAAGCGTGTTCATCCCGCTCACCCGCCTGTGCCGGGACAAGTGTCACTACTGCACCTTCGCCACCGTCCCCGGCAAGCTGCGCCGCGCCGGCCACGGCATGTTCATGTCCCCGGACGAGGTGCTGGACATCGCCCGCCGCGGCGCCGAACTGGGCTGCAAGGAAGCGCTGATCACGCTCGGCGACAAGCCGGAGGACCGCTGGCCCGAGGCGCGCGAGTGGCTGGAGGCCGAGGGGTACGACTCGACCATCGCGTACGTACGGTCGATCGCGATCCGCATCCTGGAGGAGACGGGACTGCTGCCCCACCTCAACCCGGGCGTGCTGTCCTGGACGGACTTCCAGACCCTCAAGCCGGTCGCCCCGTCGATGGGCATGATGCTGGAGACCACCGCCGAGCGCCTGTGGAGCGAGCCCGGCGGCCCGCACCACGGCTCCCCCGACAAGGAACCGGCCGTCCGGCTGCGCGTCCTGGAGGACGCCGGGCGCTCCAACGTGCCGTTCACCAGCGGGCTGCTCATCGGCATCGGCGAGACGCACGAGGAGCGCGCCGAGTCGCTGTTCGCGCTGCGCAAGGTGCAGCGCGCCTACCACGGCATCCAAGAAGTCATCGTGCAGAACTTCCGCGCCAAGCCGGACACGGCGATGCGCGGCATGCCCGACGCGGAGCTGGCGGACCTCGCGGCCACGGTCGCCGTCGCCCGGCTCATCCTGGGGCCGTCCGGCTGCCTCCAGGCGCCGCCCAACCTGGTCGACTCCGAGTACGCGCTGCTCATCGACGCGGGCATCGACGACTGGGGCGGCGTCTCCCCGGTGACGCCCGACCACGTCAACCCCGAGCGGCCCTGGCCCCGGATCGAGGAGCTGGCCGAGAAGTCCGCCGCCGCCGGCTTCGAGCTGCGCGAGCGGCTCGCCGTCTACCCGGAGTACGTCCAGCGCGGCGAGCCCTGGCTGGACCCGCGCCTGCTGCCGCACGTCCGCGCCCTGGCCGACCCGGAGACCGGCCTCGCCCGCCCGGACGCGAAGGTCGAGGGCCGCCCCTGGCAGGAGCCCGACGAAGGCTTCTCCATGAGCGGAGCGGGCCGTACGGACCTGCACCGCACCATCGACACGGACGGCCGCACCACCGACCGGCGCGACGACTTCGACGAGGTGTACGGCGACTGGGACGCGCTGCGCGAGGCCGCCGCCCCCGGCATGGCGCCCGAGCGGATCGACACGGACGTCCGTGCCGCCCTGGCGCGGGCCGCCGACGACCCCACCAAGCTCACCGACGCCGAGGCGCTGGCCCTGCTGCACGCCGACGGCCCGGCGCTGGACGCGCTGTGCGGCATCGCCGACGACCTGCGCCGCGCCACGGTCGGCGACGACGTCACGTACATCGTCACCCGCAACATCAACTTCACCAACGTCTGCTACACCGGCTGCCGTTTCTGCGCCTTCGCCCAGCGCCGTACGGACGCCGACGCCTACACCCTCTCCCTCTCCCAGGTCGCCGACCGCGCCCAGCAGGCGTGGGACGTCGGCGCGGTCGAGGTCTGCATGCAGGGCGGCATCCACCCCGACCTGCCCGGCACCGCGTACTTCGACATCGCGCGCGCGGTCAAGGAACGCGTCCCCGGCATGCACGTCCACGCCTTCTCGCCGATGGAGGTCGTCAACGGCGCGTCCCGCACCGGACTGTCCATCCGCGAGTGGCTGGGCGAGGCCAAGGCCGCCGGGCTGGACAGCATCCCCGGCACCGCCGCCGAGATCCTCGACGACGAGGTCCGCTGGGTGCTGACCAAGGGCAAGCTGCCCACCGCCACCTGGGTCGAGGTCATCAAGACCGCCCACGAGCTGGGCCTGCGCTCGTCCTCCACGATGATGTACGGCCATGTCGACCAGCCCCGGCACTGGCTCGGCCATCTGCGGCTGCTGGCGGAGATCCAGCAGGAGACCGGCGGCTTCACGGAGTTCGTGACACTGCCGTTCATCCACACCAACGCGCCCGTCTACCTGGCCGGCATCGCCCGGCCCGGCCCGACCACCCGCGACAACCGCGCCGTCACGGCCATGGCGCGCGTCCTGCTCCACCCGCACATCCCCAACATCCAGACGAGCTGGGTCAAGCTGGGCACCGAAGGCGCCGCCGAGATGCTCCGCTCCGGCGCCAACGACCTCGGCGGCACCCTGATGGAGGAGACCATCTCCCGCATGGCGGGCTCCAGTTACGGGTCCTACCGCTCCATCCGGGACCTGGTCGCCATCGCGGACGCCGCGGGCCGCCCGTCGCGCGCCCGCACGACGTCGTACGGGCCGGTCCCCCCGGAGCGCGAGGCGGCGGCGCTGGCATCGGACGGGCATCTGCCGGAGTTGCTGCCGGTGGTGGAGTAGGAGCCCGTGTCATGACCCCGGCCGGAGCGCCCGGCCGGGGCGGTGACGCGGGTCCCCACGGCGGCCGGGGCGCTACGCGGAGCGCCGGCGTGGCGCTACGGTTACGCCTCAGGAGCCCGCCGGGGGACGCGGGCCGGGAGGTGAGCGGTGCACCGCGGACGGCTGTCGCGGCAAGAGCTGATCCGGGCCCGGCGCGGGGACGGCTTCGTCGGCCGCGACGGCGAACTGGCCGCGTTCCGCGCCAACCTCGCCCGGGACCCGGCCGACCCGGACTTCCGGTTCCTGCACCACCTGCGCGGTCAAGGGGGCGTCGGAAAGACCTCCCTGGTGCAGCGCTTCGAGCAGATGGCACGCGAGCGGGGCGCGCTGACCGTGTACACCGACGAGTCGGTGCACGGCGTCCCCGAGGCGATGGCCGAGATCAGTGCCCGGCTGGGCCGCCAGGGCAGCCCGCTGAAGTCCTTCGACAAGCTGCTGGCCACCTACCGGGAGCGGCGGCACGAGGCCGAGGCGGCGCTCGCCGGGCCGGACGAACCGGGCGGCGAGGCGCCGCCCTCGCCCGGCAGCATGCTCATCGCCCGGGCGGGAGTGGCGGGCATGGGCCTGATCCCGGGCGCCGGGCCCCTCGCCGGCGCGATGGACACCACCCAGCTCGCCCGGGGCACCGACCGGCTGCGCGGCCGCATCGGCGCCCGGCTGCGCAATCACGACGACGTACGGCTGGTGCTGTCCCCGGTCGAGGTGCTGACCCCGGTCTTCGTGCGGGAGCTGGGCGAGGCCGCCGACACCGTGCCCGTACTGGCGCTCTTCTTCGACACCCACGAGGCGACCGGCCCGCTCCTGGACACCTGGCTGCGCGACGTCCTCTTCAGCGACCGCTACGGCCCGCTCGCGCCGAACGTCATGGTCACCCTCTCCGGCCGGGACGCGCTGGACCCGAGCTGCTGGGCCGACCACCTCGACCACGTCACGGACGTACCGCTGGACGCCTTCACGGAGGCCGAGGCCCGGCGGTTCCTGGCGGCCCGGGACATCACCGACGCGGAGACCGTCGAGGTGATCCTGCGGCTGACCGGCCGCCTGCCGGTCCTGGTGTCCACCCTGGCCGAGAACCGGCCGCACGCGGCGGAGGCGGTCGACGACCCCAGCGACACCGCCGTCGAACGTTTCCTGAAGTGGGAGACCGACCCCGTACGGAGAGAAGCCGCGCTGGCGGCAGCCCTGCCGCGCCACCTGGACGAGGACGTGTACCGGGAGGCGGTCGACGCCGCGGCCGCCGACCACTTCGGATGGCTGTGCGCGCTGCCGTTCGTCACCGGCCGCGGCGGCCGGTGGCAGTACCACGAGGTGGTACGTACGGCGATGCTGCGCCTCCAGCGCCGCCGCTCGCCGCGCGTCTGGGCCGAGCGGCACGGGCGGCTGGCGGCCGCGGCGCGGCGGTGGCGGGAGGAGTGCGCGGGCGACCGGGGGCCGGCCGAGTGCCGCCGGGACGGGCGGTGGCGCGAGTTCCGGCTGCGGGAGATCTACCACGCGCTGTGCGCCGACCCGCGGGTGTTCCTGGCCGAGGCCCTGTCCGAGGTCACCCGCACCGCCCAGTACGAGCCGCCCGCCGTACGGCTGGTCGCGGAGACCGTACGGCAGGCGGGGAAGGACGCGGACGCACCGGAAGCCCGGGACTGGGGCGCGCGGTTGACGGCCGCGCTCGACGGGCCGGAAGGGCCGGCGCAGGCGCTCACCGTGCTGCTCGCCCGGCCCGGCCTCGACCTGCCGGAACAGGTACTGATCCACCGCCTGCGCGGCCGCGAACACCGCAAGGCCGAGAACTGGCAGCAGGCGTTCGCCGACTTCGGCCGGTGCCTGGAGCTGGCGCCGGACGACGTCCACGCGCTCGTGGGCCGGGGGCTGACCCACCGGTACCGGCGCGACTTCGAGCCCGCCGTCCAGGACTTCGCCCGTGCCCTGGAACTCGACCCGGGCTCGGTCTCCGCGGCCTTCCACCTCGGCGAGGTCAACCGCCTCATGGGCCGGTACGAGGAAGCGCTGGCCGCGTTCGACCGGCCACTGGAACTCGATCCGCGCTACCCCCCGGCGCACGGCAGCCGCGCTGTCTGCCTGCGCCACCTGGGGCGCCACGAGGAGGCCCTGGCGGTGCTGGCACACGCCATCGAGCTGCACCCGGACTACGCCTGGGCGATGGCCGAGAGGGGCATGACCTACCGCGCGATGGGCCGGTACCCGCAGGCGCTGGCGGAGTTCGACCGGGCGCTGGCCGTCAACCCGTCGTACGCCTGGGCCGCCGGGGCCCGCGGGCGGGTCGCCCTCCTCGCGGGGCGGCTCGCGGAGGCGGTGGCGGACTTCGGCCGGGTGGCCGCCCTCGGGCCGGCCGATCCCTGGCTCCACGCCCGCCGCGCCAAGGCGCATCAGCTCCTGGGCGCGGAGGACGAAGCCCTCGCCGACTACGACCGGGCCCTCGCCGGCTGCGGCCGGACCGCCGCGCCGGAGGCGCCGGACGGTCCCCGGGCCGTCTTCCTGGCCGCGCGCGCCGGATGCCTGCGCCGGGCGGGACGGCTGGACGCGGCGCGCGAAGCCGTCGAGGCGGCCTCCGCCGCCGCACCGGACGACCTGCTGGTCCGGTACGAGTCCGCGCTGCTCACCGCCGCAGAGCGCGGGGTACGGGCATCCGCGCCCGCCTGGGAGGCGCTGCGGGACGCGGAGGCCCGGCCGACGGACGGTGACGGCTTCACGGGCCCCGCCGCCGTCGCGCTCGTCAGCCGGTGCGCCCTCGCCGACTGGACGGGCGCGCGGACCACGCTCGCCGGGCTGCTCGGCGACGGCACGCCCTGGGAGCGCACGGCCGAGGCGGAGTTCGGGCTGCGGGACCTGGCGGCACTGTGGACGGAACGGGACGCAACGGTCACCGGCCGGTTCGAGGCGATCCACCGCGTACTCCTGCGACGGATGGCGGAAGCCGCCTGCGCGAGCCTGTGACCGGCTCCGCCGCCCCGCCGCGCCGTGACCGGCTCCATCGGCCCGCCATGCCGTGACCGGCTCCGCCGGTCCCTCATCCGTCCCCGGTCTCCGCCTCCGCCTCGTGCTGGAGGATGCACTGCTGCCACTGCGCCAGCGCTTCCGCGCGGTCGCCGCCGGTGTCCTCGGCGGCGGAGATGAGCGCGTCGGCCGCCATCGCGGCCAGCCGGACGGTGATCTGGCACACGTCGCGCTGGGAGAGCGGCCGGAGGAGTTCCACGGCACCGTCGCTGTCACCGGCCAGGGCGCAGGCCACGGTGGCCATGGCGGTGCGGTCCCACTCGAAGTCGGGCATGCGGGGAGCATTCCCACGGCGGCCCGGTCGTATGACCTCGGTGCGCGGCGGGCACGACTGTGCTGATCGGGGACGTAGTGATCAAAAGCCGCCACCGGGGTGACCGGTGGCATAGCGCTCCTTGCCCGGAGTTGACTGTTCATGGTCGATTACAGTGCTGCGGCAGGGGGAGCGTAAGGGCCCCGTAAGGGAAGTGGTGGGCCACGGGGAGGGACCGAAGTGAGCGCAGCGGCAGGCGGCACGGCCATCTGGGGCCGGGCCGAACAGCAGGACTTCCGCAGCCGGGTACGCGGCTGCCTGCTGGGCGGGGCGATCGGTGACGCGCTCGGCGCGGGCATCGAGTTCGACTCGCTGGACGCGATCCGCGCGGCGCACGGCCAGGACGGTGTGACGGACTACGTACCGGCCTTCGGGCGGCGTGGCAGGGTCACCGACGACACGCAGATGACCCTGTTCACCGTCGACGGACTGATCCGGGCCCAGGTGCGGCGCGACACCGGCGCCTGGCACCCGCCCACCGACGTGCACCGCGCCTACCTGCGCTGGGCCGCCACCCAGCGCGACTGGGGCCCCGACGAGCGCCGGAAGGACGACGGCTGGCTCGCGCGCGAGGAATGGCTGTACGCGCGGCGGGCGCCCGGCCGGGCCTGCCTGTCCGGGCTCGGTGACGAGGTGATGGGCACGCTGGACAAGCCCAAGAACCCGGGCTCCAAGGGGTGCGGCGCGGTGATGCGCTCGGCGCCGTTCGGGCTGCTGGTCGGCTGGGAGCCGCAGCTCGTCTTCCAGCTCGCCGTCGAGTGCGCCGCCCAGACGCACGGCCACCCGACCGGCTGCCTCGCGGCCGGCGCCCTGGCGGTGATCACCCACTCGCTGGCCCGGGGTGAGGACCTGGACGGTGCCGTGCAGAAGGCCCTGGCCCACCTGGCCACCCGGCCCGGCCACGAGGAGACCGGTGACGCGCTCAAGGGGGCGCTGGGCGCCGTACGGCAGGGCATGCCGACGCCCGCCCGCGTGGAGTCGTTGGGCGAGGGCTGGACGGCCGAGGAGGCCCTGGCGATCGGCGTGTACTGCGCGCTGGTCGCCGAGGACGTCCGGCACGGGCTGCTGCTGGCGGTCAACCACGGCGGTGACAGCGACTCGACCGGCGCCATCTGCGGCAACCTCCTGGGCACGCTGCACGGCGAGACGGCGCTGCCGCCCGGGTGGCTGGCCGAGGTGGAGGGCCGGGCGACGATCCTCCAGCTCGCCGACGACTTCGCCATGGAGATGACGCAGGGCCCGGCGCTGCACGGGCCGGGGAACTCCGCGCCGGGGTGGCTGGAGCGGTACCCGCGCGCGTGACCCTGCCGAGGGACGGATGTGCCGCGCCCCCGTATACCCGTATGCGGGTACGCCCGTGCACCCGTACGGCGTGTGCGTCGGACGTGAAGTCACCTGCGCGCCAAGGCCGTTCGCATTGTCCCGCTTTGGGGGAGACTTGGTCGACAAACCCGCCCCGCGCATGCGAGAACAGCCCAGAGGGCCGGGGGCGGCCCGTACCGCAAGCGTACGAGGGGGGACGAGACCATGGGCCGCTACCTGCTGCGCAGGCTGGCCGGCTATCTGGTCCTGGTGGCCGTGGCGGCGTCCCTGACGTACGTCCTCGCCGGGCTGAGTCTGAACCCGCGCGCCCGGTTCGAGAACCGCAACCCGCCGCTGCCCGAGGCCTCCGTCACCCGGACCCTCGACGACGTCAACATGAACCCGGACACCCCGGTGATGACCCGCTTCGCACGCTGGGCCGGTGACCTCGTCCACGGCGACCTCGGCCGGACCGTCTCCGGCGACTCGCTCAACGACGACTTCGGCCGCCGGGTCGGTGTCAGCACCCGGCTGCTGCTCCTGGCCACCTTCGTCGGCTCGGCCCTCGGTGTCGCCGTCGGCGCGTACGGCGCGATCCGCCAGTACCGGTTTTTCGACCGGTTCTCCACCCTCGCCTCGTTCTTCGTACTGGCCATGCCGGTGTTCGTGGTCGGCGTCGCGCTGAAGATCGGGGCCACCGCCCTCAACGACGGCACGCAGACCATCAAAGTCCTCGGCGAGTACGACGCGCAGTACGCCGGCCGCTGGGACCCCGCCGCACTCCTCAACCGCGCCCAGCACATGCTGCTGCCCGCCCTGACCCTGATCATCGTGCAGGTCGCCCTCTACAGCCGCTACCAGCGCAACACCATGCTGGACGTGCTCGGCGCCGACTTCCTGCGCACCGCCCGCGCCAAGGGCCTGCGCCGCCGTACCGCGCTGATACGGCACGGACTGCGCACGGCCGTCCTCCCGGTCGTCCCGCTCTTGGTCTACAACATCGTGCTGCTCTTCGCCGGCGCCACGTTCGTCGAGAAGACCTTCGGCTGGCACGGCATGGGCGAACTGCTCGTCGACGCGGTCGCCGGACAGGACGTCAACGCGGTCGCCGCGGTGGGCCTGTTCACCGCCGTACTGGTGCTGGCCGCCGGACTGCTCTCGGACCTCCTGTACGCGGCCCTGGACCCCCGCGTACGGGTGCGGTGATGCGTCACGCGGGCGCCGGCCGCACGGCGCGGACCGGCCGTACGCCACGGGACCGCGACCGCCGCACGGCGCGGCACCACACGACGCAGCCCGGCCCGTCACAGCCCGGCCCGTCACGGCCCGGCCCGTCACAGCACTGCACGCCCGGCCACCCCCGCCCGTCACGCGCCCGCCTCACCGCGCGCCGCTTCGCGCGCAACCGGCTCGCGTCGGCCGGGCTGGCGCTGCTCGTCCTGCTCTTCCTCGCCGCGTACGCCGGCCCGCTGCTGAGCCCCTGGGACCACCGCACCCACGACTTCCTCAACTTCCTGTCCGGCCCGTCCGCCGACCACTGGTGGGGCACCACCCAGAGCGGCCTGGACCTGTACGCGCTCACCCTGCGCGGACTCCAGAAGTCCCTCGTCATCGCCCTCCTCGCGGGCGTGCTGTGCACCTTCCTGTCGGCCGTGGTGGGCGCCTTCGCCGGGTACTTCGGCGGCTGGACCGACCGCGTCCTGACGGGGTGTGTCGACCTGCTGCTGGTGATGCCGGCGTTCCTGGTCGTCGCCGTCCTGTCGCCGCTCGTGCGCGGCTCCGGCTGGCCGGTCTTCGTCGTGCTGCTGGCCGCCTTCAGTTGGATGATCACCGGGCGGGTGGTCCGCAGCGTGACGCTCACGCTCAAGGAACGCGCATACGTCAAGGCCGCCCGGTACCTGGGGGTACCCGGGCCGGTGATCGTCTTCCGGCACATCCTGCCCAACATGGCCTCCCTGCTGATCATCGACGCGGTCGTCCAGGCCGGGGCCGCGGTCATCGGGGAGAGCGGGCTGTCGTACTTCGGATTCGGGGTGCAGCCGCCGGACGTGTCGCTCGGCACGGTCATCGCCGACCACACCAACATGGCCGCGAGCTACCCGTGGCTGTTCTTCTTCCCCGCCGGCTGCCTGGTGCTCATCGGCGTCGCCCTCGCCTTCATCGGCGACGGGCTGCGGGACGCGCTCGACCCCGAAGCGGCGGGAGCGCAGGCCCGTGCCAAGCGGCGTACGCGGCGCGGGCCCCGTACGGTCGGCGGCGCGCCCACGGAAGGGCGCCGGTGACCGGACAGCACCCCGATCCCACGGCCGCACGCGCCGCCCTCCGGGTCACCGACCTGCACGTCACCTTCCCCGGCGAGAGCGGCCCCGTACACGCCGTACGCGGTCTGAGCTACGCCGTACGGCCCGGCGAGGTGCTCGGCATCGTCGGGGAGTCCGGCGCGGGCAAGTCCGCCGCCGCGCAGGCCGTCCTCGGGCTGCTCCCGGACGGCGCCGAGGTACGGGGCTCCGTCGAACTGGACGGCCGGGAACTGACCGGCCTCGACGACGTCGCGCTGTCCAGGATCCGCGGCAACGGCATCAGCATGGTCTTCCAGGACCCGCTGTCCGCCCTCACGCCCGTCTACAGCGTCGGCAGCCAGCTCGTCGAGGCACTCCGCGTCCACCAGGACCTCGGCCGCAAGGCCGCGCGGACCCGCGCCGTCGAACTCCTCGGCCTCGTCGGCATTCCCGATCCGCACCGCCGCGCCGACGCCTTCCCGCACGAGTTCTCCGGCGGGATGCGGCAGCGCGCGGTGATCGCCATGGCCATCGCCAACGACCCGAAGGTCATCGTCGCGGACGAGCCGACCACCGCCCTGGACGTCACCATCCAGGCGCAGGTCCTGGACGTCCTGCGGACCGCCAGGGAGGTGACCGGCGCCGCGGTCGTCCTGATCACCCACGACCTGGGCGTGGTCGCCGGGTTCGCGGACCGGGTGCAGGTCATGTACGCGGGGCGGCCGGTGGAAGCCGGCACGGTCGACGCGATCTACTACCGGCCCCGGATGCCGTACACCGTCGGCCTGCTGGGCGCCACTCCCCGGCTGGACAGGCCCTCGGACGCGCCCCTGGTGCCCGTACACGGCACCCCGCCGCCCCTGACGGCACTCCCGCCCGGCTGCCCGTTCGCCCCACGCTGCCCCGTCGCCGTGGCCCGTTGCCACGAGACGGAACCCGCCCCGGCCCCGGCCGTGGGCACCACCCACTCCGCCGCCTGCCACCGCGGCGAGGAGATCGCGCGGGGGGCGCTGCCGCGGGCGGGAATCTTCGCGGGGGTGGGGGAGGGGCATGCGGAGGGGGGTGTGGGGGCTGAGGGAGCGGCTGCGGGGGCTGGGGAAGAGGCTGCGGGGGCGGAGCCTGGCTGTGCGGATCGCGCGCCTATGGGGGCGAATCGAACGCCCCTGTCCCCCCAGCAGGGGGTTACCCAAGGGGGGCGAGCGCGAACCGCGCCGTCCGGCCCCGGCACGCCCTCCGACGCGTCCTCCGGCAGGCCCCCCGACGCGGAGGCCACACTCGCGTGGCCAGGCCCGGCCCGCGCGGATCGCGCGCCTACAGGGGCGAATCGAACGCCCCCGTCCCCCCAGCCGGGGGTTACCCAAGGGGGGCGAGCGGGAACCACACCACCCGCCCCGCCCACACCCCCCGCCCTCCTGGAGATCGACGGGCTCGTCAAGCACTTCCCGCTCACCCGGGGGACTTTCGTCAAGCGCACCATCGGCACCGTGCGGGCCGTGGACGGGATCAGTCTCGTCGTACGGGAAGGGGAGACGCTCGCCCTGGTCGGTGAGTCCGGGTGCGGCAAGACCACCACCCTGATGGAGGTCATGGACCTGGCGGCCGGGCAGGCGGGCACCGTCCGCCTCTTCGGCCGGGACGTACGGGAACTGGACCGCGCCGCGCGCCGGAGCCTGCGCCGTGACCTCCAGATCGTCTTCCAGGATCCGACGGCCGCGCTCGACCCGCGGATGCCGGCCGGTGACATCCTCGCCGAGCCGCTGCGCACCCACCGCTGGCCCAAGGACCGGATCGCCGCCCGCGTGCCCGCCCTGCTGGAGACGGTCGGTCTGACGGCCGCCGACGCCGGCCGCTACCCGCGCGAGTTCAGCGGCGGCCAGCGCCAGCGCATCGCCGTCGCGCGCGCCCTGGCGCTGGAGCCGCGGCTGCTGGTGCTGGACGAGCCGGTCTCCGCGCTCGACGTGTCCGTGCAGGCCGGTGTGTTGAACCTGCTGGACGAGCTGAAGGCCCGGCTCGGCCTGAGTTACCTGCTCGTCGCCCACGACCTGTCCGTCGTACGGCACACCGCCGACCGGGTCGCGGTCATGTACCTGGGCCGCATCGTGGAGTCGGGGGACACCGCGGACGTGTTCGCTGCGCCCGCGCACCCGTACACGCGGGCCCTGCTGTCCGCCGTACCGCTGCCCGACCCGCGCAAGGAGCGCGCCCGTACCCGCGTCCTGCTGGGCGGCGATCCCCCGAGCCCGGCGGACGTGCCGTCGGGCTGCCGGTTCCGCGGCCGCTGCCCGCTCTACGCGACGCTCGGCGCCCCGGAACAGCGGCGCTGCCAGGAACAGGACCCGCAACCGGGCCCCGTCGCGCCCCGCGACGGAACAGCCGACCGGCAGACCCCGGACCGCAGCCCAGCGCCCCCCGGAGCGCCCCGCCCCGAGGCGTCCCGCCCCGAGGCACCCCGCCCCCATGCACCCCGCCCCCACGCGCCCCGCCACGAAGCCGCCTGCCACTACGCGTCATCCGCCCCGGCACCGCCCTGAGGAGGCTGAAGAACACCTCCCGTACTGCGCCCGCCCTGTGTTTTCGTCAGTCCAGTCGAGAAAGGGAACGTCTTCGCAATGAAGCTCTCCAGAGTGCCGCTCGCTCTCGTCGCCACCGCCGTGGTGTCGTCCTTGGCGCTGACCGCTTGCGGTGGGCCGGACGACGAGCGGGGGGACGGCAGGCCGAAACCGCCGCCGAAGACCACCGCGCTGGACATCAACCGGACCGACCCGGCGCAGCTCAAGCAGGGCGGCACGCTGAACTGGGCGATAGACCAGTTCCCGGTGCAGTTCAACGAGATGGAGACGGACGGCAACCAGGCCGCCACCAACGCCGTCGTCGAGGCCGTGATGCCGTCCCTGTGGCACTCGGCGCCCAACGGTGAGCAGGTGCCCAACAAGGCGTTCCTGCTGGACGCCGCCAGCCGTACGGAGGGCGGCAAGCAGGTCGTCACGTACCACCTGAACCCCCGGGCGAAGTGGTCCGACGGCACCCCGGTCACCTACCGGGACCTGGCGGCCAACGTACGGGCGCTGAGCCGCAAGGACGCGGCGTTCAAGGTCGGTTCCCCGGCGGGGTACGAGGACGTGGCGTCCGTACGCCGGGGCAAGGACGACCACGAGGCCGTCCTGACCTTCGGCAAGCCGTACGCGGACTGGCGTGCCCTGTTCGGCGCGCCCAACAACACCCCGCTCTACCCGGCGAAGTACATGGCCGACGCCAAGGGCTTCACCACCGGCTACCTCAACCGGATCCCGGTCACCGCCAACGCGTACAAGCTCGGCGGCATCGACCGGACCGCGCAGACCGTCACCCTCGTCCCCGACCCCGCGTGGTGGGGTGAGAAGCCGAAACTCGACAAGATCGTCTTCCATGCGATGACGACCGAGTCGATGCCCGCCGCCTACGCCAACGGCGAGATCGACTACTTCGACCTGAACGCCGGAGTGGCCGCCTTCAAGCAGGCGTCCGGTGTGAAGACGGGGGAGATCCGGGAAGCCGGCGGGCCCAACTACCGGCACCTGACCTTCAACGGCAGGAGCCCGAAGCTCAGCGACCCGAGGGTGCGCCGGGCGCTGTTCAAGGCCACCGACCGCGAGACGCTCGTGAAGTCCAGCGTCAAGGGCCTCAACTGGGAGGCGCGGCCGCTGAACAACCACTTCCTGGTGCCCAGCCAGAAGGGCTACCGGAACAACGCCGGGGACCTCGGCACGTACGACCCGAAGGGCGCCGCCCGGCTGCTGGACGAGGCCGGCTGGAAGCTGGACGGCACGGTCCGCAAGAAAGGCGGCGAGGAACTGAAGCTGCGCTTCCTGATCCCCACCGGCCAGCCCGCCTCGAAGAACGAGGCCACCATCCTCACCCAGATGTGGGCTCAGGCAGGCGTCCGGCTCGACATCCGGACGGTGCCCGTCAACGAGTTCTTCGACAAGTACCTGACCCCGGGCGACTACGACGTGGCGCCCTACAGCTTCTCCCGCACGCCGTTCCCCGCGACCGGCTCCAGCGGTACCTACGCCCGCGACGGCGGCGGCAACGACTCCAAGACCGGCAGCGCGAAGCTGGACGACCTGCTGGACAAGGCGAGCCGCAGCACCGGCCGGGCGGCCGCCCTGGAGGCCGTCAACGAGGCCGACGCGGAGGCATGGCGGATCGCGGGCGTGCTGCCCACCTACCAGCTCCCCGAGATCACCGCGGCCAAGAAGACCCTGGCCAACCTCGGGGCCCAGGGGATGGCCGACATCATCTACGAGCGGATCGGCTACACGGCGTAGCCCGCCGCGCCGGACCGGTCCGGTTCAGCGCGGTGTGGCACGGTGGCCGGGCCCGCCGACCGGCCCGGCCGTCGTGCGGGCGGCGGCGCCCGCGCCACCCGTGCCGCCGTCGTTCCCGTCGTCGTCCTCGTCGGAACCCGAGTTGATACGGGCGAGCACCGCGTCCCGCTCCGGGGTGTCCTCCGGCTTGACGAAGCCGATCAGGACGTACAGCACCAGCGAGGTGGCCACCGGCGCGACGACCTGGATCTGGAGCCGGACGCCGGTCAGCCCGTAGTTGGTCAGCCAGAAGGCGAACAGGCCCGCCGCCCAGGACACCAGCGCCGCGGTCGGCCCCGACCTGCGGAAGCGCGGCACCATGCCCAGCAGGAACGGGATCGAGATCGGCCCCACCAGACCGGCCACCCACTTGATGACGACGGTGATGATGTCCTTGAACGTCGGCGAGTTGACCTGGGTGGCGACGGCCATCGACAGGGCCAGGAAGGCGACGGTGGACAGCCGCGCGGCCAGCAGGCCCGCCCGGTGCGACCAGGTGCGGGCCCGCGCGCCCAGCTTCGGCAGCGCGGGCGCGATGTCCCGGGTGAAGACGGCGGAGATGGCGTTGGCGTCGGAGGAGCACATGGCCATCGTGTGCGAGAAGAAGCCGACGATGACGAGGCCGAGCAGGCCGTGCGGCAGCAGGTGCTCGGTGAGCAGCGCGTACGAGTCGGAGGCGTCCGGCTTCTCCGCCTTGACCAGCAGCGGCGCGACCCACATGGGAAAGAAGAGCACCGCGGGCCACACGAACCACAGGGCCGCGGACAGCCGCGCCGAACGCCGCGCCTCGCGGGCGCTGCGGGTGGCCATGTAGCGCTGCGCCTGGTTCCACATGCCGCCGCTGTACTCGAAGGTCTTGATGAAGAGGTACGCCAGCAGGAACGTCAGGGTGTACGGCCCGACCGTCGGCCGGGCGTGGCTGTCGGGCAGCCGGTCCCACACCGTCCACAGCGCGCCGACGCCGCCCAGCTCGGCCAGAACGGTCACCAGCATCGCCACGCCCGCCAGCAACTGGATCACGAACTGACCGAGTTCGGTGAGCGCGTCCGCCCACAGGCCGCCGACCGTGCAGTAGACGCCGGTGACCACGCCGGTGATCAGGATGCCCTGGTTGAGGGAGAGGCCGGTGAAGACGGACAGCAGGGTGGCGATCGCCGCCCACTTGGCCCCCACGTCCACGATCTTCAGCAGTACGCCGGACCAGGCGAGCGCCTGCTGGGTGGGCAGGTTGTAGCGGCTCTTGAGGTACTCCAGCGGCGAGGCGACGTGCAGCCGTGAGCGCAGCCGGTTCAGCCGCCCGGCGAACAGCCGGGCCCCGATGGCGATGCCCACCGCGATGGGGAAGGACCAGGTGACGTAGGACGTGACGCCGTACTGGTAGGCGATGCCCGCGTAGCCGGTGAACATCACCGCGCTGTAGCCCGACATGTGGTGCGAGATGCCGGACAGCCACCAGGGCATCCGGCCGCCGGCGGTGAAGAAGTCGCTCACGTCGTCCACGCGTGTGTGGGACCACACACCGATCGCGACCATCACGCCGAAATAGCCGATGAGCACGGCCCAGTCGAGACTGTTCATGCCCCCTCCAGGGGTCCGCCATGTGAACGGGAAGACACTTCGCCGTACGGTCCGCGGGGCGGTGCCCCGTGCGCGAGCGGGGGCTTCGGGGATTGAACCGTCCATGGCGATGACCGGTCAAGGGTGCCGACGGTCAAGGATGTGAACCACTGACAGCTAGGCGAACGATTTAGCGGTCCCTCGGCCTCTGGGGGAGTCGCTGGGCACGGCCGCCGGACACCACGATGAGCACACACTTCGCCGGGCGAGGCGCGGCGGGACGCGCCGGAAGGGCGGCGGTTCGGGGCGCGGGGGGACGCGCCGGAAGGGCGGCGGTTCGGGGCGCGGGGCGGGCCCCGTGGGGAAGGGGGCGGGCGGCGCCTGCCCGCTGTCAGCGCATGATCTCCCCGGCGTTCACCAGCAGCGACTGGCCGGTGATCGCCCGCGCCCGGTCGGACGCCAGGAAGACCGCGGTCTCGGCGACATCGGCGTCCGTCGCCATCTCCGGCAGCGCCATCCGCGCGGTGAGCCGGTCCAGCACCTCGCGCTCCGGTACGTCCTCGGTGTGCGCCACATACCGCACGTACGCCTCGACCTGCGGTCCCCACATCCAGCCCGGCTGCACGGTGTTGACCCGAATCCGGCGCGGCCCCAGCTCCCGCGCGAGCGCGTACATCGCCGAGACCAGCGCGCCCTTGGACGCCGCGTACGCCGCCTGCCGCACCTCGGACGGCGCGGCGACCGACGACTGGGTGCCGATCAGCACGACCGATCCGCCGCCGCGCTCCGCCATCGACGGCAGGCAGGCGCGCGTCATGCGCAGCGTGCCGAAGAGATTGACGTCCACGACCCGCTGCCAGGCGTCGAAGTCGGCGTCCGCCAGCCCGCCGAAGTGCGAGTCGAGCGCGGCCACCTGAACGAGGGCGTCGATGCCGCCGAAGCGCTCGACGGCGAGCGCGGCCAGCGCGCCGCACTGGTCCTCGTCCGCGATGTCCGTCACCCGCCAGGCCACGCGTTCGCCCGACGGATCGGCCTGCGCCGCCGTCCCGGCCAGACGGGACTCCGTACGGGCGCCGAGCACCACCGAAGCGCCGTCCCGTACGCACGCCAGCGCCACCTGATGGCCGAGCCCGGCGCCGACGCCCGAGATGACGACGGCCTTGTCCCGCAGCAGCATGCGCGCCTCCCGGCCGGGCCGACCGCCGACGGCGAGCAGGCGCCGCCTGGCGACAGGATGTGACGGACCGTCAGGATACGTACTTTGGGGCGCGCCGGCCATGGGTGTGGGGCCTCTATGGCCGAGCGGCCGCTATGGGGGTGCGGCCCCGACGGCCGTGGGACCCCTGCGGCCGTGGGCCCCCAAAGCCGTGCGGCCGACAGCGCCTTCGCCGGCCGCCGCAGGCCCCTTCCCCCAGGATCTCCTCCGGCGGATGCGTCACGAAGGGCAGCCGCGCGGGCCCCGCGTCGGCGGCCGCGCCGGGGAGCCACCGGTGTGCACTCGGCGTGCCGCCCCCCTCCTCAACTGACGGTACGTCAGCTACACCTGAGAGGCATGACCCACGACCCCGGCACGGCCGAGCCCCCGGACACCCGCAGCGGGACCTACGCCGAACTGGCCTCCGTCGGCCCCTACGGTGTGCGCCCCGGGCACGCGCTGATCACCATGGTCGAGCCGCATCCCGGTCACGAGTACGCCTACAACCGCTGGTACGAGGACGACCACTACCTGGCCGGCGCGATGGCGATGCCATGGATCTTCGCGGGCCGCCGCTGGGTCGCCACCCGCGACCTCCAGCTCCTGCGCTACCCCGCGCGGTCCGCCGTCGCCCGACCCGTCACCGCCGGCTGCTACCTCGCCACGTACTGGATCACCGAAGGGCGCTACGACGACCACCTGCGGTGGACCGTCACCATCAACCGGCGGCTGAACGCCGACGGCCGGATCCATCACGCCCGTACGCACGTCTTCACGGCCTTCCACGACCACCGGGCCACCGTCTACCGGGACGGCGCCCGCGGCCCGCGCGACATCCACGCCCTGGACCACCCGTACGCCGGACTGGTCGTCGAGGTCGTCGACGCGGCCGACGCGCGGGGCTGTGGCGCGCTGCTGCGGTGGCTGACGGACGAGTGGCTGCCACGCCGGCTGGCGGGCTCGCCCGCGGCCATGGTGACCGTCTTCCGGCCCACGCCGCTGCCGGACGACCGGATGCCGTACGTGCGGCAGGTGGCGGGCCTGGATACCCGGCTGACGCTGCTGTGGTTCCTCCAGGAGGACCCGCGCGCGTGCTGGGAGCCGTGGTTCACGGGGCTGGACGGGGAGGTCGCCGCCTCGGGGCCGGGGAGGGTGGAACTGGTCGCGCCGTTCGTCCCCACGGTGCCCGGGACCGACCGGTACGTGGACGAGCTGCGCTGAGGCACGGGGAGGGGAGCCGCGCGGGCCCGCGGGCAAGGCCGAGCCCCCTCGGCCGGGACGGCGATCCAGTCGAGAGGGCTCTTGGGTGGTACTCGTCATGCGGGGTGCGATTCATGTCATGCGGTGTGACCGGTTCAGGAGGGCCCATGGAAGGGACCCGCACCCCCGGCCGGACCGGAGCCGAACGGCTCAGGCCAGGTCGTACGCGCCTTTGTGCACGTCCGCCACGAAGGTGCTCCACGCGGCGGTGTCGAAGGTCAGGCGCGGGCCGTCGGGGTTCTTGGAGTCACGGACCGCGATGGCGGCGGGCGCCGGGACGGCGACCTCGACGCAGGCACCGTTGCCACCGGAGTACGAGGACTTCGTCCAGGAGAAGGCGGAATTGGGCTGGATGGACATGTTCACTCCGACTCATTGTGAGCTGCACCGCGTTGCCGCGGATTCGGTAGTCCTGACGCTACGCGCCAACATCACCGAGGGCAGGAGCAGTTCACCCATCCGTATGGCATATTCCTTGATCTCTTTTCAAGTGACCGCAGGGCGGTGTACGGTGCCGGGCTTTCTTCCGGAATGCTGGATTCAGCCATCCTGTCGTCGTGATCAGGACATGCTGTCCGCGTGCTTCTTCGCCGCCGCGGCGATGAACTCCCGGCTCTGGTCCGCGCTCAGCGCCTGGGCCCGCAGATGTTCGTACATGATCGTGTACTTGTGCACATCGTTGGTCTTCTCCAGATACAGATCGCTGGTGACGCCTTCGATGTAGACCACGCTCGAATCGGCCGCGTCGTCGAACTCCAGGATCGAGAACGTGCCGGACATGCCGGCGTGCGCGCCCGCGTCGTACGGCAGTACCTGGACCGTCACATGCGGCAGCTTGCTGACCTCCACGAGGTGGTCGAGCTGCTCGCGCATGATCAGATGACTGCCCACGACACGGCGCAGCGCGCTCTCGTCCAGGACGACCCACAACCGCAGCGGGGTGTCGGGGTGGTTGACCCGCTCCTGGCGGCGCATCCGCACCTGAATACGTTTCTCCAACTGTTCCTGCGTGAGCTCCGGGACCGTGCCGGGAATGACGGCCTCGGCATACCCGGGCGTCTGCAGCAGGCCCGGCACGAGCAGCGACTCGTACACCCGCAGCGAGGCCGCCTCGGTCTCCAGGCCGATGTAGACGCTGTACGGGATGTCGCCGAAAGCGTGCCACCAGCCCTGCTGGCGGGAGTCCTTGGCCATCTGCATCAGCGAATCGACGACCCGGTGGTCGTCGACCTCGTACACCCCGCACAGATCCCGGACGTCCCGCTGGCTGATGCTGCGGCGGCCGTTCTCCAGTCGGCTGATCTTCGACTGTGACACGAGCAGGCGCTCGGCGACCTCCTCCGCCGTCATGCCTTTCAGCTCGCGGAGCCTGCGCAGCTCCTGGCCCAGCCGGCGCCGCCGGACGGTGGGATTGATGTTGGACGCCACGGGACGTGCACCTCCGGCTCCGTACTGCTGATTTCTCCTGCTCAGCAGATTGCCATCCCAGGTCCGCGCAGCGCAGTGGAATGGACACACAAGGCGAGCGGGCGTGCGCGCGGGGTGGCGGCCCGGCCGTCGTCCGGAACGGCCGGGCCGCCACCCCGCGCCTGCTGCGGCTCCCGAACGGGACCGTGGGGACGGTGGTGCGGATTTCCTGTGGTGCGGGTGGTGCGGGTGGTGCCGAGGTGCGGGTGGTGCGGTGCTGCCGTGGTGCCGTAGGTGCGGTGGTGCGGCCGTGCGGTGGTTTCGTGTCGCCCCGCGCGCCTGTCGTGGGGAGCGCCGGGTGGACGGGTGCGCCTGACGCGCACCGGTGTGCGGTTGCTGCGTGGTGTGTTCGCGCTCAGTGCGTACTGCGGTGGTGCGGTGCCGGGCTCGTCGTCAACGCGCGCCGGCGAGGGACGTCAACGCGCGCCGACGCGGGCCATGGTCCCGTGCCGCGGCTGCGCCGGTACGCCCGCGGGCTCGGCTGCGACGCGGGTCGCGGGCTGCCTGCCCGCTCCCGGCCCGGATCCCGCTCCGGACGCCGCCACCGGTGCGCGCCGCGGCTGCGCCGCGACGCCGTTCTGCACATCCATCACGGCATGTGCGACCAGCCCGCCCATCGGGTCGTGCCGGATCAGGTCCCGGAGGCGGGAGCGCGAGGAGCGCCCCTCGTTCCCGGGATACAGGTGCTTGCCGAGACCGACCGCGTGGGCCAGCGCGGCGAGCGCCGCGGTCCGCGGGTCCGGCGGTACGCCGGTGCGGATCGCACTGTCCAGCCGGTTCTTGATCTCCCGGCTGATGGCCGTGTCCGTCGCCTGGTAGCGAGTCGTCGGCAGCACCCCGCACATCTGGCCCGCCACGGCATGGACCATGCCGCACCGCTCCAGATGCGTGAGATACGTCTGGCGCAGCCCCAGCCGGGGCCCGCCGATCCAGTGGACGGCGCGCACCGGGCTGCCGCGTCGGCGCAGCAACTCAAGCGCGGAGTCCAGAGTCGGATCTCCGGTCGGCCGTGGCAGCACCACGGCGATACGATCCCCGTCAGGGGCTATCCGTCCGGCCAGAGCCAGCTCCACGAGCTGGGCCCCGGCCAGACCGAGGTCGAGCGACTGCGGCTGCGCTGTGGTTCCCGTTGCCGGGTCCAAAGCGAGCAGCAGAAGCTCCTCCGGAATTGTTCTGCGGCTCCTGCCCATCCATGCCTCCCCGCGTGGATGAATGACAGGGTGACCCCTCTCACATTCATCTGTCGAGAGTGCGTGGGGGGTTAGGCAGGGAACCTGTAGGTATGTCGTTCTCGTCTAGCACCTTGGCGACGCCTTCTGTGGGGCGGGGCGCCCAGCGTTTCGCGTGGCGGTGCGGACCTGCCTCGCGGACACAGGACACTTGGCAACACTGGGCCAGTCAGAGCGCGACGTATCGCGGACGTGTGAAGGAGACATAGGTGGCGGGCGAGTCCCCCGGCAAGCCGGAGCAGAAGCAGTCGTCGGGGGAGACGGCGGGGAGCGAACGCGATCCGCGGCTCGCAGTCTTCCGCGAATCACCGGCCGAGCCGAAGAAGCCGGCCGGGAAGACGAAGGCCGACGAGGCGGGCAGGATCGGCGAGGCGGACAAGTCCGGTAAGGCCGGGAAGTCCGGTGCGGCCGATGAGGTCGGTACGGCCGACAAGTCGGACAAGGGTGATGTGGCGGGCTCGGCGGACGAGCCCGGTGCGCAGGGCGAGGGCCGGGACGAACGGCTGCGGGAAGCGGTCGCCGCGTGGGTGGCGACCAAGGACGACGACGGCGACGAGAACGGTTCCGGCGCAGACGCCGATGGCGCCTCCGGGGCCGGCGAGGGCGCCGAGAAGGACACGCGTGCGAAGGCTGAGGCGGGAGAGGCGCCGGTGACAGAGGCGTCGGCCGACGCCGGTTCCGGTGCCGCAGCCAAGGGCGCGGCGAAGGGCGCGGCGAAGAGCCCTGCCGCGAAGCGGGCGTCGAAGGGCGCCGCCGGGAGCGCCCCCTCAAGCGCCCCTGAGAGCGCCTCCGGGAGCGCCGCGAAGGATGCCCCCAAGAGCGCCGCGAAGGGCGCTCCCAAGGGCGGTACCGCGGGCCCCGGGGCCAAGAGCGGTTCCGGGAGCCCTGCGGCCGCGAGTGCCGCCAAGGGCGCCGCCTCCAAGGATTCGGCGCCCAAGGATTCCGCTGCCGAGGGCTCGACCGCCAAGGGCGAGGGCGCTTCCGGTGCCGCCTCCGGGAGTGCGTCGCAGGCCGTCGACCAGCCGACGGCGATCTTCAAGGCGCCGAGCTTCGACGAGGGCGGCAAGGAGCCCGCGGACGAGGCCACGCGAGTGTTCCCGATCGCAAAGCAGAAGGGCGCGGACGGCGCCGGTACGGCGAAGCCCGACGCGAAGAGCGGCGCGAAGCCCGACGCCGAGAGCGGTGCTGAAGGTGCCGCCAAGGGCGACGTCACGGGCGCCGCGAAGGCCGGGAAGTCCGACGCCAAGTCCGACGCCAAGGCCGACACCACGTCCGGCTCCGAGGCCAAGAAGCCGGACGCCAAGAAGCCGGACGCCCAGAAGCCGGACACCAAGAAGCCCGACGCCCAGAAGTCCGGGAAGCCCGACGCCAAGGCCGCGCCCGCCGTCGACCAGCCGACCACCGCGATCAAGGCCGTACGGCCTCCCGGTGCCGCGGAGTCGGACGGCGAGCGCACCAGCCAGTTCGTGGCGCTGAAGTCCACCGACCCGCAGCCGATCAAGTCGCCGCGGCCGGTCGGGGGCGACAAGCCCGGCAAGGCGGGCAAGGGCGGGAAGCAGGCGGCCAAGGACGCCGCGAAGACCGACGACAAGCCGGACACGCAGCCGGGCAAGCAGTCGGACGCGAAGCCGGCTGCCGAGCCGGACGTCACCCCTGGCACGAAGTGGGGCGCGAAGGCCGCCGCCAAGTCCGGTGCCGCCACCGGTACGCAGCCGGAGGCCAAGCCCGGTGCCGCCGAGGCACCCGCCACCGCGGCCCCGGCCGGCACGGTGGCGAAGCCCGGCGCCACCGCGCAGCCCGGCGCCACCGCGCAGCCCGGCGCGCTGCCGGATTCCGAGCAGACCAAGCAGCAGCCGCTGCCGCCGCTGGACCTGCTGGCGCAGTTGACCAACACCCCGCCGCCGCCCGAGACCCCGCTGCGCACCGTCGCGCGCCGGTTCAAGATCTGGACTCCGCTGGTGGTCCTGCTGGCGATCATCTTCGTCGTCGTCCAGCAGGTGCGGCCGCTGCCCGACCCGACCCTGGGGCTGGGCGAGAAGTCCTCGTACACCTTCGCGGGTGGCAGCTTCCAGATGCCGTGGCCGGGCGAGGGCCAGGCCGCGGCGAAGGTCGTGGGGGTGGGTGACGTCGGTACCTACGGGCCGCAGAAGCCCGTGCCGACGGCCAGTGTCGCGAAGGTGATGACCGCCCACTTGATCCTCAAGAACCACCCGCTCAAGGTGGGTGAGCAGGGACCGAAGATCAAGGTGGACGCGCAGGCCGTCAAGGAATCAGGGGCCGAGGACGAGTCGCGGGTGGGCGTCAAGGAAGGGCAGTCGTTCACGGAGTTCCAGATGCTCCAGATGCTGCTCATCCCGTCCGGCAACAACATCGCCCGGCAGCTCGCGCGCTGGGATTCGCAGTCCGAGGGGGCGTTCCTCGACAAGATGAATGCCGAGGCCAAGGCCCTGGGCATGAAGAACACCACCTACACCGATCCCAGCGGATTCAAGGAGACCACCAAGAGCACGGCGGTCGACCAGGTCAAACTGGCCGAAGCCGTGATGAAGAACGAGGTCATCCGCAAGATCGTCGCCATGCCGAACGCCGAGGTGCCCGGTCTTCCCGAGCGGCTGGAGAACAACAACAGCCGCCTGCTGATCAAGGGAACCGGCGTCCTGGGCGTCAAGACGGGGTCGAGCAGCCCGGCCGGTGGCGCGCTGATGTGGGCCGCCAAGCGGACCATCGACGGCAAGCCGCAGACCATCGTCGGCGTGACGATGGACCAGCACTTCAAGGGCTTGGACCCGAACGCCGAGAACAGCCTGCGCCTCGTGCTCGACAGGAGCTACAAGATGCTCAGGGCGGTGCAGGATGCCATGACGTCCGCCACTGTGGTCAAGAAGGGGGACGTGGTCGGCTACGTCGACGACGGTGTCGGCGGGCAGACGCCCGTAGTGGCCACCGAGACCCTCAAGGCGGTCGGGTGGCCCGGCTTCAAGGCGCAGTTCTCGATCGACGCCAACGCTTCCGTACCGCACGAGGCGAAGGCTGGCACGGTCGTCGGACAACTGCGTGTCGGCAGCGGCCCCGGCAAGATGACGGTCCCCGTGGCCCTGCAGAAGAACCTCACCGAGCCGACCTTCGGCGCGAAGCTGACGCGGATCGGCTGAGTACGACCCGTATGACCCGTACACCCCGTACGTACGAGCAGTAAGGCCGCCGCGCACCGGTGGGCGCGGGGTTTCAGACACAGCTCTGGGCCCCCGCCTGCCGGTGTGCGGCGGCTGTCGTACGGTCTGAGGGTGTCCGGACAGTCCGGCCCGGCCCGGTGGAGCGGAGTCCGTCATCGACGTAGCGCAGACCGCGTACGCGTCCCCCGCGCGCGCCAGAGGAATCTGGGCGTCGCGGGGGGCCGTCGCGTTGTACCCCGCCACCTTGATGCTCGTCCTGGGCCTGTGGGGGCTCCGCAGGCAGGACAGCATGTGGCGGGACGAGGCGGTCACGTACGACATGGCGCACCGCTCCCTGGCGGAGCTGTGGCCGACCCTCCAGACCGTGGACGCGGTGCACGGTCTCTACTACATGCTCATGCGCGGGTGGTTCCTCGTCTTCGACGGGGGTGTGGTGGCCCTGCGGCTGCCGTCCGTGGTCGCGATGGCGGCGGCCGCTGCCGGGGTCACGCTGCTCGGCAGGCAACTGGCGGGCCGGCGCGCCGGGCTCTTCGCCGGGCTCGTCTTCGTCCTGCTGCCGATGGTGCAGCAGTACGCACAGGAGGGCCGCTCCTACGCGCTGGTCTGCGCGCTGGTGGTGTGGTCCACCTACCTGCTGACGCGGGCCACCGCCAGGCCCGGCAGACGCCTGTGGGCGGGGTACGCGGCGCTGTCGCTGGCCGCCTGTCTGATGCATGAGTTCGCCGTACTGGTCCTGCCCGCGCACGGCGCCGCCGTCGTCCTGTCCGGGCTGCCGCGCGTGGTGCGCCGGGCCTGGTGCGTGGCGGCGGCCGCGGTGATCGTCGGCCTGGTGCCGCTGGCCCTGTTCAGCATGGGGCAGTCGGAACAGCTCAGTTGGCTCCAGTGGCCCAACCCCGTCCAGCTCGGCACCTTCATCGCCCTGGTGCTGGGCGGCCTGCTCTGCTCCCGTGCCCCGGTCGCCCGTGCGGGCCGGCAGCGGCTGCGCCTGCGGCCGGTCGCGTTTCCCCTGCTGGTCCTGCCCACGGCGCTGCTGGTGCTGCTCTCCCAGCTCAAGCCGATGTACGTGGACCGCTACGTCCTGTACTACGTGGCCGGGTTCGCCCTCCTGGCGGGCGCGGCGCTCGACTGGGTGCTGCGCCCGTCCGGCCGCCGCGGCCAGACCCGGCGCAGGGTGCTGTACCGGTCGGCGGCGCTCGTCGTGGTGCTCGCGCTGCTGGTCCCCGTGAACGTCTTCCTGCGCAGCCCGCAGAGCCGTACCGACGACGCGATCGCCGTCACCCACGCGGTACGGGAGCTGTCGTCGCCGGGTGACGGCCTGCTGTTCCTGCCCGCCCGGCGCCGGGTGTGGGCGGCGGCCGCGCCCCACGAGTTCCACCGCCTGCGGGACCTCGCGCTCGACGAGAGCCCGGTGGCCTCGCACACCCTGTACGGCACCGAACTGTCCGGCGACCGCGTCCACGCGCACATGATGCGGGCCCGCCGTATCGTCGCGGTCGGCGACGCGAAGGGACAGCCGCTCGACCGGACCGACCAGGAGATCGCCAAGCGGACCACCCTGCGGGCCGCGTTCCAGGCCTGCGCGACACGGGACGTGAAGGGCGCCCGGGTCACGCTGTACGCCCGGCCCGGGGGCTGCTGAGGGCCGGTGGGCGTGCTCATGGGCCCGGGCTGCTGTGCCTGGGTCAGGCCTGTGGTGCCCGGCTCAGGCTGTGGTGCCCGGCTCAGGCCCGTGATACCTGGCTCAGGCTGTGGTGCCCGGCTCAGGCCCGTGGTACCCGGCTCAGGCTTGCTGTGCCTGGTTCAGGCCTGTGGTGCCCGGCTCAGGCTGTGGTGCCCGGCTCAGGCCCGTGATACCTGGCTCAGGCTGTGGTGCCCGGCTCAGGCCCGTGGTACCCG
>NZ_JBIRFL010000005.1:344482-548081 GCF_044327445.1 Streptomyces sp. NPDC018045
CGGCTCAGGCTTGCTGTGCCTGGTTCAGGCCTGCTGGGTCTGGCGGCGTCGGCGTACCGCGACGCCCACGCTCGCCGCGCCGAGCACACCGGCCGCGCCCGCGACCCCGCTGGCGGGGAGCCGGCCGATCCGCTCGGCGATGCCGGCGATCCCGTCCGCGGGGAGCACGGCGGACAGGCGGCCCATTGCGTGCTGCGCGGTGGCGTCGGTGGCGTCGGTGGTTCCGGCGGCGAACGCGCCGCCCGCCGGGAGGAGCAGGACGGCCGCGACACCGGTCGCGACGGCGGCGGTACGGATCACGGAGCGGCGCTTTGCCCGCATGGAACTACTCCTCGTCGTGGCGGTCCTGGCCGCCGTGGGTCTGCTGGTTCGTTCGTCGTCCGGCGTACGGCCTATGTGGATCCGCCCGGTCGTGCCGACGGAGACGAATCTACGAGGCGTCCTTCACGGCATCCCGTCGGTTGTGTAACAGCCTGCGCCATCTCTGCGGGCAGTGATGTCACGGCTTGAGCGCCACCAACCGCGCTCGCGCCGACGCTATGGGTAACTTTGTCTCGTTACGTACGCCTGTGTCCTGTGCCCGGAAGGTCTCGGGGGACGCGTCGGTCGGGAAGGTGGTGGTGGGACGTGCGGCACCGGACGCTCTCGATCGTTGCACCGTTCGTGGTGCCGCTGCCGCTCGCCCTGGCGGCGGGCTGCGCGGGCGTCGCGGGACTGCACGACGACGGGCGGGCGCGGAACGTGAAGGCACCGCTCGCCCTGTGGGCGGACCGTACGCCCGCGCCGCGCGTCCGCGACGAGGACCCCGGTGACCAGCGGGCCGTGCCGGGCCTGGCCCGGGTCCCCTCCGGCGACATGAAGGACGTCGATCCGGCGGCCGTCGTCCGGGCGGACTTCGCGGCCGACGGGGACCGGCCGCCCACCCCCTCCGCCGTACGCAGCCCGGTCCTCCACGACCTCACCGACGACGGAAAACCCGACCTGATCAGCGCCGTCGACCTGGACGCGCGCTCCAGCCTGCTGCGCGTCTACAGCGTCCGGAACGAGGTCGTGACGCGCGTCCTGGCGCTGCGCGCCGTGCTCGCGGGCGTCGAACTGGCCGCGGGACACCTCGCCGTCCGCGAACCCACCAAGGACCCGCGCTACGTCAGCGTCACCGACTACGTATGGGACGGCAGCCGGATGGGCCTGTGGGACCTCACCCTGGACGACTACCGGACCCCGCAGAACCCACTGCCCACACCGGCACCGAGCGCACCACCCTCGAAATCCCCGGCGCGGGCGGCGGCTTTCCCGCGGACGGCAGCCCGTCCGTGGGGAGAGCCCGTGACGCGCCCGGAAGCGCGCCCGGAAGCGCGACCGGCGACGCGGCCGGAGGCGGGTCCCGTGAAGCGGCCGGGAGCAGGGCCCGTGACACGTCCGGAGGCGAGGCCCGCACCACGCCCGGAGGCGAGGCCCGCACCACGCGCGGAAAATCCGCCTGCCCCGGAGTCCGCAACCGCCCCGACGAGCCCCGCATGACCCGCCCCGCGCTCTCCCTCCGCTGGAAGATCGCGCTCACCGTCATGGCGGTGTGCTGCGCCGTCGCCGCCGTACTGGGCGTACTCGTGCACAACGCCGTCGCCCGTCAAACCGTCGGCCAGGTACGGAAGGAGACCCTCGCCGACCTCGACGAGGCGCTGGACCTGTACGAGTACGGGACCTCCCGCGAGGGCCTCAACTCCGTACTCGACCCCGCCGAACTCCCCACACCGCTGCGCACCTTGGTGCACCACGGCCGGCGCGGCAGCATGGTCGGCACGTACCACGGGCAGCGCGTCATGTGGACGGCGGCACCGGCCGGCGACCAGGTGATGGCGGTGTGGTCCCCGTACGAGAACACCCGTCGCTCCCTGGAGAACCTCGACACGGCCATCTTCGGCTCCGCCGTCCTCGCCGCCACCGCCGTCGCCCTCGCCGGACTGTTCCTCGCGCACCGCATCAGCCGTCGGCTGAGCAGCACGGCGGCCGTCGCGCGCCGGATCACCGCGGGGGACCTGGACGCGCGGGTCGGCACCGAGGGGACGGGGCGGCGGGCCCGGCCGGGGGCGCCGGACGAGGTGGCGGCGGTGGCCGCGGCGCTGGACTCGGTGGCCGGGTCCCTCCAGGGCCGCCTCCAGGCCGAGCAGCGCTTCACCGCCGACGTCGCCCATGAACTGCGTACCCCGCTGACCGGCATCCTCGCCTCGGCCGAGCTGCTGCCCGAGGGCCGCCCCAAGGAGATGATCAACGACCGGCTGCGGGCGCTGCACCGGCTCACCGAGGACCTGCTGGAGATCTCCCGGCTCGACTCCGGCGCCGAACGCCCCGACCTGGCCGAGTACGAGCTGGGCGCCCTCGTCCGGCACTCCGTCCGGGGGCTGGGACTCGACACCGAGGTACGCGTCGTACGGGACGCGGTCGTGCCCACGGACCGGCGCCGTCTGGACCGCATCCTGTGCAACCTGATCCTCAACGCCCATCGGCACGGGCGGCCCCCGGTCGTGGTGACCGTGGACATACCGGACGGCGGCGGGGCGGCGCCGGCCGGTGACGCCACGGGCGGGAGCGGCACACCGTACGAGGGAGCGCAGCGCGGCGGCCCGCCCCCGGTCCCCGTCGTGGAGGTGCGCGACCACGGGCCCGGATTCCCGGACGCGTTGCTGCACCGCGGCCCGCAGCGCTTCCGTACCGACGCGCCGGGCCGCGGCAAGGGCCACGGCCTCGGCCTGACCATCGCGGTCGGCCAGGCGGCCGTCCTGGGCTCCGAACTGCACTTCACCAACGCGCCGGGCGGCGGCGCCCGAGCCGTCCTCCGCCTCACCCCGCCGTCCGGCCGACCCGGACCGCCAGGGCGTACACCCGGGTGATCTGGTGCGGGCTGTTGTTGTTGTCCGACACGAGGAAGAGCGGCAGCCGTCCCTTGTACGGGCCCGAGGCCAGCGGCGCGACGCCGAGCGCCATCCCCTCGGCGTTCTCCAGCAGGGGGTTCGACTGCGGTTGCGTGGCAGCCGCACCGCCGCGCGGGCAAGTGACGAGGTCGACCGGCTCCCACTTCTTCGCGAACGCGTCGACCGGCTCGGACTGCAACGACGCGACCCCGGAGACATCCTTCGCCCGGCGCAGATCCGCCCCGAAGATCCGCACCGCGTTGCCCTGGCCCTCGGCGTGGTTGGTCTCCAGGACGAGCAGTCGGTCGCCGCCCAGCGCCACCAGCTCCGACACGCGCAGACCGGCCGCCGACTGGTAGGCGAACTGCTTGTCCGGCACGTACGTGCCACCGGGCGTCCCCTTGAAGCGCTGGATACGCAGCAGACTGCGGCCGCGCGCCTTGCCGTCGTGGAAGAGCGGCGCCTCCATGCCCGCGTACAGATACCGGCCGTCCGGGGACGCGCCCAGCGCCTCCAGGTTCTCCGGACCGGCCCACTTGACGAGGTTGCGCGGCAGCTCGACGCGGCCCGTCTCCACGCCGTCCGACACCCGGAACCTGCGGATCGACGGGCCCGCCTCGGAGGCGACCAGGATGGTGCGCCCGCCCTTCTCCAGGACGAGGCCCTCGCCGTCGAAGCGGCCGCCCCCGGTGGGGCGGAGCGTCCGCAGGTGGACGGCGCGGGCGTCGGGCGGTGCGGCGCCCGACGTGCCGAGGTCGAGGTCGAAGACCCGGCCCGGCGCGTTGTCCGCGAGCGCCCAGGCCCGGGAGGGGCCGGACATCGCCAGGCCGGACAGTCCGTCGACCGGGACGGCGGCCTCGTATTCGACACCGTTGAGCGCGTCGCTGTGGCCGATCAGCGCCACGTCGTCCGAGCAGCGGCCGGAGGACGGCTCGTCGTCCCGCGACTGCCACCACACGGCGGACGGGGCCGCCACCGCCGCGACGCACAGCACGGCGATCAACGCCCGGCGCCGGACCCTGCGCGCCTTGGCGGCTTCGGGGTCGGGAGGCGCGGAGTCGAGGGGGTGGGCGCCTCCTGGGGCGTCTGGTGGACCGGCGGTGTGTGTGATCTGGCCGGACGGTCCGGGGCGGCCGGTCCGGCCGGGGCCCGTCCGGTCCGGCGGGGGAGTGGGGCGCACCGCGCGGTTCCGTACGAACGGCAGCTTCTCGATGCCGTTCTGGGCCTGCTGCTGCGGCAGCGGGCGGTTCTTTTCGCGCAGGGCGCGGCGGACTTCGCGGTAGATGGCTTCGAGGCTGAGGTATTTGGGGGGTGGGGGCGAGGGTGGGAGAGGAGCGGAAGTGTTCTGGGGTGGGGGAGTGGCGGTGGTGTTCGGAGGTGGGGGAGTGGTGGGAGCGGTCGGGGACGTGGGAGGGGTGGCTGCGTCGCCCGGCGTGGTGCCTGGTGTGATGCCCGGCGTGGAGTTCGGCGTGGCACCCGGCATGCCACCTGGTGTGTTTCCTGCCGTGTCACCTGGCGCAGCGGCCGCCGGGCCGGCCGGGGCCGGGATCCCCTCCCGCAGCACTCGCAGAAACTCCCCGGTGAAGGCGGTGTGCTCCTCACCTTCCGGCGCCAGCGCCTCGACGTTCCAGGGCGTCGAGGTGAGCAGGTACGAGACGCCCTCCAGGCTGTCCATGCCCTCGAAGAGGGCCTCGCCGAGCCGGCTGGACGCCTGCTGCGTGGCCGCCACCGTGGTCATGGAGCCGGCCATCGACCCGGCGGACATGCCCTTGATCACGCTGCCGCTGTAGCAGCAGTCGAGGATGATGATCCGGCGCTTGGGCGGCGTACGGGTGCCCAGCGCACTGCGCAGCCAGGTGTACGGAATGCCGCTGTGCACCTTCCCCGGTTCCGTACCGGGCAGCGTGAGGTACAGGCCCTCCTGCCGCGAATCGAGGAAACCGTGGCCCGCGTAGTACACGATCAAGGTGTCCCGAGCGGCCCTGACCGCCTCCTCGACGGGCTTCAACGCCGCGGTGACCGTACGGGGGTTGGGCACGATCCGGCAGTTCTTCTTGGGCATCCCCCCGATGGTCCGGTCGGTCAGGGCGGCCTTGAGCGCCTTGAGGTTGTTCCGCACCCCGGGCAGCGGAGGCAGGTTGGCGTACCGGTCGACCCCGATGATCACGCAGGCCGACTCCGCGGGATCGAACGCCGTCCCCGTCTCTCCCCCGACTCCACCCATCCCGTCAGCCCCCGTCCATCTCGTCCCTGTCCGTACCGCTCGCGCCCACGTCACCTCCGCGCGCCTGCCCCTCACCATGGCGCGCCTCCTCTTCCCCTGCGCGCGTCCCGTCCGCGCCCGTCACATGGCCGGGGCCGCTCGCCCGGTCCAACTCCTCCAACGCGCGAAGGATGCTCCGGGCACCGTCCGGGTCCGCCGTGGCGAAACTGACCCGGACGCCATTGCGCTCGACCGTCATCTTGGGACGCGCCGCGTACGCCCTGCGCCAGCCGTCGATGGCGATGGCCAGACTGCTCAACTGGAACAGGCTGTCGACGATGAGCTGGACGGCCTCGAACGCCAGCCCCATCTCGCCGGGCTTGGTCGCGCTCTTCCGTAGCGAGACGTCCGCGCTCCGGCCCACGGCGGGATCGTCCGCCAGCCACTCGCACAGCGACCGCAACTCCAGGTCGCTCTCCGCCTCGTCCAGCTTGACCTGAATCCTCATCAGCCCCCACGCTCCGATCCGGCCCACTCACACCAACCCCCGCCCCATACCCACCGCCTTCGCAGCAATTCCCGGAACCACCCGCAATCACCCTGCCCGAGGCAGACCCGGGCAGGACCGTCCCGACACCCGCACCCGGGGCTGTCTCCGTACTCCCCCGGCCTTGAGCCTCCCTGCTCCTCCTGGCCTTGCGCTCCCTCCTACTCCGCTTGGCCTTGCGCCTGGCCTGGGCCTGCGCCCGGAATGGGCCCGGGCCTGCGCCGGGCCTGCGCCGGGCCTGCGCCGGGCCTGCGCTCGGCATGGGCCTGCACCGGGCCTGGCCAGCGCCCGTTCTGGGCCTGGCCAGCGACTGCGCCCGATCTGCGCCTGCGCCGTACCAGCGCCTGCGCCGTGTCGGCGTCCGCGCCTGGCCTGCATCCGCTCTTGCGCCCGCTCTTGCGTCCGGCCTCGCCCCCGGATTGCGCCTGGGCCCGGCCTGCGCCTGCGCCTAACCTGTGCCGTGCCTACGTCTGCGCCGTGCCAGAATCCGCCCTCGCGCCCGGCCTCCACCCGGATCCGCCTGTGCCGGTCCGCGCCTGCACCCGGATTGCGCCTGCGCCGTGCCTGGCCTGCGCCGTGCCAACACCCGCACCCGGCCTGCACCCGCGCCAGGCCTTCACCCGGGCCAGGACACCACCCGCACGGCGCGCTCACCCCATAACCGCCCCCGCCCGGTCGCCCGCGCCCGAAGCACCTCCGCAAGCAAGCCGCAGCGCCGAGGCCAGCCGCAGCGCCGAAACCAGTCGTAGCGCCGAGACGAGCCGCAATGCCGAGGCCAGCCGCAGCGCCAAAGCAACTCACAGCACCGAAGCAACTCACAGCACCGAAGCAAGCCGCGCCCCCCGGCGGACTATGCGCGGGACCTGCCCGCCCCTCCCCGGGGCCCTCTCACTCCTCCTCGAACGGCGGCTCCTCCTCCCAGGACAGCTCTTCCTCCACGCCGGCCCCGGTCGGCGGCGTCGGCGCGTCCTGTTCCGACAGCACGGCCAGGATCTGCTCGCCGTACTTCGCCAGCTTGTTCTCGCCCACGCCGTTCACGGACCCGAGCTCGGGCACGCTCGACGGCCGCGCCGTGGCGATCTCCCGCAGCGTCGCGTCGTGGAAGATCACGTACGCCGGTACGCCCTGCTCCTTGGCCGTACGCCCCCGCCAGGCCCGCAGCTCCTCGAACACCGGTACCGCCTCCTCCGGGAGGTCCACCGGCACCGCCCGCCGCCCCTTGGCCACCTTCGCGGCCTTGGCCTTCACGGTCTTCTCCGGCTCGCGCCGCATCGGCACCTCGCGCTGCCCCCGCAGCACCTCACCACTCGCCTCGGTGAGCACCAGCGTGCCGTAGTCCCCCTCCACGGCGAGGAGTCGTTGTGCGAGCAACTGCCGGATGACGCCCCGCCATTCGGCCTCGCGCAGGTCCTCGCCGATCCCGAAGACGCTGAGCTGGTCATGATCGAACTGGATGACCTTCGCGGTTTTCCGCCCCATCAGGATGTCGATGATCTGCCCGGCGCCGAACTTCTGTTTCCGCTCCCGCTGCAACCGCACCACCGTGGAGAGCAGCTTCTGCGCGGCGATCGTGCCGTCCCAGGTCTGCGGCGGCGTCAGGCACGTGTCGCAGTTCCCGCACGCGCTGCTCTCCTGCCCGAAGTAGGCGAGCAGCCGAACCCGTCGGCACTCCACCGTCTCGCACAGCGCCAGCATCGCGTCGAGGTGGGCCGAGAGCCGCCTGCGGTGGGCGTCGTCCCCCTCCGAGCCGTCGATCATCTTCCGCTGCTGGACCACGTCCTGCAGCCCGTACGCCAGCCACGCCGTGGACGGCTGGCCGTCCCGGCCCGCGCGTCCCGTCTCCTGGTAGTACCCCTCCACCGATTTCGGCAGGTCCAGGTGGGCCACGAACCGTACGTCGGGCTTGTCGATGCCCATTCCGAACGCGATGGTGGCGACGACCACCACCCCGTCCTCCCGCAGGAAGCGCGCCTGGTGATCCGCGCGCGTCCGCGCTTCCAGCCCCGCGTGATACGGGAGCGCCGTGATGCCGTTCTGCACCAGGAATTCGGCGGTCTTCTCCACCGATGCCCGCGAAAGGCAGTACACAATGCCCGCGTCGCCGGCATGCTCGGTCCGCAGCAATTCCAGCAACTGCTTCTTCGGGTCGTTCTTCCCGGCGATCCGGTACTGAATGTTCGGCCGGTCGAAGCTGGCCACGAAATGCCGGGCGTTCTCCATCCCCAGCCGTGCGGTGATCTCCTGATGCGTGGCTTCCGTGGCCGTCGCCGTCAGGGCCATCCTCGGGACCTCGGGCCACCGCTCCCGGAGCATCGACAGAGCGAGGTAGTCCGGCCGGAAGTCGTGGCCCCACTGCGCGACGCAGTGCGCCTCGTCGATCGCGAACAGCGAGATCTTGCCCCGGTCCAGCAGGCTCAGCGTCTGCTCCACCCGCAGCCGCTCCGGCGCCAGGTAGAGCAGGTCGAGCTCTCCGGAGAGGAACTCGGCCTCCACCAGCCGCCGCTCGTCCAGGTCCTGCGTGGAGTTGAGGAACCCGGCCCGGACCCCCAGCGCCCGCAGCGCGTCGACCTGGTCCTGCATCAACGCGATCAGCGGTGAGACGACCACCCCGACGCCCGGCCGCACCAGGGATGGAATCTGGTAGCACAGGGATTTTCCGCCGCCGGTCGGCATCAGCACGACGGCGTCGCCGCCCGTTATGACGTGCTCGATGATCGACTGCTGTTCCCCGCGGAACGCGTCGTACCCGAATACCCGCCGCAGCACGCTCACCGCGTCACTGACGTCGCCCTCGGTTTCCCCGGCACCGGAAGCCATCTCCACCTCGCTCATGCCAGCAGCGTACGAGCAATCCCGTCACCCGCGCTCAGCCCTGTGGATAACTCCGCGCCGGGCCGTCCTCCTCTGCTACTCCCCGGACGGGCCCACGCGGCCCCGCAGCGCCTCGCACCACGCGGTCGTACAACGAAATCCGCGCTCCAGCCGTCTCACCGGACGACGAGGAACATCACATGTCGCGCCCCGCGAACGCGGCCTCTCACCACTCCGCCGACCCCGCCCGTGCCACCGCCACACCCCGGGCCCGGCCCCCACCCTCCGCCTCATTCCGACCCGGCCCTCCGCCACCTCGGCCGCCGAAACCACCCGCAGGACGGAGAACCACATGCGCTCGTACAGCCGCCTCACTCACCTCACCCACCGCCCTTGCCTAATCCACCTCACCCACCGATCCCGCCCCATCAACCCCGCTCACCTCCCCGGCCACCACCCGGCCAGGCCCACCACACCCCTCCGCGCCACCACAACCGCATTCGTCACCCTCGCCAGCCTCATCACCCTCGCCACCACAGCCTCAGCAACCACCCCCACCACCCCCACCACCCCCACCACCTCAGCCACCGCCCCCGCCCCCCGCTGCACCGAATCCGCCCTGGCGATCAAGGCAACCGTTCTCACGCCCCAGCGCCCCGACGCCCTGCGCATCAGTGCCACCAACCGCACCGACAAGCCCTGCACCGTCGACCGCATCCCGACCGTCACCTTCGGCGACCTGGACGGCGCCGCCGAGCCCGACCCGCCCACCGAGAGCGCTCCGTACCGCCTCGCGCCCGGTTCCACCGCGTACGCCACGGTCCGTACCGTCACCGGCCGGCCCACGCCGCCCATCCGTACCGTCGACTTCCTCACCGTCGCCGCCGACCCGTCTCACCACGGCCGCCGCTTCGACGTCACCGCCATCGGGGCCCCGCCCACCGGCATCCGCGTCTGGTCCCCGACCACGACCTGGTGGAGCCCCACCCCGGCCTGACCGCGACACAGGCCACGGCGGTACGCGCCTGCCGTTCATCGGGCAGGCAACTGCCGACCACCGGGGGCGGATTGCCCCGAACCACCCGCCCCCGGCTCGGCCGCTCCCGATTTCCACCCGCTCCCCTCGCCACTCCTCTCGAACAGGAGTAACCGGCCAGTAGCTCTCCGTAAAATTTTGCCTTCTTTCGTTGCACGACTGAGCACTCCTGAACGCTATTGCGGTCAGAGAGCCCGTACTGGCTCTCCGGTGCCGGGACGAGCAGGCACCGTCCACCCGACCGGAGGGACCCAGGGTTCCGTGAACCTCGATCTCGTACGTGACTGGGCCGTGGCCGCCGTCGCGGTCCGCGTGTTCAGCGCCGACCTGCGGATGCTGCTGCGCCGCCTCGCCGCCGCCCAGGTGCTGGCGGGCGTCTCCGAACTCACGCGTACGGGTACGAGCGCCCGCACGCGCCCGCGTACCCGCGCCTGCACCCATCGCGCGCCCGACCGCGGCTCCCTTTATGACCCTCAGCGCGACCACGACCCCCAGGAGGGCGAGCGCTGATGTCCGACCACGAGCCGATCGCCGACCCCCACCCGAGGCCCCCGAAGGCGCCCCCCGAGGCCGCCCGCACGGCACCCGCCCCCGCGCCCCGGACCGCTCCACACCCCAGGAAGTATCCTTTCCCCCCGTCCAGCCTGCCGGGCCCCACAAGCCCCGCCTCCGCCGTAACCCCCGTACCCCCCACGCTCCCCACCGTCTTCGGCCTGCCGCCCGACTTCCGCGCCTTCCACCAGCTCTACCGCGCGGGCTACATCCGGTACGCCGAACTCCACCTGAAGTCCCGAGCGGACGCCGAAGAAGCCGTCGACCTCGCCTTCGAGCAACTCGCGCTCTGCTGGCGGACCGTCCTGGAACAGCCGGTCCCCGAGGCGTACGCCTGGCGCGTCGTGAAGAACCGCACCATCGACCACGCCAGGGCCCGCGGCCGCCGCCCCGTCGTCGTCGACGTCGCCGCCTTCGAGACGCACTCCCTGCGCCACTCCCTCGACCCGATAGGTGAGTTGGAGGAGTCCCTCACCCTCTACCAGGCCGTCGCCGCCCTGCCCGAGCGTCAGCGCGACGTGATGCTCCTGCGCTACGCACTCGGGTACGCCACCAAGGAAACGGCGCGCCTCATGGGCATCACCGAGGCCGGTGTCCGCTCGACCACCCGCCACGCACGCCGCAGACTGCGCCAGGCGTTCGGCCTGGAGGAAGGTGAAGACGATGCCCGCCTCGCGGACTGAACTCGACCGGCTCCTGAGCAAGGCGCGCCTGGTCACGCCCCCGTACACCGACCGCGAACTGGCGGCGGCCGAAGCCCGCCTGGCCGCCCGGGTCGCCGACCGCGTACTGTACGGCGCGCTCTCCTTCGACGCCGCCGTGCAGGCCCGCGTGGAAGCCGCCCTCGGCCGCGACCGCCCCGCCGGCGAACGCGGCGAGCCCACCGAACAACGCCGGATGCGCGACGCCGCCCAGGACCTCCAGCGCCTCTGCGCCCTCGTCGTCGGCGAACCCGAAGCGCTCCACCAGATGTCCGTCTTCATCGGCGGCCGCGTCCTCGAACCCGACGGCGCGCGCGTACTGGCCTGCGTCCTCCACCTCGCCGGCCGCGAGGACTCCGCCCGCTTCTGGTGGCAGTACGCCGCCGGCGCCGGCGACACCTCCGCCGCGTACTGCCTCTACCTCCACCACCTCTCCCTGGCCGAGGTCGGCGAGGCCCACTGGTGGCACGCCCACGCCGACCCGGACCACCCGGCCCGCGCCCGCCCCTCGGCCGACGCCTACGACCTCTTCATCTCCTGGGCCATCACCCTCGAAGTGGCCCACGAACCCGGCACACCCCCGCCGCCGGCCGCCGTAGTCGGCTACGTCTCCAACGCCATCCAATTCACCGACAACCCCGACCTGGACCTCCCGCTCCCACCCGTCGGCTTCGCCGAACGCATCGCACAACTCACCACCTCGAACCCCTGACCCCTGCCCTCTGCCCTCTGCCCTCTGCCCTTCTCTGTCCTCTCCCCTGACCGTGCTCAACGGGCATGCCGGTTCCCGGCATGCTCGACGGCCGCCCTGGCCAGCCCCGTGATCAGCGGATGGACCCGGCCGCCGCCCCCTTCGCCGTCCAGTTCGGGCTGGAAGAGGGTGGCCAGGAAGAAGGGGTGAGCGGGCAGTTCGGCGATACGGACGTCCCCGGACTCATCACTACCGCTGAAGACCATTCCGTGCTCGCGCAGAACGTCGAGGTGGCGGGGGTTGGGGCCGTAATTGCAGTGATAGCGCGCCTGCGTACGGTCCGTCCCGAGCAGGTGGGCGGCCCGCGAGCCCGGAGTGGCCTTGACGGTTCCCTCGTGACCGACGAGAGAGCAGGCCAGCGGGACGACCACGGCCTCCTCGGCAGCGGTCCCCGGCTCGTTCTCGGCGTGATTGGCGCGCGTCAGCCCGCACACATGACGAGCGAACTCCAACAGCGCGTGCTGAAAGCCCCCGCAGGTGCCCAGGAAGGGGATGCCGCCTTCCCGTGCCGCCCGGATCGCCGCCAGGACACCCTTCTCACTGCGGTACGGGCTGCCGGGCAGGACCCAGACCGCGTCGAAGCCGCTCATCCCCTGGTCGGCGTCCTCACTGGGGACCCAGTAGGCGTCCAGATCCAGCACGTCGCGTTCGCGGAGCGCTGTGAGCAGCCGGGGAACGCGGACATGGGACCGGACGGCTTCGGAGCGGTCCCCGACCAGGGCGATACGTGCGGTGTACGTCATGCCGAAATCCTCCGGCGCGCTCCGCATCGCGTCCAACGATGATCGCTGCACTGCACATAAGCACCTCTGATGCCCGTCAGCGAACCTGGTCTCCATGGACCCCCACCTCCTCCGTACGTTCGTCGCAGTCGTCGACCACCGTTCGTTCTCCGCCGCCGCTTCCGCCCTCGGCTACACCCAGTCCGCCGTCTCCCAGCACATCGCCGCCCTCGAAACGGACCTGGGCACCCGGCTTGTCGAGCGCCGCCCCGTGACCACCACCCCAGCCGGAGCGCGCCTGATGGAACATGCCCCGGCCCTGCTGCTGCGCCTCGACGTGGCCCGCGCCGACATCTCCCGCCTGCGCCACCTCCGCCCCGCCCGGCTCACCCTGGCCTGCTCACCCGCTGCCTTCGGGCCCGCAATTGCGCGAGCGCTGGCCGACATGCGCATCACCGCCCACCCTCTCGACCTTGAGGTGCGCACACTCGGCCGGGTGGCGGTGATCGAAAACGTACTCACCGGACAGGCTGACATCGGCCTCATCGACGGCGTCGCTGCCCCCAGCGACCCGTTGCCGTTGCCCGATCTCGGGCCCACCACCACTGTCGCCGTGGCGGAGGAGACCTTCGCCGTACTGTTCCCCGAGGACCACCCCTTGGCGCGGCGCCCCTCAGTACGCCTGACCGACCTGGCGCAAGCTCATTGGATCGACGCTCCCGACACCGCAGTCCCCCTCGACCGGCTGCGCGCCGTCTGCCACACCGACGGCTTCCACCCCCGTATCCACCACAGCGGAACCGACCTCCACAGCCTCGCCGCCCTCACCACCGCCGGCCACGGCCTGACCACACTCCCCCTACCACTGGCCACCGCACTCAACACCACAGCCGTCCCAGTAACATTCCCCCGCCTGCTCCACCGCACCGAACTCATCTATCCTGCCAACCTTTCAGGGCCGGCCCGCCAGTTGGCCGACTCCATCACCGGTGCAGTGACTCCCTCGCGACCGCGCGATGGAGGGAGTGGCGGCCACCGATCCGGTGCACTCGGGGACGGCGCAATTGCGATCACGCGCTCGCGGCACTGAGACCCCACGCGCGGGATGAGCTACGCAGCGACCGTGCGGGGCCTTGAGCCCGGGAAGCTCAGCGCCCAGGCTCTTCGACCCGCCTGGGAACGCTTACGCGCCCACCGGCGAGCCTTTGTGTGCTCATGACATGACTCGGGCGGGCGTGGTCGCCCGCCTCGCGCGGAGCTGCCCTGTCGGCCCAAGGCTGACGATCACCATCACGGCAAAGGGCCAGTGCGAGAGGATCATGCCTCTGAACTGGCCCTTTTCTATGTGCCGCCGGCAGGATTCGAACCTGCGACACCCGCTTTAGGAGTTTTCTCTGGGCGGGGCTGTGACCTGTGCAAACTACCGACGAAGAGCGGTTGAGCTGCGGAAACACGCTTTGCCGGTTCTCGCGTGTTCGCAGCGCTTCTCGGCCTCATATGTGCTGTATGTGTTCCGGAAGGCATCGTGGGTCCGCACCCCGAAACACACTGGTAAGAGCCGCCGTTGTCGGCTTGTGCTTGCCCAACCGATCCGGGCGTTGCCGCGCGTAAGGCGCTTACGCTGTGGGCTCCGGTTCGCCGGCGCGATCCCGGTGATCAGGTGCACGACCATCGTCTTGATCTGGTCGCGGGTGCAACATACGGCCTCGACGCCCTGGTCGGCGGGATCATCCAGCTTCAACCCATCGTGACGCACACGTCGGATTCCCTCACCGCGTCAACGGTGAGGATCATGATTGGTGGACTCCGCGTGACCGCCGCTCTACTTCCAGCGGTGGTCGCCTTCGCCTGATACGTCGCGCTTGGTTTTGGTCCTGACTCACCCCTCAGGACCGAGGGCGCACACCGTCGTCACACCCCGGACAGTCCTCGGTGTCGAGGGCCTGGACCGTCCGGCAGTGGTTGCAACTCCAGTGCGTCGGGGCAGGCGTGGCTTGATGCGCGTCCTTCGGACGGACCGACAGGTCGGCGTCCCGGCGAAGCGCCTCCACGATCGAACCGTTGGGGTCGAGACGCGGTACGGTAGAGATCAGTATTCTCGCCGCCACTCGGTGGTCTGCCGACTCCGAGGAAGCAGCCCGTGCCAGGAGCGAAGGGCGCCGATCGCCTGAGGTCATGAGGGCGACGGCGTGGAATAGAGCCGCCCGGTGGCGAGGCCAATGGGTCATGTCCCTGTCGAACAGCTCCTGACCGTCCCACGGAACGCGACCTCCCTCCAGGCTGATCAGCACGTTCGCCGCCGACCACGCCATCCACGAGGAGTCCGCTTCCAGGCACGCCAGCAACGCCTTCTGCTGGGCGTCCGTGAGGACCTGCCCGACGCCGGGGATGGGCGAGGGCTCGACCAGAGGCCGTGTGCCCGCGACGAGCCATTCGTCCAGCAGGGCATCGGGAGCGGTGATCTGCTGGAGGTGACGAGCCTGGGTGGCCACGGCTGCCTTGTCGATGCCGTATGCGTCAGCCATCGCGTCGAGCCACGCCCGGCGCTCTGCCGCGCTGTCGTGGGCGAAGGCGCGGTCGATCTCGTTCGAAGGGGAATCGGAGTATCCGGTCGCCGCGAGAAGGTCGCCGAGGGCGGTGAGCGACCAGAAGTCCCCGCCTGTGGATTCCGGGCACGGGCCGTGGAGTGACACGAGGTCGGAGAGGAGAGCCGCCCTGTCGTCCTGGGTGCCGGATGCCCAGTCTCGCAGCTGGGCGGCGATGTTCCCCCAACGCCGACTTGTGTCGAATCCCGCGCGTGCGAGTACGGCGTAGATCCTCTCGGCGACGTACCCAGGCGTGTGCATCGCGAGGGCGAACACGTACTCCCCCATGTCTTCGGGGAGCTCTCCCAGGTGCTCGGCCGCGCCTAGGGCGACCTGCTCGAGCCCTGGTGTGAGGCGACCGCCACCGACCATCTCCCAACGGCGCCGCCCTTTCTGCACCATCTCGGAGTCCTGCGGCAGGGGAAGCGTCAGCACCGCGCGGAGCGCGTCGATCTCCGCTCCGCTCAAGGGGGCCGCGTCCGTGCGGGCGTCCGTCAGTGAGCAGAGAGCCCGGGCGATCGACTCGGCGGTGTCATCGAGCTCGGACAGTTCCACAAGGTCTGCTCTCCGACGCCGCGATGTCGAGGGCAGGGCCAGCAGACACGCGGCCTCCACGAAGGGCCAGGGCCCCGCGTCACGGGTCTTGTCCCACAGCGCCGGGAAGAACTCCGGGGGTTTGCCAGGTCCGCGCGGGAGTATCGGCTCGCCCGCGAGCGCGCCGAGAGCACCGTCCGTGAGCTGGTCCAGGGCCCGTTCCAGTTCGCTGTCGGGAAGAGTCACGACACCGCGCGCCGCGAGGTCAGCCACCATGAGGGTGGCCTCCCGCTGTGTCTCGCCGACGTCGAGCAGAGCCTCAGCCGTACGGGAATCGAGTCCGGCGGCGAGTGCGATAGCCCCGTCGGAGTCCGTGTGGACGAGGGCGTCGCGCAGCCAGTCCCGCAGTTCCTCGGCCCCGCACGACCGTGCCCACATGGCCGTTGCGATCTCAGCGAAGACCTTGCTGCGGGTGGTGAGTTCGCCCGCGCCGTTCACCACGAACACGGCGACGTGCTCGTCCCAGAACCGGAGCACGTGCTCCGCCACCTCGCCGGCTGCGGCGGGCGGCATGGCCCATCGCAGCGGGTCCCTCAGCATGCCGGTCAGCGACTCGAGGGCGCGTCCCGCTGGAGGGGTCGCCTCGCCGACGAGGAGCCGTCCGAGCGTGACGAACCCGCCGAAGAGCATGCCCGTCGTCAGGGCGGGCGCCCAGGGCCGGGCCGGGTCGAGCGTCCCCCGTAGCCCCTCCCACCGGTGCACGGACTGTTCCACCGCGCGGTGCAACAACGCCGCACGCCCTTTGGGAAGGTCGGCGTCCGACGCGTTCGCGCAGACGAGGGCGAGCAGAGCGGCGAGCAGCGGCACCGCGAGCAGATGCGCGTGCTCCTTCTTCGCATCCTTGATCCAGGCGCGTCGCGTTGCAAGGAAGGCCGCTCGGTCCGGCCCGGGCGTCCGTGCTTTGGCACAGGCGACGAGGATGCTGTCGACCGTTGCCTCGAGATCCTGTGGAGGCGCGAGCTCGACCCGGGGCAGGCCGAGCCGGGTCGCAGCCCTTTGCGCGTTCGTCCGTGTCGTGACGGCGAACCCGCAGGAGGGGTGCAGAGACGCGAGAATCTCTTCGAGTTGTTGCGCGACCCACGGCGCGCGTGCCCCGCATTCGTCTAGCCCGTCGCAGAGGAGGAGCACGCGCCCTTGACCGATTTCCTCATGGAGGTACGCGGCGAGCGGTTCCCGGTCCGCGTCCGGCACGGTGTCCGCCACGGCGTCATTGACCAGGCCGTCGAGGGTCAGGCGTCGCGGCTGTCCCTTCAGCAGACGCGGCAGCGACACGGGGATCGGGGCGGGGGCGTCGGCGTGGCTGGCGCAGTGGGCCGCGATCTCGCGTACCGCCACCGACTTGCCCGAGCCCGGCTGCCCCACGATGAGCATGCGGCGCCAGCGCCTCAGGTATTGGAGGAGGAAGGAGGAGGTACGCTCGCCCTCCACGTCGATCCGGAGGCCGCCGACGAGGTCGTCGACGACGAGGGGCGGTAGGTCATCGGCGAGCAGGCTGAGGTCGATCCGTCCGGCCTCCGCTGTGAGCCGGGTGCGGTACGAGTCGACGGCCTTCCGGCGGGAGGCCAGACGCATCGCCACCGGACCCCCCTGGTCCGGGAGCACGGTCACCCCCGAGGCGGTCAGGGCGGCGACCCAGTCCTCGGCGGAACTACCGAGCGCCTCGCCCGCCTGCCGATGGAAGAAGTCGGCCAGGGCACTTACGGCACGGTGTCCCTGCGCGTCCGCTACGACGAAGTCCATCAGGGCAGCCAGGAGGTCACGGTGCGGTGCTGGTCCGGTCGAGCCGGGTAGGTGGAGAACACGCGCCCGGTCGAGGACGAGCCCGCGGACCCGTGACGGAAGCCGGTCGGTGAGGAGGGCGAGGGCCCTGGACTCGTCGCCAGTCTCCATGGGCAGGCCCGCACGGTGGCGTCGCAGAGCCCGGTCGAGGTTCTTTACCGGCCCGACGAGTTCCTCGCCGGCGATAACCAGAAGATCGTCGGGACCGAGCGTCGGAACCTGTTCCACCCACCCTGTCAGCGTCTCTTCCAGCGGACGCCCTCGGTCGATCTTCCGCTTCGCGGACACGTAGGCGTGGCATCCGTCGGAGAAGGTGACACGGATGTCGTCGGTTGGGTCGCTGGTTTCGAAGTCCAGCCGGACGGGCCACACCCCTGCGTGCACGTCCAGCCCCGACACCGGGCGGCCACGGAGCCCGTGCACTGCCAAGTGCGCGGCCAGCTCGCACCGGAAGACACTGCCGACTTCCCCAGCCTGCCCCGCCCTGCTCACACCGACCGCACTCCGCCCGACCGATCCACACCGCTTGCTCCTGACCTCCGGCGGAGCACCGCCCCATGGTAAGACGTCACACCGAGAGGCGGGGGCGAGACAAGGACGGTTCGCGTTCGGGGGCCTGAGCCCTCGTGGTCTCCGCCCTGTGAAGGTCCAGGCGCGATCAGTGTCCGCCCGGACCGGTACCGCGACGCACGGGCTATGGCCAGGGCCCCGCAGCCGGGGCTCCGGCCCGCCGTCCTACCGACCTGGCCGGGCATCAGCAGGAAGCAGAGCCTCCATCAGAACTGGGGCGGTTCACCCTGCTGGTGGCGGAGAGCTGTGTCTTGCCACTTCTGCAGCGATCAGGAGAGGCGGGGAGGGGGGTGACCTTGGGTTTCCTGGCGATATGTGTGCTGACCAGCGCGAACGATTCTCGGTAGTTCTCGCTGGTCGGCGTCATTTCCCAGGCACATGTGCCCTGGATGTGCCCTCGCGCGGGTAGTCCACCAGCCGCAACTGGCGCCGCCCACCTCGTGGGACACGGCTGGTCACTGCGGAGGCTTGACCAGGAAGGTGGTGCTGGGGTCGACGTCAGGGGCACTTTCGAGGGTCGGCAGTTCGTGGTCCGGCAAACCTGCGAGTTCCACTGCCGCTCGGCCCAGGTTATGCGCTGCCCGGACCGACTGGCCGTCGGCGACAGCGGCGTAGAACCGAGCGGCGTACGTGATCGCGTCGCTATCGCCGATTTCGTCCGCCATACCGATGGCGAACGGCACCGTTTCGACCAAGTTCTTGATCTGGGCGGCGGAGTGGCAGGAGTTCAACAGGTCCAGCAGCGGCGGATTGTCGGTGGCGTTGATAGCGCTTGCGAAGGCCCGATCTGTAACGATTGCGCCTTCGTGAGGCTCGTCGAGGTTTTGCTCGAAGACGATCAGATCGGTGTCACTGTGGCCGGAGAAGTGCACCACGTGGGGACGGAACCTGGTGAGGCCGTCGAGTAGATGGTCCGTCGTAGCGGCGGGGTGGACGTCCAGCTCGACGAGGTCGCGGTGCAGGGCTCTTTCGACCGCTGTCCGGATAAGTGCCTGCTCGCGGCTTACCCGCAAGTCACCCTCCGATGCGGCTCCCAGCATCAGCACGCGGAGCTTCTCCGGCTTCGGCTCCCGCAGCTGCCGCAACACTATGCCGACCTTTTCTTCGGTAGTGACCAGGCGGCTCTGGATCTTGGTGCAACGTGCGCACCTTGGGGACCGGTCCCCGTCGTCACGCCGCTGGCCTGAACGTTTCCAGCAGACTGGGAGATCGAGGCCGTAGCTTGCGGGGACCTGGAAGCGGACACATCTCGGGGACGGTCCCCAGCCGCCACATCAGTGGCACGCTGGTCCCCGAGTGCGGCCTCGCCCGCCGAAGGCTCAGGGGTCCTCGCTACGGGCGACGGTGTGTCCGCCTGGTTCTCGCGGCGCCAGGGGATGCCCTGGCCGGGGACGGCGGCGGTGGGCCAGATAGTGGGGGATGTGTTCGTAGTGGTGGTGGACGTAGAGTCCTCCATAGACGTTCCTCTCCGGTGGGGGCAGGACGGGCAAGGTCCCGCCCTTCACCAGCTCGTTCGTTCAGGGATGGGCGATCGGTTGGGGAATCTGAGGCCCTTGGCGGTGGCTCGCCCGGGGCCTCTCTGCTGCCTGCGTCAGATGCCGGATCAGGCCGTGAGGTCGTACGAGGTCTGGGCGTTCAGCCACGCCTCCACCTCCTGCCAGCGGTAGCGCAGGTGCCGGCCGACCTTCAGGACGTTCGGCCCGGTGCGGCGGTAGTGCCACTGGTAGAGGGTCTTCACCGGCACGCCGAGGTAGACGGCGACCTCCTCGGGCGTGGCCAACGGCGTACGGCCCGCACCGCCGGCATCAGCTGCGGGGCGGGGGTTTCGGGGCATGGGGCTCCTTCACGGGAATGGCGGGGTGGACAGGACAGTCACAGGTTGTCTGCGGCGTCCAGCGGCATTGTGCGGAAATTTCGCGGCCGCACCAAACGGCACTTCGCCGAGTGGGACCAAAACCATAGGACCGAATCCCCGGTTGCCGAAATCACGCAGAAAAGCGAGAGGTCTCCGTCCGGTTTCTTCCGGATCATCTCCGCCGTACGGGGTATTCCATCCTGCACCGAAGCGCCAGGTCAGAACCATCACGAGCCTCCAGGTCAGAGGCCATCAGACGCACCCCCGCATTCGCGGCGCGGGACCATACCATGGAAATCCGGCTTCGCCGAGCCGTCCGAATAACCGGCGCCAGCAAGTTTTCCAGGATGCTTGAGTAACCCTTTGCCATGGCCGGTCTTTTCGAGTTACAGCTATCCGTCATAGCTACCAGGCCCGTAGAAATAGGCCCCGCCGGAATCCGGGCCGCGCGCAATATCGAGCGCTTGCGTCTGCTGCGCGGACTCACCCAGCAACGCCTTGCCGAGCGCTGCGCTGCCCTCGGCCGCCCGATGACCAACACCACCCTCAGCCGCACCGAACGCGCCCGCCGCCGCTGCGACGTGGATGACCTCGTCGCCATCGCGGCCGCGCTCGACGTCTCGCCCATCGCCCTGCTCCAGTCACTACCTGCCCAAGAGGAATCTGCGGCGAGCAAGCCCAACACCGTTCGGCAGGAGGCTGATGGCGCGAGTCTGGATCGAGGACCGCATCGGGCACGCGGCGTACAAGCGGGCCGTGGCGCAGGCCAAGCAGGCAGGCCGCACCCCTCCCGGGCGCTACCGTGTGCGCTGGTACGGACCCGACGGCAAGCCGAAGATGAAGACCCTGGCCCGCAAGGTCGACGCCGACGCCGAGCGGACAAGGGTGGAGTCCCGCCTCTCCGACGGCACGTATCGCGACCCGGCAGCCGCGCGCGTGAAATTCGCCGAGGTCGCGGAGTCCTGGCTTACCGCGCAGGTCCACCTAAAGCGCTCAACCCGCAACCGCTACCGAGGTGTTCTCGATGTCCACGTGATTCCTCGCTGGGGCACCACGTCACTGGATCGCATCCCCTACGAGGACGTGGCCGAATGGCTGGCGGAGATGCTGTCGGGCCAGGCGGCGGGTGGTAGGAAGCTCAGCGCGCGCTCGGTACGCAAGGCGTACGTCGTCCTCGGCCGTGTACTCGGCTTCGCGGTCAAGTCACGTCGCCTGGCAGTCAACCCGGCTGTCGGTGTGCCGCTGCCCAAGGCGGTGCCGGCGGACCACGTCTACCTCGACGACATGCAGGCCGAGGCGCTGGCCAACGCCGCGGGGGCGTACCGGGTGTTCATCCTGCTGCTTGCCTACACCGGGCTGCGCTGGGGCGAGGCATCCGCACTGAAGGTGGGCCGCGTCGACCTCGACGCCTGCCGTGGGCACATCGTCGAGGCGTACGTCGAGGACAACGGCAAGCTCTACCTCGACTCGCCCAAGAACCACGAGCGCCGGGCCGTGCCTATCCCACGATTCCTCGCCGAGGAGCTGAAGGCCCACGTCGAGGGGCGGGATGACGTTGAGCTACTGTTCACCGCTCCTCGGGGCGGGCCACTGCGGGCGCGCAACTTTCGCCAGCGGTTCTTCGCCCCGGCGGTCGCGAAGGCGGGCCTCGACCACATCAAGCTCACCCCGCACAAGCTGCGGCACACGGCCGCCTCGCTCGCCATCGCCAGCGGCGCGGACGTCAACGTCGTGCAGACCATGCTCGGCCACAAGTCCGCCACCCTGACGCTGGACACCTACGGCCACCTCTTCCCCGACCGCCTCGACGAGGTCTCGAAGAAGATGCACAAGCGCCGCGCCAAGCAACTGGCCAAGGCGATGGCCAAGCTGGAGAAGGCGGAGAAGAAGGCGCGTGAGGCCGCAGACACGGTGGTCACTCTGGAGGGGGACACAGCATGATGAATACCTCGGCAGGCTATTGGTCATGGGATCTGCTTTTGAGCCCACAGACCTGAAGCGAGTGTCGTGAGGCGATCCCAACGGCAACTCCCGCTCAAGGTTGGTGAGTTGCAACGTCCGGGCGTTTAGGGCACTATCGCTGGCTAGGCCGGATAGGCGGCCTGTCCCGGCACTGCGCTGCCCCATCTGCAGTGTCAACCGAGGGGCGAAGAAGCCAGCGCTGCACCTGTCGTGGTCGAGATCTGCTCTTGCGCGCCCACGGTCGGGCGTACTGATCAGTTTTCGAGTGCTCAGGGGTGGCAGTACTCGAGGACGGATCGCGCTATGGCCGCTGGTGGTCGTCTCACGCACCTTGCTCGCACTCGAAGCTGCTATTCGGGGGAGCCGTTTCAATACGCTTCAGAGGCGCTTCGGACTCATCGTCAGGCTCCGCTCCTCCCGGATGCTCTCGCCGATCAGGCAGTCCTCGAAGCTCAGGTGATGAAGGAACTGGGTAGCGGAGGGGAGTGGTGGGCGCACCCGGTGGGAATCGCTGGCGTGCGTCTATCACCCGGGCAAACCGTGGTGGTCCTCGATAGCCACACCGAGCACCGCCGTGGTCAGAAGTTCCCAATGGCTGACTATGCGCTGGCACACCTGCTTCCGTCTGCAGAGCCCGGCGTCCAGGTCAGCGGTGTGATGCGGCTGCGTGTTGCCGGTGTCCGTAGCGCTGACCTTCACCTCAAACTGGTCCACACCGACAGTCGATTGGTACTAAGGGGGGTTCCGGGCACCCGCTGGCGCTCCTTGCTCGCAGAACGAAGGCAGGACCTGGCAGGGGGCGGTTTCGTGCCCTTGTGGGATGAGGCCGAACCGTCACCCTATGAGCTGGAGGACGAGCGCGAGTTCTCCTCTCTCATGCACACATACCGAGATCTGGCATGGCTCGGATCAGGGCTCCTGCGCCGCATCGCGATCTTCCAGAACTTTAGCACCGCCTACTCGACTCGGTCTTGGATCACCGGAGACGAGTGGATCTTCGAGCTGGACACGCATCGCGACGTACCCCTCGCCCACGATGTGTTTCTCGACCGCCTCATTGACGATGTCTGGGGCCTGCCACTGAAGGTCACGAGGAGCTACTGCGACTGCAGTTTGCAAGGCACAGCACGGCGGGGCTATCAATGCACGTTCTACCTGGAGCATCAGCACCCCGACGTGCCAGGGGTGATGCAGATCCGCTTTAGGTGGGGGGATTTTGTCTACGGCAACGATGCGCGACAGAGGCTGGAAGACCTCAACGCCGACCGAAACTGGCTCGACAGAGTGCTGCCTGTCCGAGCCGGCCGGCCCAATGGCCCGGCTGGCCGGAAGGACGGATCCCGATGAATTGGGACAGTCTTGCCCTGGTGATTTTGGCTCTGTCCGGAGTCCTGAGTCTGTTGCTGTCGCAGGTCCGCGATGTCTTGACGAAGACGGCAGAGGTCATCCATGCGTGGCATGAGGTTCGGCGGAGTTGGCGAGCACGGCGCAGGGGCCAGATCCAGCAGGACCCGCCACGCGATGGAGGCTGCTGATCGTCGGAGAACGGGTGCGGCGCGGGCGCGAAATGCTCCGCCCCGACATGTAAGTCGGCTGAGGCGGTGACCGCCGCGGAGGAAGTTGCAGCATGACCATTGCGTGATCCGTGATCGGCATCAGTAGCCGAGAGGGCTTCCGCTGGACCAGCCAGGTGCTGTGTAGTCAGCGGCTTTCACGGAAGGCCCGGTCCATTGCCGCGGCAGCCGCATCCGCCGCACAGTGCTCGATCTCCCCGGGCACCTCCCGCTCGTCGAGGACGAAGAGCCTGCCGCCCACAAGCTTGGTGGTGGGCTTCCAGCCGAGAAGGCGGCCCGCCTCGCGGGCAGCGCGCGCCGGACATCCTTGAAGTCACCCATTCCGGCGAGGTCGTCGCTGCTGAGGATCAGCTGCCCGTAGTACCCCTGGTACTGAGGCTTGAGGGCGGTCCGCATCATCGACTCCAGGCGGTCGACCAGGTTCTCGTGCCGCCGATGGCCCAGCTCGTCCTTCGCGGGCATCGCCTGCCACTCCCCACCGTCAGCGCGCACCCCACGTGTGCCATACATGTGCTGCAAGATCGAAACCCTGCCGCCCACTCGGACGACAGGGCCTCTGACCTGCTGTTTCTCTGTGCCCCCGGCAGGATTCGAACCTGCGACACCCGCTTTAGGAGAGCGGTGCTCTATCCCCTGAGCTACGGAGGCGGGGAGTGGTCGGCGCCGGGTGGGCGCGCGGCCGGGCTGCTGGTGGGCAGCTTTGGACAGGGTAGCGGATGGGGGGTGTGTGGTGGGGAGGGGTGGGGGCCGGAGTGGGTTGAGGTGTTCATGGCTCTGGGGCTGGGGCCGGGGCTGGGGTTCGGTCTGAAGCTGGGCGGCCGGTGGCCCGGCCGACCGGCCTCTCGGCGATTAGGCGGCCCGGTGGCCCGGCCGCTCAACGATTAGGCGGCCCAGTGGCCCAGTGGCCCAGTGGCCCGGTGGCCAGGTGGTGGCCAGGTGGTGGCCAGGTGGTGGGGCGGTATGGAGGCGGGGCCGGAGTGGGGGAGTGGGGGGAAGCGGTGTGGTGGGTCGGGGGAAAGGGGGGCGCCCACCCCCTGGGGTAGGGGGTGGGCGCCGTATGGGGTGGTTGATGGGGTTAGGGGGCGTGGGCTGGGTTGTCGGGGGTGGGGGAGTTGGTGGCGCGGTGGGTGGACCACGTGGTCAGGGCGGTGGCGCAGGCGTGGTCGAGGTGGCGCAGGCCGGAGAGGTCGAGGGCGACTTCGCGGTCGTGCGGGAGGGCCTCCAGTTGGTCGAGGAGCTTGGGGAGGCGGAGGAAGGTGGCGTTGCCGAGAGCGCGTACCTGTACGGGTTCGGTGGACGGGGCGTCCAGGCCGGTGATCTCCAGGTGGACGTGTGAGGTCTCCCAGGCGGTCTTGGCGATCGCCAGGAGGAGGCCGATCAGTACGCCCTCGAACATGTTGGTGACGACGATGGCGATGGCGGTCGCCGCGAGGACCACCGCTTCGCCGCGGTGTTCGCGCCACAGGGGGCCGAAGTCGCGTACGGGGATGAGCTTGCAGCCCGCGTGGACGAGTACACCTGCCAGCGCGGCCACCGGGATGATGCCCAGGGCGGCCGGGACGGCCGCCGCGAAGATCAGCAGCCAGGCGCCGTGCATGACACGGGACGCCTTCGTGCGGGCTCCGGCGCTGACGTTCGCGGAGCTGCGGACGATCACCGCGGTCATGGGCAGGGCGCCCAGGATGCCGCAGACGGCGTTGCCCGCGCCCTGCGCCATCAGCTCCTTGTCGTAGTGCGTACGCGGCCCGTCGTGGAGCCGGTCCACGGCGGCCGCGCTGAACAGTGACTCGGCGGACGCGATGAGGGCGAAGGCGAGGATCGTGCCGATCGCGCCGACGCCCGCCAACTGCGCGAAGTCCGATCCGCTGGGCGGCTGGATCGCGGAGAGCAGGCCCTGGACCTCGACCCGGGCTATGGGCAGGTCGAGGGCGAAGACCGCGAGCGTGGCCAGGGCCACGGCCGCGAGCGGGGCCGGCAGGATGCGGGCCGCGCGCTTCCACCGGGGCCAGAGCACCAGTACGGCGATGGTGCCCGCGCCGACGGCGAACGCGGTCAGGGCCGTGCCCGAGCCGGCGGTGCCGGTGACCAGGCCGGGCAGGCCGCCGAGGTTGGCGAGTCCGCTGCCGGGGGCCTTGGCGTCGGTGAGCGCGTACAACTGCCCGGCGATCAGGACGAGCCCGATGCCCGCCAGCATGCCCTGGACGACGGCCACGGAGATGGCCCGGAACCAGCGGCCGAGGCGGAGTGCGCCCATGGCGAGCTGAAGGAGGCCCGCTATGAGGACGAGTGCTCCCAGTGTGCCGAGCCCGAACTCCTTGACGGCCTCGTACACGAGGACGGTCAGGCCGGCGGCCGGGCCGCTGACCTGGAGGCTGCTGCCGGGCAGGAGGCCGGTGAGGAGGCCGCCGACGATGCCGGTGATCAGGCCGAGTTCGGCCGGGACGCCGGAGGCGACCGCCACGCCGACGCACAGCGGCAGGGCCACCAGGAAGACGACGAGGGAAGCGGTGAAGTCCGCCCGGAGATGGGGCCAGCGGGGGGAGGGGGAGCCCTTCGCGGGAGGTGCGGTGGGAGAGCCCTTCGGGTGGGTTGTGGTGGAGGGGGGCGCGCCGTTGGTGCTTGGCGCCGGGGTGTGGGCTGTCGCGCCCGGGGGCACGTCCGTGGCCGTGCTCGGGGTCGATTTCGGTGTCATGGGGGGCGCCTTCGCCGTCAGAGGGGGAGGAACGTGTCGGTGGCGGACTGGTGCGCCGAGACGAGGCCGGTGTGGACCTCGTAGTACCAGCCGTGCAGGTTCACCTCGCCGGCGTCGACGCGTTCGCGTACGCACGGGTACTCGCGCAGGCGCGCGAGCTGTTCGGTGACGTGCCGCTGGACCGCGGTCGCGACCGTCGGTGCCTCATCCCTGGGCAGCTCGTCGGAGAGCTGCTGGGTCAGCCAGGCGCGTACGTCGGGGGCGCCGGCGAGGTCCTCGCGGCGCGCCATGGCGCCGACCGCCCCGCAGTGCGAGTGACCGCAGACCACGATGTCGGCGACGCGCAGCACCCGCATCGCGTACTCGATGGTGGCGGCCTCCGCGCTGGCGGGCATGTCCGGCCGGTGGGCGGGTACGGCGTTGCCGGCCGTACGCAGTTCGAAGAGTTCGCCCGGCAGCGCTCCGGTGATCAGGGACGGGATGATCCGTGAGTCGGAGCAGGTGATGAACAGGGCGAGCGGCGACTGGCCGTCGGCGAGCCGCAGGTAGGTCTCACGCTCTTCGTGCGCGGCCGCGATGCGGGCGTTGAAGGAACGGGCGTGTTCGATGAAGGTTTCCACGTGGGAATGTCTCCTGCTGGTCGGTTGAGTGGTGCCATCGAGGTCATGGCAGAACCTTCGACTGGTGCGGAGCAGGAAGCCCCTGCAGAACTCCTCAGCAGCGGAAGACGCAGTGCAGACAGTGCAGGGCGGGGCGGGCGGCCACGCCTGGTCTTGCAGTGATGAACGTGGCGGCGGTGCCGGTGTGGGAAGGGAAGAAAGCGACGATCGGGTAGGACCGGGCCGCGTACGGGTGCGGCGGAACCGGACGGCGGTACGGGGACGGCGCGCCCGGCGCGGCCCGCGTGCAACGGCGCGCCTGGTTACGGTCCTTGTCCTTCTCGCGCCCCGGGTCGCGCTCGTTGTCACGCCGGTACTGGATGCCCGTGGAGGAGTTGGCCTGGGCGGGGGACACCTTGGTGGGAGGTCCGTGTGCGCCCGGGGGAGCCGCCGGGGTGGGGGTCGGATCGGGGGCCTGCGCGGGCGCGGCGCCGGCGGCCGTGAGGGACGGGGGCTTGCCGCCCTTGGCCGCTGCCGTTCCGTAGAAGAGCAGGGTCAGCACCACGGCGAAGATGCCGAGGAGACTGAGGATGCTGAGGGGAGTGAGGGGGGTGGTGGAGCGGAGGAGCTGGGGGTAGCGGGAGCGGTGGGGGCGGTGAGAGTTGTGGGGAGTGCGAGGGCTCCGGGTGCTCCAGATGCTCCGGGAGGGGCGGGGGGATCGGTCGTTTCGGGTGTTTCGGTTATGCCGTTCGTTGTGTGTGTTTCGGGTGGTGCGCGTGTTCTGCGTGTTCTGCGTGTTCTGGGTGCGCTGGGGCTGTCGGTCGGGGTGGGGCTGCACGCGGGGGGCGGTCCGCATGCGGGCCTGCGTGGTGGGCCGCGTGCTGGTGGGGTTGGTGGACGCAGCGGTGGCAGGCGTACGACGGGTGGCCGTACGGGCCGCCGCACGGGCCGCGTTACGGGATGCCGTGGCCGCCGTGCGGACCGACCCCGCGCCCGGCGGGCTGTGCGGGCGGTTGGAAGCCGTGTAGTGGGCCGGGTGGCCGGCCGTGTCCGGGCGGGCGGCTTTCGCGTCTTTGCGGCGGGTGATGCCAGGGAAGTGCTTCATGCCTGGTCCCCCGGGGGCGCGGTGGGGGACGGGGACGTGGAAGGGGCCGTCGCGGTGGGGGTGGCAGGCGGTGCCGATCCCGGTGCCGTAGCTGTACCGATGTCGGTGCCTGCGCCCTTACGGTCTCCGCTGCCCTTACGGTCTCCGCTGTCCGTACGGACTCCACCGTCCGTACGATCTCCGCCGTCCGTACGGTCTCCACGCTCCGTACGTCCCACGTGCCCCTTGCGCCCCGCGCGCCCGCTGAGCGCCAGCAGCGGTACGAGGCCCAGCGCCACGATGCCGCCGCTCAGCCCCAGCGTGGAGTAGCCGCCCGTGGCCACGACCAGCCCCGACGCCATGCCGCCCGTGGCGCCCGCGATGGCGATGCCCACGTCGACCAGGCCCTGCGTCGAGGCGCGGGTGGCCAGCGGTACGGCGTCGGTGACGATGGCGGTGCCGCTGACGAGGCCGAAGTTCCAGCCGATCCCGAGGAGTACGAGGGCGGTGGCGAGCGCCGGCACGGAGTGCGCGGGGGCGAGTGCGGCGAGGGCGCCGGCGGCGAGCAGGACGAGGCCGGAGGCCGCCGCGACCCGCAGCCGGCCGATCCGGTCCACCAGCATCCCGGTGAGCGGCGACGGCAGGTACATCGCCGCCACGTGCAGGGCGATGACGAGCCCGGCGGTCTCGGTGGCGTGGCCGTGCGCCCGCATGTGGACGGGCGTCATCGTCATGATCGCGATCATGACCAACTGGGTGAGGGTCATGACGGCGGTACCGGTGACGAGCCCACGGGCGTCGGTACGGGCCGTGGAGGAGTCGGCCGAAGACTCCGCGGCGTCCGGCGCGGAAGCAGCATCCGGCGCGGAGGCGGCGTCCGATGCGGAAGCGGCGTCCGACGGGGAAGCGGCGTCCGATGCGGAAGCGGCGTCCGACGGGGAAGCGGCGTCCGATGCGGAAGCCCCCTGCTCCGCCGCGAGCGCCCGCGCCAAATGCAGCGGGTCCGGGCGCAGGAACAGCCCCAGCACCACGGCCGCCGCCGCGTACGCGACCACCGCCAGCAGGAACGGTCCCGCCAGGCGCGGTACGCCCAGGCCGTCCGCGACGTCGCCCGTGACCCCGACCAGGTTCGGCCCGATCACCGCGCCGAGCGTGGTGGCGAACAGTACGAGGCTCACCGCACGTCCCCGGCGCGCGGGCGCGGCCAGGTCGGCGCCCGCGTACCGGGCCATCAGGGTCGTCGCCGTACCCGCCCCGTAGACGAGGAGGGAGAGGAACAGCAGCCATACGGAACCGAGGGATGCCGCGGCGACGACGCCGAGGCTGCCCAGGCCGGCGGTCGCGTACCCCGCGGTGAGGCCCGGCCGCCTGCCCCAGCGCTGGCAGAGCCGGCCGATGCCGACGGCGCCGAGCGCGGCACCGCCCGTGAACAGGGCCGCGGGCAGGCCGGACAGCTCGGTCGAGCCGAGCATCTCCTCCGCGAGCAGCGCGCCCACCGTGATGCCCGCGGCCAGCCCCGCGCCGCTGAGCGTCTGCGACAGGGCGAGCACGGTCAGCACCCGCTTCTGCTCCGGGGGTTCCGCCATCTCAGCGCTCATGGGTTCGTTTCCTCGTTCTCGGGGGTCTCGGGCTGCCCCGAAAGCACGCTCAGGGCGCGCCGGCAGGCTGGAGCGCCGCGATGTCCCGCAGCGACATGCTGAGCTGGTCGTGCAGGAAGCGCACGATCGTCCAGTGCGGCAGGGCGCCCTCGTCGAAGGGGCCGAACTCCCGGACGTAGAGCGGTATCCAGCGCAGGGCCTCCTCGATCACCTGCTCCCGCCCCGGCTCCTGCTGGTACGCGTCGTAGCCGATGCTGCGGTGCTCGATGAAGAACCGTCCCGGCAGCCGCTGCTCGCACCACTCGCGGTACTCGCGCGTCTGGAGGATGAGGTAGTGCCAGATCTCGTCGATGTCCTGCTCGACGGGCAGGAAGAGGCCGCTGAGCTGCTCACGGTGGCGGGAGACGAGGTAGAGGTAGCGCAGGCACTCGGTGACCTGGCGCTCCACGTACGCGTTCTCGGCGCCGCTCAGCGCGACGAAGTGCTGCACCACTTCGGTGTGCAGACGCTCGCCGAGCAGGGCTATGAGGTCGTCTTCGGTGACGAGGCCGTCCGTGGCGGCGCGCGGCTCCTGGGCAGCGGAACCCTGGAGCGGTTCCTGCGATTCCTGCGTTTTCTGCGGTTGCGTGGTCATGGTTCTCCCGGTGTCTTCGGGGCCGTTCGGGGCGGTCTGGGCGTTCGGTCCGGATGCGCGGGTGGAGCTGGTGTGTTCGGTTCGAATCCGGGGGCGGAGCCGGGGTGTTCGTTCCGGATTCGGGGCGGGAGCCGGGACGTTCGGACCGGGGTCTGGACGGAGCCGGGCCGTTCGCGGGGTGCCCGGCGGCCCAGGTGGGGGGCGTGTACGAGCCCGAGAACCACGCCTCTGAGCCGGCGCCCCAGGCCGCGCCGGCGAGCATCGGCCCACCCCGGCGAGCCCCGACCCACACCCGTACCTGGCGAGCATCCGCCCGCACCCGCCTCAGCGCCTCACGGCTCGCCCACGTGCTCCGGCACCTGGCCCTGGCCCTGGCCGCTCTGCTCATGCTCCAGCCACGCGTACTTCCCCGACTTCCCGATCGGGATGTGCGCGTGGTGCTCGACCCGGCACGGAAGGCCGGTCAGGCGCTCCACGCCCGTGCTCAGCGCCGCCGCCTCCGACGCGTCCACGGGCGCGCCGTCGAACGTCGTGTACCGCAGCTCGGCTCCGCTCCGGTCCCCGGGCACGCGCAGTTGGTGGACGAAGACGCGGGGCGACGCCGCGCTGACGCAGTCGTCGAGATCGCCCTGCGCGACCGGCCCCTGGCCGTGTGCCGACGCGAGCAGCTCCTTCTCGCGGCCGCAGAACCGGGTGATCTTCTCCGGGTCGGGCGTGCCGTCCAGCGTGCGCGCGCAGTCCCCCGACCGGTAACGGATCAGCGGCATGTACGGGTTCCGGACGCTCGACACGATCATGCTGAAGATCTGGCTGCCCGGCTCCACCGGGACCAGCTCGACGCTCATCTTGTCGAGGTAGGGGTGGTACCGGCCGTGCCGGTCGCTGTAGTAGAGGTAGCCCAGTTCGGTGCTGCCGAACAGGTCGATGACCGGGCAGTCGAAGTGCTCGTGCAGGTAACGCCGTACGTTCACCGGCGTGTACTCGTACGCGTGCACGATGCTCGCCGGTCGCGGGAAGCGGTCCCAAAGGCCCCAGTCGGTCACCTTCCGTACGAGATGCGCCAAGTGGTAGCTGGAGCAGTCGAGGTGGTAGCGGCCGTGCGGGTGGGCCTGCTGGGCCGTACGGATCTCGGCGAGCATCCGCTCGACGTCCGCGCGGTCCCAATGGGCCGGGTCCAGCGTGAGGTTGATGTAGCAGGTGCGGTCGTCGAGCCGCCGGTCCGCCAGGTCCGGTACGGGCGCGAGCGCGGTCCGGCCGTGCTTCTTGGCGTTGACGCGTGCGACGTGTTCCGTGGCCAACACGGTGGTGAGGGAGACGCGTTGGCACCCCTCGTGCCAGGTGTCGGCGATGTCCGGGTGCTCACTCCAGAGCTGGTAGTACGAGTTCAGCAGGAAGTACGGCGGCCGGATGATCTGCATCCGCGCGTGGTTGGTTCCTGTGGAGAGCACGAACTCCGCCGCGCCGGCGGCGAGTGCGTCGGCCAGTACCGGCGTCATCCAGTTGTCCGGAAATCCCCGGGCGATCTCGGGCTTGTCCAGTATGGGGAAGTGCCCCCGCTCTATCGACGAGCGGTAGATCGGTATGTCCCTTATCCGGTTCACGATGTCGGCGGTCGGCTGTCCCGACCGGCTCGGCTGGCCATCCATGGTCACCCTCAGGTCTGTCTTGTCTGGCGGACGGGGAGTGATCGGTGTCGCGGCGTACGAGAACCTGCGTCGTACCGTCGATATGCCTGAGTCGTACGAGCGTTTCGCCTGCGTCGTGCGGGCGTCACGCCTGTGTCGTGCCGGCCGTGTGCCTGCCTTGCGCCTGCCTTGTGCCGGGAGCGGGCGGAGCATGCGAATGCTTGGGAAGCGTGCGGAGCGCGCGGATTCCGCGGAAAGCGCGGTGTCGTGCGCGCGGACCAGGTGGGGTGGCGGGGAGCCGGCCGGTGGCGTGCGGGCCGCCGGCCGACTCCCCGCCCGGAAGGCTCAGCGCCCGGTCAGGAAATACATCCCGTTTTGGGCGCGGCCGTGGTCGCGCTGATGCAGCCGGACTTCGTCGCGCTGATGCAGCCGTCCTTGCCCGCGCCACGCGGGGAGTTCAGGGCGACCCACTCGCGCCAGACGCCGTCCTGGGCCATCTTCTTGATCAGCTTTTCCATGTCCGTCGAGCCTCCACAGGCAGGGGATGGTGGAAAACGGCGATGATCAGCCACGCGGGTCGCGCGGGTGCCGCTCCCTAGAACGTAAAAGAAAGACCAAGCGATCGTCAAAGGCCCGCAATCCGGGGATGGCTCAAACGCTGACACGAACGGACACTTTGGCTTGATCTTTCCTGTCGTGGCCACAGCTCGCAAGGGTCTCGTGGCTGGTAGTAGCCGGTCGCGGCCGAGAGGTGTGCGGGGTGTGCAAGGTCTGGACCACAGAATTGGTCTGCCATGATCATGTCAATAGGGGCGGTGGCCGGAACGGTGCGGGGTGGCTGGATTGCGACGAAGTGGACACGGGGTGAACGGGCCGTCAGCGGCTCAACGACCGGCGAATCTCCCGAAGTCGTAGCCGGATGACGCGCGATGTACGTTCGATCGGAGAGTGCCCAAAGGAGTCCTCGGGCGGATGGGGGCGGGTGTCCCGGAGCGTGTATTTCGCTGGCTTATTCCTCTGGTTCTCGGGGGAATCGCTGAAAGCCTGTACGTGGATTCCGCGCGCATTGTCGGGTGGGCCCGGCAGTTCCTTGGAATCGCTTCCGTATCCATATACGGGGCTGTATCCGATTCATATCCAACCCCGTATCCGGGCCAGCGCCTGTCCTCATGTCCGGCCCCATGCCCGGCCCCATTTCCGGGGTTACCCGCCGCCGTATCCGATGCCTATCCGACCCCAATGTGACCCTACTGAGGCCCTACTGAGGCCCCACTCCGGCCCTACTGCGACCCCGCCCCGGCGCCACCCCGCGCCCGCTACCGCGTCCGGTACGTCTCCGTGTCCCAGCCCGGTCCCATGGCTGAAACCAGTTCCAGCGGCCGCGCCCCGACCGTCGCGGTAAACAGCTCCTGGCCGTTCTGGTGCGCGGTGACACGCGCGTGGATGAGCTCGGAGGCGTCGGTCCGCGGTCCGGCCTCGCGCGCGAATCCGTCCGGGCGACCGCTGGGGAACTCGTCCGGGAAAACCGCGGGTTCGGGCGCCGCGGCAAAGCCCGTCCTCACCTCTGTCTCCGCCCCTGTACCAGCCCAATCCGTCCCCGAAGTCGTCCTCGAATCCGCACCCGGTCCGGCGCCCGGCCCCGCCCCTGATTCCGCCTGGCCGAGGATCGTGGCCTCTATCCAGCAGGGCGCGTCCAGTTCGGCGTATCGCGCGAACACGGTGCTCAGGCCGACGGGTATCACCGGCAGCGGGTGGAGCAATGCGTGGACGGCCTGGTGGGCCGCTTCCAGGAGAAGCATTCCGGGGGCGTGGTCGACCGGGTGGTCGAAGATGACCGGGTGGGTGGTGTCCGTACGGAGTTGCCAGCGGTTGTGGGTGTCCGTGGGGGAGAGCATGACACTTTCGTACTGGGTGCGGGCCACCCGCCGCGGCGCGACCGGCGGCGGCAGCGGCACCGCGCGGGCCATCGCTTCACGGGCGTCGCCGTATTCGCCGCGCAGACGGCGGTAGACGGCCGGCGCGTGGCTGGTGAATCGGGCGACCGCGGTACCGAGGCGGACGCCATTCCGGGTCGCCTCGACATCCATGGTCAGGGCACCCAGTGTGCCCTTGCGGCGTTTGACGTCGGAGCAGACGATGCGTAGTTCGATCTCGGTGGGGGCAGTCTCGGTACGCAGTACGCCGGGGTCGAGCGCATAAGTGAAGTGATCCCAGATCAGTTGGTGTCCGAACGGCACGTCGTAAGCGAGGTGCGAGAGCAGCGGAATGGTCTGCCGGATCGTCTCGACGAGCAGAAGGGGGTCGTGCAGCCGGTTCCTGGAAGAGTAGAACGTGTGGGCCCGCGGCCATTCCGCGGTCACGACGTGAACGTCCGGAGCCGTCTCCTTCCAACTGGTGAGCAGGACCTCGGAGAGCGCCGTCTTGTGTACATACTCCTTGGGCACGGTGGTGGTCAGCGTGCGCGGGCGCGGCCCGGCGGCAGTGGGTGCGGAGGACGTGGGAAGTTGGCCGGTGGTGCTCATGCGGGTATCCCCCTGAGGAGTGTCTGCAGGTCCGGTCCGTTGCGGCCCGTTGTGGTCCGCCGGGGCTCCCGGAGCGGGCCGGTGTCGTCCTGTGCGGGGCGCCTGGTGGCCAACGGGGGTCGCGGTGTGGCCGGTTGAGCTGTCACCGCGTGAGAGCCTCGGCGCTCATAAAATAAATAGTATTCGTTTTGTTTGTCGAGGGAGCTGGTGCTGTCCATGCAGGAGCGTGCGGTCAGGACACGTGAGGTCATCCTCCGGGCGGCCGCCGAAGTGTTCGACGAGTTCGGGTTCAGCGGCGCCAGTGTCAGCAAGATCATGAAGCGTGCCGGTGTCACCCAGGGCGGCATGTACTTCCACTTCCCGTCCAAGGAAGCTCTGGCGCAGGCAGTGATGGTCGAGCAGAGCGGAGGCCTGGAGCTGCCGCCCGGAGAGGACGGCCTCCAGCGCCTGGTCGACATCACCCTGTACCTGGCGGAGGAGCTGCAGTCCAACCCCACCCTGCGGGCCGGCGTCAGGCTCGCGGTCGAGCAGGGTGAATTCGGTGTCCAGGACGACTCCGCGTACCGCCTGTGGGCCCAGCAGTTCGGCGGCCAGTTGCGCGCCGCGCGCCAGAAGGGCGAGCTGCTCCCCGAGGTGAACGTGGACGAGCTGGCATGGGTCCTGGTCAGCGCCTACACCGGCACGCAGCTCTTCTCGCAGATCTCCAGCGGCCGCGCCGACCTGCACAAACGTGTTGTCTCCCTCTGGCGCTACCTGCTCCCGGGCGTCGCCGCGCCGCCCATCAGAGAGCAGGTCACCTTCGCCGCACGGCGGAGGCGGGCGGTGGCCTGAGGGTGAGCCCGCGCTCTCCCCGCCGGAGGTGGTGACGGCCGCGATGCCCGATCAGGTGACGACACCGGTGACAGCCACGGCGAAGGCATCAGCGACCATGGCGGACAACAGCACCGGCAGCGGAGACGGCGAGAGAGGACATGGCGGAGGGCATGGTCGAGGGCGCGGCAGAGGACATGACGGCGCAGAGCACGGCGGATGATCACGTGATGGGTAGCGCGTCGGCGGTGGCCCCCTGGCGGGTGGTGGTGACCGGGGCGACCGGATTCATCGGCTCCGCGGTGGTGCGGGAACTGCTGCGCGCCGCTGCCGGTGCGGAAGCCGACGCTGATACGCGCGCCGCTGCCGGTACGGAAGCCGGCGCTGGTACGTACGCCGGCGCTGGTACGTACGCCGGTACCGGTACGCAAGCGGCGGCGTCGGACATGGCATTCCCGGGTGTGACGCTCCCGGACATGGCGTCGAATCCGGGGGCATATCAGAATCCGGTTTCGGTTTTGCATGCTCCGGGCGCGGAAGGGGCGGCGTACCCGCGCCCGCGTTCCCGTCCGGCCTCCCGCCCGCTCCACCTCCGCGCCATCGCCCGCAAGCCACCCGTAACCCACCAGCCGAAGCCGCCGCAGCAGTCGCAGTCACAGCCGCAGTCCGATCCGGCGACCACCGTCGAATGGATCGCAGCCGACCTCTCCGACCCCGATTCCCTGCGCGGTGTCTGTGAAGGCGCCGACGTCCTGCTGCACCTCGCCTCCGACATCGGCCGGGACGAGGAGCGCTGCGAACTGGTCAACGTCCGGGGCACCGCGGCCCTCGTCGACGAGGCCGTACGCGCGGGTGTCGGCCGGATCGTCCAGCTCTCCACCGCGGCTGTGTACGGGGCCGGGCCGCACGCCGGTCTGGACGTGGACGAGGTCGAGCCCGCGCCGGTCTCCCCGGCCAGCCGCACCCGCCTCGCCGCCGAACGTCCGGTGCTGGCGGCGGGGGGCACGGTGCTGCGTCCGGGACTGGTGCTCGGGGCGGGCGACCGGTGGGTGGTGCCGGCGCTGGCCGAACTGCTCGTCCGGGTCCCGGCGCGCTGGGACGGCGGGCGCGGTCTGCTCTCCGTCGTGGCGGTCGATGACCTGGCCCGCCTGTTCGCGCGGCTGGCGCTCGCGGCGGACGGCATCCCGGGCGGCGTCCACCACGCCAGTCACCCCACCCCCGTACGCAACGGGGACCTCATGGACACCCTGATCGGCCACGGCGTCCTCCCGCAGCCGAACGCCGCCTCCCCGCACGGCAGCGATGGTCCCGACCTCCCGGGCCGCTCAGATACCTCCAGCCTCTCCGGCCTCCCCGACCTCACCTGGGACGCGTGCCTGGAGAAGCTCAGCTCCACCCCGGGCCGGGTGAGCGAGCGGCAGTTCGCCCTCCTGGCCAGTGACCACTGGTACCGCAGCGACGAGGTGTGGACGGCCGCCGACTGCGACCCGGGCCCCGGCCCCCTCGCACGGCTCGTGGAAGCAGCCGACTGGTACCGCTCCCACCTCCGCGCCCGCGCGACGACGGACCGTACGTCCTGATCCGCTGACCCGTCAGGGCGCAAACCGGCACCGTCGGGACACGAGCCGCCCCGTCAGGGCACAAACCGCACCGTCAGAGCGCAGCCGCCCCGTCAGGACACGAACCGCCCCGTCAGGGCACGAACCGCCCCGTCAGGACACCCCGTCAGGACACGAACCGCACTGTGGACATCGTCTGCTCATCCGGCACCTCCGTCAGCGCGCGGTAGGCGTGCGCGGCGGAGGTCAGTGTCATGTGGTGGTGCCAGCCCGGGAAGGAGCGTCCCTCGAAGTCGTACAGGCCGAAGTCGGTCGCGAGGGTGCGCAGCGTGGCCGTGGGGAGCTGGTGCAGCCGGGCGAGGCCGACGAGCTGTCCCATGCGGCGGTGCGCCATGTTGGTGAGCCAGATCCGGGACGGCCGGGCGTTGGCGGCGCCGGGCTCGGTGAAGGCGCGGTAGGTGTGGTGTGAGCCCGGCAGGCGTACGGGCGTGGGCGCGGACTGCAACAGGCGCGGGCGCGCTCCCGGGTCGCCGGGCATGCCGGGTGTGGCCGGGGTGGCCAGCGCGGTGGCGGGCGGTACGGCGATGACGAAGTCGCGTCCCTGCCGGGCCAGCGCCTCGATGAGCCGTACGGAGTCGGAGTACTCGCTCAGGTCCGCCACGACCGGCGCCGGCGGGCAGGTCGAACGGGCGGCCTGCGCCTCCACGAGGTCGAGGGCGTGCACCCACATCGGGCGGGGGTGGTTGGTCTCCGAGGCGGGGATGCGGTTGCGGCGCAGCAGCGCGGGGTCCTCGGCCCACTGCGGCGGCAGGAACAGCCGCCAGTCGACGGACACGGCCGCGCTGCCGCCGCAGTCACCGGCGGCCGATGCGGCGGAGGCGCCCGAGGTTCCCGATGCGGCCGAGGCCCCCGAGCCCCTCGCCCCACCACCGGACGCGCCGTACGCGACGGAGGCGGAAGCGACGGAAGCGGATACGGCGGCAGTAGCCGGGACGTCCCCCACCGGCAGGAACATGCCCATCGCGAGCTGGCAGCTCACGGTCCGCCCGGCGGCGGAGTCGAAGCGGCGGTGGACGCCCACGGAGTGCCCGCCGCGCTTGGGCAGCACCGCCGGGGCGAGGATCCACGCCCGGGGCGGAGTGGGCTGTTCCGCCCGGCGTACGAGTTCGCGGCGCACCGGGTTCCAGTCCCAGGGGCTGGCGTTGAGGAACTGGTGCAGCGACTGGGAGGCGGTGGGCGAGTCGGAGACGGCGGCGGCCAGGCGCCGTACGGACTTCTTGCCTTCGGTGGTCAGCAGCGCCAGCAGGTAGGCGTGGGCCCAGCGGCGCTGGTCGGTACGCGGCAGATGGCCGAAAAGGTCGTCCGCGAAGGCGTCGAACGTCTCGGGCGGGGCGGCCGCCTCGGACACGAGTGCGGAGGCGGAGCCGCCGGACGCGGCGGCAGGGCGTGCGGGCGCGGCGGGGGCTTCGGCCCGGCCCGGCCTGCGGGCGGTTCCGGTTCGCCCGGCGGGTGCGGTGGTTCCGGCGGCCGGGGTTCTGCCGCTGGTTCCGTTGCGGGCGGAGGACCGGCCGTTGCGGGCGGCCCGGCCGGAGCCGGCGGGGAGGGTGTCGGAGGGGGCACCCGAGGCATCGCGCACACCCGACTTGTCGGACACGCCGCACGCTGCGAGAGGGTGGCTGGAAGAGAGGGATGCGGACAGGGATCGTGCGGGGGTGCGGGTGGCCGGATGCGCAGTTTCTGTCGTCATGTGTTCGTTCCCTCCCGTGGTCATCCCGTGAATCGGGCGCCGACCAGCAAAGAATAAAGAACGATCGTTTTTTTTGCGAGCCCACGAGGCCCTGGGCTTTTTTCGGCGTACCAGGAGCCGGGCGGGCGTCGGCGAACGGCGGCCGGCCCGCGGGTGCGCGGAGGGGAAGCGGCCGCTTCGGCGACAGCCCGGAGATGGGCACGGGAGCGCCCCCGGCCCCGCGTCCGTACCGGTACCGCGACCCGGTACGGACGCGGGGCGGCCGCGTCGCGGGGATCGCGCGCCCGGCGCGGGCCCGGATTCCGCTTCGGCGGCCGCCCCGCGCCCGCCCGGGGGACGGAACGGGCACGGCCCGGGGCCGTCGCGCGACTACCCGCGACGGCCCCCGGTTCCCATACTGATCAAGTCTCCGCCAACTGCCGCAGCGACCGTGCGAGCCGCCAAACCCACGCCTAGCATGGACGGTTGGGTGTCACCGGTACGGCGCTGGCAACCGAGGGCGATCACCGAGGCGGGACAATGGCGCGACAGGACCGAGCTGAGCGGACGCGCCGAGCGCTGCTGCGGGCCGCCGCCGACGAGATCGCCGAGAAGGGGTACGCGGGCGCCTCGATGGCCCGTATCAGCACCGCGGCGGACGTCACGATCGGCGGCCTGACGTTCCATTTCCCGTCCAAGGCCGCGCTCGCCGAAGCGGTCAGGGAGGCCGGCTGCGCGCTGACCCGGAGCGCGCTGACCTCCCTCATGACGGCGAGCCGGAGCCCCAGGGCCAGTGCGCGCGGCGAGTTGCGACGGGTCGTCACCTTCACCCGCACCCTCGCGCGGCTGCTCGAAGAGGAACCCGCCGTACGGGCCGCCGCCCGCCTCGCCTGGGACTTCCCGGACGACGGCGACACCTGGTACGCGATGTGGCTGCCCTCGCTCGGCGAACTCGTCGACCGCGCGCGCCCGGACTTCGCCGGCTGGACGACCGCGGAGGCGGTCACCGCCACGGCGATCTCCGTGGTGACCGGCGCGGAATTCGCGGCCCGCATCGGCGTCCCGCGCGGCGCGACGGCCGGGCTGTCCCCGTATGAGCACGTCGACCGCGTATGGGGCCTGGTGCTCGGCGCGCGACCGCCGCTCCTGGTGGCCGACGACAGTGCGCCGGGGGAAAGCCGGACGGGGGAGAGCTGGTCGGGGGAGTACCGGGCGAGCGAGGAGCCGGTGGGCGGGGACCGCGCGGGCGAGCACCGGATGCCCGACCATCGGGTGCTGGAACATCGGGTGGCCGACCACCGGGTGGGCGAGTGCTCCCGGTCGGGCGAGGGGCGGGTGCGCGCCGCGTCGCGGTGATCACCCGGCCGGCGACCGGCCATTCCCCAACCGGAGAGCTCCCAACCGACGCCCCCCTCAACCGCCAACCACCCGACCGCGACCCACCCACAAACCCATCGCCACTCCCCCACCCCCATGGCACCATCGCTCCTATGCCAGGACTGCCGGATTTCATGACGCCCGATCAGCTCGCCGCCCGCAGGTCACGTGCGCTGGGCGCGGCCGTCGCCGCGGGACGCGGGCTCGGGCTCACGGTGACCGACCCGAAGGTGCTGCACGACATGTTCTCCGTCGTGGTGCACCTCGCCCCCGCGCCCGTGGTGGTCCGGGTGCCGACCGTCCTGCCGCCGTATGCCGACACCGATGTCCAGGCGGCGCGTCAGCGGGTGGAGCTCGATGTGGTGGGCTGGCTGGCGGGGGAGGGGGTTCCGGTGATTCCGCCGAGCCCGCTCGTGCCGCGGGAGCCCGTGCGGCGCGACGGTTTCTCGATGACGTTCTGGCAGTTCGTCGAGGAGGACGGGGGCCGTGAGCCCGACTACGTGCACAACTCCCGTCTGACCGCCGATCTGCACGCCGCGCTGCGCGCGTACCCGGGGGAGCTGCCGTTCCTGTCGGCCGCCGAACCGCGGTTCGCCACGGAGGCGCTGGCCGCCCTCGAAGGGCGGCCGGATCTCATCGAGCCGGCCGGTCTCGACCGCGCGCGCCGGGAGTGGGCGATCCTGGAGCCCCTGGTCAGCTCGCGTGCGGCGTTCGAGGCGGAGTTCCCCGGCGTCGACGTCCAGCCGATCCACGGGGACGCCCCGGCCGTCAACATCGTCGCCGCCAAGGGCGGCGAGCTGTACTCCGACTTCGAACTGGCCACGCTCGGGCCGGTCGAGTGGGACGTGGCGGTGCTCGGACCCGAGTGCGAGGCCGCGTACGACGAAGCCGCGCGGCGCCGCGGTCTGCGGCAGCTCGACGAGCGGGTCCTGCGCCTCGTCACCGCCGTGGGGATGATCCGGGTGGTGGCGTGCCTCGCGCTCGTGCCGCAGTTGCCGATGCTCGTCGAGGCGCTGAAGCCCGCCATCGAGCAGTGGCGGACGCTGCCGTTCGCCGGGGGTCTGCGCGACTGAACTCGGCTCCGGCGGGGCTGAGTATGCGGCTGACGCCGGGAGTTCGGCCTACCGCTGAGGCGGGCGCGGACGGTCCGCCTCCACTTGTTCGGGCGACCACTGAGACGGGTGTGGCAGGCGCGCCTCCGCATATTCGGACGACCGCTGAGCCGGGTACGGACGGTCCGCCTCCACTCCTCCGGGCACCCGCTGAAACAGCCGCGGAAGGCATGCCTCCACTTCGCTGCGGAACTTCGTGAAGTCGTCCGCGATCCATCCTCCGACGCGGGAAACATAGCGAACGTTCTTTATTGTCTGGCTGTCACCCGCCTGCCCGTCCCATCTCTCCGGGGGCCAGTCCCTTGTCCGTGCCCGCATCCCCCATCGCCGTTCCGCCGCTCCTCCCCGGGCGACCGACCAGCACTCAGGAGGCGTGGATCGAGGACCTGTGCAGACCCCTCTTCGCCTCCTTCGCCAGGGCGGATCATCACCTCAAGGGCGAGCAGTACCTGCGCGGACTGCTCACCGCCCCCGGCCGTAAGTCGATCCGCAACATCGCCCGGACGCTGGACGACACCGGCGCGGCCCAGCGCCTGCACCACTTCATCTGCAACGCCCCGTGGAACTGGCGCACCGTCCGCGAGGCCCTGACCGACTACCTCGTGGACCGCGCCCGCCCGCGCTCGTGGGTCGTGCGGCCGATGCTCATCCCCAAGTCCGGTACGAACTCGGTCGGCGTCCACCGCCGCTTCGTCCCCGCCACCGGCCAGCTCGTCAACGGCCAGCTCGCGTACGGGCTCTGGTACGCGGGCCGGGCCCTCAACGTCCCCGTCGACTGGCGCCTGCACCTGCCCCCGCCGGCTTCCCGGACGTCTGTCCCCGACGCCGACGGCGTGACCCGGATCCTCGAACTGGCACAGCGCGCCGCGCATCCGACGGCAGGAACCAGGTCCGGGGCAGGGACCGGAGCCCGAGCCGGGGCCGGAGCTGCGGCAGGAACCGGAGCCGGGACCGGGGCCGGATACAGGAGGGCCGGAGCCGGAACCGGGGGTGCCGGGGTCACCGCTCCGGTCATCTGGGACAGCCAGATGCACTACCCCGGGGACGTGTTGAGCGCCCTGGCCCCGCTCGGCCTGCCCGTCATGGTCCGGACGCCCGGCTCGCTCGCGCTCCACCTGGTGGACCGCGGCGGACGCCCGACGCGCCGCGGCGCCCTCCCGGCACAGCGTGTCCTGGCCGCACCGGAACGTTTCGGTCTGCCGGTCCACGATGTCGCTCCCGGTGTGCGGGCCGTACTGACCCGGGTCGTACCGGCGCGGCCGGGCGGTGGCGGCGAGCGCGGCGAGACGGGTGAACTGCTGCTCTACGCGCAGCGGTACGAGGACCCCGAAGACCGTGCGGGAAGCCATGGGCCGGGTGCCCGCGCCGACTTCTGGCTGACGACGCCGCCCCGCAGGTCACCGGTCGATCTGCACCAGCTCACCCGGACCGCCGCGTACGTCGCCCGCGACAGCGTCCGCACCGGTGGCCGTACCGGACTGCGGGACTTCGAGGGGCGGTCCTACGAAGGATGGCACCGCCACATGACGCTGGCCTCGATCGCGTACGCCGTCCAGTCGCTCACCGCGCTCGACGCCGTACGGGCGGAACGCGGCCCGCACCAGCGGCTGCACTCGCTCCCGCAACTGCCCGCCCACCCCTACGCCTACGTGCACGCGCGGCCGCCCCTCACCCTCGCGGGGTGAAGGACGGCCGCGTGCGGCGGGCGGTGCCCGGGCGGGCCGGCGTCAGCCGCCGAACGTCCAGCTCAGCGTGGAGTCGGCAGTCGCCAGCACCGCCAGGATGATCAGGTCGGCGGCGCCGAGGACCATGCCCAGCACGGCGCGGAACCGCCGGGTGGTGTCGCGCGCCAGGGCCAGCGCGCCGAGTACGAGGGCACAGGGGCCGAGGGCGACGTTGGCGACCAGGGTGCCGACGAGGCCGAGGACGAACGCGGCGACGGCCATGCCGTCGGCCTGTCCGCGCGGTGCGCCGCGCGTCCGGCCGGCCACGGACTTCGCGTCCGGTGCGGCGTCCGGCTTCGCGTGCTGCTCCGAGCCCGGTGCGGCGTCCGCCTTCGTGGCGGGGCCGGTGCTCCGGGGGTCGGTTTCGGTCTTGGTGTCCGTCTCGTGGTCGGTGATGAGGGTGGTCATCGGGACGCTCCCTCGGTCTTGTCGGTGTGGTGGCGGCGCTCGCGGAGGAAGAAGACGAGCAGCCAGCAACTGATGGCCACTGCCGCGATGATCGTGACGGGGACCGGGAGATGTGCCGCGGTACCCACCAGAATCCCCAGCAGGAGGAGGGCTGCGACAAGGAAGAGCATGATCTGCCTTTCCAACTTGGAGGACAGTTGTTCACTCAGGTTCCCAGCGTAGGGGTGGAGAAACTCGGAGAACAGTTGTTTACTGGATGACATGAGTCACAGCGAGACCGTTGGGGTCCGGCAGGCCCGGAAGCAGCGCACCCGGCAGGCCCTGCTCGACGCGGCGCTCGGCCTGCTGGAGGAACAGAGCCTGAGCAGTCTGGGGTTGCGCGAGGTGACACGTGCGGTCGGGGTCGCGCCCACGGCCTTCTACCGGCACTTCCGTGACCTGGGCGAGCTGGGAGTCGCCCTGGTGCAGGAGTCGTTGAGCAGTCTGCACACGACGGTCCGCGCGGTCCTGGCCGAACAGGACGGCGTGGCGGAGCGGATCGACCACACGGTGGCGGTCGTCGAGCGGTACGTACGTGAACAGCCCGCCCACGTACGGTTCATCGCGCGCGAGCGGCACGGTGGTGTGCGGGCGGTACGGCAGGCCATAGCCGGTGAACTGGACCGGTTCGCGTCGGAGGTCGCGGCGGCCCTCAAATCCCAGCCGGTGTCGGACGGCTGGAGTGACGAGGACGTACGGATGCTGGCGGAGCTGTACGTGGACCGGCTGGTGATGACGGCCTCGGCGTTCCTGGACGTGCGTGACGGTGGCGACCAGGACACGGAGCGCTGGCACTCGGTCGCCCGTACGGCGCGGCGGCAGCTCCATCTCATCAGCGTCGGCCGCCGGCACTGGCGCGATGCCGCTTCGTGATCACCGTCTTCCCGGGGTTGGCCAATTGGCGACGTAGCCAAGGAGCCGCGGGGGCCTCAGCTCGCGCTCGGGGCGGTGGCGTGGGCCGAGTTCCTTCTCGGTGTGAGGGGGTAGCACGCCAGGCCCAGCAGTGCGGCCGTGAGGTGTCCGATGTCGGTGAAGGTGCGGCCGTCGACGAGGGGGGCGGTGTAGAAGAGGAGGACGCCCGCGGCGTAGACGTAGCGCAGGGGGCGCCAGGGGATGCGGTACGTGAGGACGGCCGCGACGCCGGCCAGCGCGTAGCTGACGCCGACGTCCAGCGTGTTCACGGCGGCATGGGGTGCGGCGTCCACGTGGATGGCGAGAGCGAGGACGCCTTCGCTCAGGTAGGTGGCGCCGATGTGGGCCACGCCCATGACCGCGAGCCAGCGGTGGGTGCCGAGCCAGCGCTCGGCGGGGACGTGGAAGATGTTGAAGACGACGAAGTAGAGAAGCCAGCCGCCGCCGTCGAGCCAGAGCGCACTCGTGAGCAGGACCCGGCCGGGTGAGAGCAGCAGGTTGTGGATGTTGGTGGAACGGCGTTGCAGGACGCGCTCCAGGATCTCGGGCGTGAGCTGGTGCATGATCACCGACGTCCCGAACAGGATCGCGAGCCAGATGAACGTGCCGGGAGCGCGGCGCACGTACGACCGGATCGCGCGGGGAAGAGCGGCCGGGCGGAGCGAAACGGTCATGGCGCATGTATACGGCACGCGGTCCGCCGCACGCGGCACGTGGCCCGCCGTGCCGAGTGGGGCTCGCTGCCTGTGTGGCACAGGACACAGCGGCGGGTGAAATAACCGGGGAGCGCCTCCCCGTTTGCACCGGTGTCCGACTGAAGCGGGGACGGATTCCCCGCTTCGCGCAGCCCGGTTTCCGGATGCGACGCGTACAGCACGTGCGCCGGACGAGGCGTACAGCACGTACGACGCGTGCGAGATGTACAGACGTACGGCGTGTACTGCACGCACAGCACGCACAGCACGCACAGCACGCACAGCACGCACAGCACGCACAGCACGCACAGCACGCACAGCACGCACAGCACGTACGGCGAGACGAGATGAGAGGAGCGTGCCGACATGACCGCCACCCGGTCCCGCCCTCGCGCGCACAGCGCGGCCCCGCAGCCCCGGCTGCGTGCGGACGCGCTGCGCAACAGGGAACGGATCATCGGGGCGGCCCGTGAGGTGATGGTCGAGTTCGGGGCGGAGATCCCGCTCGATGAAATCGCTCGACGTGCCGGTGTCGGCAATGCGACGCTCTACCGTCACTTCCCGGATCGCCTGGAGCTGATCCACCACGTCACGCTCTCCGTCATGCATCGCACAGCGGACAAGGCGGAGTGTGCTCTCGCCGAGGAGACCGATGCTTTCCGAGCGCTGCGGCGCTTCGTCTTCGCCGCGGTCGAGGAGCGGATCGGTGCCCTGTGCCCGCTGCTCTCCGACGGCGTCGACAGGGACCACCCCGACCTGCTCGCAGCGCGTGAGCGCCTGGACGGGGCCGTCAAGGCCCTGATGGGCGCCGCGCGCGACAGCGGCCAACTGCGCACCGACATCGCCGTCGGTGACCTGATGGTCGCGCTCACCCAACTGACGCGGCCGCTGCCTGGATGCGGTTATCCCCGGACCGGGTCCGGGGGAGGCCGTACGGACTTCGACCGGTTCGTGTACCGGCATCTGCTGCTGTTCCTGGACGGCCTGCGGGCGCCGGCGCGCTCCGAACTGCCCGGTTGCGCGGCGACGCTGGAGGATCTCCGGCACAGCTAGCGGACCACACGGGGGAAATGGAGGAAACGGGGGAAACGGGGGATCGAGACCCGGCCGGGACGGCCTGGCCGGGGGGTGGCGCGCCACGTAACGCGTCACGGGTCGCGTCACGAAGCGACCGGAATCGCGCGGGCGACGCGCGGTCCGGCCGTGTTCGAAGCTGCCCCGGGGCTGCCCCGGCCGTCCCACGTGGCCGTAGCCGCAGTCGATCAACGTCTGATCAACACATGTTCAACACCAACTGAACGCCACAACCGCACCGTTTCCTTCACTTACGCACATCGCTTTCTCTTGTACACGCCACGCCCACGTCCCACTTTTCGTCTCACGCACCACTAGGTGGACCCACCCATGTCTGTTTCGGCCACACCCGTCGATCCCCGGCGCTGGAAAGCGCTCATATTCATCGCCCTGGCGCAGCTCATGGTCGTGCTCGACGCGACGATCGTGAACATCGCCCTGCCCTCCGCCCAGGCCGACCTCGGCATCTCCGACGCGAACCGGCAGTGGGTCATCACGGCGTACGCCCTCGCGTTCGGCGGTCTGCTGCTGTTCGGCGGGCGCATCGCCGACCTGTGGGGCCGTAAGCGGACCTTCATCATCGGCCTGGTCGGCTTCGCGCTGGCCTCGGCCCTCGGCGGCGCCGCGTCCAACGAGGGCGTCCTGCTCGGCGCACGGGCCCTCCAGGGCGTCTTCGGCGCGCTGCTGGCGCCGGCGGCGCTGTCGCTGCTCGCCGTGACGTTCACCGAGGCGCGCGAGCGGGCCAAGGCGTTCGGCATCTTCGGCGCCATCGCCGGTGGTGGCGGCGCCGTGGGCCTGATCCTCGGCGGCGTGCTCACCGAGTACCTGAACTGGCGCTGGACCTTCTTCGTCAACATCCCGTTCGCCGTGGTCGCGGCGGTCGGCGCGCTGCTGGTGATCCGCGAGCCCGCGGGCAGCCGCAACCCGTCCCGCCTGGACGTGCCCGGCGTCATCCTGGCCACCCTGGGCCTGGTCTCCCTGGTGTACGGCTTCACGCGCGCCGAGTCCGACGGCTGGGGTGCCGGGATGACCATCGGCCTGTTCGTGGCCGCCGCCGTCCTGCTCGGCGCGTTCGTGCTCGTCGAGTCGAAGGTCAAGTCCCCGCTGCTGCCGCTGCGGGTGCTCACCGACCGCAACCGGGCCGGCGTCTACACGTCGCTGGGCCTGGCCGTCATCGGCATGTTCGGTCTGTTCCTGTTCCTGACGTACTACATGCAGATCGTGAAGGGGTACACGCCGGTCACGACCGGCCTGGCCTTCCTGCCGATGATCGTCGGCATGATCACCGGCTCGACGCAGATCGGTGCCCGGCTGATGACCCGGGTCCGGCCGCGGCTGCTGATGGCCCCGGGCTTCCTGCTCGCCGCCGTCGGCATGTTCCTGCTGACCGGGATCGGCCTGGACACGTCCTACCCGGCCCTCATCCTGCCCGCCTTCCTGCTGCTCGGGCTCGGCATGGGTACGGCCTTCATGCCCGCCATGTCGCTGGCCACGCACGGCGTGCAGCCGCGGGACGCGGGTGTCGCCTCGGCGATGGTCAACACCTCGCAGCAGGTGGGCGGCGCGATCGGCACCGCCCTGCTGAACACCATCGCGGCGAGCGCCACCACCGCGTACGCCACCTCGCACGCGAAGGGCGCGCCCTCGGTGGACCTGCTCAAGCTGGAGTCGATGGTGCACGGCTACACCGCCGCCATCGGGTGGGCGGTCGGCATCCTGGCCCTCGCCGCGGTCATCGCCTTCACGATGATCACCACCGGTCACCAGGGCGGCAACGGACCGGTCGCCCGCTCCGATGACGGCGCCGGCACGGCCGAAGGCGCCGACGCGGAGGCGGACGTGCCGATTCCGGTCATGGCGCACTGAGGTCGGTGATACCACTGGGGCTGACCCCCGGCCCCAGCTCCAGGCCCAGGCCCCAGCTCCAGGCCCAGGCCCCAGCCCAGGCCCCGGCCCTGGCCTCGGCGCCCGACGTCCGCTTCGGCCTGACGCCGGCCCCGGCGCATCGAGGCCGGTGGCCGCGTACCGAGCGGGTGCGTACGGGGCCTGTGGCCGAGTGGGACGCAGGCCCCGTACGTGACCCTTGTGGCGCCGGTCTGCCCGGGCTCCTCAGCGGAGCCAGGGCAGGTCGGCGCCTTGGGGTTGCAGGCCGTCGGCCACCGTGCGGCAGATGGCGGCGAGCTGACCGACCTGTTCGGGGCTGAGCCGGTCGAATATCGCCGCCCGCACGGCGGCGACATGGCCGGGCGCGGCCTTCTCCAGCACGCGCAGGCCCTCGTCGGTGAGGACGGCGTTCTGGCCGCGCTTGTCGGAGGGGCAGTCCTCGCGCCGGACCCATCCGCTCTTCTCCAGGCGGGCCACGGCGTGCGACAGCCGGGAGCGGGTGATCTTGGCGTTCTGGGCCAGTTCGGTCATCCGCAACCGGCGCCGGGGGGCCTGGGAGAGCTGGACGAGCAGCCCGTAATAGACGTGCGGCATGCCTGCGTCACGCTGGAGCTGGCGGTCGAGGTGGTCCTCCAGGAGCGTGGTGGCGTGCAGGTACGACTGCCAGGCGTACTGCTCTTCGTCGCTGAGCCAACGAGGCTCGCCTGCGGGTTCGGTGCTCATACCATCCACTGTCTCACCGCTCCGTCGTCTCTTGAAGTTTTAACCAAGGGTGACGGTCAGGAAATGTGCAGGTGAGCCGTTGTGCGCGAGGCGTCGCATTTTTCAGGAACGCTCCGGAACGGATGCGACCCGAGACCCATCCGTTCAGGAACCGGTGGGAATCAGCCGTTGGGCGCGCACGGCGGCGGCCAGCGCCCGGTCGTCACCGTCCGCGGTCGCGGCCGCCACGTCCAGCGCCGTGTCGGTCATCTTGATGACGTGTTCGTCACCGTGCCGCGCGGAACGCTCGAAGACCTCTCCGGCGGAGAGCGGCCCGGTCCCTTCCAGCGGCGGCAGTGCCTCGCCGGCCGCGTAGACCGAAGTGATCGCGGCGCTCGCCGCCCAGACCGCGCCGAGCGACACCGCCCACAGCTCACGGGGGAGCGCGGGCAGGGTGCGCAGGACGGCGTTCGGAGCGGTGGCGGTGTGCACCATCAGGACGCCGTGGCCGTGCCCGTGGTCGAGATAGCGGTGCACGGTGGCCCGGACGAGCGCGACGAGCTGCGCGCGGACGGCGTCCGGGTCGTCGTGCGGCACGCGCAGCGACTCCGCGGCGGCCGGCCAGCCCGGCGTGCCGGGAAGCTGCGCCAGGCCGTCCAGCGGCAAAACCTGCTGGTCGGGAACGCGCGGCAGGGCAGCCAGCGCTTCGGCGGGGGAGGCGGTGCCGGTGGGGCGCACCGCGACGGGAAGCGTGGTGTGACGGGCGGCCCAGTAGCCGAGGGCATGCGCCAACTCCGCGACCCGGGGAGCCTCTTCGCCGTCGTCGAGCAGGGTGCGTACGGCGTGCCCGACCCGGATGACGGGGTGCGTCGCGGCACCGGCGATGCCGGGCAGCAGCCGCGGCCACCACTCGGCGAGCACGTCCCGCCACGGGCGTTCGGCGACCAGCCGGGTGAAGTACGCGGTCCAGTCGGTGACCCGGCGCGGATCGCCCAGCGCTTCCCGCCAATTGGCGTCCGTGACCGTGGCCTGCGGGCCCGGCACGTCCTCCAGCTTCGTCTCGTAGTGATCGAGCCAGCGGTGGACGGTCCCCGCCTGTCCGTGCCGGACCAGGGCCTCCACCGCCATCGGCCCGTGGTTGGCGAGGAACCCCTGGAACTCGGGGCCCGAGGCGTGCAGACGCTCCAGAGCTTCGTCGAGGATGCCGCTTCGCGAATCCATGCGCCGTCGTGAATCCATGCGCCGAGGCTAGGCGGGGCGGTACGCGGCCGTAACGGACGCCGGTCCTACGCCCGGGTACGGCGATGGTCGTAAGGCCGCGGGGGTCGTGGGGCGGGGGCCGGGGGTGGCCGGGGAGCCACGGGGCAGCCATACCTGACCAGAGGTGTCGGGTACCGGCGGGAGGGTGGCGCCATGACGCGTGAGGAACTGGGTGGGGGCCTCGGAACGGGTGGGGGCGGCGGAGTGGGCTGGGCCGGGTTCGTGACGGCACAGCCCGAATTGGCGGCGCGGGTGGAGGCGCGCTTCACGGCGTACCAGCATCAAGTCCTCGGGACGCTCCGCGCCGACGGCTCGCCGCGCCTCACCTGCATAGAAGTGGACTTCCGCGCAGGCGAACTGTGGCTGGGCATGATGATCGACTCCCGCAAGGTGCGGGATCTGCGGCGTGACCCGCGGTTCGCGCTGCACGCCAATCCGGGATCCGGCACGGACCTGGCGGGCGGTGACGTGCGGGTCGCCGGGCTGGCCGTGGAGGTGACCGACCCGGCGGTGCTCGCACGGTACTCGGCCGAGTCGGAGCCGCCGGAGCCGTTCCACCTGTTCCGTGCGGAGCTGACCGAGGTGGTCCGTACGTACGTCGAGGACCCGCACCTCGTGCAGGAGGCCTGGCGGCCCGGCGGCCCCCTGCGCATCATCCGACGGGGGAACGGCGCCGAACCGCCCGAGGTCACGGTCGCGTCTGCGGCGTCTGCGGCGCCCGTCTCGCCCGTTTCGCCTGCCGAGCCCGTGGCGCCTGCTGGGCCTGTGGCGTCTGCTGTGCCTGTCGTGCCCGAGTAGCCCGAGCGGGACGGTGCGGTGTCATGCCCGGGCGCACCCGAGCAGAGGAGCGGTTCAGTGGGACGGGTGCGGGTGGCGTGCCCGGCGTGGACGGTGCTGACCGTGGGGCTCACGGATGCGGTGGGTGCGGAAAACGTACAGGGAGACGACGAACATCACCGCGCCCAGGACCAGCCCCATCCGTATCGACTCCAGAATGGACGGTCCGGACGTGTGGGAGATGCTGTACAGGTAGCCCATCGCGGTGCCGAACAGCGCTCCGTACGCCAGGGCCCGTACCTCGGAGATCAGCGTCGACTGGACGCTCACCAGCGCCAGGCCGAGGGCTCCGCTGACGACGGCCGCGATCAGGCCCAGCAGCCAGGCGTGGCCCAGCGAGGAACCGCTGGTGCGGTCGACGAAGACGGTCCACAGGCCATAGAGGGCCGCCGCGGCCACGGGCAGGGCCAAGGCGGTGGTGGACATGCCGCGCCGCTTCGCTTCCGGTGCGCCCGGGTGCGATGGGTCCGTGCGCGAGGTGGGTGCGTGCGCCGTGGGCCGGGACGTGGACCCGGACCGCGGGTCCGCGGTGGCGCCGTGCCGGTGGACGGGTGTCTCCATGACGGGCTCCTCTCACTCGCCCCCGTCTCCAGGCCACACCCGGGCCCTGCGGCCGTCAACCGGAGCGGCCGATTCCGGCCCGGCGGCAGGCCGCGATGGGTCTGATGGCAGGCCGCGAGCTGGCCCGGCGACAGGCCATGACCGGCCCGGTGGCAGGCCGTGTGCAGTGGACACCGACCTCCACCGAGGTGGCATGGGCCGGCTTGATCCGGAAAGGACTACTGGACACATAACCCAACAGACGCTCTGCCGTAGGGCCGCCACCGGACGGAGGTCCCGTAGCCGGGTGACCTTCGGTCCCGTATGTCCGTTCCTGGGCAACCAGAAGTCGGTGCGGGCCGTCTTCTGGGTGGGAGAGCAACCACGAGCGGCGCTGCTCGGGGGTGAAGGGCTCCGTGTCGAAGGTGACGGACGTCTCACGGGCGGAGTGGCTGCAGAGGTCCGTGAGGCTGCCGAGGCCGGCCTCGGTGGCCGCCCTGACCTGCGTTTCCCCGTACTCCGGCGACATCCGGCCTCCTCGGCGGGGCACGCAGGGTACTGCATGATCACGAAAATAGGTGCTCGGCAGGGGAATTCTGTCCGGATTCCAGCCGTTGTTTCCTTCGGAAGGGGTACTCGGGCCACGCACCCGGTGTCCCACCGCCACCATCCCGCGACCGACTCATCGCAAAGGGAGCACACGCATGGCAACCCGTGCCGTCGCCCGACGTCAGGCCACCAGCAGCGGTGCTGACGGGGCCAACAGTGTTCGCGCCGTAGGCGGGGAGATCGCCGACCGCGACCTGGTCGGCATGTACCTCGACGAGATCGCGCGAACGCCCCTGCTCGACGCCGCCAGGGAGGTCGAGCTGTCCCAGACCATCGAAGCGGGTGTCTACGCCCGGCAGATCCTCGACGGGATCGTCGATGACGGCAACGCCGCCGGCGGCACCCGCGAGGAGCTGGAGGCGCTGGCCGAAGAGGCCGAGAAGGCCAAGGACGTCTTCATCCGCTCCAACCTGCGCCTGGTCGTAGCGGTCGCCCGCCGCTACCCGCGCGCGGGGCTGCCCCTGCTCGACCTGATCCAGGAGGGCAACGCGGGCCTGGTCCGCGCGGTCGAGAAGTTCGACTACGCCAAGGGCTTCAAGTTCTCCACGTACGCGACGTGGTGGATCCGCCAGGCCATCACCCGCTCCATCGCGGACCAGTCGCGCACGATCCGGCTCCCCGTCCACCTCGTGGAGGAGCTGGGCCGCATCCGCCGCGTACAGCGCGAGTTCAACCGGGAGAACGGCCGCGACCCGGAGCCCGCCGAGGTCGCCCAGGAGCTGGGCTCCACGCCCGAGCGCGTCACGGACGTGCTGGACTGGGCCCGCGACCCGGTCAGTCTGAACATGTCCGTCGACGACGAGGGCGACACCCAGTTCGGCGACCTGCTGGAGGACACCTCCGCGGCCTCGCCCGAGCAGTCCGTCCTGACGCTGCTGCGCAGCGAGGAGCTGGAGGACCTGATCGACCGGCTCGACCACCGTACGGCCTCGATCATCAAGGCGCGGTACGGCATCGAGGACGGCCGCGAGCGGACGCTCACCGAGGTCGGCAAGCAGCACGGCCTGACGCGGGAGCGGATCCGGCAGATAGAGAAGCACGCGCTGCTGGAGCTGAAGCGGATGGCGCGCGACACGGGGTTCGACGCGGCGGCGTAAGAGCACTCGCACGCGTACGGTCGTCCGTACGCGAGCACTCCGTGTACGTCTCGGCGGCCAGGTCCCGCTTGGCCTGCTCCCAGCCCTCGCGGGCCGCCTTGCGCCCCTCCTGGTCAGCGGTGGCCTGACCAGGCGAGCCGTGCCTGGCGAACCGGGCCTGCGGCTGCGCGTTCCGAGTCGACCCCTTCCCCCGCGGACGAGCCCCGGTGCCGAACCCCCCTCGGCGCCGGGGCTCTTTGTTGTGCGGGTGAGGGCTGCGGCTACGGCGGTGACTGTGCGACGGCGACGGCGATGGTGATGGTGGTCGCTCGTCCGACGCCGCGGCGGCCGGAGTCCGCTGTCCACTCATGCCCACCGATGGCGAGCCATGCCCGTTTGGGTCCGTTGCGCGTCCGAGTGTGTTTACTTCGCGATCGTGTGGTCGTATCTTTGGCCTGAAACCACACGGTCGGGCATGAGGTGGGCACAGAACCATGTACGCAGCGGAGCGGCAGCAGGAGATCCTGCGACTGGCGCGCGAGAGCGGGCGGGTCGACGTCCTCTCGCTCGCCGAGGAGTTCCAGGTCACCGCCGAGACCGTGCGCCGGGACCTGAAAGCCCTGGACCGGGCCGGCCTGGTCCGCCGGGTGCACGGCGGTGCCATCCCCGCCGGGCGCCTGGACTTCGAACCGGACCTCGCCGAACGGGACACCGTCGCCGCCGACGAGAAGCAGCGCATCGCGCGGGCCGCGCTCGCCGAGCTGCCCGGCGGCTCGGCCCCCGGCAGCGTGATCCTCGACGCGGGCACGACGGCCGCCCGGATCGCCGCCGAGCTGCCGCTGGAGGCCGAGCTGACCGTCGTCACCCACGCGCTCCCGGTGGCCGCGCGGCTGGCCGACCATCCCGGCCTCACCCTTCATCTCGTCGGTGGCCGCATCCGGCACCGTACGCGGGCCGCGGTCGACGACTGGGCGCTGCGCGCCTACCGCGAGATCAACGCGGACGTCGTCTTCCTCGCGGCCAACGGTTTCTCCCTGGAGGGCGGCCTGACCACCCCCGACCTAGCCGAGGCGGCCGTCAAACGAGCGGTGATCGCCGCCGCGCGGCGGGTGGTGCTCGTCGCGGACAGCAGCAAGTTCGGGCAGGTGCACTTCGCCCGCTTCGGTGGGCTCGACGACGTGGACCTGCTCGTCACCGACACCGGGCTCAGCCCCGACGACGCCCTCGCCATCGAGCGCGCGGGCACGGAAGTGGTGCGCGCATGATCCTCACCGTCACCCCCAACCCCAGCCTGGACCGTACGTACGAGATCCCGGCGCTGGAGCGCGGCGCCGTGCTGCGCGCCACCGCCGACCGCATCGACCCGGGCGGCAAGGGCGTCAACGTCTCCCGGGCCGTCGCGGCGGCCGGGCACCGCACCCTCGCCGTGCTGCCGCTCGGCGGACCGGCGGGCGCGGCGCTGGGCGAGCTGCTCGGGGCGGAGGGCATCGAGGTCGCGGGCGTCCCGGTTGCCGGGCAGACCCGGTCGAACATCTCCGCCGTCGAACCGGACGGCACCCTCACGAAGATCAACGCGGCGGGGCCCGAACTCACGCCGGACGAGTCGCGGGCGCTGCTCGACACCGTACGGACCCGGTCGGCCGGAGCCGACTGGATCGCCTGCTGCGGCAGCCTGCCGCGCGGCCTGGCACCCTCCTGGTACGCGGAACTCGTCGCCCAGGTGCACCGGGCCGGGGCCCGGATCGCGCTGGACACATCGGGGCCGTCGCTGACCGCCGCACTGCGGGCCCGGCCGGACGTCGTCAAGCCCAACGCGGAGGAACTGGCCCAGGCGGTGGGCCGGCCGCTGCGCACCGTCGGCGACGCGGTAGAGGCCGCGCGGGAACTGAGGGAGCTGGGCGCGGGGGCGGTGCTCGCCTCGCTGGGCGCGGACGGGCAACTGCTCGTGGCCGCGGACGGGGCGTACTTCGCCTCCGCGCCGGTCGCGACCGTACGCAGCAATGTGGGCGCGGGCGACGCGTCGCTGGCCGGATTCCTGGCGGCGGGCGGCACGGGCGTACGGGCGCTGGCCGCGGCGGTGGCTCATGGGGCGGCGGCGGTGCAACTGCCGGGCAGCGCCATGCCGGTGCCGCAGGACCTCGATCCTGCGGCGGTCGTCGTGGCTCGCGCCGTGCCGGTCGCGGCGGAGCTGCGGGAGCCGGCCGGGTGAGCGGGATGGGGCGGGCTCCGGTGCGGCCGGGCTCGCCCCGGACGACGGGGCCGACTCGGGCGGGCCGGGGCCGAGCGGGCGCGGTCGGGCGGAGCCGGATGCGGGCGGACCGGTTTCGGAGTGGGCCGGTTTCGGAGTGGGCCGGTTGGTGAGTGGGCCGGTTGGTGAGTGGGCCGGGCGTGGACGGGAAGCGAGTGAAGGAGCCCCGATGAGTGAGCTGATCACCGCGGAACTGGTCGATCTCGACCTGTCCGCCGAGAACAAGGAAGCGGCCGCGCGGTCGCTGGCCGAGCGGATGGCCGCGCGCGGCCGGGTCACCGACCTGGAGGGCTTCCTCACGGACGTGGCCGAGCGCGAGGCCCAGATGCCGACCGGTCTGGACGGCGGCATCGGCATACCGCACTGCCGCAGTGAGCACGTCACCGAGCCGACGCTCGCCTTCGGGCGCAGCGCCGCCGGGATCGACTTCGGCGCCGCCGACGGCCCGGCCGACCTGATCTTCCTGATCGCGGCCCCGGCGGGCGGCGACGCCGACCACCTGTCGATCCTGTCGACGCTGGCCCGGCACCTGATGGACGAGGAGTTCACGGGGGCACTGCGCGCGGCGGACGACGCGGCGGCCGCGGCGGCGCTCATCCGGGGCGACGCACCGGTGGTGGCTCCGGGCGGGGCATCGGGCGCGGGATCGGGCGCGGCGCCGGCGGAGGCGTCGGGGGAGGGCGGGAAGGCGGTGCCCGCGCCTGCCGAAGGGCCGCTCACCGATGGACAGCCTGCTGAAGAGCGGCCAGCCGGAGGGCGGCTCGCCGGAGGACAGTCTGCGCAAGAGCCGCTCGTCGACGAACCGTCGGCCGGAGAGCGGCCGGCCGAAGAGCCGGCCGCCGGCGAGGACGCTCCGGCGGCCCCCTTCCGTATCGTTGCCGTCACCTCCTGCCCCACCGGCATCGCCCACACCTACATGGCCGCCGAAGCGCTGGCCAAGGCGGGCCGGGACGCCGGGGTCGAGCTGGTCGTGGAGACGCAGGGGTCGGCCGGGTTCAAGCGGCTGGATCCCGAGGTCGTCGCCGCGGCGGACGGTGTGATCTTCGCGCACGACGTGGAGGTGCGGGACCGTGCGCGGTTCGCCGGGAAGCCGACGGTGGACGTCGGGGTGAAGTCCGGCGTCAACCGGCCCGCCGAACTGATCGCGGAGGTGCGGGAGAAGGCCGCTCGGGGCGACACCGCCACCCCCGCCACTCCCGCCGCGGGCGGGCCCGCGCCCATGGACCGGGCCGGCGAGGCGGGCGACGGCTTCGGCACCCGGCTGCGCAAGTGGTTGATGACCGGTGTCAGCTACATGGTCCCGTTCGTCGCCGCGGGCGGCCTGCTGATCGCGCTGGCCTTCGCGATCGGCGGCTACGGCATCGACAAGGCGCCGTCCGTCGCCGAGCACTTCGCGTGGGCCGAGTCCGCGAGCTGGGCGGCGCTGCTCTACCAGGTCGGCGGTGTCGCGTTCGGTTTCCTCGTCCCCGTCCTGGCGGGCTTCATCGCGTACGGCATGGCCGACCGGCCGGGACTGGTGCCGGGCTTCGTCGGCGGCGCGATCGCCCTGACCGTCAACGCGGGCTTCCTCGGCGGCCTGATCGCCGGTCTGATCGCGGGCGCGGTGGTGATGGCGGTGCAGCGGGTCGAGGTGCCGCCCGCGCTGCGCGGGATCATGCCGGTCGTCGTCATCCCGCTGATCTCGTCGGCGGTGGTCGGCTTCCTGATGTTCCTGGTGGTCGGCAAGCCCGTCGCCGCGCTCCAGAAGGCGCTGACCGACTGGCTGAGCGGCCTGTCCGGCGCCAACGCGGTCATCCTGGGCGCCATCCTCGGGCTGATGATGTCGTTCGATCTGGGCGGGCCGCTCAACAAGGTGGCCTATGCGTTCGCCGTGGGCGGCCTCGCCAACCCCAACGACGGCAGCCTGAAGGTGATGGCCGCGGCGATGGCGGCCGGCATGGTGCCACCGCTGGCGATGGCGCTGGCCACGACCGTTCGCGGCCGGCTGTTCACCCGTACCGAGCGGGAGAACGGGAAGGCGGCCTGGGTGCTGGGGGCCTCCTTCATCACCGAGGGCGCGATCCCGTTCGCGGCGGCCGACCCGCTGCGCGTCATCCCGTCCGCGATGGCGGGCGGCGCGGTGACCGGCGCCCTCTCGATGGCGTTCGGCTGCACGCTGCGGGCCCCGCACGGTGGCGTCTTCGTGGTGCCGCTGATCGGGCAGCCGCTGCTGTACCTGGTGGCCGTGCTGGCCGGTACGGCGGTCACCGCCGGTCTGGTCGTCCTCCTGAAGGGCCTCCGGAAGACGGACGGGCCGCGGCCCACCGCCGAAGCGGACCGGGCCCCGGCCGAGAGCACGCCGGTGGCGGTCTGACGGCGGCGGCCCGGCGGTCGTGGTCTGACGGCGGCGGCCCGGCGGTCGTGGTCTGACGGCGGCGGCCCGACTCGGCGAACAGTGAAATGGCGGTGGCCGGTCCTCCCGGAGGACCGGCCACCGCCATGCCGTAAGGGCCTAAGCCGTATGGGGCTGGAGCCGTAAGCGCCGTATGGGCCTGGAGCCGTATGGGCCGTGGAGGCCGCGACCGCCCAGCCCCATGAAGGCCATGAACGCCTGGAGCCAAGGCCCGGAGCGGTCCCCTGCGGATCAGACCGCGCTGCCCGCCTGCCACTCGCTCCACGCCATGTTCCAGCCGTTGAGGCCGTTGTCCGGCTTCACGGTCTTGTCGGGGGAGTTCTTGACGACCACGACGTCACCGACGAGCGAGTTGTCGAAGAACCAGCTTCCGTTGGTGTTGCCGCCGCCGCCCTTGTTGTCCTGGAGGCCGACGCAGCCGTGGCTGGTGCCGGCCTTGCCGAAGATCGACGGGCTGCCCCAGTAGTTGCCGTGGATGAACGTGCCGGACGAGGACAGGCGCATCGCGTGCGGGACGTCCTTGATGTCGTACTCGCCGCCGAAGCCGACGGTGGAGCCGTCCATCCGGGTCTGCTCGAACTTCTCCGAGATGACCATCTGGCCGTTGTACGTCGGGTTCTTCGGGCTGCCGCCGGAGATCGGGATCGACTTGACCGTCTTGCCGTCGCGGACCACCGTCATGATCTGGGTGTCCATGTCGACGGTGGAGACCTGGGAGCGGCCGACGGTGAAGGTCACCGTCTTGGACTGCACACCGGTGATGCCCTGGCCGCCCTTGACCCCGTCCAGGTCGATCTTCAGGGTGACCTTGGAGCCGGCCTTCCAGTACTGCTCCGGGCGGAAGTCCAGGCGCTGCGCGCCGAACCAGTGCCCGACGACCTTCTGGCCGCTGCTGGAGGTCACCGTGATGTGGGACTGCACGTCCTTCTTGTTGGTGATGACCTTGTCGAAGTTGAAGGACACCGGCATGCCCACTCCGACGGTCTTGCCGCCGTCGGGCGTGTAGGAGCCGATGAAGCTGTTCTTCGACGAGACGGTGGTGAACGTGGCGTTCTCGGTGGCCGCCCGGCCCTTGTCGTCCTTGGCGTTGGCGACCAGCTTGTACTTCGTACCGCGCTCCAACTGCGCCGACGGCTTCCAGGAGGAACCGTCGGCGGATATCGCCCCCTTGACCGCCGCGCCGTTGTCCACCTGCACCAGCTTGACGTCGGTCAGCTTGCCGCCGCTGACCTTCACACCGGTGTCGTTGATGCTGGCGTTGGTGGCGCCGTCCTTCGAGGTCACCGAGATCTTCGCCTCGGAGGCGTCCTTGGCGGCCGCGGCGTCCGCGCCGGCCTGCCCCTTGCCGTCCTGGCCGCCCGCCGAGGCGTCACCGCCACAGGCGGACAGGGCCAGGGCACCGGCAGCGAGGAGGGAGGCCGCCGCGAGACCGCGACGCAGCCGGCGCTTGGTGCGGGACGGTGCGGGCGGCGCGGTGGTGTCCGGCATTGTCACGGGCTGCTCCATGCAGGGGTGTTGTCAGTCAGTGCTGGTAAACAGCAACTACGGGCGGGTTTGGTTGCACTCCCGAAGCTCTTGTGATGAGCGTCACACGAGGGGTGGCAGGGGTGTGTCGGCGGGGCCGGACAGCCACGCGCGGACGGGGGCACCGTGCTCGTCCAGGGCGGGCGGGGCGTGCGGCGCGGTGACCGGCGTGGCGGACAGCCGCAGCGGACTGCGCACCTGCGGTGTGCGGCCCGCGCCGACCGGCACGACCGGGTCCAGGCCGAGCCGTTCGGCCAGGGCCAGCGCCTCGCCGACGGTGTTGACCGGCCCGCACGGCACGGACGCGGCGCTCAGTCGCTCGGCCCAGGCCGCGGGCGTCCGCGCCGCCAGCCGCTCCTCCAGCGCCGCGACCAGTTCGGTGCGGTGGCGCACCCGGTCCTGATTGCGCGCGAAGCGCTCGTCGTCGGCGAGGCCGGGCGCGCCGAGCACCTGCGCCAGCGCCCGGAACTGCCGGTCGTTGCCGACCGCGACGGCCAGCGGCGCCCCGTCCCGGCAGGCCAGCGTCTCGTACGGGGCGATGCTCGGGTGCCGGTTGCCCATCGGGCCCGGGTCGCGGCCGGTGGCCAGGTGCCCGGACGCCTGGTTGACCAGCGAACCGAGCAGGGACGACAGCAGGTTGACCTCGACGTGCTGCCCCTGCCCCGTGCGGTCGCGGTGGCGCAGTGCGGCCAGTACGGCGGTGGTGGCGTCCTTGGCGGTCAGTACGTCGACGAGTGCGACGCCCGCCTTCAGGGGCGGGCCGCCCGGCTCGCCGGTGATGCTCATCAGGCCGCCGACGGCCTGCACGGCGAAGTCGTAGCCCGGCAGGTGGGCGCCCGGCCCGGAGCCGAAACCGGTGACCGAGCAGTGCACCAGGCCGGGGTGGGCGGCGAGGGTCGCCGCGGGGTCGAGTCCGTAGCGGGCGAGCGCGCCCGGCCGGAAGTTCTCGATCAGTACGTCGGCCCGGCGGGCCAGCTCCCGGGCGGCCGCGGCGTCGCCGGGGTCGGCGAGGTCCAGGGTGAGGCCGCGTTTGGAGCGGTTGGCGGCGTCGAAGTACGCGGCCGTGCCGTCGGAGGAGAAGGGCGGCCCCCAGGAGCGGGTGTCGTCACCGGAGCCGGGCCGCTCGACCTTGACCACGTCTGCGCCCAGATCGGCCAGGGTGGCGGCGGCCAGCGGGCCGGCCAGGACGCGGCTGAAGTCGGCGACGAGGACGCCCTCCAGAGCCATCGGCGCGCTGCCGGTCAGGGTGGGTTTCGCGGTGGCGGGCGTCTGCCGGGCGGTGTGGGGTGCGGTCGGCTGCGGCACGTACGTACTCCTCACGGGGGGAGGCGGTGGGCCACATGCTCGTGGACGATCTTGCGTGGAGGGAAGGGGGCGTCGGCTGACGGGTGGTGGAGCGGGAGCGGGCGGGATATGGGCGGTGTGCGGGAAATGTGGGGAGGCCGGTCGGGAGGTGCGGAGGTGCGGGAGCGGTGTGGGAGTTACGTCACGTGTGGGACGTAAGTCCGTTCAATCCCCTGACGGAAGTCCCTGACATGGTGTCTACTACTGAAGTCCGTCCCGCCGGGGCCCGCACGGGCCCGGAACCGCACCGTCGCGAACCCGACCTGGAGGACCGCATGTTCCCCTCCGTCCCGCTCCTCCAGCAGATCGGCCTGGCCATCCTGCTCACCGTCACCGTCGGGTGGGCCGCGAGTCAGGCCCGGATCGTCCGCAGGCACCGCTTCGGGACTCCGCACGGGAACAGGGCCGGGCGCGGGACCGGTTACGGCGCCGGGGACGGGATCGGCGCGGGGCCGCTGCTGCGCGCGGTCCCGCGGCAGACCGGTCCGGCCGGGCCGCCGTCCGAGCGCGTGGAGCTGAGCGCCGCCGAGCGCGAGGCCTTCGCCGGACTCGTGCGGCAACTGGACGGCAATGAGCGGCACTGAACGAAGCGGGACAGAGCGGATAGCGCCGCATAGAGCTGCACAGAGCTGCATAGAGCTGGGCTGAACTGGGCAGAACTGGGCAGAACTGAACGGGCCTGAGTGGTGGCCGGTGGCCTCCCGGCCGATGGCCTCCCGGACACCGCCCTCCCGCCCCCCGGCCGATGACCTCCCGCCCCCCGGCTCTCAGCGCACCGGCCCCAGCTTCAGCAGCGCCAGCGAGGCCAGCATCTGCACCGCGACCGCCACCGCCGCCTTGACGGTGGACAGGTGGTGCTGGCCCCGGATGAGCAGAATGGCCAGCAGGTAGCCGAAGCCCCAGGTCGTCCAGGCCACGGCCTGGACGAGCGTCGAGCCGTGCGGCAGCCACGTGGCGAGCACCAGCCGCGGCAGGTCGGTGATCCAGAACAGCACGACGAACAGGCTGACCGTCGGCTCGAATCTGCCGTTCCCGCCGATGGTGCGCGCTATGGCGTGAGTGACCACCCCCAGTGCGAGGCTGGCGACCAGGACGCCCGCCTCCGCGATGGCCGCCAGCTCCAGCGCCTGGTGCTGGTCCATCGCCCACTGCTTGCGGAAGGCGTCCACCGACACGATGCCGAGGGCGCCGCTGATCAGGCACAGCAGGACGGCCGCACTCCAGGCGCTGCGGTCGCGCGCCTCGTCCATCACCTCGACGGGGCGGTACCAGAGCCCGAGGAACAGGCGGTGCCACCACAGCCGCCGGCGCCGCCTCGGCGGCTGTGGCGTACCGGGCTTCTTCTTGCGCGGTGGCTGGACGAGCGTGGGGGGAGGCGGCGGCGCGGACATATGGCCCGTTCTACCACCGGAATCAGGAGGGCGGCTGCGACGGGTAGAGGTCACGGTACGCCGGGAAGCAGCCGCCCGGGGTGTCCACCGTCCCGGCCGCCAGTACGGCCTCGACCACGGCGCGGGTCAGCACATCGGCCCCGGCGGCCAGAATCTCGTTGAGGGCGCCCGCTTCGGCGTGCACCCCGAACACCGGGTCGGCGGCGGCCGCTTCCGGCACCAGCGGGCGGTCACCGGTGGCGAGCGCGAAGACCGTGTCGCCGTCGCTCATCAGGTGTACCGGGCGGACGGCGCGGGCCAGCCCGTCGTGTGCGGTGCCCGCCAGTTTCTGGGCCTGGGCGCGGGTCAGGGCCGCGTCGGTCGCGACGACGGCGAGGGTGGTGTTCAGGGGCGGGCGTACGGAGGTGGCCGAGCGTCGCTCGGAAGCGGTACGGGCCTCGGCGAGGCGGCGCTGCGCGGCGGCGTGCGCGTCCGGCGAGGGCAGGCCGGGCGAGGGCGGGCCGGAGGAGGCCGGGGCGGTGCCGGGCAGGAGCGGGGCCGCGCCGGCGCCGGGCGCCGCTCGGGCGACTTCCGCGCACACCTGCCCGTACTGCCCGTACAGCACTCCCGTACGCGGATCGACCACCGACCCCGCCGCGTTGACGGCCGCCAGCGCGGCGACCGTGACGCCCGACGGCAGGACCAGGCTCGCGGTGCCGATGCCGCCCTTGATGCCGCCGGCCACCGCACCTGTACCGGCGCCGGTGTTGCCCTGCTCGACGGGCGCGTTCAGATCCGTACGCGCGGCGTCCTCGACGGCGGCGCGGCCCAGGGCGGCGTCCGGGCGGGCGTGCCAGTCGCCGCCGCGCCCCAGGTCGAACAGGGCCGCGGCCGGTACGACGGGCACGACCTGCGCGGGATCCGGGCCGACGCGGTAGCCGCGGCCCTGCTCCTCCAGCCAGGCCACCACCCCGGAGGCGGCGTCCAGACCGAAGGCGCTGCCGCCGGTGAGGACGACCGCCTCGACGCGCTGGACCAGGTTGCGCGGGTCCAGGGCGTCCGTCTCGCGGGTGCCGGGGCCGCCGCCGCGTACGTCCACGGCCGCGATGACGCCGCCCTCGGGCGCCAGAACGACGGTGGTCCCCGTCAGACACCCGTCGCCGAGGCGCCGCGCGTGGCCGACCCGCAGGCCGGTGACGTCGGTCAACGCGTTCCGGGGGCCGGGGCGTTGCGGCTGCTCCCCGGAGGCGGGCGCGGAGGTGCCGGTCGTGGCGCTGCCGGTCACGGTCGCGTCGTACGGGTGCTGGGCGTGCGGGCGTTGGGCGTCGTCGGCCATGGCACATGCGTACCACGGGTGACGCGCGGGTGGTGAGAGACCTCCTGGCCGCCTTACGGGCCGGAGGCGGGCCGGGGCCAGAGGCTCGCCGGAATCAGGGGGCCGACGGGGTCAGACGCCCGCCGGAGTCAGTGGCCCGCCGGGCCCATCACGACGACCGGGTGCTGTGCCGGGTCCAGCGTGCGCAGCAGCTCCCGCATCACCTCGGGCTTGAGGCTGACGCAGCCCTGCGTGGGGCCGTTGTGGTCGACGTGCAGCCAGACGCCGCCGCCCTTGTCCGCCCCCTGCGGGCGTCGCTGGTCCAGGGGGGAGGAACCCTTGACCCGGTTGTAGTCGATGGCGATGACGTAGTCGAAGGCGCCGCCCAGCGGCTCGCCCTCGACACCGGTACCGTGCGCGACGAAGCTGTCGTTGCGGTCGTACGGCAGCTTGGTGCCCTCGGGCGGCGCCAGCTTGCCGCCCGCGTCGCTGAGCGTGAACACGCCCTGCGGCGAGCGCAGGTCGCCGTAATGGTGGTCCTTGGTCCAGCCACGGGAGGCGTTGTGCGCCGCCCAGTGGACGCCGGGCCGCCAGTCGTCCGAGCCCTCGGCGCGGGTGTAGAGCACGACGGCGGAGTCGTGCGCGTCCGGGCCCTGACCGGTGACGACCAGGACCTGCCGGGAGTCGGCCGGGATCTGCTTGCGGGTGGCGTCGCTCAGGCCCGGGATCGCGCGCGGCGCCGGTGCGGCCGTACCGCCGGTGACGTGGAGCGCGGGAGCGTCCGGCGCCGAGGGAGCCGGGCGGGCCTGCTCGGCGCGGTGGCCGCCGTGGTCGTCGCCGGAGGCGGGCCAGGCCCACAGCGCGGTGCCCACGAGCGTGGTCAGGGCGAGGCCGCTCACGGCCTTGCCACGCCGGGTCATCCTTATTCGCGTACCGCTGGACTGGGCGTGGCGGGCAGCCATATGCGTGGCGTCTCCTCGCCCGTCGGCTCCGGGCCGGTGGGCTGTCGCAGGTATAAATCGGGCAATCCGCACCCTACACCGTCCAGATAAATGCCCGGCACCGGTCCTCGCGTTGTTCATGCGTCGCGAGGGGCCAATGGCCGAAAGGTACCGGACCTTTGGCCTGAACAGGGAGGTCCAAGGGCCTCCCTGGACACGATACGACGGGCCTGACGCGTGAGGTCAACGGTCCCGTGCGGAGGGAACAACCCATGAGCGTCGGCTGGTCAGTTCCCCAGTGCCTGGCCCTGGCGGGCGGTCAGTGTCGCGCCCACGGCCACCGTCAGCGACGCCACCAGCCCGGCCAGCAGCACCGCGGCAGACCCCGCGAACGTACACGCCAGGATCAGCACGGCGGACACCGGCAGCACCAGTTGCTGGGCCGGGCCACGCTTCTGGTGGCGGGAGTGGATCAGCCACACGGTGAACATGAACAGCGCTCCGGGCACGGTGAGGCACGCGGCCGCCGCGAACTGCGAGACGTGCGCCGCGCCGACCGACTCCTCCACCGCCACCTCGATGCCCGCGCCGATCGCCGCCGCCGACCCGAAGACGAGATAGTGCCCGTAACCCCAGAGGAACGCCTGGCGGTTGGAGGCGAGGTGCAGGTGGATCGGGACCGCGAAGTAGATCCAGTACGCGGCGAAGATCAGCAGCAGGCCGCCCGCCGCGATGGGCAGCAGGCCGCCCAGCGCTTCCTGCTCGTCCACCGCCGACTGCACCGCGACCGTCGCGGCGGCGACCGTCTCGCCGAGCATGATGATGACGAACAGGCCGTACCGCTCCGCGATGTGGTGCGGGTGCCAGGCCGTCTGGTGGTCGCGCTCGGCCACGGCGGGCACGGCCATCTCCGCGACCGCCAGCGCCAGGAACACCCACGGCCGTACGGCCTCCGGCGACAGCAGTACGGCCAGCCAGCCGAACTGGCACAGCGTCACCCCGGCGGCGTAGCGCAGCGCGGTGGTCCGCTCGGCGCCGCTGCTGCCGTGCGCGGCCCGCAGCCATTGCGCCACCAGCGCGAGCCGCATCACCAGGTAGCCGAACCAGACCACCGCGAAGTCACCGTCGAACGCCCGGGGCACTCCCGCCGCCAGGATCAGCACACCGGCCATCTGTACGAGCGTCACCACCCGGTACAGCGCGTCGTCGGTGTCGTACGCGGACGAGAACCACGAGAAGTTGACCCACGCCCACCAGATGGCGAAGTAGAGCATCAGATAGCCGGAGATGCCGTGCCCCGGGTGCCCTTCGGCGAGGGCGTGGACGAGCTGCCGTCCGGCCTGGGCGACGGCCACGACGAAGCACAGGTCGAAGAAGAGTTCCAGCGGGGTGGCCGCGCGGTGGGCCTCGGAACGGCCGCGCGCCGTCATCCGGGCCATCACGGGCGGGCCGTCGCGGGCGGGCCGTCCGGCCGGTCCGTCCAGTTCATCCGGTGCTCCTTGCTCCCGTGCCGTGTCGTGGGCCGCGTCTCAGTACAGCCCGCGCGGGCGGCAGTCGCCACGAGACGCGCGGGGACCCCGCCGGTCGGGGGACGGGGGAGTGTCACTCAGCGGCAGGGCAGGGCAGGGCAGGGCAGGACGGGGCGGTGCGGGGCGCCGGCGGTTGGGGCGGGTGGTGCCGGGGCGGGGAACTCTTTCCGTGTAACGCACGTTTTCCGTAAAGGAATTACATGGGAAGGAGAGGTGCGCGCAGCGGTCCGTCCGCCGGTCCCGGCGGCGTGCCCGGAGGGCGGTGTTTTCCGGCCTGCCGCGGCCGGTCCCGGTCTCGCCCGCGCGTCCGTTAGATGATCAAATGCAACGTATGAGCGAAAGCGCGCGCGACACCGTACTGGCCCCGCTCGACGCCCGCATGGCGGACCTCGAATCCTTCTACGAAGACCTCCACCGGCACCCCGAACTCGGCTTCCAGGAGACCCGCACGGCCGCCGAAGCGGCCCGCCGCCTGACCTCGTACGGCTATGAGGTCACCACCGGCATCGGCCGCACGGGCGTGGTGGGCGTGCTGCGCAACGGTCCCGGCCCGGTCGTCCTGCTGCGCGCCGACATGGACGCCCTGCCCGTCACCGAGCGCAGCGGCCTGCCGTACGCCTCCGCCGTCCCCGGCGTCATGCACGCCTGCGGCCACGACGTGCATGTCACCTGCCTGGCGGGCGCCGCCGACCTGCTCGCGGCGGGCCGGGATCACTGGTCCGGCACCCTGGTCGTGCTCTTCCAGCCCGCCGAGGAGGTCGGCGACGGGGCACGGGCGATGATCGAGGACGGGCTGTTCGGTGCGGCGGCTGCCGGTTCCGGTGGCGCCGCGGAGGGGCTCGGGGGTGCCGCCGACGGGTCCGGAGGCGGGGCCGGAGGGAAGGGCCGGGTGCCCACCCCCGACGTGGTGCTCGCCCAGCACGTCGCCCCGCTCGGCGCGGGCCTGATCTCGTACGCCCCCGGCGCCTGTATGGCCGCCTCGGACAGTCTGAAGATCACCTTCCATGGCACCGGCGGGCACGGCTCCCGCCCCGAGACCGCCGTCGACCCGATCGTGATGGCCGCCGCCTTCGTCCAGCGGCTGCAGTCGGTCGTCGCCCGTGAGGTCGCGCCCAAGGACCGGGCCGTCATCACCGTCGGCTCCTTCCAGGCCGGGGACGCGCCCAACGTCATCCCCGACCAGGCGGTGGTGCAGCTCAGCGTCCGCACCTTCGACGAGGACGTGCGCGGCCGGGTGCTGGCGGCCATCGACCGCATCGCCAAGGCCGAGGCCGCCGCGTCCGACGCGTCGCGCGAGCCGAAGACCGAGGTGCTGAACACCTTCCCGGTCACCCGCAACGACGACCGGACCCTGGAGCGGGTCAACGCCGCCTTCACCGACCACTTCGGCGCCCAGCGGCTGTTCGGCTACGAACCGGCCGCCGGCAGCGAGGACGCCGGACTGCTCGCCACGGCTGCCGGCGCGCCGCTCTACTACTGGTGGCTCGGCGGCTGGGAGCCCGGCGAGTTCCGCGCCGCGATGGCCTCCGGGCGCCTCGCCCAGGACATCCCCTCCAACCACTCGCCGCACTTCACCCCGGTCAAGCAGCCCACCCTGACCATGGGCGTCCAGGCCCTCACCGTCGCGGCACTGAGCCACCTGGAGCCGGGCGGCCGGTGACGTCCCGTACGCCGGGTCACGCTGGCGGGCGTACTCCCGGCTGCCCCGCCGGCCGTGCGCCGAGCCGTACGTAGGTCACGCAGCCCTGGACGGCCAACGCCGGCAGGACAGCGGGCACCACGGCCCAGGGGAGCACCCCCGCGGCGGCGAGTACGGCGCACAGGAGGACGGCGATCAGGGTCGGGAGGACGGAGACGGCGGCGAGACCGACGCGGTGGCGGCGGGTCATGAACGGGCTCCGCGGGCGCTCGGGTCGGCGGCGGCGTCACGGGACCCGGCTTCGCCACCGGTGGCTGCCGCGCGAGCCTCGTCGAGGTAATCCGCCAGCGCCGCCCAGGCATGGGGCCCGGGGGGCGCTTCCGGGTGGTCTGTCTCCGGGGCGGCCGCCTCGGCCCGACCTGTCCTCGGGGCGCCTGCCTCCGGCGCATCCGCCTCGGCCTGACGCGCGTCCGGCTCGTCTCCCTCCTGCTGGCCCGCCCCCGGGCCAGCCGTCCTCGGCTCACCCGCCTCCGCCCGTCGCGCCCCCGCCTGAGCCGTCCCCGGCTCGCCCGCCTCGGCCTGGCCCGCCCCCGCCTGACCGGCCGTCGGCTCGCCCGCCATCGTCTCCGGATCCGTGCGCCAGGCCGCCCGTACCCCGGCGGACACCCCCGTGTCCCCGCCGCTGAACAGCACACCCAGCTCGTCCATCCGGGCCACCAGGCGCCGTACCCGCCGGTCGGTGGCCGGCACCCCCGCGGTGCGCAGCCGCTCCGCCCGGCGGTACAGCTCCGGCCACTCCACCTCCAGCAGGTAGTGCGCCGCCGGGCCCAGTGCCGCGCCGCGCGCCGCGAGCACCTGAAGCTGGTCCGCGTCCAGATGGCGGCGCAGGGTCCGGTCCGCCGACGGGCCGGTGCGGCCGATCGCCTCCAGCGCCGCCAGCAGATCGGGCGCGCCCGGTGCCGTATCCGCCGACAGCGACTCCGCCAGCCGCCGCAGCCGGCCGCGCAGCACCTCCAGCGCGGCCAGGGACTCCTCGACGCCCGCCAGATGGTCCCGTACGAGGCGCAGCGGGTCGACGCCCGAGTCCAGGCAGACCGCGATGGTCTCCAGCCCCAGGCCGAGGCCGCGCAGGGCCAGCACCTGGTAGAGGCGCGCGGCGTCGTCCTCGGTGTACTCGCGGTGGCCGCCCGGGGTGCGGCGGGACGGGCTGAGCAGCCCGATGGTGTCCCAGTGGTGCAGGGTCCGGACGGTCAGCCCGCTCGCCTCGGCGAGTCGGCCGACCTTCCAGGTGGTGGTGTCGGTCATGCCTTTACGGTGCAGCATGACGCGACGTGAGGTTCAAGTCCGGCCCGGCGGGGCGCACGGCGGCGGGTCAGGGGGTCACGATGCGGTCGACCGCCGCGTGGACGAGCGCGTCCCGCTCGGCCTCCGAGAACACCCCGGGCAGCGTGAGCTGCTCGACGATGAGCCAGTTGAACGCCAGGTACAGCAGCCGGACGGCGGTCGCGTCGCCGGGCAGGCCGGATTCCGCGTGGTAGGCCACGTTGGCGTCGACATCGGCACGGACGCGATCGGTCAGCAGCGCGCGCAGGCCGGGGCGGCGGGTGGCTTCGAGGCGCAGTTCGAGCAGGGCCAGGTAGCCGGTACGGAACGAGCTGACCCGGCCGACCAGCTCGCGCATCAGCACCGTGTACGTCTCCCGGTCCGGCGGGCCCGACCGCTGCCGTGCGATGGTCGCCTCGTCGGGCTGGAGGCGTTCGTAGACCCGGGAGCCCGCCTGGGTGAGCAGGTCGTCGCGGTTGGCGAAGTAGTTGGAGGCCGTACCGGCGGGAACGGTGGCCTCGGTGTCCACCGCGCGGAAGGTCAGCCCTCGGGCGCCTTCCCTGGCCAGGACCTCGATCGCGGCGTCGACGAGGGCGGCCCTCCGCTCGTCGTTCCTGCGGACCATTGACACCACTCCGTTCGTAGTACTACGTGCTGAGCACTTCGCCTCACGCACTATGAGTGGAGTCACCTTGGGGCGCAAGCCGGTCCGTCACGCGGCCAGTCTCTCCGGGCGGCAGTATCGCGTGCCCGGCGGGAAGACCGCCCTTGCCCTCGACCCAGCCCTTGACCTCGCCTTCGGCCTCGTCCTTCACCTTGCCCTTGATCTCGCCCTTGGGGGAAGGCGCGGCCTCGGTTTCGCGAGGGCCATCGCCGTACGAGGGAGTGCGGCGGACCGTGTCGTCCGCCCCGTGGTCCGGGGTACGTGCCCGGTATCGTCCTGAGACGCCCCGCCCCCGCCCCGCCCTCGCCCCGCCCCCCGTACCGTTCCGTACTGCCGCTGGAGCGCCCGTGAACGAGCCCACCGCGCCCGAGCCGATCGCCAACGCGCCGATCGCGAACGCACCGCTCACCGACGGGCGCCGGGCCGAGGGTGAGCCCCGGCGGCGGGCGCTGATCGAGGCCACCTTGCGCGTCATCGCACGGGACGGTGCGGCGGGAGTCACCCACCGCAGCGTCGCGCACGAGGCGGAGCTGCCCACCACGGCCGCCACCTCCTGCTTCGAGAGCGTCGACGCGCTGCTCACCGCCGTGCTCACCAGCGCGCTGGAGATGGACGCCGAACGGGTGCGGCAGCTCACCGCCGACCCCGTCGACGGGCCGGGCGGAGCGGGCGCGCGTGGCGACAAGCGGCGGATGCTGGCGCGCATGATGGCCGGGACGCTGGAGGACCGGGGGCTGCTGCTCGCCGAGTTCGAACTGTTCCTGCTCGCCGCCCGCCGCCCCGAACTGCGCGGCCGGACCCACCGGTGGTACGAGGCGCTGGCCGACTTCGCCCGCCTCTACACACCGGACCCGATGCGCGTCAGTCTCTTCGCCCGCGCCTACGACGGACTGCTGCTCCAGGCCCTGCAGGCCGATGAGCCGCCCACCGCCGAGGAGTTCGAGGTGATGCTGTGGGCCCTGCTGCCGGACGCCCCGGGGTAGACGGCGGGAGCTGCGGGGGCGGGGCGTGCCTCGGCGGCCCGAGGCCGGCACGTACCTCGGCGGCCCCGGGTGCCGGGCGGGCGCCAACGGCCCCGGGGCCGGACGGTCCAACGCCCCCGGCGCCCCATGCGTGACGCTGATCCGCCCCCGCTCCGCTCAGGCCAGGCCCTTGAGCATCCCCTTGAAGTAGAGCTGCGGCAGCCCGTACCGCTTCAGGAACCACATGTCCGTCCGCTCCTTCGTCGTGTCGATGAACGGGATGGAGGGCGCCGGCTCCAGGTCGTAGTCGAACTCGGCGAGCAGCATCTTGTGGCGGGCGGTGACCAGGGGGCAGGAGGTGTAACCGTCGTAGTGCGCGGTGGCGGGCCGGCCGCGCAGCCCGGCGCGCAGGTTGGCGACGACGACCGGTGCCTGCTTGCGGATCGCGGCGCCGGTCTTGGACGTCGGCAGGTTCGCCACGTCACCGATCGAGAACACCTCCGGGAAGTCGGGGTGTTGCAGTGTCGCCCGGTCGGCCTTGGCATAGCCGAAGGGGGAGGCCGGGTCGGCGAGCGGGCTGTCCGCCACCCACTGGGGCGCGCGCTGCGGCGGCACCGCGTGCAGCAGGTCGTAGCGGATCGTCTCCTTCCCGCCGGTCGCGTGGTCGACGATCTCCGCCTCCCGCGCCGCGCCGTCCACCTGCGTCAGCTCCGACTGGAGCCGCACCTCGATGCCGTACCGCCGCGCCGTCTCCTCCAGCGCCCGGTTGAAGACCGGCACCTTGAACATGGCGGGCTCGGGCAGCACTAGGATCGTGCGGATACGGCCCAGCAAACCCCGCTTGCGCCAGTAATCGGCGGCCAGGTACGCGATCTTCTGCGGGGCGCCGCCGCACTTCACCGGCCCGGACGGCATGGTGAACAGCGCCGTGCCGCGCTTGGTGCGCCGGATGAAGTCCCAGGTGAGCGGGGCGAGGTCGGGGCGGTAGTTGCTGGAGACGCCACCGTGGCCCAGCGCCTGCGCCAGGCCCGGTATGCCGTCCCAGTCCAGGCTCAGCCCGGGGGCGAGCACCAGCCGGTCGTACGAGACCGTCCGCCCCGAGGCGGTGCCCACCGTACGCGCGGCCGGGTCGACCGAGGCGGCGGACTCGCGCAGCCACCGCACACCGGGCGGCATGACCTCCGCCTCCGTACGCAGCGAGGCCCGCAGCGGTGCCTGGCCGCCGCCGACCAGCGTCCACAACGGCTGGTACCAGTGCGTCTCGGACGGCTCCAGCACCGCGATGTCCCGCAGTCCGGCGCGGCGCAGCCGGGCGGCGACGGTGATGCCCGCGGTGCCGCCGCCGATGATGACGACCTGGTGGTGTGTCGAGGCGGAAGTCATGTGTTCTTTCCTCCTGGGATCGAGGATCTGGGACCGGTTTCGGAGGGCTCGGGGCCCGGTGAACGGCGCCCGGTCGGGAGCGCCTCATAAGCGGGGGATGCTGGTCACCGCCATCGACACGGCGAGCACGGTGACCAGCGACGCGAACGCCGTGGACAGGGCCTGCGGCCGCAGCCGGGCGGCGAGCCGGTTGCCGAACCAGCTTCCGAGCGCGGCGCAGGCGGCGAAGGAGGCCAGCAGCGGCCAGTCCAGACCACCCGCACCGGCCCGGGTGGCGAACGCCGTACCGGAGTTGACGAGGATCACGAGCAGCGACGTACCGACGGCGACCGGCATCTCCAGGCCGAGGACGAGGGTCAGCGCCGGGACGACCACGAAGCCGCCGCCGACGCCGAAGAAGCCGGTCAGCAGACCGACGGCGGTCGCGGTGGCGCCGATACGCAGCGCGGAGGCCAGGCGGGAGGCGGGGGCCGCCGGGGGTGTGGGGGTGGTGTTTGTCGTGGCGGTGGGTCCGGGGGCGGCGGTGTGGGTGGTCTCGCCCTCGCCCTCGGCCGTGGCCGTGGGTTCGGGGGCCGGGCGCGTGCCGGGCGGGTGGGCCGGGGCAGGGGCCGTGCGGGCCTTCTGCCGTTCGCGCCACGTCCGTACGAGCATCGCCGCCGCCACCGCCAGCATCAGCCCGGTGAACGCCGTCATCAGGACGGTCGGGTCCAGCGACGCGCTCCAGCGGGAGCCCAGGAACGTACCCGCGGTGCCCAGCCCCCCGAAGGCCGCGCCCGCCGCCCAGCGGACCCGGCCCGCGCGGGCGTGGCAGGCCAGCCCGGACGCCGCGCCGATGCCGACGACGACCAGCGCGCCCGCCGTGGCCTCGTGCGGGGTCTGGTGCAGCAGGTAGACCAGCGCCGGTACGGCCAGGATCGAACCGCCGCCGCCGAGCGCGCCCAGCAGCAGCCCGATGACCAGCCCGCAGGGGAGGGCCGCGAAGGCTAGGAGCGCCATGGCCGGTGGCAGGGCGTCGGCGGTATCGGGCGTGCGGCCGGCCGCGGCATCGGCAGGCGCGCGTGCGGCGCTCGACCGGCCGTCATGACGGGCACGAGGCGCGGGGCGCGAGTTCGACGGCACGGCTGTCGCTCGACCACTCGGCGACGAAGGTGAAGCGGTCGCCGCGGACGACGGTCTCCCGCCACTCCACCGGCCGCTCCTCGGAACGCCCCAGCCGCTCGATGGCGAACGCGGGTTCACGGTCGGCCAGCCCCAGCAGCCACGCCTGCCGGATGTCGGGCAGGAAGGGGTGGATGCGTTCCCGGCCGCCGGTGACCTTCACCCCGCAGCGCCGTTGCAGCTCGCCGTAGAGGGAGGTGTGCCGGAAGTCGGCATCCAGCAGCGGCTCGGCCATCTCGGCGGGCAGGTACGTGGTGTCGTGGGCGAGCGGCTCGCCGTCCGCCAGCCGCAGCCGCTCCAGCACGATCAGCGGCGCGTCCGGGACGAGACCGAGCTGGTCGGCGACCGGGCCGTCCGCCGTCCGCTCCAGCCGCAGCACCTCGCTGCGCTGCTCCACGCCCTGGCCCTCCAGCTCGCGGAAGAGGCTGTAGAGGGAACCGAGCGGCTGCTGTATGCGCCGGGTGTTCAGCCGGCTGGCGCGGCCGCGTTCGGCGATCACCAGGCCGTCCGCCCGCAGCTTGCGCAGCGCCTCGCGGACGGTGTGCCGGCTGACCTCGTACTCCGCGGTGAGGCGGTGCTCCGCCGGGAACTCGTCGGTGAACTCGTCCGCCTCCATGCGACGCCGCAGATCCTCGGAGAGCTGGGCCCACAGGGGCAGCGGCGAGCGCCGGTCCAGGGGACGCGGGCCCGGGGGGTGTTCGTTCATGCAGGCGCCTCCGAGCGGGTGCGGGTGGTGCGGGGTGGTACGGGCGGTGCAGGTGGTGCGGGCGTTCCGGTTCGCCGGGTACGGGTTGGACGTACGGGGCGGGTGTACGGGGTGGTCGTACGGGTTGAACGTACGGGCGGGGCGGGCCGCGGGTGCGGCCGCCGGCCCGGACGGCGGGCGCGGTCGGGCCGCTCGTCCGGCGGTCGTCGCCGACCTCGGACGTCCAGCCGTCGGGCCGCTCGTCCGCTTGTCCGGCGCCGCCGCCGATCTCGGACGGCGCCCACCGCCCTCGTGCGGCGTCCACCGTCGTCCCGTACGGGCCGTTTGCCCGGCGGCCACCAGTGAGCGTGCCCGGCGCGGCCTCCGGCGAGCGCGCCCGGCGGCCGCCGCCGGCCTGTCCGAACTTGTCGCCGCCGACCCCACGCGCCTAATGTACGTACATCCGTGCATCCGCACAACACACCCCCCGCGGGGCCCGTGGTCACGGGCCCGCAGGACCACGGAGGTCGACCGTGCACTTCGCGCAGTACTACCTCGACTGCCTCTCCCAGGCGTCGTACCTGATCGGCGACGAGACCACCGGGCGTGCCGTCCTCGTCGACCCACGCCGCGACATCGACGACTACCTGCGCGACGCGGAAGCGGCCGGACTGCGCATCGAGCTGATCATCGAGACGCACTTCCACGCCGACTTCCTCTCCGGACACCTCGAACTGGCCCGCGCCACCGGCGCCACCATCGCCTTCGGCGAGGCCGCCGAGACCGGCTACCCGATACGGCGGCTGCGCGACGGCGAACGGATATCCCTGGGCGGTGCGCCGGGGCCCTCCGGCGTCACCCTCACCGTCCTCGCCACCCCCGGCCACACCCCGGAATCCATCTGCCTCGTCGTCCACGAAGACCCGGAGGCGGAAGAGCCGTACGGCGTCCTGACCGGCGACACCCTCTTCGTCGGCGACGTGGGGCGGCCCGACCTGCTCGCCACGGCCGGTCTGACGCCGGAGGACATGGCGGGCCGCCTCTACCGCTCCCTGCACGGCAAACTGCTCACCCTGCCGGACGCCACCCGCGTCTTCCCCGCCCACGGCGCCGGCTCGGCCTGCGGCCGTAACCTCTCCACCGAGACCACCTCCACCATCGGCGACCAGCGGCGTCACAACTACGCGCTCCAGCCCATGCCGGAAGCCGAGTTCGTCCGCCTGGTCACGGCCGGACAGCCCGCCACCCCCGGCTACTTCGCCCACGACGCCGCCCTCAACCGCGACGGCCACCCGCTCCTGGACACCGCGCCGCCCGCCGCCCTCACCCTCGACGGGGCGCTGGCCGCCTGCCGGGACGCCGGCGCGGTCCTCCTGGACAGCCGCCCCCTCGCCGCGTACACCGAGGCGCACTTCACCGGATCGCTGCACACGGGCCTGGACACCCGGTTCGCCGAGTACGCGGGCAGCGTGGTGGCGCCCGGCACGCCGATCGTCCTCGTCAGCGAACCGGGCACGGAGGCCGAGGCCCGGCTCCGCCTGGCCCGCATCGGCTACGACCACGTCCTCGGGTACGTACCGGACCCGGCCGCCGAACTCGCCCGCCACCCCGAACTGGTGTCCCGCACCCGCCGCCTGGCGGCCGGCGAAGCCCCGGCCGGGGACGCCCAGTTGATCGACGTCCGCAACCCCGCCGAGTACGAGGCGGGCGCCCTGCCCGGCGCCCGCAACCTGCCCCTCGCCGCCCTTGCCACCAGTTGCGCGACCCTGGACCCCGACCGCCCGGTCGTCCTCTACTGCCGCAGCGGCAGCCGCTCGGTGATCGCCGCCGCGCTGCTGGAGGCCCGTGGCTTCCGGGACGTACGGGACGTCATCGGGGGTTACCAGGCGGCCGTGTCCGCCTGCGGCTGAGGCGCGCGGCCCGCAGCAGAAGGACCAGGCAGGCGGCCGCGCACCCGGCCGCGGCCAGCCGCAGCGCGCCACCCGGGTCCGTACCGGCAGGTGCCAGGCCCAGCCCGGCCGTCACCGTGATCGCGCACTTGGTCAGCCCGGACGCCTCACCCGCGCGGTCCGGGCGCACCACGGCTTGAGTGGCCGTCAAGGCCAGGGCACCGGCCACGCCGAGCGAGGCGGCGGCCACGGTGGCCGCCGTGAGCAGCGCGAGCGGCACGGCCGGCGCGGCACCGCCGCCCGGCACCGCGCCGAATGGCGTCCCCGCCGACCCCGCCCCGGTCAGCGCCGTTGACGCCGTCACCGCCAAGGCGGCAGCGGCGAGGCCGAGGCAGGCGGCCATCACGGGCTCGGCGGCGCGGGCCGGTACGCGTCCGGCCACCGGCCCGGCCGCCGCCATCGCCGCCGCCGGTACGAGGAAGGCGGTCCCCGCACCCAGTACGGACAGCCCCCGCACCTCCTGAAGCGCGGTCGGGACCACGAAGAGCAGCGCCACGGTCGCCGCGTTGGCCACCGCGCCGGCCGAGGTGAGCGCGACGTAGGGCGCGTTACGGAAGAGGGCGAGGTCGAACAGCGGCGCGCGCGACCGGCGCTCGGCCCGTACGAACAACGCGCCGAGCACCACCGCGCCCGCCGCCCACCCACACGCCTGCCACCACGCCCCCGCGCCCTCGACCACCATCGCCAGACACGCGGGCACCCCGGTCCCCACAACCAGCGAGCCCCAACCGCCCGTGGGGCCCCAACCGCCCGTGCCCGGGCCTGCCATGCCCGGGCCTGCCGTGCCGTGCTGCGGAGACGCAGCCTTGTACGGGGGTGTCGCGCCGTCCGGGGGTGCGGCCCCCTCCCGGGCTGCCGCACTCCGCGCCCGGTGGCCCGCCCCCTCCAGGGATTCCGGGGCGCGCCGGGCGCACAGCATCGCCGCCGCACACAGCGGCACATCGACCCAGAACACGGCTCGCCACGACAGGGCTTCGGCCAGCGCCCCGCCCACGAACGGGCCGCACGCCGTGGCCAGTCCGGCCAGCCCCAGGGCGTACCCGGTCGCGACGCGCGCCCGCCCCGGTGGGAAGGAACGTGTCAGCAAGGCCAGCCCCACCGGCATGATCAGCGCCCCGCCCGCCCCCTGTAGCACGCGGCACGCCACGAGCAACGGCAACGAGGGCGCCAGTGCACACCCCGCCGACGTGCCCCCGAACAGCGCGAGCCCCAGAAGCAGCAGCCGCCGCCTCCCGTACAGATCGCCCAGCCGCCCGGCAGCCGGCATCAGGGACCCGGCCGCCAGCAGATAGCCGCTGATCACCCACGGTCCGGCCGCCGCGGAGGCGTGCAGGTCACGACGGATCACCGGCAGCGCCATGTTCAGCGCGAAGGCGTCCAGTTGCACACAGAACCCACCGATCGCCACCGCCGCCACCGCCCACAACCGGCCCCACACCACGGCCCCGTCCGCACGACGCCGCTCGGCACTCCACTCGGACATCTGACACACCGGTTCACCTCTCGTGCCGCGCGGATCGGCGCGGCGCAGTACGTACGGACAGGAAGGTGAGAGGTGGGGGATTGGGTGTGCCAAAGACGGGGCAGAGACGTGGGGGTGCCGAACGGGGCACCTACGAATACCTAAGATCCCTCACGGGCACGCCGCCCAAGGGCACGAGAAGCGCCGCCCTCCAGGGGCGCCGCGAACGCGGCTGCTACGTGGCACGGTCCTTGCCGTACAGCGGACGTTCAACGATTGTTGATCGCTGATCTTCAAGCTGGTCCGCATGTTGCGCCGTGTGATCTCCGAGCATGAGGAAACGACCCGGGAACCGCAAGAGCCCCCGGCGTCCCCGTCCCCGATAGCCCTCACCTGGCACGGTGAGCCGGGACGTCACGAGGAGCTGACCCACACCATGCTCATGGGCCAGGCCAAGCGGGCCGCCGCGGCGCTGGCCCGGCTCGGGGTACGGGCCGGCGACCCGGTGGCGGTGCATCTGCCGCTGGTACCGGAGTCGGTCATCGCCACGCTCGCCTGCGGGCGGCTCGACGCCGTCCGTACGACGCTGCCGGTCTACCTGACCGTCCCGGAACTGTCCGAGGCGGCAAGGGACTCGGGCGCCAAGGTGATCATCACGGCGGACGCGGCGTTCTGGGACGGCGCGGTGCGGCCGGTCAAGCCCGTACTGGACCGGGCCCTGCGACAGGACTGCCCGCAGGTGCGGTCCGTCCTCGTGGTGAACCGCACCAGCCGCCCGGTCTCCTGGACAGCGGGCCGCGACCACTGGTGGCACGAAGCCCTGGCCACCCGCTGACGCCCCAATACGTCCGTCCTGACGCCCCGCTACGTCCGGGCCCGCCGCTCCGGTACGTCCGGCCCGGGCTCCGCTATGCCCGGGCCCGCTACTCCGGTACGTCCGGACCGGGCCCCGCTATGCCCGGGCCCGCCGCTCCGGTACGTCCGGCCCGGGCCCCATTACATCCGGGCCGGCCGCTCCGTCTCCGCAGCCGGTACCCGCAGGTTCCCGGCGTGCCCGGATCCGGCGTGCTCGTACTCGGCGTGCTCGTACCCGGTCCGCTCGTGTCCGGCCCGCGCGTCGCTCTCGCCGAACGTCGTGGCCGAGTACCCGCCCACCCGCGCGACGCGCCGCTGAAGGGCGTGCCGCCCCTCGATGTCGTGCGCGAACCGGTTCCAGTGGTGCACGAGGCAGAACGCGCGCCGGACCACCACCATCCGCACCAACACGCCGACCAGCGCCCCCAGCTCAGGCCGCTCCTTCCCCAGCGCCTCGTCCCCGAAGTCCACCCACCACCCGGCCACCTCCCACCCCTGCCGCTCGGCGTAGGTACGACAGCCGCTGATCCGCATCTCCAACATGGCTCGCGAACGCGTCGCGTTACGGTCGTAGATGAAGGCGAGCGGGGGAGTGGGGGCACCGGTCATACCTGGCTCCTGGAGTTCACGGAGCGGCGCCGCCATCGCCCGGGGCCGGGCGCGCGGGTGCCGCGTCATGCGGAGCACGCTAGGCAGCGACGCACCCCGAGCCCAGGGGCGCCATGGCCCACTTCGCATCATCGGCAGGGCGGCATGGCCCACGCGCCGGAAGGGTGGGGCAGGACGCCCTAGTCCTCGACACCCAGCCTGTCGGCGAGCCCCCGCACGGGTGCGTCCCGGCGTCCGGTCCTGGTGCGCAGCTCCGCGACGAGGCGGCGGGACGTCGAGTGGTAGCGCATCCACTCGGGGGCGTCCCGCTCGGCATGGAGCAGGGCGCGTATCGCCGACGCGTCGTCTTCGAGGTCATGGTGGGCCAAGGCCCGGTCGACGTGGAAGCGGGCCCGCCAGGTGGGCGGGAGGGAGGCGAGGGCCGGGACGCCGCGCGCCTCGTGGACGGCACGGTCGCTCTGCTCCATCTCCACCAGGAAGTTGACCTTGGCGACTCCGGCGTTGGTCGGGCCGAACGGGGTGGCGTAGACGATCCGGTCCTCCCCGATCCGCTCGGCCGCCGCCGAGGCCATCCGCAGGAGGTCGGTGACCGCCGAGTGCCGCTTCTGACGGACCGCGGCGGTGGCCGCGCGCAGCAGCAGGATGCCCCAGAGGGCGATGTCCCGGGGCGGCGAACGGAAGCCCGGTTCGATCGCGTCCGCGCGAGCCGTCGCCACGCGCTCGGCGTCGGCGAGGCGGCCCTGTTTGGTGAGCACCCAGCTCAGGGTGGACGCCGAGAGCGTCTCCAGGTGAGGGTCGTCACAGAGGCGGACGGCCGCGATGGAACGCTCCATGGCCGTGAACGCCGCGTCCTCCTTGCCCAGCGCGGCCAGCGTGGTGGCGGCGACCTGGTAGGCGACGGCCAGTACGGAGTTGGCGGCGGCCGCGTCCGCCCCCGTGAAGGCGTGAGCGGCCATCCGCGCATCACGGATCAAGCTGGGCAGCAGGACACCGATCTCGCCCATCCGCCCCGCACGCCTGATGCCTTCCGTGGAACGGAGGGCCGCGCGCAACCGGCCGATGCTGGGCGGATCCTCGTGATCCCCGCCCCCGAGGAGATCCGAGACCGGTGACACGGCGCAGCGCAGCGCCAGGACCGACGGGGCCTCCTCCTGAGCGGACCGCTGGACCTCGAAGGTGCCGGGCTGGCCGACGAGGTAGGACGGCTCGGTGTCCAGGGCGGCTGCCAGGGCGTTGATGCTGGACAGCCGTGCCGTCCTGCGGCGGCCCTGCTCCAGTTTGCGGACGACGTCCACGGAAAGGCGTGCTGCCTCGGCGAGTTGCTCCTGCGTCAGGCCGCGACGCAGCCGGAGCCGAGCCAGCCGATCGCCCATCCCTGCTTCGTACGCGGCACTCATGAAGCCCCCCGCCGGAAGGTGTTCCAGCAACGGTACGCCCGCGAGCCCGGCGGGCCGCAAACGTATGGGAGACGGGGGCGCGCCCGGGCGGGGTCTTCGGCTCGGCGTACCCACACCGCAGCCGTTCCGTCGCGCAGCGGTCCGTCTCGGGATTATGTGTGCGCCGGCCGTACCCTGGAGGGGTGAGTAACACCCCTGAACCCCGGCCAGAGGCCGACGCGGACCAGTCGGAGAACGTGGACCGGCCGGAGAGCGCGGACCGCTCGGAGAACGCGGAGCAGCCCCGGAAGCCCAAGGCGCACGCGGTGCTGGTCTTCGACGATCCGCTCAGCCAGCGGTCGGCGGACGACACCGACCGGGGTTGGGGCGAGCGCCCGACCGGTGGGGACAGCGCTGCCGATCTGGCGCGCTTCCTCGACGAAAAGCCGCCCCACCACCTCTGACCGAGGCGCCGGGGCGGCTTCGCCGGACCGGGACCCGTTACCGCGTCTTCTGGGTGACCATCGAACCCGCGCCGCCGCCGGCCGAGGAGCCCGTGGACGAGCCGGACAGCGAGCCGTCGCGCTGCGCCACGAGCGCGTCGCGGATCTCCTTCAGCAGCTCGACCTCGGTCGGGTCCGCCGGGGCGTCGTCCACCGGCTTCTTGGCGTCCTGGCGCGCCTTCCACTTGTTCATCGGCAGGATCATGAGGAAGTACACGACCGCGGCGGTGATCAGGAACGTCAGGACGGCGCTGAGCACCGAGCCCCACAGGATGTAGATGCCGTCGGTGAAGTCGCCCGACTTCGCATCCGTGTGGCAGGTGGTGAGGCAGGTCTTGTAGTGGTCGAGGTTCTGCGAGCCCAGGGCACCGACGATCGGGTTGATCACGCCCTTGACCACGGCGTTCACGATGTTCGTGAACGCGGCTCCGACCACGACGGCCACCGCGAGCTCGATCACGTTGCCGCGCATCAGGAATTCCTTGAATCCCGCGAATACGCCCGTCTTCCCGCTCACCTGAAAGCCTCTTTCCACACTCACTACGAACCGTGCAACGAACAGCACCGCAACCTACGGCAGGGCAGGGCTGGGCTGTCCAATCCCATGACCTGAAACGGTGAGCGGACAGAGCGCCCGTACGGATCGGCGCCGCGTCCCGGTCGGCCGGGGGAGAGCCTTCCCCACGGCACGCCGAACGCACCCCGCCACTTTCGCCAGTGTCGCGCGCGTATCGGACGAATGCCACTCGATCTTTGCTCGGTGAGGCCGGCGCCGTCATGACCGCTCCCACCCGGGCTGGTCCCCGGGAGTCGGGGCCGCACAGGCGCCCGAGGAGCCCGAGGCGCGCCCTTCGCCGCTCTGATGAGCCGTGGCGGTCAGGGCCGCGGCGGTCATCGCCAGCCCCGCCGTCACGGTCCGCCGGCGGCGCCGTACCGCCCGGCGCAGCCGGTGGCGCCCGCCCCGTGGCCGTACGGGAGTGAAGTGCGCGACCTCACACGCCGGAGGGAGGGGAAGGGGCGGGGCGAGGTCGTCCAGCGCGGGGGAGGAGGGCGGAGAGGATGGGGAAGAAGAGGGCTGGGGCACGATAACCACCGCCTGCGGTGCCGGGATCGGTGCGGACGAGCTCCACCGTGCCCGTCTTCGCCGAAGCCCGCTCGGCCCTGTGGACAACGGGCGCCGGCGCTCGCGACAGGAGCGTCGCTACTCGCGGGTTGTGGAAAAGGCCGTCACCCTCTGGTGCCGCTCGTGCGGCTCTGGCCGCTCTGACCGCTTTGACCTTCGGGCCCCTGACCACCTGCCCCCACCTGTCCCCACCTGCCCCCTGCCCCGGCCTCCTGCCCCTCTGCCCCTCTGCCCCGGGCCCGGAGCTCCCCGACTCCTGACCTCCCTCGCGCCCGCAGCCCTCACGGCAACTGGATCCCCAAGTCCCAGTGCGCGTGCGCGTCCGTGCACAGGCAGGCCCGTTCCGCCGTCGTCGGCAGTGCGCCCACCGCGTCGAACAGCACCTCGCGCAGCCGCCCCACATTCCGTCCGAAGGTCTCCATGACCTCTTCCTGCGAGACGCCCTGGCCCGTCTCCGTACCCGCGTCCAGGTCTGTGACCAGCGTCAACGACGTATAGCAGAGGCTCAGCTCGCGGGCGAGCACCGCTTCCGGATGGCCGGTCATGCCGACCACCGACCAGCCCTGCGCCGCGTGCCACCGCGACTCCGCGCGCGTCGAGAAGCGCGGTCCCTCGATGACCACGAGCGTGCCGCCGTCCACCGGTTCCCACGCGCGGCCCCGGGCCGCCGTCACCACCGTCTTCCGGCCGACCGGACAGTACGGATCGGCGAACGACACGTGCACCACGTTCGGCACGCTGCCGTCCGGCAGCGGCACCCCGTCGAAGTACGTCTGCGCCCTGGCCTTCGTGCGGTCCACGAGCTGGTCCGGTACGAGCAGCGTCCCCGGCCCGTGCTCCGGCCGCAGCCCGCCGACCGCGCACGGGCCCAGCACCTGCCGTACGCCGAGCGACCGCAGCGCCCACAGGTTGGCGCGGTAGTTGATGCGGTGCGGTGGCAGGTGGTGCCCGCGGCCGTGCCGGGGCAGGAAGGCGACGGTACGGCCGGCCACCTCGCCGAGGAAGAGGGAGTCGCTGGGAGCGCCGTAGGGGGTGTCGACGGTGATCTCTGTCACGTCGTCCAGGAACGAGTAGAAGCCGGATCCGCCGATGACTCCGATGCCAACGTCAGCCATGCGATCACATTAGATGCGGGGAGGGGGTTCGGGGAGGGCGCCGGAAGGCCGCTCCGGCGCCTCGGACGCCCGCAACGCCCGCCGGTCCCGCCCCCCCCGGAACCCGCCGCAACGCCCGCCGCCCGCCCACCTAACCCACCGCAACGCCCGCGCTCCCCCGCCGAAACGCCAACAGCCCCGCCGTCCAGGACGGCGGGGCTACCGCGAAGAGTTGCCGGTCGCGTGCGCGACCCTGGTGCTGCCGGGGCGGAGCCGCGGCGTCGCTCAGGCGGCCGAGGTCTCAGGCGGCCGAGGCCTTGGGTGTCGAACTGGAACCCGTACCCGAAGAGCTGGACGAACCGGCGGACGACTTCGACTCGCTGCCCGAGGACGAGGGCGACCCGGAGTCCGAGGACGACGAGGAGCCCGACGTCGAGGACGAGCTGGACGCGGGAGTGCTGCTGGACGACGAGCCGCGGCTGTCGTTCCGGTAGAACCCGGAGCCCTTGAACACGATGCCGACCGCGGAGAACACCTTCTTGAGGCGTCCGTCGCAGGCGGGGCACTCGGTGAGCGCGTCGTCGGTGAACTTCTGCACCGCCTCAAGGCCCTCGCCGCACGCGGTGCACTGATACTGGTAGGTCGGCACTGTGACTTCCTCCTGGCACTCTCACTCAATGAGTGCTAACGACGCTCCATAGTGCAGTATTCCGGCCCGTCAGTCCACTGTTGCCGGTGTGCGGTGACCGACCCCACGTCCGACGACCCGGGTTTCGGAGCGCGGCACCAGGTGTCCCCGGAACACCGCCAGCACCACCAGTGCCAGGCCCGTACCGCACAGCGGCACCAGGAATCCGGAGTGCGGACCGAAGTGGTCCGCCAGCAGACCGGCGATCGTCGACGCCGCCGCCTGGCCGAGGCCGACCGCGCCGGTCAGCCAGGTGAACGCCTCCGTACGGGCGGTGGCCGGGACCAGCGAGTCGACCAGGGTGTAGCCGGTGATCAGGGCCGGGGCGATGCACAGGCCCACCAGCAGGCCCACCGCGCCCATCAGCGGCGCCACGCCCACCGCCCACAGCGGGGTGGTCATCAGCGTCAGCAGCCCGTACCCGACCAGCAGGCGGCGCCGGGGGCCGACCTTCCAGGCGATCGCGCCGCACACGATGCCGGCCAGCATGTTGCCCGCCGCGAAGACCCCGTACAGCAGGCCGTTGATGCCGGGCTGCCCGATGTCCTCGGCGAAGGCCGTGAGGGAGACCTGCATGCCGCCGAAGACCGTGCCGATGCCGAAGAGCCCCGCGATCAGGACGCGCAGGCCCGGCACCGACAGCGCCGAGACGTGCTTGACGGAGCTGTCCGCAGACCGGTGCACCGGCGGCTGGCTGCGCCGCTGCGCCGCGAAGAGCAGGCCGCCGCCCAGCGTCAGCGCGCCCTCGGCGACCAGGCCGGCCGCCGGGTGGATGCCGGTGCACAGCGCGGTCGCCAGCACCGAACCGATGACGAAGGTGAACTCGTCGGTCACCGACTCGAAGGCGGTGGACGTCGGCATCAGGGGCGTACCGGTCAGCTTGGCGGCCCACCGGGAGCGCACCATGGGGCCGATCTGCGGCGTCGAGGCGCCGGCCGGTACGGCGATGACCAGCAGCGCCCACAGCGGCGCGTGCGACAGCGCCAGCGTGATCATCGCGGCGACCGCCGCCGCGTGCACCAGTACGCCGGGTACGAGCACCGCGCGCTGCCCGAACCGGTCCGCCAGCTTGCCGCTCTGCGGCGCGAACAGCGCCATCGAGACGCCGGTGACCGCCGAGACGACACCGGCGGTGCCGTACGAGCCGGTGGTGTGCTGGACGAGCAGCAGGATGCTGAACGTCAGCATCGCGAAGGGCTGGCGGGCCAGGAAGCCCGGCAGCAGGAACGCCCACGCGCCGGGGGTGCGCAGCAACTGCCCGTAACCGGGACGCGCTTCCTTGACCGGAGTCTGCTGGGCAGGGTCGATCCCGTCCGGGACGGCCTCGTCCTGAACGTCCTTGCCCGCGTTGTCCTTGACCGCGGATGCCACGGCCGAGCCTTTCTACCGCCTGGTAGCGCGCTGTCCGCGAGGTTGTCACGGGGTGTGCGCGCCGAGAGCTGTCCTCTCGCGCAGGACCGAGTGATACCGCGTGGTCCGCACCGGGGAGGTGGCTGCGTGTGGCAGGGGACCGCGGCCGCCGAGCGGTCGCGCCAGCTCTGCGTCAGGCAGAGTTGGTTCCTTTGATTGCCATGTCATAGTACAGGCCGGTACGGGGGAAGTCCTGGCGGCGAGCCAGGGCTTCCCCCGGATTTTCCTCCGCCCCGCTCACCGTGCCGGTGTGTGCGGCGGACGCCCTCCGGTTCTGCCGTCCGGGTGTCTGCCGGGCTTCCCGTCCGGCCGGTCGCCGGGCCGTTCACCGGACCGGTCGCCCGGCCGTACGCCCGCCTTCTTGACGGGCCGGCGCCCGCCCGGTGTGCCCGGTGCCAGCCAGCCGGCCAGCTTGCCGTGCTGGGAGACCGCCTGGAGCCGGTTCTCGACCGCGTCCCGTACCGGGTCCGTGGCCACGACCAGCAGGTCGTCCCCGCGCCGCAGCACGGTCGTCGGTGACGGCACGAAGCTGGTGCCGTCCCGTACGACGAGGGTGACCGCGGCCCCCGGCGGCAGCCGCAGTTCGCTGATCTCCACACCGTGCATCCGCGACTTCGCGCCGATCGTGGTGGACAGCAGATGGCCGCGCAGCCGCTCCAACGGCGCCGACTCGATGCCCAGGTCGGCGGCCTCCTCGTCGTCCCCCAGGCGCAGCTTCCTGGCCAGCCAGGGCAGCGTCGGGCCCTGGATCAGCGTGTAGACGACGACCAGGATGAAGACGATGTTGAAGACCCGGTCGCTGCCGGGCACGCCGCCCACCATGGGGATGGTGGCCAGCACGATCGGCACGGCACCGCGCAGTCCGGCCCAGGACAGCAGTGTCTTCTCGCGCCAGGGCACCTTGAAGGGCAGCAGCCCGAGGAACACCGAGGCCGGCCGGGCCATGATCGTCAGGATCAGGCCGATGACCAGCGCCGGCACCGCGTCGTCGAAGAGGGTGTGCGGGGTGACCAGGAGGCCGAGCAGCACGAACATGCCGATCTGGCCGATCCAGCCGAGACCTTCGGCGAAGCCGCGGGTGGCGGCCGAGTGCGGCAGTTTCGCGTTGCCGAGGATCAGCGCGGCGATGTAGACGGCGAGGAAGCCGGAGCCGTGCGCCAGCGCGCCGGCCGCGTAGGCGGAGACCGCGATGGCCATCACGGCGATCGGGTAGAGGCCGGACGCGGGCAGCGCCACGTGCCGCATCCCGTACGCGCCCAGCCAGCCGATGGCCAGGCCCAGGGCCGCGCCGATCGCCAGCTCCAGGGCGATCTCGCCGATGAGGGCGTACCAGTGCTCCACCGGCCCGGCGGTGGAGAACGCGACGACGAGGATGACCACGGGGGCGTCGTTGAAGCCGGACTCGGCCTCCAGGACGCCGGTCAGCCGGGCGGGCAGCGGCACGTTGCGCAGCACGGAGAAGACCGCGGCGGCGTCCGTCGAGGAGACCACCGCGCCGATGAGCAGCGCCTGGCGCCAGTCCAGGCCGACGAGGTAGTGCGCTCCGGCCGCGGTGACCCCCACGCTCACCGCGACGCCGAACGTGGACAGCACCGCGGCCCTGGGCAGCGCGGGTCTGATCTCTTTCCACTTCGTGCCGAGGCCGCCTTCGGCCAGGATCACGACCAGCGCGGTGTAGCCCAGTATCTGGGTCAGCTCGGCGTTGTCGAAGACGACACCGCCGAACCCGTCCTGCCCTATGGCGATGCCTATCCCCAGGTAGATGAGCAGGCTGGGCAACCCGCTGCGGGAGGAGACGCGTACCGCTGCCACCGCGACGAGCAGGACGAGGGCGCAGATCAGCAGGAGTTCGTTGAGGCGGTCGACAGTCAGGGCTGGTCCTTCCTCGTGGCGGGCCGGTCAGGCACGGGAACGGGCACAGGGCTGGAGCGGGCGGTCTTTCCTTACCGTATCTAGTTACTGAGGCTAACAATTTACCATTGCTTGAATCTTGGAGGTGCCGGCGGCTACACCGCGTAGGGCTCGGCGGACCCGTGCGCCTATGGTTGCTCCAGCACTCCCACCCTGCCCCTCGAAGGACAGAGATGCCCGCCAACAAGTCCGCCCCCGCCCCTGACAAGGCTGCGAAGAAGCCGAAGAAGAAGGGGCGGCGCGGCCGCCTCGTCGCGATCACGGTCGTGCTTCTGCTCGTGGCGGGCATCGGCTATGGCGCGTACTGGGGCGTCAGCACCGTCCGCGCCTCGTACCCGCAGACCACCGGCTCCCTCAAGCTGGCCGGCCTGACCGCGCCCGTCGACGTCTCGCGCGACGGCAACGGCATTCCGCAGATCTACGCCGACACCGATGAGGACCTCTTCCGTGCCCAGGGCTTCGTACAGGCCCAGGACCGCTTCTGGGAGATGGACGTACGCCGCCACATGACGGCCGGCCGCCTCTCCGAGATGTTCGGCCAGAGCCAGGTCGACACCGACGCCTTCCTGCGCACACTCGGCTGGCACGACGTCGCGCAGCGGGAGTACGACACCAAGCTCTCCCCGGAGACGAAGAAGTACCTCCAGGCGTACTCCGACGGCGTCAACGCCTACCTCAAGGACCACGAGGGCGCGGCGCTGTCCCTGGAGTACGCGGCGCTCGGCTTCCAGAACGACTACAAGCCCCAGAAGTGGACCCCGGTCGACTCGGTGGCCTGGCTCAAGGCCATGGCCTGGGACCTGCGCGGCAACATGCAGGACGAGATCGACCGCGCCCTGCTGGCCACCCGCTTCAGCCCGACGCAGATCGACCAGCTCTACCCGAAGTACCCGGCCAAGCGGAACAAGCCGATCGTCGAGGGCGGCGCGGTCGACCCGGTCACCAAGGACTTCGACGCCAAGGCCACCCCGAGCGGCGGGCTGCAGAACACCCCGGGCCCGGGCACCGGCAGCGGTGCGGGTACGGGTACGGGGAACGGCGCCGGTTCGCGTACGGGCCAGGGCGCCGGTACCGGCACGGGAACCGGCGGTGGGACCGGTACGGGCACCGGAACCGCCCCGGGCACCGGAACCGGCACGAACTCCGCCTCCTCCGCCGCCCAGGGCGTGCAGACACAGCTCTCCTCCGTCTCCAAGTCCCTGGAGAAGATCCCGGCCCTGCTCGGCCCCAACGGCAACGGCATCGGCTCCAACTCCTGGGTCGTCTCCGGCGCCCACACCACCACCGGCAAGCCGCTGCTCGCCAACGACCCGCACCTGGCCCCCCAGATGCCGTCGCTCTGGTACCAGATGGGCCTGCACTGCCGCACCACCAGCGCCAAGTGCAACTACGACGTCGCCGGCTACACCTTCTCCGGCATGCCGGGCGTGGTCATCGGCCACAACCAGGACATCTCCTGGGGCATGACCAACCTCGGCGCCGACGTCACCGACCTGTACCTGGAGAAGATCAACGCCAACGGGTACCTGTCGGGCAACAAGCTCCAGCCGTACAAGACCCGCAAGGAGACCATCAAGGTCGCCGGCGGCGCGGACCGGGAGATCACGGTCCGCTCGACCGACAACGGCCCGCTGATCTCCGACCGCGACGACGAGATGACCAAGGTCGGCAAGCACGCCCCGGTCGGCAACGCGGCACCCGACCGCGGCGACGGCTACGGCATCTCCCTGCGCTGGACCGCCCTGGACCCGGGCCGCTCGATGGACGCGGTCTTCGAACTGAACCGGGCGAAGGACTGGACGGGCTTCCGCAAGGCCGCCTCCCACTTCGAGGTGCCGTCGCAGAACCTGATCTACGCCGACACCAAGGGCAACATCGGCTACCAGGCGCCGGGGAGCATCCCGGTCCGCGGCAAGGGGTACGACGGCACGCTGCCCGCCCCCGGCTGGGACCCGAAGGCCCGGTGGAACGGTTACGTGCCCCAGAAGGCGCTGCCCAACGAGTACAACCCGGCGCGCGGCTACATCGTCACCGCCAACCAGGCCGTCGTCGACCCGGACAAGTACCCGTACCTGCTGACCAAGGACTGGGGCTACGGTGCCCGCAGCCAGCGGATCAACGACCTCATCCAGTCGAAGATCAAGGACGGCGGCAAGATCTCCACGGACGACATGCAGACGATGCAGATGGACAACAGCAGCGAGATCGCCAAGCTGCTGACGCCCTACCTGCTGAAGATCGACGTGGACAACGCGTACGTCCGCGAGGCGCAGAAGCTGCTGGAGGGCTGGGACTACACCCAGGAGCCCGACTCGGCCGCCGCCGCGTACTTCAACGCGGTCTGGCGCAACACCCTCAAGCTGGCCTTCGGCAACAAGATGCCCAAGGAGCTGCGGGTGGCGGGCCAGTGCCTCAACGTCCGCCCGGCCGATGACACCGGCCCGGCCGACGACCAGGACAAGCCCGTGCGCGAGTGCGGCGAGCGCGCCCCCGACCAGGCGCAGCCCGACGGCGGCGACCGCTGGTACGAGGTCGTCCGGTCCATCATCGACGACCCGAAGAACGACTGGTGGAAGACCGAGTCGCGGCCCGGCCGCGTCCTCGACGCCAACCGTGACCAGCTCCTCGCGCACGCCATGCGGGACGCGCGCTACGAGCTGACCAGCAAGCTGGGCAAGAACGTCGACAACTGGAGCTGGGGCCGCCTGCACCAGATGTTCCTGAAGAACCAGACCCTGGGCACCAGCGGCCCGGGCCTCCTCCAGGGCCTGTTCAACCGCGGCCCGTGGAACCTGGGCGGCGGCGAGGCGGCCGTCGACGCCACCGGCTGGAACGCGGCCGGCGGCTACCAGGTCACCTGGGTCCCGTCGATGCGGATGGTCGTCAGCCTGGCCGACTTGGACAAGTCGCGCTGGATCAACCTGACGGGCGCCTCCGGTCACGCGTACAGCGCGCACTATTACGACCAGACGGACAAATGGGCCAAGGGTGAACTGCTGCCGTGGGCCTTCTCCCAGAAGGCCGTCAAGGCCGCGGCGAAGGACACGCTGACGCTGTCGCCGTGACGGGGCGCTGACCTCGTGGTCGGGCGGGTCCGAGACATTCGGGCCCGCCCGGCGTCGTTCACGGACGCGCGCCGGGTACGTACGTGCCCGTACGCCCGAGCCGTCCCTGACGGCGTGTCCTGCGCGCCCTGCGTGTCCTACGCGGCGAACCGGTGCACACCCCCCGGCGTCACCGCCACGTCCACCGGCCGGTCGTGCTCCTCGGCGGGCACCTCCGCCAGCACCTCCGCGTCGTACAGCAGCACCACCTTCGCCGGCCGCACGCCCGCCTTCTCCAGCCGCTCCAGGACCCGGTCGTACGACCCGCCGCCGCGCCCGAGCCGCATGCCGCGCCGGTCCACCGCGAGCCCCGGCAGCAGCACCGCGTCCGCCCCGGTGACGGCCTGCGGGCCCAGCCGGGGCCCGGCGGGCTCCCGCAGCCCCCGCCCGGCGCATACGAGGCTCTCGGGGCCGTCGTACGGGGCCCAGTCCAGGTCGTTGTCCGGCAGCAGTACGGGCAGCAGCACCCGCACCCCGGCCGCGCGCAACTGGTCCAACAGCGCGTGCGTGGACGGCTCGCGCCCCACCGACACGTACGCGGCGACCGTGCCCGCCCCCGCCAGCTCCGGCAGGGCCAGCGCCCGGCGCGCCAGCACCGCCCCCGTCGCCCGGATTTCACCGCTCGGCAACTGGGCCCTCACGTCCAGGAGATCGCGCCGCAACCCGCGCTTGCCACCGTCGTAACCGCTCATGATGCGCCGTCGCTCCCGCTCCTGTGACCCGTTCTCAGGACCCCATCTTCCGGCGCAAAGTGCCGGTTATCGTGATCCGCATGACTCCATCGCGTACTCGGATCACCAAGGCTGTCATTCCGGCGGCCGGTCTCGGGACCCGCTTCCTTCCGGCGACCAAGGCCACGCCCAAGGAGATGCTGCCGGTCGTCGACAAACCCGCCATCCAGTACGTCGTGGAGGAGGCCGCCACCGCCGGACTCAGCGACGTCCTGATGGTCACCGGACGCAACAAACGTCCCCTCGAAGACCATTTCGACCGCAATTACGAGCTCGAAGAGGCCCTCGACCGCAAGGGTGACGAATCGCGCCTCGCCCGCGTCCAGGAGTCCAGCGACCTGGCGACCATGCACTACGTCCGCCAGGGCGACCCCAAGGGCCTCGGCCACGCCGTCCTGTGCGCCGCCCCGCACGTCGGCGACCAGCCCTTCGCGGTCATGCTCGGCGACGACCTGATCGATCCGCGCGACCCGCTGCTCCGGCGCATGATCGAGGTGCGGGAGCGGCACGGCGGCTCCGTCATCGCCCTCATGGAGGTCGACCCGGCACAGATCCACCTCTACGGATGCGCGGCGGCCGCCCCGGACGGCGACGACGACGTGGTGCTCGTCTCCGACCTGGTCGAGAAGCCGGATCCGGCCGACGCCCCCAGCAATCTCGCCATCATCGGCCGGTACGTCCTCGACCCGGCCGTCTTCGAGGTGCTGCGTACCACCGAGCCGGGCCGGGGCGGCGAGATCCAGCTCACCGACGCCCTCCAGGCGCTCGCCGCCGACCCGGGGCTCGGCGGGCCCGTGCACGGTGTGGTCTTCAAGGGGCGCCGCTATGACACCGGCGACCGTGGCGACTACCTCCGTGCCATTGTCAGACTGGCGTGCGAACGTGAGGACCTGGGCCCGGAGTTCCGGACCTGGCTGCGCAGCTTCGTCAGCGAGGAGATGTGACACCGTGAGCGCCACCACCGACCGGATCACCCGCCAGGAACGCGTCTGGTCGGTGGCCGACCACCTCGACGACGTACTGTCCAAGATCCACCCGCTGGAGCCGATCGAGCTCCACCTCCTCGACGCGCAGGGCTGCGTCCTGGTGGAGGACGTCACCGTCCCCGCCGCCCTGCCGCCCTTCGACAACAGCTCCATGGACGGGTACGCGGTCCGCGTCGCCGACGTGGCGGGCGCGACCGACGACTTCCCCGCCGCCCTGACGGTGGTCGGCGACGTCGCGGCGGGCAGCGCCGAACCGCCCGCCATCGGCCCCGGCGAGGCCGCCCGCATCATGACCGGCGCGCCCCTGCCGCCCGGCGCGGAGGCCGTCGTGCCCGTGGAGTGGACCGATGGCGGTACGGGCCGCGGCCCCGCCGAGGCCATGCGCGCGCACAGCGCCGCGCCCGAGGCCGCGGGCGGCGAAGTCCGCGTCTACCGCCCGGTCGACGAGCGCGGGCACGTCCGCGCCCGCGGCAGCGACGTCCCGGCCGGCGAACTGGCCCTGCCGGCCGGCACCGTCATCGGCCCCGCCCAGACCGGCCTGCTGGCCGCCATCGGACGCGCCACGGTCCTGGTCCGGCCGCGCCCGAGGGTCGTGGTCCTGTCCACCGGCAGCGAACTGGTCCAGCCGGGCGAGGAGTTGGCCCCCGGCCAGATTCACGACTCCAACAGCTTCCAGCTCACCGCCGCCGCCCGCGCGGCCGGCGCCATCGCCTACCGGGTCGGCGCCGTGGCCGACGACGCCGAGACGCTGCGCGCCACCCTGGAGGACCAGCTCATCCGGGCCGACATCCTGGTGACCAGCGGCGGCGTGAGCGTCGGCGCCTACGACGTGGTCAAGGAGACCCTCGCCGACCTCTCCGCCGAGGAGGGCACCGTCGAGTTCCGCAAGCTGGCCATGCAGCCCGGCAAGCCGCAGGGCTTCGGCCTCATCGGCCCGGACCGCACCCCGCTGCTGGCCCTGCCCGGCAATCCGGTCAGCTCGTACGTCTCCTTCGAACTCTTCGTACGCCCCGCCATCCGTACGCTCATGGGCCTGCCCGACGTGCACCGCCACACCTCCCGGGCCACCTGCGCCGCGCCCGTCGCCTCCTCGCCGCAGGGCAAGCGGCAGTTCCTGCGCGGCTGGTACGACGCCGACACCACCACCGTCACGCCGGTGGGCGGCGCCGGGTCCCACCTGATCAAGGCTCTGGCCCAGGCCAACGCCCTGATCGTGATCCCGGAGGAGACGACGGAGGTCGCGGAGGGGGCGGAGGTGGAGGTGGTGTTGCTGGGGTGAGGGTTCCGGAGGCTGGGGCGTCTTGGGGCGTGAGGAGGCAGGGCCGGGGGCATCTCGGGGCATGAGAAGACGTACGGGTGTGCGGGCGCGCCTCGCGGCCCCGAAGGCTCGTGGAGACCTCTCGCAGAGGTGGCTCGTAGCCGTATGAGGTGGCGTGCGGGTACGCCGGGGCCGAAGCGGGTGTGCGCGCCGGAGCCCCGCGGGCCGTGGGCGCCGTCGCCGCCGGGTAGCCGGGTAGCCGGGTGACGGCCGACGCCTGCGGGTACGGTGTCGTCGCACAGGCGGCACGGTCCGGACCGGGAGAACGATGAGCAGCGGCCAGCAAGACCTCACCCACCTCGACGCGACGGGCGCGGCCCGCATGGTCGACGTGTCCGAGAAGGACGTCACCGCGCGCACCGCCCGCGCCAGCGGCCGCGTCCTGGTCGCGCCGCGCGTCGTCGAGCTGCTGCGCGGCGAGGGCGTACCGAAGGGCGACGCGCTCGCCACCGCCCGTATCGCGGGCATCATGGGCGCCAAGCGCACCCCCGAGCTGATCCCGCTGTGCCACCCGCTGGCGGTGTCCGGCGTCGAGGTGGACCTGCGGGTGACCGACGACGCGGTGGAGATCCTGGCCACGGTCCGCACCACCGACCGCACGGGCGTCGAGATGGAGGCCCTGACGGCCGTCTCGGTCGCCGCCCTGACCGTCGTGGACATGGTCAAGGCGGTCGACAAGGGCGCGGTCGTCACCGACGTACGGGTCGAGGAGAAAACGGGCGGCAAGTCGGGCCACTGGAGCCGGTCATGACCGCGGAACGGCGCCCCGGCCAGCACGGACGCGGCACACCGGCCGATCCGGGACCGGACGCCGCGCCCGACTCCGTGCCCGAAGGCGAGCGCGGTGGCAAGGGCGGTGGCGGGCGCGGTACGACCGCGAACCCGGGGCCGGGCACGGCCGCCGACCGGCCGTCCGGCGCGCCGCCCAACCCCGGACCGGGCACGGCCACCGACCGGCCGTCCGACGCGTCGCCCAACCCGGGGCCAGGTACCGCACCCGTCTCCCTGGGTACGTCCGCCACCAGCCCCACCGCAGCGGGCCAGGACCAGCAGCCCCAGGACCTGCCCCGAACCCCATCCCCACCCCCATCCACCACTCCACTCCCCTCCCCGCCCCGGGCGCTCGTCGTCACCGCGTCCAACCGCGCGGCGGCCGGGGTGTACGCGGACAAAGGCGGTCCGCTGCTCGCCGAGGGCCTGGCCGCGCTGGGCTTCGCGGTCGACGGGCCGCAGGTGGTTCCGGACGGCGACCCCGTCGCCGCCGCCCTGCGCGCCGCCGTCGCCGCCGCGTACGACGTCGTCCTGACCACCGGCGGTACGGGCATCTCACCCACCGACCGCACCCCCGAAGCCACCCGCGGCGTCATCGACCACGAGGTCCCCGGCATCCCGGAGGCGATCCGCGCCGCGGGCCGCGCGAAGGTGCCCACCGCCGCGCTCTCCCGCGGCCTGGCCGGGGTGGCCGGCCGTACGCTGATCGTCAATCTGCCCGGCTCCACCGGCGGGGTACGCGACGGCCTGGCCGTCCTCGCCGACCTCCTCCCGCACGCGGTGGACCAGCTACGGGGCGGCGACCACGCGCCGGCGCACCCGGGCGCCACCCCGGACGCGCGCTCGGGCCCGCCTCCTGGGCCCGGCCCGCACCCGGGCCACGGGCCGGACACCACAGGGAGCGCACACTGAGCGCCTCCTGGCCGGTCGTGCTGGCGGACGGCGACACCGCCCTCCGCCCGATAAAGCTGCGCGACCAACGGGCCTGGCGCGAGGTCAACCGCCGTAACCGCGACTGGCTGCGCCCCTGGGAAGCGACCATCCCGCCGCCTCCGCCCGGCATCCCCGCGCCGCACCGGCCCACTTACCGTCAGATGGTCCGCCACCTGCGCGCCGAGGCGCACGCGGGCCGGATGCTGCCGTTCGTCGTCGAACACCGCGGCCGGCTGGCCGGGCAGCTCACGGTGGCCGGGATCACCTGGGGCTCGATGTGTTCGGGCCATGTCGGTTACTGGGTCGACGAGGCGGTGGCCGGCCGCGGCGTCATACCGACGGCGGTGGCGCTCGCCACCGACCACTGTTTCCGCTCGGTGGGACTGCACCGCATCGAGGTCTGTATTCGGCCGGAGAACCTGCCCAGCCGCCGGGTCGTGGAGAAACTCGGCTTTCGCGAGGAGGGGCTGCGGCCGCGCTATCTGCACATCGACGGGGCCTGGCGCGACCACCTCGTATTCGCGCTGACCGCGGAGGAGGTGCCCGAGGGGCTGTTGACCCGCTGGCACCGGGAGAAGCCCAGCACACCCCACAAATAAAATAAGTGTTCGAATTGTTTCACCAATTGGCCACAAGCGCGTGCGGCTGATCTCAACAATCACAAAAAAAGTTCGAGATATCAGCCAGATCGTGCGACACACCGGCTCAATTGGCGGATGGCCCCCTGCAAACCCCTCTACCGTGTGAGACGTGAGCAGCAGCGGCCTCATCTACGCAGTCATCGTCGGGGCCTGGGCCGCCTACTTGGTGCCGATGTGGCTCCGCAGGCAGGACGAGCTCAATGAAGCCCGGCCGACGGAACGCTTCAGTACCGCCATCCGGCTCCTGTCCGGACGGGCGGCGATGGAGCGCCGTTACGCCAAGGGGCTGGAGGAGCAGAGCGGCCGGTCCACCGACGATGCGGGCGAAGCGCGGGAGCCGGACGCCATGGCCGACGAGGCCGACGTCCGGGCCTTCGACGCGCCCGCGGACGACTCCCCGCCCGCCGCTCAGCGCCAGCCGGCGGCCGCGGCCGGCGGCGCGTCGCCCGGCGGCCGGCCCGCTTCCGCGAACGCCGCCTCCGGCGCGGCCTCCCGCCCCGGAAAGAAGCCCGGCTCCGCACGGCCCTCCGCAGCCGACCGCATGAAGCGGGCCAAGGTCCTGGCGCGCCGCCGGCGCACCATCACGGTCCTCTTCCTCACCTTCACCGTCGGCACGATCGTCGCCGCCGTCGGGGGCCTCGCCTTCCTCTGGGCGCCGGCCATCCCCGCCATACTCCTCAGCGCGTACATCGTCTACCTCCGCGCCCAGGAGCGGCGCCGCTTCACCTTCACCATGGACCAGCGCCAGGCGGAAGCGGCAGCGCAACGGCTGCGGGAGGGCAGGCCACGCCCTCCGCAGGCGTCCCAGCAGCCCCCCGCCGACGAAGCCCCCGCTGAGGACGCCGCCGCCACACCGCCCGCCCCGGCGCGCCCCGCCGCGCCCGCCCCCCGCCCCGAGCCCGCGTCGACGGCCGGCCGCCGGGCCCTGGTGGAGGAGACCGACCACGCGGAGTGGGTGGACCAGCAGCGCGAACGCGAGCGCACCGAGCCCGGCGGCTGGGACCCCGTCCCGGTCCCGCTCCCGACGTACGTCACGGCCCCGGTCGCCCCGCGCGCCACCAGCCACGTCGACCTGGACGCCGACGACGCCTGGAGCTCCGCCCGCTCCGGCCCGGCCACCGAAACCCCGCAGCCGACCCCGGCCGCCGACCCGAAGCGCCGCACCACACCCGGCCGCCGCACGCGAGGCCGCACCCCCCTGTTCGACCAGTACGCGGACGAGGACCGCCCCCGCGCGGCAAACGAGTGACCACCCATAGCTGACCAGCACGGGAAGCGATTTTTGAGCACCCGGACAGGGATGCTAGAGTTTCACTCGTCGCAAGGGCCTGTGGCGCAGCTGGTAGCGCACCTCGTTCGCAACGAGGGGGTCAGGGGTTCGAATCCCCTCAGGTCCACCGACGTCAGAGCCCCTGCCGGAGAGATCCGGCGGGGGCTCTTTCTCGTCGTACAGCAGCGAAGTGCAGCAACTACAGCGGCTTTGTCTGACGGCCGAGATCCCGTCCGGGCCGTGCGGCCCGGGCGGGATTCGTTTGTTCCGGGCGGTGTTCGGTGCGGGTTCGACGCGAGGATGCGGCCCGGAGGGCGCGCGGGTGGTGCCGATCTGCGGCTGTGCGAGCTCGGCAGGGAGCAGTTCGGCGGTCCTTCTGAGCTGCGCGTTCTCCTGGGCTGTGACGTGCGTCGGCCGAGCGAGGGAGGTCAGCACCGGTGTGCGCACCTCCGCGTCCTGCTCATAGCGCAGGACGATCACTTCCGTCCGCACCGGCGCCGAGAGCCTCCCGGCGGCCATGAGGCCCAGCAGGTCCGTCAACTCCCCGCCGGTCGGCGTCAGGTCGCCGTAGGTCGCGATGCTGCGGGGCTCACCGAAGCCGAACAAGGCCCCTGACGGGAAGGCGGTTTCCTGGCCCGAGGAGTAACCGACCAGGTGGAGGGTGCCGCCCTCGGCGAGGGAACGCCACGCCTGCGCCACCAGCGGCCCGCCGACCGTGTCCAGGACGAGGTCGAACCGGTCCTCGGTCCCGGCCAGGTCGGTGAGGACCGTGTCGGCCCCGAGTTCACGGAGCCCGGCGGCCCGCTCCGGCGAACCGACGAGCGCCGTCCCCCGGGCGCCGGCCGCGTCGTGACCGTGTACAGCGCCGGCCGGCCACTGGTCCACGTGATTCAGCTCTCCGGAGTTGAGCCCGATGTGCCGTATCTTCGCCAACGCCTCACCGGTGGGCGGTACGGGCTCATCGACATCGGCGAACGGATGGGTCCGGCCTCACTGTGATCGACCTCAAGGGCGCGCACAAGGGACGTGTTTCCTTCTCTCGTGGACGTGCCTGAACACTCGGCGCGGCAACAGACCGAGTGCGCACATGCGGCACTGCCGCCTTCTTGGAACCCTACGCAGGACCCGGACAGCGACCGGGCCGGTGAGAATCCATCAGTTGACCATCTGTGTCAGTGCGACTCGCGGCGCGTCGAGCCCTGCCCCCGTCCGGTGGATGACGCTGTGCCGGGCACAGACACACCCGGCACGGTTCCCACCGGCTCCCTTCTTCCGCTCGCTGCGACTCGGAAGGGAACGAGGGGAGCGCGCAAGCCAGTTGATTGTCAGTGGTGGGGCCTAAAGTTTGGTTTTGCGGAGCCGGGGGGCTTCGTCGTGGGTACGTGATCAGGTATCTGATGGCGATGGCGACGGGAGGGCGGATGGCCAAGGAACGGGCGTTCGGGCCGCATCAACTGGCCGAGTGGCTGGGGATCGAGCCGCGGCATGTGCGGCGTGCCGAGACCCGGGGGCTGATCCCGCCCCCGGATGTGGGGGACGAGCGGTGGTCGGAGGGGGTGGCCAAGACGCTGCCGGACCGGGTCGAGGAGATCTTGTCCGTGGTGGCGGACGAGAACTACGAGATGGCGCAGGACGCCGGGAAGGCCGGGCGCCGGAAGCCGGTCAAGGGGGAGTCGTTCGGGCCGCATCAGTTGGCCGGTGAGCTGGAGCTCCAGCGGTGGCAGGTCGGCCGGGCCGAGCAGCGGGGGCTGATTCCGGCGCCGGACGTGGACGGCAAGCGCTGGTCGCGGGAGGTCGTGGAGGGCCTGCGGGAGCGCGTGGCGGAGATCCGGGAGGAGCTGGGTGACCACCCCGGGCTGGGGTCGATCGACGCGGCGAAGCACCTGGCCGGGCGTACGGAGCTGGAGGTCGAGCGGGAGGACGTACGGGTCCTGGCGGAGCAGGGGCACCTCCGGCCGGTGGGGGAGTTCCGGGGGTATCCGATGTTCGGCCTGGGGAGCCTGGACGGGCTGGACCGGGAGCTGGTCGCGGGTGTGGTGGGCGACCGGCAGCGGTGGATGGAGCGCAGCGTGACGGCCAAGGAGGCCGCGGCGCTGCTGGGGTGGTCGGCCGGGAAGTTCGAGGTGACGGCGGAGCGGAACGGTCTGGTGCCGGGGCGGCTCGGTCGGTACGACCGGGCGGAGGTGGAGGGACTGCCGGAGAGGGAGGGGTGAGGGGAGAGAGGAGGAGAGAGGAGGAGAGAGGAGGAGAGAGGGGAGGCCTGGGTGGGCGGGTGCAGGGCCCGGTTTTCTGGCCGGGGGGTGAGCGCTGTCCGCGGAGCCGCCGTCGGGCCGGGCGTGGGGCCGACGGCGGTGGCGGGGCGGCGGGCTAGTAGGGAAGGGAGCGTTGGTTCATGCGGATGCCGCGGCGGGCCAGGTAGGTGAGGGGGTTGATGTCGGAGCCGTAGTGGCGGGTCCTGCGGACCTCGAAGTGGAGGTGGGGGCCGGTGGTGCGGCCGGTGGCGCCGCTGTAGCCGATGCGGGTGCCGGCCCGTACGCGCTGGCCGACGCGGGCCGTGATGCGGGAGAGGTGGCCGAAGAGGGTGTAGTAGCCGTCGGTCATGTGGATGGTGACGGCGAGGCCGTAGTCGCCCGAGCGCTTGGCCAGGACGACGGTGCCGGATCCGACCGAGGCGACCGGGGTGCCGGTGCGGACGGCGAAGTCGACCCCGGTGTGGTGGCCGGCGGCCCAGTTTCCCTTGACGCCGTAGGGCGAGCTGATGCGGGCATTGACGGCGATCGGACGGGTCCACGGGCCCGCCGCCACGGCCGGGACCGCCTCGTTCACGGTCAGGCTGAGGACGGTGCCGAGGGCCGCCGGGACCACGCCGTGCAGCAGGAGTCGTCTGCGGAGCCAGTTCATAGTTGCGAGGACACGCCCTGGGGCGGGTGGGCGCATCCGGACACGCGCGGTGGACGCCCGAACGGCGGAGAGGTTCCCCGTACCGGGTGGTAACGGGGAGGGGCCGGGCGGACGGGGAATCAGGGCACGCGGGTGGTGCTCTCGCGGAGTTCGAGGTGGGGGAGTTCGGTCTGGAGGCGGCGGGTGGGGGCGCCGTCGAGGAGGGACAGCAGTTCCTGGGCGGCCAGGCGGCCGAACCCGGCGGTGTCGCGTACGAGTGAGGTCAGACGTGGGTGGGTCACGCGGCACAGGGGCGAGTCGTCCCAGGCGACGATGGACAGGGCGCCGGGTACGGGGACGCCGTGCCCGGCGGCCACGGCGGCTCCGGCCACGGCCATCACGTCGTTGTCGTAGACGATCGCGGTGGGCGGGCGGGGAGCGCCCAGCAGGCGGCGGGTGGCTTCGGCGCCCTGCTCGTCGGAGTAGTCCGTGGAGACGGAGCGGACGTCGGCGGCGTCCAGGCCGAGGCGGGCGGCCTCGGCACGCAGGGCCGCGACCCGGCGCTCGGTGTGGGCGAGGCCGGGCAGGCCGGCGATGTGCACGATGCGGCGGTGGCCGAGTTCGTGGAGGTGGTCGATGATCGACCGCATCGCGGCGGCGTCGTCCGCCCAGATGGTGGAGAGGGGGGCGGCGGGGAGGGGAGTGGAGGAGGGGGAAGCGGTGGGGGTGAGAGTGGTGGCGGGGGAAGCGGTGGGGGCGGGAGTGGTGGCGGGGGTCTGCTTCTGGTCTGGCGTTGCTCCCGGCCCCGTATGCGGCGACGTTCCGGGATCCGTCCCCGTTGTCGCTCCGGTCCCCGTACCCGTACCCGGCATCGCCCCGCCCCCCGAACCCGGCCCCGTCCCCGCCCCCGCGCCCGGCCCCGCGCCCGCCCCCGCGCCCGGCCCCGCCCCCGCGCCCGGCCCCGGTCGGGTGTCGCCGATGACGACTGTCGGGAGGGCGAGGGAGGTGAGGAGAGCCGGGCGGGGGTCCTCGGTGCGGGGGTCCACGACCAGGACGCCGTCCACGCGGCGTTCGGCCCACCAGCGGCGGTAGGTCGCGCACTCGGCGTCCAGGTCCTCGACGACCTGGAAGAGGAGCGCGACGCGGCGGGCGGCGAGGGCCTCCTGGATGCCGGAGACCAACTGAAGGAAGAAGGACTCGACGCCGAGGGTGCGGGCGGGGCGGGCGAGGACGAGTCCGACGCAGCCGGAGCGTTCGCCGGACAGGGCGCGGGCGGCGCTGTTGGGCTGCCAGCCCAGTTCCTCGGCGACCTCGCGGATACGGGCGCGGGTGCCGGGGGAGACGCCGTCGCGGTCGTTGAGGGCGAAGGAGACGGCGGAGGGGGAGACACCGGCGCGTTCGGCGATGTCCTTCATGGTCGGGCGGCGGCGCGGGGGAACCGTGGGGAGGCGGGGGCCGTCGGCGTCCGCGGCGGGGGGACCGGTGGTCATGTCGTCCGTCAACTCCTCCGGTCGGTCGGCCTGGCCGCCAGTTCGGTCGTCCTGGCCCCCGGTCTCTCGGGCCCCGGGGTTCCCCGGTCGCCCCGTTCCCCGGTCTCTCGGGCCCCGGCCTTTCTTGCCTCCCCGGTCCCCCGCCTCCCCGGCCTCCCCTGTCCCTGGTCTCTCTGGTCGCCCCGGCCCCCGGTCTCTCCGGTCCCGGCCGCCCCGGCCCCGGTCTCTCTGGCCCCGGCCTTTCCGGTCGCCCCGGCCCTTCTGCCTCTCCGGTCGCCCCGGTCCCCGGAGCGGAGAGGCCTGTGGCTAAACCGCATTAGTTCGACGGGCTAAAGCGCATTAGGTGCTTCAGGATCACGGTGGGGGAGATGGAAGTCAATCGCTTCGCGAAAGGCGGGTGGCGGGGTGAACTCGCAATCACCGTTATGGAATTGAGATGACGAGTGCGGTGAGAGCCGGCTTTAGCGCATCAGTGCAGGCGGGGAGGGGCGGTGGAGAGGGAGGGGGAAGAGGAGGAGTGGCCGGTGGCGGGGGAGAAGCGGGGGCGGGAAGGGGGAAGTTGGGACTTGTGCATTGACGGGAGCGGGAGCGGACGACAACGTTGGCACCGCCATCCGGCGGCGCGGCCGGTCGTGTGCCGGTCCGTGCGTGGCTCTTCGCTTTTTCCTCGCGGTTCCCCGACGCGGGAGTGCTCCCTCATGGGGGCGTGCCTCCCGGGCAGAAGCGTTTCCCCGACGCAGGAGTGACCATGACGCGCAGGCACTTGGCTTCCGTCCGCCCCGTCCGTAGCGACCGCCACGACCGTTCCCGGGCCGTGCTCGCCACCGCCCTCGCGGCCGCCCTGATGTCGGCCACGGCCGCCTGCGGTGTCGGCGGGGCCGAAGGTTCCTCGGCGGCCGAAGGGCAGCCGAAGCGGAGCGGCAAGGTCGCCGGCGAGATCACCTTCCGTACGCTGCAGCTCAAGCCCACCTTTACCGGGTACGTGCAGGGCGTCATCGACGCGTTCGAGAAGAAGTACCCGGATGTGAAGGTGACCTGGGAAGACGTGCCCGGCGAGGGCTACAACGAGAAGCTCGTCGCGGACGCGCAGGCCGGCGGGCTGCCGGACGTGGTCAACCTGAACACCGACTCCTTCCAGCTCCTCGGCGACCGGGGGATGCTCGCGGATGTCGCCCGACTGGACCCGAAGGTCGGCGGGGAGTACGTACCGGGCGCCTGGGAGCAGTACCAACTGCCGGGCAAGGGGGACGGCGTCTACGCGTACCCCTGGTACGTCACGCCCGAGATCCTCACGTACAACAAGGAGCTGTTCGCCGCGGCCGGGCTCGACGTGGACAAGCCGCCCACCAGTGTCGAGCAGTTCTTCGACCAGGCGGAGCGGATCGCCGCCGCTTCGGACGGCCGGTTCTCGGCGTTCATGGCGGATCCGAAGGGGCGGCTGCCCGGCGACTGGCAGAAGATGGGCGTGCCGATCCTCGACGGGAAGAAGGCCGCGTTCACCTTCGACACGCCCAAGGCGGTCGAGTGGGTGCGGCGGATGAAGAAGCTGTACGCCATGGGGGCGATGCCGAGGGAGTCGCTGACCAAGGCCGACGATCTCGCGCAGCTCTACGGGGCGGGGAAGCTGGCGTTCGGGCCCGGGTCGCCGGGCATCCTCAAGGACGTCAAGCGCAACTCCCCGACGGCGTACGCGAAGACGCGGGTGGCGCCGGCCGTCACCGGGACGCTCCGGCACATCGGCATCTACACGCAGTCGCTGGGCGTGCGCAAGGACACCAAGCATCCGGACGCGGCGGCGGAGTTCGCCAAGTGGGTGACCAACGGGCCGAATCAGGTGGCGTTCTCGAAGCAGGTGACGATCTATCCGTCGAACGCCAAGGGCCTCGCCGACCCGTACTTCACCGACCGGGGAGACGGTACGGACCCCGAGACGATGGCGCGCGCCATCGGTGCCGAGGAGCTGAAGTCGGCCGAGCTGGACGCCAACACGCCCGTGGAATGGACCACCCAGGTCGGTGACGCGGTGGTGCGGGAGATGCAGAAGGGGATCAAGGGAGAAGAGGACCCCGCGGCGGCGGTGAAGAACGCGCAGGAAGCCGCCAACAAGATCCTCGCCCAGCAGCAGAAGCGGCAGTGACCGGCGATGGCCCGGACCGAGCGCAGGGACACGGGTGAGGCGGCGCGGGCTCCAGCGCCCCCGGTGCCCCCGGCGCCCCTGACGGCCCCCGCCGCCGGACGCGCGGCCGCCCCCGGACGCGCGGCCGCCCCGCGCACCTCCCGTCGCCGTGGCAGGGACCAGAACACGGACACGGACACGGACTCCGGCCTGGTGCACCGCCGCTGGTGGGCGCCGTACCTCTTCCTGCTGCCGGGGCTGGTCATGGTGGTGCTGTTCAGCCTCTGGCCGTTCGTCAACACGGTCGTCCTGTCGCTCACCGACGCACAGATCCTGCGCGGTGGCCGGTTCGTCGGCCTGGAGAACTACGGGCGGGCGCTCGACGACCCAGACTTCTGGACGGCGACGGTCAACAGCGTCGTGTATCTGGCCGTCGTCGTGCCCTGCCTGGTGCTGCTGCCGCTGGCGCTGGCCGTCCTCGTTCAGCGGAAGGTTCCCGGCATCGGGTTCTTCCGCTCGGCCTTCTACACGCCGGTCATCGCCTCGGCTGTCGTCGTCGGGCTGATCTGGCAGTGGGTGCTGCGCAGCGACGGCCTGGTCAACACCGTCTTCGAGAAGCTGCATCTGGTCTCCGGACCGGTTCCGTTCCTCACCGACTCCACGATGCTGCTGGTGTCCGCCATGATCGTCACGGTCTGGAAGGGCCTGGGCTACTACATGGTCTTCTACCTGGCGGCGCTGGGGAACGTCCCGGCGTCGCTGTACGAGGCCGCGGCGCTCGACGGCGCCGGCGCCGTACGCCGCTTCCGCAGCATCACCATCCCCAGCGTGAAGCCGATGATGCTGCTGGTCGGGACGTTGTCGGCGATCTCCGCGCTGCGGGTGTTCACCGAGATCTACATCCTCGGCGGGGAGAGCGGCGGCCCCGGTGGCGGGGCCCGGACGCTGCCGTTCCTGATCCGGCAGGTCGGGCTGGGCTTCGCGGGCGAAACCGGTTACGCGGCGGCCGTGTCGATCCTGTTGTTCCTGCTGACGCTGGCGTTCAGCGTGCTGGGACACCGGCTGTCGAAGGGAGACGAGAGGTGAGCGCGCTGTCCTCGTCCGGCTCGCGGCAGGCACCGCCCGATGCGCCGGAGGCACCGCCCGGCTCGCGGCAGGCACCGCCCGGCACGCGGCGGGCGCCGCGCGTCCGGACCGCAGGCCGGGGCCGGGCGGCGGTCGTCGGGCTGACCGGCCGCTACCTGACGTTGTGCCTGATGCTGGTGGTGATGCTGGGTCCCATCGTCTGGCAGTTCCTGACGTCGCTGAAGGGCCGCGGGGAGGATGTGTACGGGGGTGTGCTGCCCGGTCAGCCGACCCTGGACAACTACGTACGGGTCGCCGAGTCCTTCCCCTTGGTGCACTACGTCGGCAACACCCTGATCGTCGCGGCACTGGCCGTCACCTCCAACTGCGTGTTCGCCGCGATGGGCGGCTACGCGCTGTCGAGGGCCGGGTGGCGGGGGCGGCGGACCGTCTTCACGGTGCTGGTCGCGACGCTGATGTTCCCCTTCGAGTCCGTGATGATCTCGATGTTCCTCACGGTCCGTTCGATGGGGCTGGTCGACACGCTCATCGGCGTCTGGCTGCCCGGCGCGGTCTCCGTCATCAACCTGATGATCATGCGGGCCGCCTTCCTCGCCGTACCGAAGGAGGTGGAGGAGGCCGCGGTCCTGGACGGGGCCAACGAGTGGCAGCGCTTCACGAAGGTGTTCGTGCCGGCTGCGAAGGGCGCGCTGGCGGTGGTCTGCCTGACCAGCTTCATGGGCGCCTGGGACGACTTCCTGTGGCCGCTGATCGTGCTGACCAACAGCGATCACTACACCCTGCAACTCGGACTGAAATCGCTCGCCGGGGCCACCACGGTCAACGATCAGCGGCTGATCGCGGCGGGGGCGATGGCCGCGCTGATCCCGATGATGGCGCTGTTCTTCGCCCTTCAGAGGTTCTTCTTCCGGGGCGTGGGCGAGGGAGCGCTGAAGACGTGAAGGGAAGCGATGTGACGCCGTCCGCCGGCCCGGCCTCCGGCCCGTCCGCGTCCGGCAGTGCGGCCTCCGATACGTCCGCGGCCGCCGGTCCGGCCTCCGGCCCGTCCGCGCCCTGGTCCGCCGGCCCGGGGGCGGCGCCCCGCATGGGCGCCAACTACACCCCGCGCAACGGCTGGTTCCACCACTGGCTCGACTTCGACCTCGACGACGTACGCCGCGACCTGGACGCGCTCGCGGCGCTCGGCCTGGACCACATCCGTGTCTTCGCCCTCTGGCCTGTTTTCCAGCCCCATCGCTCCCTCGTCCGCCCGCGCGCCGTCGAACAGCTCGGGCACCTGGTGGACGCGGCCGCGCGGTGCGGCCTGGACGTCGCCGTGGACGCCCTCCAGGGCCATCTGTCCAGCTTCGACTTCGTACCGTCCTGGCTGCGCACCTGGCACCGGCGGAACATGTTCACCGACCCGGAGGCGGTCGAGGGCGAGGCCCGCTACCTGGAGGCCCTCGCGTCCTCGCTCGCCGGGCGCCCCAACTTCCTGGGCATGACGCTGGGGAACGAGGTGAACCAGTTCTCGGGACCGCCGCACCCGGACCCCGACCCGTGTACGTACGAAGAGGCCGGGCAGTGGCTGACCCGGCTGCTGGAGGTCTGCGAACGGGCCGCGCCGGGGCGGCTGCACACCCACGCCGAGTACGACGCGGTGTGGTTCCAGGACGGCCACCCCTTCACGCCCGCGCAGGCGGCCCGCCTCGGCGCGGCCACCGTCATCCACTCCTGGGTCTTCAACGGCACGGCCCAGCGGCACGGCCACGACGGGACCGCCACGGTGCGGCTGGCCGAGTACCTGATCCAGGTGGGCGCGGCGTGGGCGGCCGGCCCGGCGCGGCCGGTCTGGCTCCAGGAGGTCGGCGCGCCCGCCCCGCTAATACCGCCCGAGCACGCCGCCGGCTTCGCCACCGCGACCATCGAGAACGCCCTGACCTGCGAGGAACTGTCCGGCATCACCTGGTGGTGCTCGCACGACGTGACACGGGAGCTGGCCGACTTCCCCGAGCTGGAGTACGGGCTCGGGCTGCTCACCTCGGACGGCCGGCCCAAGCCGGCCGGGCGCGCGGTCGCCGCCATGGCGGCCCGGCTGCGGGCCGGGCCGCCGCGGCCGGTACCGCGTACGACCGCGCTGGTCCTGGACGCGGGGGAGGAGAGCACCGCACCGAACCGGTCGGTGTGCGCACCGGGCGGCTCCTTCTTCGAGGCGTGGGTACGGCTGGCCGACCAGGGCGTACGGGCCGGAGCCGTGCTGCCGGGACGGGCCCGGGACGCCGCGTACCTGGAGAGCCGGGGGATCACGGAGGTGGTGTGGCCGTCGGACGTGAAGTGAGGAGCGGAGCGGCACGGGACGGACGGGACCGACAGGACGAGAGGCTGAGGACCCAGTGGGCGTACGACATGACGGGGGACCGGGCGCGGATCGCGGGATGACCCGGCGGGGGCTGGTCGCCGGGGCCGCGGCGGCCGGGGCGGGGCTGGCGCTGACGGCGGGCAGCGCCGGAGCCGCCGTACGGCCGGACGCCTCCGCGGCGGCCGCACGGGCGCGGATTCCGGGCGCGGCGGCGGCATCGCTCCAGCCGTACGCGTCGTACTGGTTCCCCGACAGCTTCCCCGAGGGCCGGGAGCCCGACCCGGGCGCGGTGTGGCGCAGCCTGAAGAGCTGGCGGCCGCAGGACGACGCGGATCTGCCGTACAACATCGCGACCGTGCCACTGGCCCAGCGGTTCACGCCGGTGCCCGCCAACGCCACCGCCCGCGCCGGCCAGGCCCGTATCTCGGCGCTCGTCTCCTTCGCGGGCACGGCCGGCAACCCCTCCCAGGGCGGCGCCAAGGCCGACTTCTACGCCCTCAGCCACTGGGCCTACCTGGACGAACTGGTCTTCTGGGGCGGCTCCTCGGGCGAGGGCATCATCCTCGCCCCCAACGCCCCCGTCATCGACGCCGCGCACCGCAACGGCGTGCCCGTCCTCGGCAACGTCTTCCTCCCGCCGACCGCGTACGGCGGTGAGCTGACGTGGACGCGTGAACTGGTCCAGAAGGACGCGCTGGGCCGCTTCCCGCTCGCGGACAAACTGGTGCGGGTGGCCCGTACGTACGGCTTCGACGGCTGGTTCCTCAACGGCGAGACCGACGGCGGCGACCCGGCGCTGGCCCGGCAGATGGCCGACTTCGTGCGGGCCCTGCGCACGGGCGCACCCGAACTGCGCATCACCTGGTACGACGCGTTCAACGCGGACGGCCGGGTCGGCTGGCAGGGCGCGCTCAACGACAAGAACGCGATGTTCTTCCAGCGCGGGGCCGAGAAGCTGTCCGACACGATGTTCGTGGACTTCCGGTGGAGCGCGGCACGGCTGGCGTCGTCGGCCGCGTACGCCCGGCGGCTGGGGCGTTCCCCGTACGAGCTGTGGGCGGGCGTCGATGTCGAGGCCAACGGCTGGAACTCGTCCGTGGACTGGGACGCGTTCGTTCCGGAGGGCCGCGACCACGTGGTGTCGTACGGGCTCTACCGGCCGGAGTGGACGCGGCGGTCCGGTGACACGCCCGGGCAGTTCCACTCCCGCGACGACCAGTTCTGGGGCGGGCGGAACACCGACCCGTCGGCGCCCGCCGGGCCGGGCTCCTGGCGCCCGGCGGCCCGTACGGTCGCCGACCGGTCCACCATCACGTCCGTGCCGTTCGCGTCGGCCTTCAACACCGGGCACGGGACGGCCTGGTGGGAGGACGGAGTGCGCACCGGCGACGCCGAGTGGCACCACCTCGGGCTCCAGGACCAACTGCCGGGGCGGCGCTGGGCACGGTGGGCGGACGGGGGCGGAGCGTCTCAGCGCCCCACGGTCGGGTTCGACTTCGGCGCGGCCTGGCGCGGCGGCAGCAGCCTGCTCGTCGAGGGCGCGGACGGTGTGCTCGGCCGGCCGGTGACCCTGGAACTCTTCCGTACCCGGCTGCCGCTGCGCGCCGGCACCGTCCTGGAGATCACGCACCGCGCCGACGAGGGCACGGCGGCGGTCACCGTGGAGGCGGCCGTGGCGTACGCGGAACCGGCCACGGCGGGCGGGCGGCCGGAGTTCCGGCGGTTCGCGGCGCGGACCGTACGGGCCGCGGACGGCTGGGTCACCACGGCCGTACGGATCGGGAACGGGCACGGCCGTACCGCGCACGTGCTCGGCGTCCGGCTGAGCGCGCCCGGCGGCGCGCCCGTGCGCTGGCGGCTGGGCGCCCTCGCGGTACACGACGGCGAACCGGCCGCGCACACGCCCGCGCCACCGAGCGCCCTGAAGGTCGCCGCCGCGCGCGGCACGGGGGACGGCGTGGCCGAACTGCGGCTGACCTGGAAGCCCTCGGTCAAGGGCGTTCCCGTACGGCATCACGAGGTGCACCAGGTCCTCCCGGGCGGCCAGCGGCGCTTCCTCGGCGGGACCTGCGGAACCGCGTTCTACGTGCCCGCGCTGCGCCGTACGTCCGGCGAGCCGGGGACCCGGCTGGAAGTGCGCGCGGTCGGCGAACTGCACACCTCGTCGGCGGCCACCGCGACGGTGTTCACCTGGTAGGCCCGATTCACCTGGTAGGCCCGCCGCCCGACGGGCAAGAACCCGGCAGGACCCGCACGGGAAGGGCAGGAGGCCCGTAAGGCCCGCAATTGGCCCCAAGGAACGCAAGGCCGCGCGAAGAACCGTGCGGCCCGCAAAGGCCCGTAGGGCCCGTACGACAGGAACGACCGACCCGCACGCACCCGTACCCGCCTCGCACCTACCGGAGCACCCTCATGCACGACGACCGCAGCATCGTGGAACACCGTCTACGCCGTGTCCTGAACGACCGCATCGTGCCCGCCGTCCGCAGCCGGTCCGTGCCGCTGACGGTCGGGCGCTGGGAGGCGCCGGGCGAGCCGGTGCCGCCGGCCGAGGGCCTGGCCGCCGACTACGAACCGACGAAGACCGGGGAGGAGTGGGGACCCGCCTGGGGCACCACCTGGTTCCGGGTCACCGGGCAGGTCCCGGCGGAGTGGGCCGGGCGCGCCGTCGAAGCCGTACTGGACCTCGGATTCGAGACGAACATGCCCGGATTCCAGTGCGAGGGCCTGGTCTACCGGGCGGACGGCGAGGCGGTGAAGGGCCTCAACCCGCGCAACGACTGGGTGCGCGTCGCCGCGCCCGCCGCGGGCGGTGAGGAGGTCGAGCTGTATGTGGAGGCGGCCTCCAATCCGGTGCTGGCGGACCACCGGCCCACCTACGAGGGCGACCGGCTCACCGCGAGCCGCGCGCCGCTGTACCGGCTGCGGCGGATGGACCTCGTCGTCTTCGAGACCGAGGTCTGGGAACTCGTCCAGGACCTGGAGGTGCTGGGCAGCCTGATGCGGGAGCTGGACGTGGCCGACGCGCGCCGCCACGGCATCCTGCGCGCCGTCGAAAGGGCCTTGGACGCCGTCGACCTCAAGGACATCCCCGGTACGGCCGAGCGCGCCCGCGCCCAGCTCGCGGACGTCCTCGCCTCCCCGGCGCACGCCTCGGCCCACCGCGTCAGCGCGGTCGGCCATGCGCACATCGACTCCGCCTGGCTGTGGCCGCTGCGCGAGACGGTCCGCAAGGTGGCCCGTACGTCCTCCAACATGGTCAACCTGATGGACGAGCACCCCGAGTTCGTCTTCGCCATGTCGCAGGCGCAGCAGCTCGCGTGGATCAAGGAGCATCGGCCGGAGGTGTTCGCCAAGGTCAGGGCGAAGATCGAGGCCGGGCAGTTCGTGCCGGTCGGCGGCATGTGGGTGGAGTCGGACACCAACATGGTCGGCGGCGAGGCGATGGCCCGGCAGTTCCTGTACGGGAAGAAGTTCTTCCTGGACGAGTTCGGCATCGAGACGAAGGAGGTGTGGCTGCCGGACTCCTTCGGCTACACGGCGGCCATGCCGCAGCTCGTGAAGCTGTCGGGCTCGACGTGGTTCCTGACGCAGAAGATCTCCTGGAGCCAGGTCAACAGGTTCCCGCACCACACCTTCTGGTGGGAGGGCATCGACGGCACCCGCGTCTTCACCCACTTCCCGCCCGTCGACACCTACAATTCCGACCTCGGCGGGAAGGAGATGGCGCACGCCGCGCGCAACTACCGGGAGAAGGGCCGGGGTTCCCGGTCGCTGGCGCCCTTCGGGTGGGGCGACGGCGGTGGCGGCGCCACCCGCGAGATGCTGGCCCGCGCCGCCCGGCTGCGCGACCTGGAGGGCTCGCCGCGGGTCGGGATCGAGCGGCCCGACGCGTTCTTCGAGAAGGCGCACGCGGAGTACCCGGACGCGCCGGTATGGGCGGGCGAGCTGTATCTGGAGCTGCACCGCGGCACCTACACCTCGCAGGCCAAGACCAAGCAGGGCAACCGGCACAGCGAGTCCCTGCTGCGCGAGGCCGAGCTGTGGGCCGCCACCGCCGCCGTACGGGTGCCGGGCCACGCCTACACCTACCCGTACGAGGACCTGGAGCGGATCTGGAAGACGGTGCTGCTGCACCAGTTCCACGACATCCTGCCCGGCTCGTCGATCGCCTGGGTGCACCGGGAGGCCCGCGACACGTACGCGCGGGTCCGCGAGGAGCTGACCGCCATCGTCCTCGCCGCGCAGACCGCGCTGGCCGGGCCGGGCACACGGGAGATCGTCTTCAACGCGGCGCCGCACCCGCGCGGCGGCATCCCGGCGGGCGGCGCGCGGCCCGCACCCGGGCAGGGCGGCACGCCCGTGTCCGTAAGTCCGGTGACCGTCGAGCCGCTGACCGTGGACGGCCGGGCCACCGGCGGTCACCGGCTCGCCAACGGCCGCCTCCGGGTCGAGATCGACGCGCGTGGCCTGGTCGTGTCCGCGTACGACATCGAGGCCGGCCGGGAGGCCGTCGCGCCGGGCGCCGCGGCCAACCTCCTCCAGATCCACCCGGACTTCCCCAACATGTGGGACGCCTGGGACGTGGACGAGTTCTACCGCCACAACGTCACCGACCTGGTGGCCGTGGACGAGCTGACGGTCGACGCGGCCGGCCCGGAAGCGGTACGCGTCAAGGTCGCCCGGTCCTTCGGGCACGGCTCCACCGTCGTCCAGACCCTCACGCTGCGGGCCGGCGCCAAGGTCCTGGACATCGACACCGAGGTGGACTGGCGGGAGACCGAGACATTCCTCAAGGCCGCCTTCCCGCTGGACGTGAAGGCCGACCGGTCCGCCTCCGAGACCCAGTTCGGGCACGTCTTCCGCGCCACCCACACCAACACGTCCTGGGAGGCCGCCAAGTTCGAGATCTGCGCGCACCGCTGGATCCAGGTCGAGGAGCCGGGCTGGGGCGCGGCGCTGGTCAACGACTCCACGTACGGGCACGACGTCACCCGTGACATCCGCCCGGACGGCGGCCAGACCACGACCGTACGGCTGTCCCTGCTGCGGGCGCCCCGCTACCCGGACCCGGAGACCGACCAGGGCCACCACCGGCTGCGGTACGCGCTCGCACCCGGCGCGGCGATCGGCGACGCGGTACGGGAGGGCCACCGGATCAACCTGCCGGAGCGTACGGTGCGCGGCGGTGGGCCGGTCGAGCCGCTGGTCGGCGTGGACGACGACGCGGTGGTCGTCGAGGCCGTGAAGCTGGCCGAGGACCGCGGCGGGGACGTCGTGGTCCGGCTGTACGAGTCGCGCGGCGGGCGGGCGTCGGCGACGCTCACGGCGGGGTTCCCGGTGGCGGGGGCCGTCGAGACGGATCTGCTGGAGAGGGACATGGCGGGTTCGGCGGTCGGCGAGGTGCGGGACGGGCGGGTGGCGCTGACGCTCCGGCCGTTCCAGATCGTGACCGTACGGCTGTCGCGCGCGGCGGGCTGAGATGCGGGGCGGCCGAAGTCCTGCGGGTCCGGCTGCCCCGCCCCCTCACCCCCCGTTCTCCACCGCCTTCAGCACCTCACCCGCGCCGTCCTCCGCCGCCATACGCCGTGCGATCCCGGTGGCGGCAGCGCGGTGGGCGGGCTCCCGTACGGCGCGTGCGACGGCCTCCGCCAAGAGGTCCGCTCCGCCTTCCTCCTGCGCCAGCGCGCGGAACGGCACCGCATCGGTACCGGCGCCCACCGCCGCCAGCCGGGCGGCCCAGAACGGCTGGTCGGCGGTGACCGGTACCGGTACGGCCGGGACCCCGGCCCGCAGTGCGGCGGCCGTCGTGCCCGCACCAGCGTGGTGCACGACGGCCGCCGTACGCGGGAAGAGGAGGGCGTGCGGCACCTCGCCGACGGTCAGGATCCCGTCGCCGGTCTCCGGGCCGGCCAGGCCCGCCCAGCCGGACTGGAGCACGCCGCGCACCCTCGCGCGGCGGAGGGCGGCGACGACGTTCGCCGTCAGCCGCGCGGCCGTGCCGTCGTCCCCCGCACCCGCCGCCATGCTGCCGAAGCCGACGAAGACGGGCGGCGGGCCCGCCGCGAGGAAGTCCTCCAGCGCGGGTGGGAGGGCGGCGTCGGGTGCGGTGTACGGCCACCAGTTGCCGACCAGTTCCAGGCCGGGGTGCCAGTCCGTGGGCCGGGGGACGAGTGCGGGGCTGACGCCGTGCAGCACCGTACGGCGGTCCGCGCCCCGGCGGCGGCGCAGCGCGCCCGTCGAAACGGGCGGCAGACCCAGCCGGGCCCGTAGCTCCCGTACCCCGTCCGCGTACAGGCGGTCCACCACCCGCAGGGAGAGACGGCCGGCGGCGCGGTTGCCCCGGCGGCCCAGCGAGCGGGTGCCCGCGACCACGGGCGGGAAGTCGCCGGTGGGCGCGTTCGGCTGGAGGGGCAGGTCGAGGTACGGGATGTCCATCGCCTCGGCGGCGTGCCGGCCGAGTGGGGCGGTGGTCGCGGACAGGAGCAGCAGGTCGGCGCCCTGGGCGGCGGCATCGGCGAGGCCGGGGCCGAGCTCCCGGGTGAAGGCGGCGGCCCGCCGCATCAGCTCCCGCTTCCCGCCGAAAGCCCCGCTCCGTTCCCTTCGAGGGTCGGCGGGCAGCGCCCGGAACTCCAGCCCGGCGGCGCGTACGAGCGGCGCGTACGAGGCGTCGGCGGCCAGCGCGACGGTGTGCCCGGCCTCCTGGAGGCGGGCGCCGAGGCCGGTGTACGGGGCGACGTCGCCGTACGAACCGGCCGCCGTGACGAGGATCTTCATGACGGCTCCGGGGAGGAGGGCGAAAGGGTTTCGGACGGGGCGGGAGCCGGGCCTTGGCGTACCGCGTTGGCGTGCACCGCCGCCCGCAGGTACGCGGCGAGACCGGGACGCTGCTGGGACGGCGGTACGACGAGCGCGTAGGCCCGTGGGTCGGCCGTGAAGTCGTCGGCGATCCGGCAGTGCATGTCGGTGGGGCACGGGGTGAACCAGCGGGTGAGGTGGGCGCGGTGCTCCTCGGCCAGGTCCATGGCCCGCTCGCCGTCGGCGGGCTCCCCGGCGTCGAAGGCGGCGAGCAGCCGGTGCCGCCACGCGTCGGCCTCGGCCATGATCCGCGCCCAGTCCTCCTTGGTGTGCGCGGCGGCCCGCGCCATGGACTGCTGGTGGCCCGCGCTGTGCTGCCATTTCAGGTGTGCCTCGGTGGCGTAACTGAGGTCGAAGGTGACCTCGCCGAAGACCTCGAAACGCTCCTCGGGCGTCAGCTCCACCCCCGTACGCTGCACCTCCATCGCCCGCTCGGCGACCTCGACCAGCCGTTGCAGCTCGGTGATCTGCTCCTTGAGCAGGCGGTGCCGGGCGCGCAGGTGGTCCAGGGCGTCGGCCTGCGGGTCAAGGAGGACGGCGGCGATCTCGTCGAGGCCGAAGCCGAGCTGCCGGTAGAAGAGGATCTGCTGGAGGCGGGCCAGGTCGGCGTCGTCGTAGAGGCGGTATCCGGCGGGACTGCGGGCGCTGGGGGAGAGCAGACCGGCCTTGTCGTAGTGGTGCAGGGTGCGGACCGTGATGCCCGCGAAGCCGGAGACCTGCCCGACCGAGTACGCCATGGAACCGCCTCTCGTGCCACGGCCTGCCGGGGGCCGCCGTACGGCCCGTGCCGTACGGGCACAGACTGCGGCCTGACGTGGGGGGAGGGTCAAGCGGGGGCCGGTCGTCCGGACGGAGCCGGTCCCGGCGGCTCCCGCGAGCCACCGATGGACCGCACACCACCGATCGACCTCACACCACCGATGGCCCCCTGTTACACGGCCGTGGGACCGCCGTGAAACGGGCTGTTTAGCGTGAGGGCATTCTGGGCGGACACGGTTACCTTTGTCGTAAAAGCCCGCAAGTCCAGTCCATGGCACCTCACGGCGCCCCGACGGCACTCCGGTGCCACCCCGAAGCCCCCCAGCCGACCGAGGGACACGTGCGCTCACTCACCGCGACCGCCTGCGTCGCCGCGATGTCCGCGGCCGTGCTGCTGCTGTCCGGCTGCTCCGACCCGCGCGGCCTGCGGGTGGTGGGCCCCGCCGTGTCCCCCTCGCCGCCGGCCGGCCCGGCCGAGGTCACCGAGCCCGTCTACGTCTCCGACGCGGCCCGCCGCCCGTTGCAGCGCCCCGCCTCGTTCGTCCTGGTCGGCTCGGTCAGCCTGACCGGCCTGCGCTGGACGTCCTGGGGGGACGCGACCGCCGAGGCCACCGGAGGGCTCAGCGGCGCCTGGTGCCGCCCCGAGTGCGGCAGACAGCCGTACCCGGTCAAGGTCACGCTCAGCGGGCTGCTCAAGGAGGAGCGGCAGAACCGGCCGGCGTTCTACTCGCGGGCCACCCTCGTCTCCGACCGCCTGCCGCCGGAGAAGGCCGCCGAACTGGGCAGGGTCAGCCTGCACACCCCGGAGTTCTAGGCCGCCATGGGGTTGCGCGCGAAGATCGGTATAGCGATCGCCGCCACGGCCGCCGTGGTCGCGGTCCTCATCGGGGTGCTCGTGCACAACCGGACCGTGGACGCGCAGTTCGACCTGGCGGCCGAATCGATCGACGGGCGGCTGCAGAGCCTGGTGCAGGACCGGGCGGCCGGCATCGACACCGGCCGGGCGATCGTCGACCCGCCCGACCTCCCCGGCCCGCTGAAGGACGCCGTCGCCCACGGCAAGCGCGGCGTCTACCTCGAACCCGACGGCCCCAAGCCGCATCTGTGGGCCGCGACCGGGCTGGCGGGCGAGGTCATCGCGCTCAAGCGCCCGTACGTACGGGAGCAGGAGACCCTGCGCAGCCTGGACCGGGTGCTGTGGCTGTCCGGCATCGCGGGCACCGCGCTGGGCTGCGTCGTCGGCCTGCTGGTCGCCCGCCGGCTGGGGCGGCGGCTGACCGTCTCGGCCGGCACCGCCCAGCGGATCGCCGAGGGCGATCTGACCGCGCGGCTGCCGCGTGCCGGCAAGGACGAGATAGCCCAGCTCACCACCGCGGTGAACACCATGGCCGACGCGCTGGCCGCCCGCCTCCAGGCCGAGCGCGATGTGACCGCGAACATCGCCCACGAGCTGCGCACCCCCGTCGCCGGGCTGGTCGCGGCCGCCGGCCTGCTGCCGCCCTCGCGCCCCACCGAGCTGGTCCAGGACCGGGCCCGGCATGTGCGGACGCTGATGGAGGACGTGCTGGAGGTGGCGCGGCTGGACGCGCGGACCGAGGAGGCCGACACGGAGCTGCGGCCGCTGGGCGCACTGGCCCGGCGGACGGTGGCGGCGCTGGGGGAGGCCGCCCGGGCGGGCGTGGAGGTACGGGTGATCTCGGACGGCCTGGTGGAGACCGACCCGCGCCGGGTCGAACGCATCCTCGCCAACCTGGTCAGCAACGCGCTGCGGCACGGCGCGGCACCGGTGGCCGTCGAGGTCGAGCGCGGCGTACTGCGCGTCCTCGACAGCGGTCCCGGATTCCCGGAGGCGCTCCTGGCCCACGGGCCGCAGCGCTTCCGTACGGGCGGCGGCTCGGACGGCCACGGGCTCGGCCTCGGACTGACCATCGCGTCCGGGCAGGCCCGGGTGCTGGGCGGGCGGCTGACGTTCGCCAATCCGGCGGGCGGCGGGGCGCTGGCGACGCTGGATCTCAGCGGTGCGCTGCGTACGGAGGGGGAAGCGGAGGAAGGCGGTACGGACGCGGGGCGGGGCGGTCGGGCCGGGTAGGGCGGGCACGCCGACAGGGCGGGCACATCGGTCGGGCCGGGCACGCCGGTCGGCCGGTCGGCCGGTCGGGCCGGGCAGGTTCCCGCCTCCGTCCGAGCGCTCCCGACATGCGGACCCGTCCGGTCGCGCCAAGAGTGGTGTCAGACGCCCGTGCCCGGAGCAGGCGTACCGTGACCGATCTTTCCGAGCAGACCGCTGGAGCCGCAGTGATGGACGAGAACGTGCTGTTCATGGACCTCACCAGCGCCGGTGACGGCGCCGCGCGGCGCGCCTTGGACGCGCTGCGCCACGAGGACGCCGAACACCGGATCACGCTGCGCGAGGCCACCGTGATCGCCCGCGACACCGACGGCAACGTCACCTTCCCCGAGAACGAGGACCACACCGGCACCGCGCGCGGCTTCGCCGTCGGCGGGCTGCTCGGCGGGCTCATCGGCCTGCTGGGCGGGCCGCTGGGCGTCATGGTCGGCTTCGGCGCCGGCGGCCTGCTGGGCGGCGCGCACGACGCGCGCCGGGCCAGCGCGGACAACGCGGCCGTGGACATGCTGGCGGCGGAGGTGCCACCGGGCAGCACCGTCCTGGTGGCGGAGGTCTCCGAGCCGGCCAGGGGCCCGGTCGACGCGGCGCTGGCGGGCATCGGCGGGGAGGTCGTCCGCTATCCGGCCGCCGAGCTGCGCAAGCACGTGGAGGAGCTGATCGCGGAGCGCCGCTGAGCGGGGCGGGCCACGGAGCGCGGGGGCGGGCCGGACCGCTGAGTGAGGGCGGGCCGGACCGCTGGGAGCCGGGGCGCGCCGGGCCACGGAGCGGGACGGCCGCTGCCGGGGCGCTCAGCCGGCCGGATACCGCTCCTCCACCGCCGCGTTCAGCAGCGCCTGCACGTCCTCCCTGCTCAGGCCCTGTGTGCGGGCCTTCTCCAGCCACGTACGGAGTTCCTCGCGCAGCAGCGCGTCGGAGTCCGCGGCGGATTCGGGACGGGCCAGCGACCGGCTCACGAACGTGCCCACGCCGGGCCTCGGCTCCACCAGGCCGGCACGCTCCAGCTCCCGGTACGCCTTCAGCGTCGTGTTCGGATTGACCTTCGTCGTGGCCGCGACCTGCGCGGCGGTGGGCAGCCGGTCGCCCTCGACCAGGATGCCCAGCCGCAGGGCCTGCTGGACCTGCTGGACGATCTGGAGGTAGGTGGCGACGCCGCTGCGCCGGTCGATGCGGAACTCCACCGCGTTCACCACCTCCCGGTCTTCCGTGCTGCCCGGTCCGGCCGCCGTTCCGGCTTGATGATCGGCCCACCCGTACGGAGTGTCAAAGCGGTGCCGCTCAGAGTGGCCGCCGCCGTGCCCACCAGACGATGAACACGGTCACCGCCGCGGTCAGCGCCAGCAGGATGCCGGTGGCGAGCCACTGCATGGCCGCCATCTGGTCGTAGCCGTAGTAGTCGACGGCGCGGTTGACGATGCCGAGCTTCGCGCGGCACGCCGCCGTTCCGTCGGTGCAGTTCCCGATGCCGAGGACCTTGCCGTCGGCGGTGGCCAGCCAGTCGTCCATCCGCACGGCGCCACCGGGGAGCTGCGGGTCCCCCTGGTCGTACGGATACAGCTTGCGGCGCAGCGGGGCCAGCAGCGGCCAGATCCCCTCCGACCACACGGTGCTGAACCCGAAGCCGAGGACGAAGACCAGCGCCATCGAGGCGACGACACGGCGCAGGAGCATGCCGACGGCGATGCCGACGACCGTCAGGAACAGCGAGCGGGCGACCGGGACCGGGCCGGTGGCCTCCAGCAGGCCGCTGGTGTACCAGTCGCCGTACGCGGCCAGCTCGTGGGCCGGCTCCCACAGCCAGGTGAACGCGGCCGACATCAGCGACGTGCAGACGAACACCAGGGTCAACGGCACGCCCAGCTTCGCCGCGATCCACCGGCCGCGGGAGACGGACTGGGTGGTCGCCAGCCGGATGGTGCCCTGTTCCTGCTCGGAAGCGATCAGTGGGACGCCGACGAACACGCCGAGGAAGACCGGGACCCACTTCAGGAAGCCCACGTCCCTGTCGAACAGCGAGCTGAAGGAGTCCTGGAACCTCATCAGCAGCTCCCCGTCCTCGCTCGGCGAGTGGCCCATGGTGTGCGGATGGGCCGTGACGAAGTCCATGACGCTCATGCGCTGGTAGGCGAAGAGCGCGCAGGCCGCGGCGGTGATCGCGAAGCCGGCGAGGAAGGTGCCGCGGTGGCGGCGCCAGACCAGCCAGGTCACGCCGTGCAGTACGCCGCGGGGCGCGGCGGCGTCCTTGCCGGCGGTGCCGGTGGTACGGGTGAGCACGCTCATGCGGCGGCCTCCCGGTCGTCGCCCGTGCCGGGGCCGGTACCGGCGTCCGGTGCCACCCGCGCCTCCTCGGCGATCAGCGGCGGTGCTCCGGGGGAGCGCAGGTAGGCCAGCAAGACTTCCTCCATGCTCGGTTCGTTCGTCTCCCAGGCGTCGGGGAGCGGGCCGCCGGGGCGGATCAGGGCGGTGAACTGCCGCCCGGCGACCCGGGACTCGACGACGGTGTGGTGCCCGGCCAGTCCGGCGGGTACGCCGAAGGTCCCGGCCCCGGTGCCGTCCTGCTCCGCCAGCCCCGTCACCAGCAGGTGGCCCGGCACCAGCTCCTCGGTCCGCCCGGCCATCCGTAGCTGTCCTTCCGAGAGCATCAGCAGGTAGTCGCACATGTCCGCCATCTCGGAGAGCAGGTGCGAGGACATCACCACGGTCGTGCCGTGTTCGGCGGCCTCCGCCATCAGCAGCCCGGACAGCTCGTGCCGGGCGAGCGGGTCCAGGTCCGCCATCGGCTCGTCCAGCAGGAGCAGCTTCGGCCGCTTGCCGAAGGCGAGGGCGAGGGCGACCCGGGTGCGCTGGCCGCCGGAGAGCGTGGCGACACGGGCGTCGAGGGGGATCCGTCCGGCGCGGACGATCCGTTCGGCGGTGGCGTCGTCCCAGCGCGGGTTCAGTTCCCGCCCCATCCGCAGGGTCTCGGCGACCGTGAAGCGCTCGTACAGCGGCTTGTCCTGGGCAACGTAGGCGATGTGTTCCAGTACGGCCGGGTCGCTCACCGGCACCCCGAACAGCCGCAGGGTGCCGGTCGTGGGCCGCACCAGCCGGGTGGCGGTGCCCAGGAAGGTGCTCTTGCCCGCGCCGTTGGGGCCGACCAGTGCGCACACGTGACCCGCCGGGAGCCGGAAGGAACAGTCCCGCAGGGCCCAGCCGCGCCGGTACTTCTTCCCGAGGCGGTGCGCCTCGACCGCCCATGGGCTCGGGTCGCTCACCCGAATCCCCCCCTTTCACTAGTTCATTAGTGGAATGAGTATGCGGAGCTGCCCCGAACGATGTCAACGCGATCTTGTGCCCGGCCGTCCGCACCGGCCGCGACCGCCCCTACGCGCTGTGCGCCCGGCCCCGCGCCCCGGCCGGCGCTTCATCCCCTCCCACCAGCGACTTCGCCATGCACCGGCTGTCCTCGTACGTCCGGTACAGGCCGAACTTCGACACCATCCGATAGCCGGACGACGCGTACAGCGCCAGCGCCTCGGGCTGTTTGACGCCGGTCTCCAGCACCATCCGGGTCCGGCCCGCGGCGCGCGCGTCCGCCTCCAGCGCCGCGAGGATGCGGCGGGCCAGACCGCGCCCCCGGGCCTCCTCCACCACGAACATCCGCTTGATCTCGGCGTCCCCGTCCGCGTACCCCTCGGGGTTGGCGTCCTGCGACCGCCAGCCGCCGGTGGCCAGCGGGCGGCCGTCCTCGTAGGCGAGCAGATACCTGCCGTGCGGCGGCCGGAACATCGCCGGGTCGAGCGGGGTCATGTCGCCCTCGCTGTCGTACCGCTGCGCGTACTCGCGCTGCACCAGCCGGTCGAGGGCGACGGCGTCGGCGTGGTCGTAGGGGACGGGACGGATCTCCATCCACCGCATCGTACGGACGCGCGGGCGGCGGGACGAGGCCGCGAGGTGAGAAGGGGCGCGGAACCCGGCCGCCACGGCCGCCCCTCCTCTACCGGACCCCGCCCCCGCCCTCCCGCCGCATTCGGCGGTTCGGCGGAGCCAAAGCACCCGATGGGGGTGTGTCGGTACGGAATCGGACAATACGGGCCGCCGGCGGGGAACGGCTGCTGCGCCACTGACGCCGAACCGAAGGAGAAAGCCATGCGTCTGCGTCCTGTGCTGGCCACTGCCGCCGCCGTCCTCTCCCTGTCCGCCACCGGTCTGACCGGAGCCGCCCTCGCGGCTGCCCCGGCCGACCCCGCGCCGCCGGTCACCTTCGGCAACAACTCGGGCAACGACGGCCGCGGCGAGCAGGACCACCCCGGCACCATCGGCTGGGGCCACAAGCCGTACCAGTTGCTCGGCGACCGCGACGGCAGGTATGTGATCACCGCGGTGAACAAGACCGACAGCGACCGGCTGCCGACCTGCTACCGCGACCTGTACGCGACACCGTCCTCCTCGATCTGCCACTGACCGGGGCGGCGCACCGCGATGCCCGGCGCTCGTCGCGCCGGGCATCCGTGCGTCCACCGAGCCGGGCCCTCGCGCCCTCGGCGCCGAATCGTTTCCGTCTCCTGTCATCGCGTAGGCTGCGCTGCCGCCAGCGCGATGAGGGAGCAAAGAGTGCTAACTGTGACAACCGTCAACGTCAACGGCCTGCGCGCCGCGGCCAGGAAGGGCTTCCTTCCGTGGCTGGCGGAGACGGACGCCGACGTGATCTGCCTCCAGGAGGTGCGCGCCGAACCCGGCCAGCTCCCCGCCGAGGCCCGCGAGCCCGACGGCTGGCACACCGTGCACGCCCCCGCGGCCGCCAAGGGCCGGGCCGGCGTCTCGCTCTGCACGCGCCGCGAGCCCGACCGCGTACAGGTGGGCTTCGGGTCCGCCGAGTTCGACACCAGCGGCCGGTACGTCGAGGCGGACCTGCCCGGCGTGACGGTGGCCTCCCTCTACCTCCCCTCCGGTGACGTGGGCACCGACCGGCAGGACGAGAAGGAACGGTTCATGGCCGAGTTCCTCCCGTACCTCGCCGCGCTGCGCGAGCGGGCCGCCGCGGCCGGCCGCGAGGTCCTGGTGTGCGGCGACTGGAACATCGCCCACCAGGAGGCCGACCTGAAGAACTGGAAGGCCAACCGGAAGAAGGCCGGCTTCCTCCCGGAGGAGCGCGCCTGGCTCACCCGCGTCCTCGACGAGCGCGACGGCGGCTACGTGGACGTCGTCCGCGCCCTGCACCCGGAGGCCGAGGGCCCGTACTCGTGGTGGTCCTACCGCGGCCGCGCCTTCGACAACGACGCGGGCTGGCGCATCGACTACCACATGGCCACCCCCGGCCTCGCCACCCGCGCCATCAAGGGCTTCGTGGAACGCGCCGCCTCCCACGACACCCGCTGGTCGGACCACGCGCCGGTAACGGTCGCCTACGATCTCGGCTGACGCCTGAGCCGATGGGGGCGGGGGCGTCGCCTCGCCCTGGCGTCCGGCTGCCGGCACCGGCGGGACAGGGACTACGCGGGAGCGTCCGCCGGCTCTGAGCAGCGCGGAGCGACCTCGCCGGTGACTGCGCAGCGTCACGCTTTCGGCGTATGGGCAGTACCGATGTCACGTGACGTGGGCATATTGCGTCATATGTGCGTACGACCGTGCAAGAAGCGTTCGACGGCCCCTGGTGTGCGGCCGCCCCGTCGGCCAGTGGTCGCGCCGTACGGGCTGGATGAGGCTGGTCCCGGGGCGCGCCCGGTGGTGTCGTGATCTCGCCGGAAGGCGCCCGGGTGGCGCGGATCTTCGACGGCCTCGGCATGGAGTTCGAGCATGCCTTCGCCGGCCGGAAGCAGGCGCAGACCGACGCCGTCGAGGACCTGGCGCGCCGTCTCGCTCCCGGCGCACGGGTGCTGGACGTGGGCTGCGCCACCGGGCGCCCGACCACGGAGCAACTGGTCGCCAAGGGGCTGGACGTCACGGGTACCGACGTCTCCGAGGTGATGCTGGCCCACGCGCGGCGCCAGGTGCCCCGAGCGCGCTTCGTGCTGGCCGATCTCTTCGGCGAGGTCCCTGCCGAGCTGGGGTTGTACGACGCCGTCGTGTGCCTGTTCTGCTTCGTCGACCTGCCCGAGCCCTCCTTCGTGGAAGGGCTGCGACGGCTCGCGGCCCGCACCGTGCCGGGCGGCACCCTCCTGCTCGCGGTCCTGGAGCGCCGGGACGCCGAGGAGGCGCGGTTCCTCGGCCGTACCTACCGCGCCGCGCGCTGCCTGCGCGAGGACGTCGACCACTACGCCCGGCTCGCCGGGCTGGAGGTCGAGCGCGTGGAGGTCCGTGTCGAAGCCCCGGCGCGCGGCCCGGCGCCGTCCGAGCCGGAGAACAGCCTGTACCTGTGGGCGAGGAGGCCGGTGTGAACGCGCATGCGGACGTGGACGTGGAATGGCCCCTTTCCCGGCGGGGCGACGTGGTCCCGGACGTCTGTACCTGGCTGCGCGAGCACAAGCCCGTCGCCCGGGTCCGTACCTTCACCGGCGACCCGGCATGGCTGGTCTCCACGCACGAACTCGCCACCCGCGTACTACAGGACGACGCCTTCAGCATGTCGGCCCTGGCCGCACCGGGCGGGCGCCTGCAATACGCGCCGCTCTTCCCCGCGTCCAACCGCAGCAGCGTCAAGGACATGGTGGGCGTCGGACTGCGCGACACGGTGATGCAGACCTTCTCCCCGCACGCGGTGAAAGAGGCCATCGGCGCTTTCCGCCGCAAGGCCGGTGAACTGCTCGACGACATCACGGCCGAGGGTCCGCCGGTGGACTTCCGGGCCCGTTTCACCCAGCCCTACACCGCCTCCGTCATGGCCACCGTCATGGGCCTCTCCGAGGACCACGGGCGGCTGCTGATGGACGGATTCGACATCAGCATCATGACCGTGCCGCGCACCTTCGAAGGCGCACAGGTCAACCTGGAGAAGTGCCTGGCCCGCACCCGGGCCCGCCTGCTGGAGCCCGACGCCGTCGACGCGCCGGGCCTGCTGGGCGCGCTGGCCCGGTTCCGTACCGAGCACGGCACGACACCCGAACTGGACGACGAGATCGTCCTGATGCTCAACAATCTCTTCGTCGCGGGCGGACTGAGTACGGCCGCGTTCCTGCTGCTTTCCCTCCTGCAACTCGCTCTCCACCGCGACCAGGCGGAATGGTTGCGCACCCACCCCGAATCCATGGACCGGGCGGTGGAAGAACTCCTCCGTTACAGCCTCGCCATCGGCGACGGGCTCCCGCGTATCGCGGTCAGGGACACCGAACTGGGCGGTCAGCCCATTTCCGAAGGCGACCTGGTCCTCGTCCTCGTGGAAGGCGCCAATTACGACCCCGCCGTATTCGACGACCCGAACCGACTCGACCTGACCCGCAACCCGAAAGAACACGTCACCTTCGGCGCGGGCCGCCACTACTGCGCGGCCACCTGCCTCGCACGCACCCACGCCACCGTCGCCCTGTCCGCCGTTCTGGAACGTCTGCCCGGCCTGCGCCTGGCCATCCCGCCGGAGGAAATCAACTGGCGGTCGGGCTGGATCAAAAGGACACCGGAACGCTTGCCGCTTCTGTGGTGAGGGGGTGGGGGGCACCGCCCGTTGACGCCGAGATCGACTCCGTCGCGATGTCCGGGACGGCCTGGGAGATCACCGCCGCGTGCCGCCGGCAGCTTTCCTGGTCCTCGGCGCGGGCGGGGCGGCTCGCGCAGTGCAGTCCGGTTGTGCCGGTCCGCAGCCGTGCGTACCGGCGTGGCGACCTTGCGCAGGGTCGCGAACCCGCGCTTTCCCTCGACGTCGCGCAGCGCCGTATCGGCAAGCGCGGACATGTCCTTGGCCATGGCCGCGCACGATGCCGTGAAGAGGCCCGCTTTCCCCGCACTGCACGGCGACTTGACGCCCGCCCGGCACACCCTAGGAGGCGAGTCGCCACACAAAGGCCGGTAGAACCACCCAAAGGGAAGAGGGAGGCCAGGCCCCATATGGTGGATGAATCACGGGTGTGCCGACCGGCCCCGTGCCCCACCGCCCTGTCACTGGTGGCAGCCCCCGTCTCCGTACTCGGGGCTCTTCCCGGCCGAGGACGGGGGCCGCCCCGAGTGACCCGAGCGGCCGGGCACCGTGAAATAGCAGGTGACCATCTGCCACCTGCCACCCCAGGGGAACCATGCGCATTCAGCGGTCCTTATGCGTCCTCGCGCTCGTCACGGCGCTCACCGGCACGAGCGCGCTGCCGTGGGCTGCCGCCGCACCGGCGGACGGCCCGCCCGGCGCCGGGGACGACAGCCGAGTACGGGTACGCCGGCACCTTCTCGAACTCGCCCGCAGTGGTGCCGTCGGAGTGCAGGTACGGGTGACCGACCGGCGCGGCACGTGGACGGCTCGCGCGGGGAAGGCGGGGACGGGTGGCGGCGCGCCCGTGCCGGCCGGCGGACAGTTCCGCGCGGGCAGTGCCACCAAGATGTTCACCGCCGTCACCCTGTTGCAACTGGTGGGAGAGGGCAAGGTGTCGCTGGACGCGCCCCTGAACCGCTACCTCCCGCCGGGACTCGTCCCCGCCGCCGAGAAGATCACGGTGCACATGGTCCTCCAGCACACCAGCGGCCTCCACGACATCGCGGAAGACCTCCCGCAGAAGGAGGAACTCGTTCGCACCCGCTTCCGCCACTACGACAAGGCCGCCCTGATCAGCGAGGCCACCTCCCACCCGGCCGCATTCCCGCCCGGCACCGGCTACAAGTACTCCAACACCAACTACCTCATAGCCGGCCTCATCATCGAACGGGTTACGGGCCACGCGTACGCCGAGGAGGTGCGCAACCGCATCATCAAGCCTCTCGGGCTGGGCGACACCTCCGTACCCGAGGACAGGACGACCATCCCGGGCCCGCACGCCCACGGCTACATCAAGCTGGGCGAGCCTGATGACCCTTCGGCGGCGCAGCGCCACGTGGACATCACGGACCTGAACCCGTCGATGGCGAGTTCCGCCGGGGAGATCATCTCGTCCACACGCGACCTGGACACCTTCCTCACCGCCCTCACCAAGGGAAAACTCCTGCAACCGGCCGAACAGAAGGAGATGAACCGCACCGTCCCCACGGGCAGCGCGGGCGAACGCTACGGACTCGGCCTCAAGCACCGCCGATTGAGCTGTGGTCGCACGGTCCTCGGCCACACCGGAGGAATACCCGGCTACGCGACCCTGGCCTTCACCACCCCCGACCGCGCCCACCGCGTCGTCCTCTCCGCCAACCTCGCCGACTGGCCCGCCGATCCGGCCATCGGCGACCCCATCGACGGGGTCCTGGAGGACGCGGTGTGCGGCTGAGGGGAGGGTGACGGAAACGGGAGCGGGGCCCCTGGGGGCCGTGCGGCCCGGCGTCAGCGCGCGGATCGCGAAGGCGATCCGCGAGGCCCCGTCCCTACAGGCTGATCCCCGAGAGCTCGGCCAGGCGGAGCGGCTCCGGCTTGCTGCGCCGGTGGAGGGACGACAGTACGCGGAAGACCTACCGCGCGGTGGGGTGGATGCGGGCCATCTGCGGGGCCGCATCCCATGGCGTGGTGTCGAGACGAAGGGGGCGGCTCAGCCTGAGAACGCGCCGCCCTTGACGCCCGCGATGAACTCCGCGAACGCGCTGGGGGAGAGGGTGAGTATGGGGCCCTCCGGGTTCTTGCTGTCGCGCACCGGGACGCTGCCGGTCGCTAGGCATGCGGCGGGGGACCACTCCAGGCAGTTGCCGCCCTCCGGACTGCTGTAGCTGGATTTGACCCACCGGGTCGGAACGTTCTTCACGTCAGCTTCTCCATCTGCTCAGCGATCAGACGCGCACTCTCCCGTGCGGACAGAGCGTCGCCGGTCAGTTCATCGTAGGTTCGCAGCGCCGTTCGAACGTAGTCCGGGTCGTCCACGATGCCAGCGGTTCGATAGTTCTCCACACAGACGGAAACGGTGTGGCTGGGGGAGGTGATGAGCGTTACCGGCCAGTCGATGAACAGGTGCGCAGGGGCGTCCAAGGGGAGGATCTGTACACGAACGCTGGGCCGCGATCCGGCGTCGAGCAAGGCTTTCAACTGTCGCCGCATGATGTCGGGAGGGCAGAAGTGGCGGTGCAGCACTGACTCGCACAGCACCACGCGAACGTCCGGAGGCATGTCCCCGTCGAGTAGGGCTTTCCTCGCCAGTCGGTCGTTCACGAACGCCGTTACCTCCTTCGCGCCGGCTCGCGGGGAAGCGCCTTTGAACAGGTAGCGCACGTAGTCAGCGGTCTGGAGCAATCCCGGAACGAGGGTCGGCGACCATTCCCGGATGGCCACAGCGGCGCGTTCCAGAGCCATGCGCCGCCGGTAGAGCGTGGGGAAGGAGGCGGCCACTGCCTCCTCGTACAGCCGCTTGAACTTCCCGTCCGTGCCGAATACTTCGTCCAGCAGGGGCGGGATGGCTGGAGGAATCGGGCCCTGGCACGTCTCGATGCGCGAGATCGTGCTTCTGGAGGTGCGTAGCAGTCTGGCCAGGCCGTCCTGTGTCAGTGCGTGCGGTCCGTACAGTTCCCGCGCGCTTCGGCACTCTTCGGCGAACACTCGGCGTGGATCCTTCGAGCTGTCAGCTTCTTCGTCCGCGATGCCCACGATTCCCCCGACTCAAGGTCTGGTCATGGCTGTCGGCGAGGCCGTTTCCGGTGGTCAACGGCGCGCGCATATGCCGGGCCGGTCAACTCTCAGGTTGGTCGTCCGAACACTCCCCAGACTACTGGTGGTTGCGCCACTCTGTGACCAGTTGGCCGCACTGAGTAAGTGTGCGGACCGGGAACAGGTGAAGGGCTCTCCATGGGCATCAGAGAAAAGGCCGGCGTGGCCACAGCAGGGCCGGGCGCCGACGCGGAGTTGGAGCCGGTACCCGTACCGGGCTGTGACGTGTGCGCGTCCGCCCACGGCGACCGGGAGCCCGCTCGGGCCGACGGCCGACCGCTGGCCGTACTGAGCTGCAACGGCGTCATCGCCGGTCATCCGCACGGGCGAGAGGGCCGGGTATGACGGCCTCGCCCCGGGCCCGGGATGCCACCGTGGAGTGTGCGGGGTGCGCGGAGCTGGCGCGCGCCCTGGCCGTCGCGCTGAAGGCCGGGGACCGGTCCAGGGCGACGGACTGCCGGGTCCTGATCCGGCGGCATCCCGACCACGGTGTCCCGCCGGTCGGCACCGATGACCGGCCGCAGTAAGACGCATTCGTGAACCCGCAGTAAGACCCGTTCGTGAACCCGCGGCCGCGGACCGCACAACCGCCTGGAGGTACCCGCATGATGACGGCGATCACCCACAGCCACGGGGGCGACAATCTCCCCGGCGAGCCTTGTCCCGGGCCTCACCAGCCACCCATCCCCGACGGTGGTCCCGGTGTGCCCAATCCGCCCAAGGTCGCGTGACCATGGGAAACGCACGTCAGGAGCGCCCCGCCCGCATCGAGTTGGGGCGGGCCCTCAGGGCGGGGGGTGCGATGTCCGACGACTGGGCGGGCGCGTTCGTGGCGGTGCCCCGGGCGGCCTTTCTGCCGGAGCTCATGTGGCCGTGGGACATGGAGGCCGGGCGCAGTGTGGCCGTATCCCGGGCGGACGAGCCGGAGCGGTGGCAGGCGTATGCCGACGCCGACTGCCCGGTCGTGACGCAGTGGGACGACGGCCGGCACGCCGGTACGGAACCGGGGAAGGTTTCCAGCAGTTCGGCGTCCATGCCGTCGGTGGTCTTCCGGATGCTCCGGGATCTCGACGTCCGTACCGGTGACCGGGTGCTGGAGGTCGGTACGGCCACGGGGTGGAACGCCGCCCTGCTGGCCCACCGGGCCGGGGAGCGGCGGGTGGTCACGATGGAAGTGGACCGGGCCCTGGCGGACCGGGCCCGTACGGCCCTGGAGGCGTTCGGCAGCTCGGTCCGGGTCGTCCACGGCGACGGGTTCCGGGGGTATCCGGAAGGCGCCCCGTACGACCGGATCATCGGGACCTGCGGGCTCCGCCGCTTCCCGTGGGCCTGGGTCGAGCAGTGCCGGCCCGGCGGGGTCGTCGTGGCGCCTTGGGGGACGCACTTCAGCAACGCGGACGGTGTGGCCCGCCTGGTGGTCGCGGAGGACGGGCGGAGCGCTTCGGGGCGGTTCACCGGGCCGGTGGAGTTCATGAAACTGCGGACGCAGCGGCTGCCGCCGGTGGTGCACGGCGAGTACGTACGGGGGAGTGTGGCCGAAGGCTGGGAGACCTCGACGGATGTCACGGAGGCGGAGTTCCTCGGCGGGAGATTCGGACCGCAGCGGTTCGCGGTGGGGCTGCGGGTGCCCGACTGCCTGCTGGTGGAGGCGGAGAAGCGGGACGGGGTCCGGCCGGTGTGGTGCTACGGGCTGCGCGACCGGTCGTGGGCGTGCACGCAGTTCCGGGACGGCGCGAAGGCCCGCGTCCGGCAGTACGGGGCCCGTCGGCTCTGGGACGAGGCGGAGGCGGCGTACCGGTGGTGGGTGGCACACGACCGGCCCGGCCACGAGCGGTTCGGGCTGACCGTCACCGCGGCGGGTGAACGGGTCTGGCTGGATGGGTCGGGGGAGTCCTGGGAACCGTGAGGGGGCTTCCCGGCGCTCCCGCGTCCTCCCGGTCAAGGCTCGTCCTCCGTTCAAGACTCGCCCTTCCGTTCAGGACCCGTCCTCCCGATGGGACTCGTCCCCCCGCTCCCGGTGCCAGGTCTCCAGTTCCGCCCGGACCCGGCGGTCCATCGCCATGGAGAGTTCCGCGTCGACGATGCCCTTGGAGATGGGGCGGAGTTTTTCGATGGTCCGGGTGATGCGGGCCACCTCGGTGGGGTCCAGGGGCTCGCCTGCCGCGGCGCGGCTGAGGACGTCGGAGAGGACGTGGGTGCGGATCACGGTGATGAACAGGTCCGCGAGGGCGTCGGCGTGGGTGCGGACCTCGCGGCCCGCCGCGAGGACGACGGCCAGCGGGACGCCGTTGGCGACGAGTTCGGTGGAGGCGTCGAGGAGGCGGCGGCTGATGTGCACGAACTCGTCGCCGTCCACGGCCAGGTAGCCGATGTCGAGGGAGGCGGCGAGGTTCTCCGGGGTGACGTCGTCCTTGAAGTGGTCGGCGAGTTCCTCGGGGGTGAGGCGTACGGGGGTCTCCTCGGACCAGGGGGTGACGAGGGTGTCCTCCAGGCCGAGCAGTTCGCCGACGTCGCGGCCGTTGTCGAAGGCGGAGAGGAGTTCGGCGATGCCGCCGAGGGTGTGGCCGCGGTCCAGGAGGCCGGCGATGGTGTGCAGCCGGGCGAGGTGGTGTTCGTTGTACCAGGCGATGCGGCCTTCGCGGCGCGGTGGCGGGATGAGTTTGCGCTCGCGGTAGAAGCGCAGGGTGCGGACGGTGATGCCGGCTTCCCTGGCCAGGTCGGCCATGCGGAATTCGCGGGGGCCTGGACCGGAGCCGGGGTGGCCGGTGGTGTCCGGGGCCGCGTCGTCCGGGGCGGGGGCGCCGTTGCTGTTCTCTGCCACGGGTTCACCCTATGGGGCCCGCCCGGGACCCGGCCGAGGGGCAACCAGCGGTAACTTCCCGCCGCGTACCCCCTACCGCTCGGTACGTACGTGTCCTACCCTCCAATCGTGCCAGTGATTGCTGGCGCGATTAAGGCAGCGGTTTGACGTTCCGACGGTCGAGAACTCGGGAGGCGGCGGCATGGCCGAGCGCGAACACGAGCACGTACGGGTGGCGGTGATCGGATCGGGGTTCGGTGGTCTGGGGGCGGCCGTACGGCTGCGACGCCAGGGCATCACCGACTTCGTGGTCCTGGAGCGGGCCGGCTCGGTGGGCGGCACCTGGCGTGACAACAGCTATCCGGGATGCGCGTGCGATGTGCCCTCGCACCTGTACTCGTTCTCCTTCGCGCCCAACCCCGAGTGGCCGCGCAGCTTCTCCGGGCAGCCGCACATCCGCGCGTACCTGGAGCGGGTCACCGACACCTTCGGGCTGCGGCCGCACATCCGGTTCGACTCGGAGGTGCGCAGTCTGCGGTGGAACGGGGAGGAGCTGCACTGGGAGGTGGAGACGGCGCGGGGCGCGCTGACCGCGGATGTGGTCGTCTCGGCGACCGGGCCGCTGTCGGACCCCAAGGTGCCGGACATCCCGGGGCTGGACTCCTTCCCGGGCAAGGTGTTCCACTCGGCGCGCTGGGACCATGACTACGACCTGCGCGGCAAGCGGGTCGCGATGATCGGCACGGGCGCCTCGGCGATCCAGATCGTGCCGTCCATCCAGCCGACGGTCGACCGGCTCACCCTCTTCCAGCGCACCCCGGCCTGGGTGCTGCCGCGCGCCGACCGGAAGATCAGCGGCCTGGAGCGCCGGCTGCACGCCAGGCTCCCGGCGACCCGGGCCGTGCGCCGCGGGCTGCTGTGGGGCATCAGGGAGTTGCAGGTCAGCGCCTTCACGAAGCGTCCCGGCGAACTGGGCCTGATCGAGGGCCTGGCCAAGGGCCACATGAAGCGGGCGGTCAAGGACCCGGCGCTGCGGGCCAAGCTGACGCCCGACTACCGGATCGGGTGCAAGCGGATCCTGCTGTCCAACACGTACTATCCGGCGCTCACCCGGCCGAATGTGGACGTGGTGGCGAGCGGGCTGACGGAAGTCCGGGGGAACGTGCTGGTCGCCGCGGACGGTACGGAGACCGAGGCGGACGCGATCGTCTTCGGTACGGGCTTCCACGTCACCGACATGCCCATCGCACACCGCGTCACCGGCGCCAACGGCACGACCCTCGCGGAGGAGTGGAAGGACGGGATGGAGGCGCTGCGCGGCGCCACCGCGGCCGGCTTCCCCAACTTCCTCACCATCATCGGGCCCAACACGGGCCTCGGGAACAGCTCGATGATCCTGATGATCGAGTCGCAGCTCAATTACCTGGTCGACTTCATGCGGCAGTTGGACGTGCTGGGCCGGAAGATCGCCCTGAACGCCCGGCCCTCGGCGGTGCACGCCTGGACGCGCGGCGTCCAGCGGCGGATGGAGCGCACGGTGTGGAACACCGGCGGCTGCGACAGTTGGTACCTGGACGCCAACGGCCGCAACACCACCGTCTGGCCCGGCACGACGGCCGAGTTCCGCAAGGTGACGCGGGAGGTGGACCTCGCGGAGTACGAGGTGCTGCGCGTCCCGGCGGCCCGTGCGGGCGAGCGGACCGGGCAGAGCGCGAAGGCGGTGGCGTGATGGCACCGACGCCCATGACCCACGGACGGTACGCGCCGCCCGCACCGCGCCGGGAGCTGACCGCGACCTCGGCCGACGGGTCCCGCCTGCACGTGGCGGTCCACGGGCCGGACACCCCGGGCCTGCCCGCCGTCGTCCTGTCGCACGGCTGGACCTGCTCGACCGCCTTCTGGGCCCCGGTCGTACGGGACCTGGCCGCCGACCACAAGGTCGTCGTCTACGACCAGCGGGGGCACGGCCGTACCCCGGCGGTGGGCCCGCGCGGCTACAGCACCACCGCGCTCGCCGACGACCTGACGGCCGTCCTCGGCGCCGCGCTGGAGCCGGGGGAGCGGGCCGTCCTGGCCGGGCACTCCATGGGCGGCATGACGATGATGGCGTCCGCCGAGCGCCCGGAGTTCCGGGAGCGGGCCGCCGCCGTCCTGCTGTGCAGCACCGGCAGCGCGAACCTGACGGCGGAGTCCCTGGTGATCCCGCTGCGCTCGCCGGGCGGACGGCGCGTCGCGCACCAGGTCGTCCTCGGGTCGCGGGCGCCGCTCGGCCCGGTCACCGCGCTTGCCAAGCGAATCCTGAAGTACGCCACGATGGGTCCGGCCGCCACCCCCGAGCAGGTGGAGGCGTGCGCGCGCATCGTGCACGCCTGTCAGGTGGGCGTGCGGTCGAAGTGGGGCAAGGTCCTCGCCGGACTGGACCTGACCGGCGGCGCGGCGCGGCTGGACGTGCCGACCGCCGTCATCGCGGGCACCGCCGACCGGCTCACCCCGATCGTGCACTCCCGGCGGCTGGCCTCCGTACTGCCCCGGTTCCTGGGGCTGACCGAACTGCCGGGCGCCGGGCACATGACGCCCATCGAGGAGCCGGACGCGGTCATCGGCCGCATCCGGGAACTGGTCCGGGACCACCTGACCGACACGGAGGCGGCCGCCGGGAGCAGGGCCGAGGCCGCCACCGGGGCCGTCGCCGGGACCCCCGCCGAGGCCACCACCGGGACCACCGCCGGCGCGGCCGCCGAGGCCACCGCCGGCACGACCGCCGAGGAGAAGACCGCATGAGCACACGCACCAGCCTGGAAGGGCAGGTCGCCGTCGTCACCGGCGCGGCCCGCGGCGTCGGTGAACTCCTCGCCCGCAAACTGTCCGCCCGTGGCGCCACCCTCGCCCTGGTCGGCCTGGAGCCGGAGGAACTGGCCCGGGTGGCCGCCTCCTTGCACGGCGAGGCGGCGCACTGGCACGCCGACGTCACCGACCACGAGGCGATGGCCGAGGTGGCCCGCGAGGTCAAGGCGCGGTTCGGCAAGGTGGACATCGTGGTGGCCAACGCCGGGGTGGCCACCGGCGGCCCGTTCGTGGACTCCGACCCGGTGTCCTGGCGGCGGGTCATCGAGGTCAACCTCATCGGCGGCGCCGTCACGGGGCGGGCGTTCCTGCCGGTCCTGATGGAATCGCGCGGCTACTTCCTCCAGATAGCCTCGCTCGCCGCCATCACCCCGGCGCCGATGATGACCGCGTACTGCGCCTCCAAGTCCGGCGTCGAGGCGTTCGCGCACAGCCTGCGGGCCGAGGTCGGCTACAAGGGCGTACGGGTCGGCGTGGGCTACCTGAGCTGGACCGACACGGACATGGTGCGCGGCGCCGACCAGGACGACCTGATGCGCGAGCTGCGCCAACGGCTGCCCTGGCCGACGAACAGGACGTACCCGCTGGGCCCGGCCGTGGACCGGATCGTGGCGGGGATCGAGCGCCGTTCCCCGCACGTGTACGGGCAGTGGTGGCTGCGCGGAATGCAGTCGGTCCGCGGCTGTCTGCCGTCCCTCATCGGGACGGTGGGGCAGCGCGAGATGCGCCGCTTCGGTGACCGGCTGGACGGGATGCGCATGGGGCTGGTGGGCGCGGGTGGCGAGGCGGACGAGAAGGTGCGCGCGGATCACTGAGCCGGCCCCGGACGGCCTCGTGCCGCGGTGCGGGGGGGGCGCGACCGCGAGGAGCGGGGCCGTCAGCAGGCCGCGGACGCCGGGCGGGGCGCCCGGACGCCTTCGGGGGTCGACCGCCCACCGCGTGGGTGAGGGGCGCGCCCGTATCGGCGGGCGCACCCCTCGAAATCGTATGTACAGGCGGCTACTTGACGACCTTCAGGGACGTCGGCCGGCCGTACCGCCGCGCCTCCGCGAACAGGTGCTTGATGTCCGCCGGCGCCAGCTTCACACAGCCCAGCGAGCGGTAGTCGACGTCGCCGTCCCAGCGGTACGGGTTGTCGCGGCCCGGCTGCGCGGCGGCCTGGGTGCCGTCCGGGCGCATCTCGCTGTGCAGGAACAGGGCGGTGCGCTGGGTGCGGCCGTCCCGGCACACCTTGTCCGCGATCCGGATCGCGTACCCGTTGATGCCGTCGCGCCCGCCCTTCTTGCGGGTGGTGTGCGAGAGCACGGGGTACGTGCCGTCCGGCAGCCAGCCCTGGTTCCTGGCGCACTCGTCCCGGCCCGCCGCACCGCCCTGCCCGGAGCCGGCGCGGTATTCGGCCAGCACCCGTCCGGTGCCGGACTGCACCAGGCGCAGCCGGGAAGCGGACGGATCGCGGCGGTTCTTGTCGAAGACCAGGTGGGTCGTCTCGGCCCGGCCGGGCGGCGCGGAGGGGGCGGAGGGCACGGGCCGGGCGGCGGCAGCGGGTGCCGCGGCGGTGGCGAGGGCAGTGGTGGCGAGGGCGGCGGTCACCAGGCCGGTGACGAACGGTGACGCGGTGCGTATGTGGGTAGCCATAGGGGTTGCCATGCAGGTGCTCCTGTCGGTGTGCGGTCTCGCTCCTGTCGGCGGCCGTTCCCCGGGCCGGCCGTCAGCCGCTGCGGGGCGGCAGTTCGGGGCGCCGCCGGTCCGGTACGCCGGACAGGTCGGGCGGCGTCGCGGCGGGATGGCGTTCCAGCAGGTCCAGCGCGGTACGGACGGCGACACCGAGCTGCGGGTGGCGGCCCTCCGCCCAGTCCAGCGGGGAGCGCGGCGCCTCGATGTCCGGCTCCACGCCGTGGTTCTCCACGCCCCAGCCGTACGCCTCGAACCACGCGGCGTTCATCGGCACCGTGATGTACGTACCGTCGCCCAGCCGGTGCCGCCCGGTCATGCCGACCACGCCGCCCCAGGTGCGCAGGCCCACCACCGGCCCGATGCCCTGGAGCTTGAACGCCGCGGTGATCATGTCGCCGTCGGAGGAGGTCATCTCGTCGGCGACGGCCACGACCGGGCCGCGCGGCGCGTTGCTCGCGTAGCTGACCGGCTGGGCGTCGCGCGTCAGGTCCCAGCCGACGATGGTGCGGGTCAGCTTCTCGACGACCAGCTCGGAGATGTTGCCGCCGGCGTTGCCCCGCACGTCCACGATCAGCGCGGGCCGCGAGACCTCCATGCGCAGATCGCGGTTGAACTGCGCCCAGCCGGAACCGCCCATGTCGGGGATGTGCAGATAGCCGCACCTGCCGTCGCTCAGCTCGCGCACCACCGCGCGGCGCTTGGCCACCCAGTCCTGGTAGCGCAGCGGCCGCTCGTCGATCAGCGGGACCACCGCCACCCGCCGCGACGGACCGCCGCCCTCCCATTGGAAGGGGCCCGCAGGGCCTTCCCCTGAAGGGTGGTGGTGGGCGACGGGTTGGGAGAAGGTCAGCTCGACGGTGGTGCCGCCGGCCGCGGCCAGCAGCGGGCCGGGACCGGCCACCGGGTCGACCCGGCGGCCGTCCACGTGCGTGAGCGCGGCGCCCTCGCGGATGCCCGTACCGGCCAGCGGGGAGCGGGCCCGGGAGTCGGAGGAGTCGCCGGGCAGGATGCGCCGCACCACCCAGTAGCCGTCCCGGAGCACGAAGTTGGCGCCGAGCAGGCCGATCGCGCGCTGGTAGTGCGGCGGCCCCTCGTTGCGCTTGCCCGCGGTCACGTACGCGTGCGAGGTGCCCAGCTCGCCCAGCACCTCGCGCATCAGGTCGGCGAACTCGTCGGGGGAGGCGACCCGTTCGACCAGCGGCCGGTACTGGGCCAGCACCGCGTCCCAGTCGACGCCGCTCAGCCCCGGGTCCCAGAAGTACGCGCGGATGATCCGGCCCGCCTCGTCGTACGCCTGGCGCCACTCGGCGGGCGGGTCCACGTCGTGCAGGATGCGCCGCGGGTCCAGGTGGACCGTCGAATCGCCGTCGGGCGGCTCGGTCGCGGGCACCGCCCGCAGGTCGCCCTCGTCGTTGACGACCAGCCGGGTGCCGTCGCCGCTGAGCGCGTACGAGTCGATGGCGCCGGTCAGTTCGGTGCGCTTGGCCTTGACCAGGTCGAAGTGTTCCAGCGTCGGCTGGCCCGAGGTGTTGTCGGGGTTGGCGAAGGTCTCGCCGAGCGCGCCGGAGATCGGCCAGCGCAGCCAGACCAGCCCGCCGCCCGCGACCGGGCGCAGCGCCGAGTACTTGGACGCCGAGACCGGGAACGGCGTCACCCGGCTCGCCAGGCCCTCCACCTCCACCAGCGCCGTGCCCTCGGCCGTCACCGGGGCCTCCGCCGGGTCCAGGCCGCCCGCGGCGGGCCGCCCGTCGGCGGAGAGCTGGAAGGGGGAGGGCGTCGCGGAGGACAGCGGTACGAGGTAGGGGCGGCAGCCGAGCGGGAAGGACAGGTCGCCGGTGTGCACGTCGTAGACCGGGTCGAACCCGCGCCAGGACAGGAACGCCAGATAGCGGCCGTCGCGGGTGAAGACCGGCTGCTCGTCCTCGAAGCGGCCGTTGGTGACGTCCACGACGGTACGGGCGGCGCCCTCGCCGTCCCCGCTGCCGCTGCCGGGCAGCCGGGCGATCTTGATCTGCCGCAGGGCCCGGCCGATACCGGGATGGGACCAGGTCAGCCAGCCGGAGTCGGGAGAGAACGCCAGGTCGCGGACCGGGCCGTTGGCCGACCTGATCAGCTCGGTGACCTGCCCCGCGCCGTCGCCGTCCGGCGAGACGTCGACGAGCAGCAGCCGTCCGTCGTGCGCGGCCACCGCCAGGCGTTCGCCGTCCGGCGCGGAGACCAGCTCGTGGACGCGGCCGAGCCGGCCGGCCGCGAGGCGGCGCGGCTCGCGCGGGATGCCGGCCTTGGGCAGGTCGGCGATCTCGATCGCGTCGTCGCCCGCGGCGGACGTGATGTAGGCGATGCGGCCGGTGGAGCCGAGCATCTCGGGCAGCCGGACGCGTACCCCGGGCTCGTCGTGGATGGTGCGCGCCGGGCCGTCACGGTGGGTGAGCCAGTACAGGCTGCCGCGGACGCCGACGGCGCTGGCCCGCCCGGTGGTGTCCACGGCCAGGGAGGTGATGTGCGATCCGGCCGGGATCTGGTACGTCCGGCGTCCGGCGCGCGGGCCGCCCAGGCGCACCTGGAGGCGGCGCGGCTCGCCGCCGGGGCTCAGGTCGTCCACCAGCCACAGGTCGCCGCCGCACTGGTAGACGACACGATGCCCGTCGGTGGCGGCGTGCCGGGCGTAGAAGTCGGCGTGGTCGGTGTGCCGCCGCAGGTCGGTGCCGTCCGGCGCGCAGGAGTAGACGTTGGCGATGCCCTCGTGGTCGGAGAGGAACGCGATCCGGTCGCCGACGAACATCACCGCGTCCAGGTGGCCGCGGAGGTCCGGCAAGAGCCGGGTGCCGTGCAGCCACATCCGGCCCATCGCGCCACCGCGGTAGCGCTTCCAGGAGGCGGGTTCGTGCGGTGGCTTGCCGGTCAGCAGCAGCGTCTTGCGGTCCACCGAGTCGTCGTGGCCGCCCCAGGCGCCGCCGTCGCCGACGTTTCCGTACGGATGGCCGTCGCCCTCCAGCCGGTGCCCGTCCGCGTCGAAGTCGGCGACCGCGATGTCGGAGACCGGCCCCCAGGGCAGCCGGCCGCCGGGGCTGCCGTCGGTCGGGACGCTGTAGGCCCAGGAGTAGTACGAGAAGGGCTGGCCGTGTGAGGAGACGGCCAGGATCTGGCCGTCCGGGGACCAGCCGCAGACCCGGGCGTCGGTGCTCCCCCAATAGGTGAGGCGGCGGGCCGGGCCGCCCTCGACCGGGGCGAGGTGGATCTCCGGGTCGAGGCTGCGCCAGGTGGTGAAGGCGATGTGTCTGCCGTCCGGGGAGAACCGCGGGTGGCTGATGCGGGTGCGGTCGACCGTCAGCCGCCAGGCCCGCGGCGTACTGCCGCCGTCGGTGGTCAGCGGTGCCACCCAGAGGTCGTCCTCGGCGGCGAAACACAGCATCTCGCCGTGGAGATGCGGGAACCGGAGATACGCGCCGTCACTCACGCACCCATGTTTTCGGCGTGGGCGGGCCGGGGCAACTCGGCCGCGCCCGGCGACCCCGTGACGCACACCACCATCGAAACGTTTCCGTTTCGCTGCGGCCGGGAGTACGGTCGAGCCGTACCGAAGCTGTACGAAACCGTTTCGTTCACCGGAACGCGCCGAGGAGGTGTGCCGCGATGGGGCGCAGTCGGCTGACCCCCGAGCGCGCGGCCGAGCTGTACGCGGCCGTGCTCGACCTGCTCCGCGAGGTCGGCTACGACGCCCTGACCATGGACGCCGTCGCCGCCCGCACCCGCGCCAGCAAGGCCACCCTCTACCGCCAGTGGCAGGGCAAGCCCGAACTGGTCGCCAAGGCGCTGGACCACCACAAGCCCGTCCGGCTCGCGGACATCGACACCGGCAGCCTCCGCGGCGACCTGCGCGCGATGGCCACCCGCGACGACGACTGCCGGATGGAACAGGACTCCGCGCTGATCCGGGGCCTGGTACGGGCCGCGCACGACAACCCGGACCTCCACCGGGCGCTGCGCGATCTGCTCATCGGGCCCGAGATCAACGGGCTGGACGCGATGCTGGCGCGCGCCGTCGCGCGCGGCGAGATCCCCGCCGACCGCCCCGCGCTCGGCTACGTCCCGCACATGATGATCGGCGCCTTCGTCGCCCAGCAGCTCATCGAGGACCGGCCCCCGAACCGCGCCTTCCTCACCGATTACGTCGACGCCGTGGTTCTCCCCGCCCTCGGCGTCTGACCGGGCCCGGCCGCCCCCAGGCCGGACCCCGCCGTCCCCGCCCCCCCCACAATTCCCCCCTCACGGCAGCACTCGACGCGCCGCTCTCGTCGTCGGGCCGGCTCCGTACGCCCTTGTACGTCCCTCACCCGACGGGAGCGCCCCTTCTCGTGGCCACATTCCTCTACAAACTCGGACGGTTCGCCTTCCGGCGACGCCGCTTCGTCGCCCTCATATGGGTGGCGCTGCTGGCCGTCGCCGGAGTCGGCGCCGCCACGGCCTCCTCGCCCGCCGCCGACTCCTTCTCCGTACCGGGGACGGAGTCCCAGAAGACCTTCGACCTGCTGGGCGAGCGCTTCCCCGGCACCAAGGCGGACGGCGCCACCGCGCGCGTGGTCTTCAAGGCGCCCGACGGGCAGCAGGTGACCGCGCCCGCGCAGAAGCAGGCCGTCGAGAAGGTCGTCGGCGAGCTGAAGTCCTCGTCGCCGCAGGTCGCCTCGGTCTCCGACCCGTACCTGGCCAAGGGCGTGGCCCAGGACGGCAAGATCGCCTATGCCCAGGTCACCTACAAGGTCTCCGGCTTCGAGCTGACGGACGACGCGCGCGACGCGCTCCAGGACGCCGCCCGGCACGGCCGGGACGACGGACTGACCGTCGAGATCGGCGGCAACGCGCTCCAGGCGATGCCGGAGACCGGCGCCACCGAGGTCATCGGCATCGTCATCTCCGCCGTCGTCCTCGTCATCACCTTCGGCGCGCTGACAGCCGCCGGCCTGCCGCTGCTCACCGCGCTGATCGGGGTGGGCATCGGCGTCTCGTCGATCACCGCGCTCGGCAGCGTCCTGGACCTGTCCAGCACGACGTCCACCCTCGCCATGATGATCGGCCTCGCCGTCGGCATCGACTACGCGCTGTTCATCGTCTCCCGCTACCGCTCCGAACTGGCCGAGGGCCGCGAGCGGGAGGAAGCGGCCGGACGCGCGGTCGGCACCGCCGGATCCGCCGTGGTCTTCGCCGGACTGACCGTCGTCATCGCGCTCGTGGGCCTGTCGGTGGTCAACATCCCGATGCTCACGAAGATGGGCATCGCGGCGGCCGGCACGGTCGTCATCGCCGTCCTCGTCGCGCTGACCCTCATCCCCGCTCTGCTGGGCTTCGCGGGCAAGCGGGTCCTGAGCCGCAAGGCCCGCAAGGGCGCCCCCGCCGCGGGGGAGGCCGAGGGCGGCAAGCCCAACATGGGCACCCGCTGGGCGCGCTTCGTGCTGCGGCGGCCGGTCGCCGTGCTGCTGGCCGGAGTCGTCGGCCTGGGCGTCATCGCCCTGCCCGCCGGTTCGCTGGAGATGGGCCTGCCGGACGACGGCGCGCAGCCCACCAGCACCACTCAGCGCAAGGCGTACGACCTGCTCTCCGACGGCTTCGGGCCGGGCTTCAACGGCCCGCTGACGCTGGTCGTGGACGGGCAGGGCGGCAAGGACCCGAAGGCGGCGGCCGCCCAGGTCGCCACCACCGTCGCCGAGTTGGACGGCGTCGCGGCCGTCACCCCGCCCACCTTCAACCAGGCCGGGGACACGGCGATGCTGGGCGTCGTCCCGAAGTCCAAGCCGAGCAGCACCGAGACCGAGGACCTGGTCCACGAGATCCGCGGTACGGCGGGTGACGTGGCGCGGGCCGCCGACGCCCGGGCGCTGGTCACCGGCACCACCGCGATGAACATCGACGTCTCCGAGAAGCTCAACGACGCCCTGCTGCCCTACCTGGCGCTGGTGGTCGGCCTGGCCTTCCTGCTGCTGATGGTCGTCTTCCGCTCGGTCCTGGTGCCCTTGAAGGCGGCCCTCGGCTTCCTGCTGTCCGTCGTCGCGGCGCTCGGCGCGGTGGTCGCGGTCTTCCAGTGGGGCTGGCTGTCCGGCCTCTTCGGCGTCGAGCAGACCGGTCCGGTCATGAGCATGATGCCGATCTTCATGGTGGGTGTGGTCTTCGGACTCGCCATGGACTACGAGGTCTTCCTCGTCACGCGGATGCGCGAGGCGTACGTCCACGGGGAGCGGCCCGGACAGGCGGTCGTCACCGGGTTCCGGCACGGCGCGCGGGTGGTCACGGCCGCCGCGGTCATCATGATCTCGGTCTTCGCCGGCTTCATCGGCTCCTCCGAATCCATGATCAAGATGATCGGCTTCGGGCTGGCGGTCGCCGTCTTCTTCGACGCGTTCGTGGTCCGCATGGCCCTCGTCCCCGCCGTTCTCGCCCTCCTCGGCCGCGCGGCGTGGTGGCTGCCCAAGTGGCTCCAGCGCGCCCTGCCCAACGTGGACGTGGAAGGCGAACAGCTCCAGAAGCACCTCGCACCCGAACCGGCCGAGCAGCCGGCACCCGTCAAGGTGTGACGACCCCCGGGGCGGCCGCGTGAGCGGCGCGTCCGCCCCGGCCCGCGCCGCCCCGTGGGGACGGGGCGCGGCGCGGCGCACGGCCCGGCGACGGGTCCCGCCGGAAACGGGACCGCCGCCGGGCCGTGCCGTATCCGTATCTCAGCCGGTGCGCCGGGCCGCGCCACGTCCGCGTCTCAGCCGGTGCGCCGGGCCAGTTCGGGGGACGCGTACACCGCTTCGACCAGCGCGAGGTTGCGGAGGTCGCCGCCGGTCGTGCTGCCCCCGAACTTGTTCATCACATACGCGTACGACAGCCGGTTCTCCGGGTCGGCGAAGGCGAGCGAGCCGCCCGCGCCGCCGTGCCCGAAGGCGGCCTTGTTGGGGCCGAAGTAGCCGAACGCGTTGAGCATGAAGCCGCCGGCCCAGGCGAACGGCAGGGACCCCGGCGCCGCCGCGTCGAGCACCAGGTCGGGCTCGTCGGGCCGGCTCTGCCGTTCCCGCAGGGCCGCGAGGCTGCCGGGGCCGACCAGCTCGCCGTCGGCCAGGGCGCGGTAGACCGTCGCCAGGCCGTGGGCGGTGGCGTTGCCGTTGGCGGCGGGTATCTCGGCCGAGCGGCAGGCGGCGCTGTTCACGTCGCCCATGGGCAGGTGGCCCATGGCGATCGCCAAGGGGGCGAACGGGTGGGCGTCCAGGGACCGTACGGGCCCGTCCGGCAGCCCCGGAAACGCGCCGCTGAGGGTGCCGCCGCCGTCCGGGCCGATCAACTGGGCGCAGCGGCCGTGTTCCGAGGCGGGCGTGCCGATGTAGAGGTCGGCGCCGAGCGGTTCGGTGATCTCCGTACGCAGGAAGGTGCCGAGCGGGACGCCGGTGACGCGGCGTATCACCTCGCCGACCAGGAAGCCGAAGCTGACGGCGTGGTAGCCCTGCGCGGTGCCCGGCTCCCACCACGGTTCGGTGGCGGCCAGGACCGCGCAGGTCTTCTCCCAGTCGTACACGTCCTCTGGCGTCAGCCGCTCCCGCGGGCCGATGAGGCCCGCGCGGTGGGAGAGCAGCCAGCGCACCGGCAGGTCGCCCTTGCCCGCCTGCGCGAACTGCGGCCAGTAGCGGGAGACCGGTGCGTCCAGGTCCAACTCGCCCCGGTCGGCCAGCAGGTGGGCGCAGAGAGCGGTCATACCCTTGCTCGTCGAGTAGACGTTGACCAGCGTGTCGCGCTGCCACGGACGGGCGCCGTCGGCGTCGGCGTGCCCGCCCCACAGGTCGACGACGGACTCGCCGTCCAGGGTCACCGCGAGCGCCGCGCCCACCTCGCCACGCTCGGCGAAGTTGCGCTCGAACTCGGCCCGTACGTTCTCGAATTCGGGGGCACAGGTGCCCTGAACGGCTGCTGTCACAGTGGCCGGCTCCTCACACGGGCAGGACAGTTGCCCTGGCAACCTAACCTCGGCCCGTGGCCCCGTCCAGGGCGGACCTCGCGCACTTGGACGGCCGTGGTCCGTACCGGCGTCAGACCGCGGTGCGCTCCCGGTGCGAGGAGTCCTCGTCCAGCAGCCGCGCCGCCATGCTGTCCAGCGCCCGCGCCAGGCGGGCGCGGTCCTCGGGGTCCTCGGCGGTCCAGCCCTCCAGCCGCTCGTCCAGCCACTCCCGCCAGGCGACGATCAGCCGGTCGGTCTCCCTGCGGCCCGCTTCGGTCGGCTCCAGCCCGCCGTCGTCGCCGTAGCGCGCGTACCCGGACGCCACCACCCGCGAGAAGACCGGCTCCAGCACCTCGTCCGGCATCCGGTGCGCCTGCGCGACGGCGGTCAGCGACGTCCGGCCGTGGATACGCGTACGCCAGTGGATCTGGCCCAGCGCCCACGCCTGGCCGGGCGTGAGCGGACTGCCGGACGCGGCCAGCACCTCCAGGCTCACCGGCCCCTCCGCCTTGCGCATCACCCGCGCCACCGCACGCTCCAACTGCTGGTCGGAGTCGGTGGAATCGGGCGCGGCGAACCCCTCGCCGAGATCACCGGCGGCCGCCCGCGCGCTGTCGCGCAGCGGCACCTCCTTCAGGAACCACGCCACCAGGAACCCGGCCAGCGCGACCGGCACCACCCACTGGAAGACGTGGTTGACGGTGTCCGCGTACGCGTCGATCACCGGCCTGGCCTGCGCAGTGGGCAGCCGGTGCAGCGCCTGCGGGCTGGCGGCGGCCTCCGGGGGCACGCCCGGTGACTTCGCCAGGGCGGCCTTCAGATTGGGGTCGAGGCGGTTGCTGTAGAGGGTGCCGAAGACGGCCGTGCCGAACGACGACCCGAGGGTACGGAAGAAGGTCACACCGGAGGTCGCCGAGCCCAGCTCGTGGTAGTTCACCGTGTTCTGCACGGCGATGGTCAGCACCTGCATGGCCAGGCCGATGCCGAGGCCGAGCACGAACATGTACAGCGACTCCAGCCACACGCCGGTGTCCGCGCCCATGGTCGACATCAGATACAGGCCGAGCGCCATCACCCCGGTACCGGCGATGGGGAAGACCCGGTAGCGGCCGGTGCGGCTGACGACGACGCCGGAGAGCATCGAGGTGCCCAGCAGCCCGGCGACCATCGGCAGGGTCCGTACGCCCGACATGGTCGCCGAGACCCCGTCGACGAACTGGAGATACGTCGGCAGGTACGTCATCGCGCCGAGCATCGCGAAGCCGACGATGAAGCTGAGCACCGAGCAGACGGTGAAGACCGGGTTGCGGAACAGGTGCATCGGGAGCATCGGCTCCTTGGCCCGCAGCTCCACGAACACGAAGGCCGCCAGCAGCAGCACCGATCCCACGAACAGGCCGATGATGACCGGCGAGCCCCAGGCGTACTCATTGCCGCCCCACTCCAGGCCCAGCACCAGGCCGGAGGCGCCCAGCGCGACCAGCACGATGCCGATGTAGTCGATCACCGGGCGCACCGCGGCCCGGACGACCGGCACCGTCCGCGCCGCCATGACGACCATGACGATCGCGACGGGGATGTTGACGTAGAAGCACCAGCGCCAGGAGGCGTGGTCGGTGAACAGGCCGCCCAGCGTGGGCCCGACGACCGTCGTCACCCCGAAGACGGCACCCAGCGCGCCCTGGTACTTGCCGCGTTCGCGCAGCGGGATGACGTCCGCGATCAGCGCCATCGCCGTCACCATCAGCCCGCCGCCCCCGATGCCCTGCACGGCGCGGGCCGCGACCAGCATCAGCATCGAGGTCGAGGCCCCGGCGAGGATCGAGCCGCCGACGAAGACCACCGCACTGACCTGGAAGACGATCTTCCGGCCGAAGAGGTCGCCGAACTTGCCGACCAGCACCGTCGAGACGGTCTCCGCCAGCAGGTACGCCGTCACCACCCACGCCATGTGCCCGCCGCCGCCCAGGTCCGCCACGATCGTGGGCAGCGCGGTGGACACGATCGTCTGGTCCAGGGCGGCCAGCAGCATGCCGAGCACGATCGTGGTGAAGACGAGGTTGGTACGGCGGCGGCCGAGCGCGGGCGGCGTGCTCCGCGCCTCGGGGGAGGGGGCTTGCGCGGCGGCCGTGGTCATGGACCCAAGCCTTTGCGCCCCTGCCCGGGTTCGCCACCTTTTGCCGCTGTGGGGGTGACGCGCCGTAGCCTTTTGGCGCTACGGGCGCTCTTGCGACCCGTTTGCAGTACGGCCACGATGAAGAGGTTGCGCGGCTGAGCGGAGACCCTCATGCACGTACCCGACGGATTCATCGACGCCCCCGTATCGGCCGCCACCGGCGTCCTCGCCGCTGCCGCCGTCGCCGTCAGCCTGCGCGGCGCCCGCCGCGAACTGGGCGGCGCCGGGCCGCCCGCCGCGCTCGGCGCCGAGCGCACCGCACCGCTCGCCGGCCTGGTCGCCGCGTTCGTCTTCGCCGTCCAGATGCTCAACTTCCCCGTCGCCGCCGGGACCAGCGGGCACCTGCTCGGCGGCGCGCTGGCCGCCATCCTCGTCGGCCCGTACACGGGCGTGCTCTGCGTCTCCGTCGTCCTGCTCATGCAGGCCGTGCTCTTCGCGGACGGCGGGCTGACCGCGCTCGGCGTCAACATCACCGACATGGCGGTGGTGACCACCGTCGTCGCGTACGGGATCTTCCGCGGCCTGGTGAAGGCGCTGCCGCGCGGCCGCCGCGCGGTGACGGCCGCCGCCTTCGTGGCCGCCGTGGTCTCCGTACCGGCCGCCGCCGTCGCCTTCACCGGCCTGTACGCGCTGGGCGGCACCACCGACGTACCGATCGGCACCGTCCTCGCGGCGATGACCGGCGTGCACGTCCTCATCGGCATCGGCGAGGCCGCCATCACCGCACTCACCGTCGGTGCGGTCCTCGCCGTGCGCCCCGACCTCGTGTACGGGGCGCGCGGGCTGGCCAAGCCGCTCCAACTGCGGACTTCCCCCTTGGCCGGACCCGCGCCAGGAGCGGAGGCAGGAGCGGGGGAGCGGAAGCCCGGCGGCGGGTCTGCGGCGGCGCCCGGCGCCGGACCGCGGGACGACCGGGCGGCCACCCCGCGGCCGGGCGCGGAGGCCGGGGAGGCCGCCGCGGGTGGCGCCCCGCGGCCCGCCGCCGCCCGGCGCTCCACCCGCCGCCTCTGGCTGGCCGGGGCCGCCGTCGCGCTCGTCTGCGCGGGCGGCGTCAGCTACTACGCCTCCACCAGCCCGGACGGCCTGGAGAAGGTCGCCAGGGACAAGGGCATCGACGCCAGAACCGAGGAACACGCCGCGAAGGACTCCCCGCTGGCCGACTACAGCGTCAAGGACATCGCGGACCCCCGCCTCTCCGGCGGGCTCGCCGGGGTGATCGGGGTGGGCGCGACGCTCGCCGTCGGCACCGGCGTCTTCGTCGTCGTACGGCGCCGCCGGGGCGCGGCCCGGGACGCCGCCGCCACGGACCCCCCGGCGCCCCCGCGGCACACCCCGGAATCGGCCTGACATGGGCGCCGGGCACGCCCACAAGCTCTACCGGCACGGGCACTCGCCGGTGCACGCCCTGCCGCCGCACTGCAAGATCGCGGCCGTGCTCTGCTTCGTCCTGACCGTCGTCGCCACCCCGCGTACCGCCGTCTGGAGCTTCGCCCTGTACGCGCTGCTGCTCGCCGGGGTGGCCGCGGCGGCCCGGGTGCCCGCCGGGTTCCTGCTCAGGCGGCTGCTCATCGAGGTGCCGTTCGTGGCCTTCGCCGTGCTGATGCCGTTCGTCGCCACCGGGCCGCGCGTCCACATCCTGGGGACGGCGCTGAGCGAGCCCGGACTCTGGGGCGCCTGGAACATCCTCGCCAAGGGCACGCTGGGCGTCGCCGCCTCCGTCCTGCTCGCCGCCACCACCGACCTGCGCGGCCTGCTGCTCGGCCTGCAACGGCTGCGGATGCCGCCGCTGCTCGTCCAGATCGCCTCCTTCATGATCCGGTACGGCGACGTCATCGCCGACGAGCTGCGGCGGATGCGCGTCGCCCGCCTCTCCCGCGGCTTCGAGGCGCGCGGCGTACGCCACTGGGGAGTCCTCGCCAAGTCGGCGGGCGCCCTGTTCATCCGCTCCTACGAACGCGGCGAACGCGTCCACCTCGCCATGATCAGCCGCGGCGGCACGGGCCCCCTGCCCGTACCGGACGCCGCCGCGGCGACCGGCGCCCAGTGGACCCGCGCCGCCGCCCTGCCCACCGCCGCCCTCGCCGTATGCCTGCTGGGATGGACCCTGTGAACGACCCCGCGCGCACCCGCGCCACCGCACCCGTACCGGCGGCTGCCGCGCCGCCCCCGGCCTCCGCCTCCGCACCGGCGGCTCCCGCCTCCGCACCGGCGGCCCCCGCGCCGTCCCTGGAGGTCGCCGGGCTCGCCTACGCCTACCCCGACGGGCACCAGGCCCTCTTCGGCGTGGACCTGACCGTGGCCCGCGGCGAGCGGGTCGCGCTGCTCGGCCCCAACGGCGCCGGCAAGACCACCCTCGTCCTGCACCTGAACGGCATCCTCACGCCCGGCGCCGGCACCGTCACGGTCGCCGGGCTGCCCGTGGGCCGACGCCATCTCGCCGAGATCCGCCGCCGCGTCGGCATCGTCTTCCAGGACCCCGACGACCAGCTCTTCATGCCCACCGTCCGCGAGGACGTCGCCTTCGGGCCCGCCGCGGCCGGACTGCGCGGCGCCGAACTGGCGGCGCGGGTCGCCGAGGCACTCGGCCGGGTCGGCATGGCGGACCACGCCGACCGCCCGCCGCACCACCTCTCCTTCGGGCAGCGCCGCCGGGTCGCGGTCGCCACCGTCCTCGCGACGCACCCCGAGATCCTCGTCCTGGACGAGCCGTCCTCCAACCTCGACCCCGCCTCGCGCCGTGAACTCGCGGACATCCTGCGGGCATTGGACGTGACGGTGCTGATGGTCACGCACGACCTGCCGTACGCGCTCGAACTGTGCCCGCGCGCCGTCGTCCTGTCCGAGGGCGTCATCGCCGCCGACGGGCCCACCCAGGACCTGCTGGGCGACACGGAACTGATGGCCGCGCACCGACTCGAACTGCCCTTCGGTTTCGATCCGCGCTCTGTGACGATCCCCACGCCCTGACGGCACCCCCGCACACCGCGTTCGCCGCCGCCCCTGGTCACCAGCACTGATCCGCGCGTTGCACCATTGATAGGTCACAAACGCGACGGATGAGTGGGAAGCGGGAAACAGTGGTGGACGTCCAGGGCACGGTCGCGGACGGCTTCGAGCCGGTCCGGGACGCCTTTGCGGCCAACTTCGCGCGGCGCGGCGAGCGCGGCGCGGCTGTCGCCGTCTACCGGCACGGGCGCAAGATCGTCGACCTGTGGGGCGGCAGCAGGGACGCCGACGGCCCCGCGGACGGCGCCGCCCCCTGGGAGGCCCGCACCGCCCAGATCATCCGCTCCGCCACCAAGGGCGTCGCCGCGATCGTCCCGCTCCTGCTGCACCAGCGCGGCCTGCTCGACCTGGACGCGCCCGTCGGCACGTACTGGCCCGAGTTCAAGGCCGCCGGCAAGGAACGCGTCCTGGTCCGCCACCTCCTCTCGCACCGCGCCGGCCTGCCCGTCCTGGACACCCCGCTCACCCCCGAACAAGCCGTCGACGGCGTCAGCGGCCCCGCCGCCCTCGCCGCCCAGGCCCCCGCCTGGACCCCCGGCGCCGAACACGGCTACCACGCCCGGACCTATGGCTGGCTGCTGGCCGAACTGGTCCGGCGGATCACCGGCCGCACCATCGGCACCTGGATAGCCGACGAGATATCCGGGCCCCTCGGACTGGACCTGTGGGTCGGCGCACCCGCCGACGCCCGGGCCCGGGCCGGCCGCCTCGCCGGCGTCGAGGCACCGGCCCCGCCGGCCGCGGCCGGACTGCGCGTACGCCCCAAACGCGCCGTCACCGACGCCTACCGCGACCCCGCCTCCCTCACCCGGCGCGCCTTCGACGTCATCACCCCGGCCCCCGACGAGAACGCCGACGCCTACCGCGCCGCCGAACTCCCCGCCTCCAACGGCATCGCCACCGCCCGCGCCCTGGCCCGCTGTTACGCGGCGCTCATCGGCCCCGTCGACGGCCACCCCCGCCTCTTCGCGCCGGCCACGCTCACCCTGGCCCGTACGGAGGAGTCGGCGGGCCCCGACCGCACCCTCGTGGTCACCACCCGCTTCGGCCTCGGCTACATGCTGCACGGCCCCGCCTCGCCGCTCCTGGCCCCCGGCTCCTTCGGCCACCCCGGCCGCGGCGGCTGCCTGGCCTTCGCCGACCCGGAGTCCGGTACGGCCTTCGGCTACGTCACCAACGGGATGCAGCAGAACGTCACGGCCGACCCCCGCGCCCAGGCGCTGGTACGGGGCCTGCGGGCGGCGCTGGAAGGCTGAGTCCGGTCTTCGGGGCCCGCCTCGGTTCCGCGTCGGTGACGCTCCCGGGGCACTGCACGGGTGTGCCCCCGCACGACCGTCCGCCCACGACAACGCGTCCACCAGGTCGGACAGTTCATCCCCGCGCGCTGTCGCCGTGCGGAGAGACCGAGCGCTCGTTCAGGGGGCGCCGAGCTTGCTCACCACGGCGCGCGTGGCGGAGCGCGCAGTGCGCGCGGTCTCGATGGCACGGGTGCGTGCTCGGAAGCCGGCTCGCCGGCCCAGGCCGATCGAACGGCGACCGGGCCCGCGCCGGAGCAGGTCCTGGTAGAGGTCCTGGTGCCGCTCGGCTATGAGGGAGGGGTCGAAGCGGGCCGCGTTCCGCAGCGCCGCCTCGCCCATGCGCCGGCGCAGCCGGTCGTCGTCCACGAGGGCGAGCAGCGCCGCGGCCATGCCGCCGACGTCGCCGGTGGGCACCAGGCAGCCGTCGACGCCGTCCTCGATGATCTCGCGCGGTCCGACGGGGCAGTCCGTCGAGACGACGGGCAGACCACAGCGCATCGCCTCGACGAGGGTCATGCCGAACGACTCGCGATCGGAAGCCGAGGCGGCGATCGACCCCTTCACCCATTCCGGTTCGAGGGGGTCGGCCTTGCCCATGAGATGCACCTTGCCGCACAGCCCGAGTTCACTGATCAGACGGGTGAGGGGTTCCTTCTCATTGCCCGTGGTGTCGCCTTCGCCGAAGATGCGGAGTTGCCAGTCCGGGTGCTTGTCGGCCACTTCGGCGAATGCCCTGACCAGAATGTCGTATCGCTTGAGCGGAATCAGCCGCCCCGCCGCGATGATGACCTTGCCGCTGCCGTCGGCAGGCTCGACGGAAACCGGCGGGACACTGTTCGGTATCGCCTCCACCCGCACTCCCGGGAAATGGAGCCGCCGATACGATCGGGCGTCGGACTCGGACACCGTGGTGATGGCGTCCAGCAACCGATAGCGATGGCGTATCTCGTGCCGCAGCCGGAAACCATGACCCGAGAACGTCAGATGCTCCTGCCCCACACGGATACCGGCCGCGCGCGTCTGGCGAGCGATGTGCGTGTTGAGACCGGGCCGGGTCCCGACGACCACGTCGGCCTCCAGCCGCGACAGGTAGTGCCCGATACGGGAATCCGTGAGACGGCTGTACTGCCTGTGCCGTCCGTCCGCGCGAGGGAAGATCCTGGCGGGCTCCGCGTGCCGGGGGTCCGCGCCCTCGAAACCGGCGGACGCGGCACGCAGGTCCACCAGAGGGTTCAGCCGCACCTTCGCCGGCACATCCATCACCGGCACATCGCGGTGCCGGAACACCGACGTGATCTCCACATCATGCTGCTCGGCCAACACCGCGGCGAGATTGTACGTGGCCCGAATCGTGCCGCCGATGCCGTAGGCGTTGTGAATGAGAAAGGCAATGTGCATGGCCGGACAACCTTCGAGCATCGTGAGTTCGGGCCTTTTCCGCTTCCGCGACGGCCAGGCCGATGGGACGGCACCGATACGCGCAGCGGGGCTTTCCGGCGCGGCGCCGGATGAGCTGGACGGCCGCATTCTGCGCACACCGTCCCGAAGAAAACCTGAAGATCCGCCGCCGGTGTCCGGCCCTGCCGGGACCCTGAAGATTCCTTAAGAAACCAAAAGGGGAAAGTGTGCCAGGCTTGCCGGTGTGCACCGCATTCTGCTCGTCGAGGACGATCCCCAGGTCGGCCCCGCCATTCGGCGGGGCCTGACCGCCGAGGGCTACACCGTGGAGGTCGCCACCGACGGCGCCACCGGACTGGACATCGCGCTGGCCGGGGAGCACGACGTGATCATCCTGGACGTGATGCTGCCCCGCCTCCACGGCTACGGGGTGTGCGGCCGGCTGCGGGCCGCCGGCATCACCACACCGGTACTGATGCTGACCGCGAAGGACGGCGAGTACGACGAAGCCGAGGGACTGGACACCGGAGCCGACGACTACCTCACCAAGCCGTTCTCCTACGTCGTCCTCCTCTCCCGGCTGCGGGCCCTCCTGCGGCGCGGCGGCCGCACCGGCACCTCACCCGTGCTGTGCCACGGCGACCTGTGGATCGACCTGGCCACCCGCCGGGCCGGCCGCGGCGCCACCGCCGTGCACCTCACCGGCAAACAGTTCGGCGTGCTCGCCGCGCTGATCCGCGCCGAGGGGCGGGTGCTGTCCAAGGGCGAGATCCTCGACGAGGTGTGGGACCCGGCCTTCCGCGGTGACGCCTCGATCGTCGAGGTGTACGTCTCCGCGCTCCGCCGCAAGATCGACACCCCTTTCGGGACCCGTTCGATCGAGACCGTCCGCGGTTACGGCTACCGCCTGGCTCCCCTGGGGAGCTCCGGTGAGTGAGCGCGCCGTTCCCCCGGGAGGCCCGGGAAGCCCGGGCCGGACGGCGGCGCACGGGCCGCGGGCCGGGGTGCTGCGACGGGTACCGACCGAGGCCCGGGCCGCGATCCTCGCGGGGCTCGCCGCCTGCGTCGTCTTCACCGCCGGAGCGTGGTGGCTGCGCGGCCACGTCTACGACGAGACCCTCCGGCAGACCGCCGGCCTCGCCGCGGTCCAGGCCCGCACCACCGCGGCGACCGAGGCGACCACGGACCAGAGCCACGTCTTCGAGCAGGGCTTCTGGCCCAAGATCGAAATCGACGACAGCGGACGCCTCCACCCCGCCGCCGGCATCGCCGTCGCCCTGGACGGCCTCGATGAACTACTGCCGCCCGCCCCACCCGACGCCGGCTCCGACTGGACCCGCACCGCCACCCTCGACGTCGAGCGGACCCGCGGCCTCGCGCACCGGTGGCACGCCCAGGTCGAGGCCGCCCTCCCCCGGGGCGACGACCCCGCCGCCGCGACCCTCCGCAAGCAGGCCCACCAACGCATCGAACGCCTGCTCCACCGAGACGTCACCGCCGTCGCCGCCCGCTACACCCTCTCCGCGCACCGCTGCACCGACCCCGCCGACGCACCGGGCAGGTGCCGACGCACCGTCTACCACCTGGTCCTGCCCGACGACGCCGACGCGGCCGTCGCCTCGCTCGATGCGCCCCTGAAGGCCGGCGTCCCCGCCGCCGCCCTGGTCGTGGCGGCCACCGCCTGGATCACCACCCGCCGGTCCCTGCATCCCGTCGAGGCCATCCGCGCGCAGGTGGCGGACATCACCGACACCACCGACCTGCACCGGCGGGTTCCCGTACCGGTGGCCCGGGACCGTATCCGTGCTCTGGCCGAGACCACGAACACCACCTTGAACCACCTCGAAGAAGCCGCCGAACGGCAACGCCGCTTCGTCGCCGACGCCTCCCACGAACTCCGCTCCCCCCTCACGGCCCTGCACACCCAGCTCGAAATCGCCCTCGCCCACCCCGAACACCTCACCGAAGCCGTCCTCGACGCCCTCAAGGCCACCGACCGGCTCCGCCGCGTCACCGACGACCTCCTCTATCTCGCCCGTCCCGACACAGCCGAGCCCCGGGACGTCGTCGACCTGGTCGAGATCGCCCACGAACTCGCCCACGAATACGGCCACCACGGCCACCCGATCACCCTCGGGTCCTTCCCCGAGGAAGCGCCCGCGAGCGGTGACGCCCTCCAGCTCCACCGGCTCCTGCGCAACCTCCTCGACAACGCCCACCGGCACGCCGCCGACCGTGTCACGGTCACCATCGCCCCCCACGAGGACGGCTGGGACGTCTCCGTGCACAACGACGGCGCCCCGCTCGCCCCCCAGGACCTGGAACGGGTCTTCGAGCGCTTCACCCGCCTCGACGAGGCCCGCGCCCGCGACACCGGCGGCAGCGGCCTCGGCCTGGCCATCGCCCGCGACATCGCTCACCGCCACCACGGCACACTCACCGCCCACACCCACCACCCCGGTCCCGGCACCACCTTCACCCTCCACCTCCCGGCGACGGACACCTCACCGTGACAGCCGCCTCGCCCCCACCAGGCAGCCCGCCGGCTCCACGGATGACGTAGCCGTTGTCCCGTCCCCTCCCGCCTGCACACGGTGCGGGCCGACGGCGACTGCCGCGCCACCTCGGCCACGCCGCGGTCTGTTGCTCGCGGGGCCCGTGCGTCAGGGTGGGCGCATGAGGCGATTCGACGGTTACCGCGTCCTGATCACCGGTGCGGGCCAGGGCATCGGCGAGGCCACCGCCCGGCGGCTCGCCGCCGAGGGAGCGCGGGTCCTGGTCACCGACCTGGACGGGGAGCGGGCCGAGAAGGCGGCCGCCCGCATCCGGGACCACGCCGACGTACGGGAGCACGGCGGCACCGCCGAGGCGCTCGCCTGCGACGTCGCGGACCGCGCCGCCGTCGAGGCGGCCGTCACGCACGCCGTGCGGCGCTTCGGCGGGCTCGACGTGCTGGTCAACAACGCCTGCCGGTGCCTGCCCGACCCCCCGCTCTTCGAGGACCACCGGGACGACGACTGGGCCGGTGACCTGGACGTCACCCTCAACGGCGCCTTCCGCTGCGCCCGCGCCGCCCTGCCCCACCTGGCCGCCGCCGGCGGCCGCGGCGCGATCGTCAGCGTCGGCTCGGTCAACGGCGAGCAGGACTTCGGCAACCACGCCTACAGCGCCGCCAAGGCGGGCCTGGCCTCCCTCACCCGCACCCTCGCGGGCGAGGCGGCCGGGCGGGGCGTACGGGTCAACCTGGTCGCGCCCGGCACGGTCGACACCCCCAACTGGGGAGACCGCCCCGAAGCGCTGGAGCGCGCCGCGGCCGAGTACCCCCTGGGCCGCGTCGGCCGCCCCGACGACATCGCCGCCGCCGTGGCCTTCCTGGCCTCCGCCGACGCCGCCTGGATCACCGGCGTCACCCTCCCGGTGGACGGCGGCATCCTGATCGCCAACACGCCCCTGCGCCGGGCGCTGCGCGGCGAGCCGGACCCGGGCTGAGCCGGACCCGGGCCGACCCGGAGGGCGGGACCTAGCGCAGCATCAGGGCGATTCCCGCGACCATCAGCCCCGCCGCCGCGAGGCGCGGGGCGCCGAAACGTTCCTTGAAGAACAGGGTGCCGATGGCCGCGCCGACGATGATCGACGACTCGCGCAGCGCGGCGACCGGCGCCAGCGGGGCCCGCGTCTGGGCCCACAGCACCAGGCCGTACGCGAAGACGGACAGCACGCCGCCGGCCGCGCCGCGCAGGGCCACCGGGCGGAGCTGGGCGAGCAGCAGACCGCGGCGGGTGGCCAGCGCGTACGCGGGGATCGCCACGCCTTCGAGGATCATCAGCCAGGCGATGTAGCCGAGCGGGGTGCCGGAGGCGCGGACGCCGACACCGTCCACCGTCGTGTACGAGGCGATGGCCAGCCCGGTGGCGAGGGCGGCCACGATGGCCGGCCAGTGCGGCTTCGTACCGGAACCCCGGATGCCCCACAGGGCCACGCCGACCAGGCCCACCGAGGCGAGCACGACGCCGGCCAGCGCCCAGGCGTCGGGCAGCTCCCCGACGAAGACGGCGGCGAGGACCGTGACGACGAGCGGTGCGGTGCCCCGGGCGATGGGATACATCTGCCCGAACTCGCCCAGGTGGAAGGACCGCATCAGCAGTACCTGGTAGACGACGTGCAGCACGGCGGAGGCGGCGAGCGGTAGCCAGGCGCCGGCCGCGGGCAGCGGCGTGCAGCAGGCCAGCACCGCGCCGCAGACCGCACCGCCGCCGCCGACCAGCGTGAAGGCGACCAACTGGTCCTTGATGTGGTGCGCGATCGCGTTCCAGCTCGCGTGCGTGACGGCGGCGACCAGGACCGCCGCGACGACCCAGGGGCTCATGCGGTCCGCCCGCGCGCGTGGACGGACCGGTTGCGGGCGTACGGGGCCGGGAACCCGGCGGCGCCGGGGGCCGGTGGGCGGGTGGCGTGGTGACCGTACGGGGAAGGGCACATGGCCCGCACGCTAGCTGTCGCTGTACGGGCCACGCGATGGCCGGCGGGAGGGGTGTGCGAGATCACTCCGGGGCGGCCGCCGCGGAGCGGCGGCTCAGCCCGCCGAGAGGATCGAGCGGACGACCGGGCCGGCGTTCGAGCCGCCGTGGCCGCTGGCCGGGACGACGGCCGCCGCCGCGATGTCGCCGCGGTAGGCGGTGAACCAGGCGTTCGGCTTCTCCTGCCCGTCGACCTCGGCCGAACCGGTCTTCGCGCCGATGTCACCGCTGAGCCCGGACATCGCCTCCGCCGCCGTACCGGAGGTGGCGGTCAGCTTCATCAGCGACTTCAGCGCGGACGCGGTGGCCGGCTTCATCGAGCGCGGGGCCTTGGCCAGGGCGCGGCCGTCCAGCGAGGGCGCGACGATGTACGGCTGGTGGAAGCCGCCGTTCTGCACGGTCGCCGCGACCGAGGCGACGGTCAGCGGGTTCATCCGCACCCCGCCCTGCCCGATCAGCGAGGCGGCCATCTGCGCGTCGCTCTGCACCGGCACCGCGCCGTCGAAGGTCGGGATGCCCGTCTGCCAGTTCAGGCCGATGCCGAAGACGTCGCGGGCCTGCTTGGTCAGGTCGTCGTTCGCCAGCTTCTCCGCCATCGAGATGAAGGCGTTGTTGCAGGACGCGGCGAAGCTCTGCGCGAAGGTGCCGTTCTTGATCTCGGTCTTGTTCAGGTTCTGGAACTTCCAGCCGCCGACCGTCACGAACTTCTCGCACGGGTGCGGCTTGTCCGGCGCCGTCAGTCCCTTGTCGATGAGCATCGACGCCGTGACGACCTTCATCGTCGAGCCGGGTGCCAGCGAGCCCTGGGCTGCCGTGTTGAAGCCCTTCTCCGGCGAGTTGGCGAGGGCCAGGATCTCGCCGGTGCTCGGCTTGAGGGCGACCGCGGACGCCTTCGGCTTGCCCTTGACCGCCTTCTCCGCCGCCGCCTGCACCTTGGCGTCCAGGGTGGTCTTCAGGGTGCCCGGCTTGCCCTTGGAGAGCACCTTGAGCGTCTCGTCGGGCTTCTGGGTCGCCTTGTCGCCGGCGGCCCGGTGGATAAACAGCTCCACGCCGGGCTTGCCGTCCGTCTTCCTGCCGTACTTGTCGCGCAGGCTGTCCAGCACCCCGGCCAGCGCCGGGTGCGCCTCCTTGGTCAGCTCGGTGCCGTTGCGGTCCACGGCTCTGATGGGCGGCGCCTCGGACTCGCCGGTCCGCAGCACGTCGCCCTTGCCCAGCTTCGGGTGCAGGACGCCGGGCGCCCAGGCGACCCGCGGTTCGCCGGTGCGCTGGTCGCGCTTGACGGTCAGTGAGGTGCCGTACGAGACGGGAGCCTTCAGGCCCTTGTACGAGATCTGGGCGGCGACGGTGTAGGCGACCTTGTCACCGGTGGCCTTGCCCGGGGTGAGCTTCAGGTCCGTGAAGTGGGTCTGCTTCGGGAACGCGGCCAGCCCGGCGGTGGCCGACTTCACGTCGTCGGTGAGGGCGGCGGCCCGGTCGGCGGCGCCCGCCTTCCAGGCGTCGAGGAACTTCCCCGCGGTGCCGGTCACTTCCTCGGCGGACAGCGGACCGGACTTCACCTCGGGCGCTCCGTCGCCGGGCTTGCCGTCCCGGGCCGCGCGGACCTCCTGGGCCTGGTCGTCGCCGGACCCGCCGAGCAGCGTGTAGCCGCCGACGCCGCCCAGGACCAGGGCGACCGCCCCGCCGATCAGCCCGTACCTCACCTCACGGCGCATGTCACCGATCCCCTCCCGAATCCTCGTTCTTCAGCACGCACACAAGAACGTGCAGCGCACTCTATGGGACACGGGGTGTTGGAGTGAGTCTCGGCCCTGTGACGCGTGCGACGCGGGCGCCCCACGCGTCCCTTCAGATGGCCGGCTGCTGCGACGGGGGCCGGCGCTGCCCGGCACTGCCCGGCGATCACCTCCACCGCCGTCACGCGGAAGACCACCGTCTTCTGCCCGTCGACCTCGGTCGTGGCCTGGAGGCCGGTCGCGTTGCCGAGCAGCGGGTTGTCGCTCTCCTGCCAGGTCAGACCCGGGTAGTGCTGCCGTCCGCCCCAGATCCCGGCTTCCTCTCCGGCCTGTTCGATGTCGAGGAAAGTCGAGACAGTCGAGGAAAGTCGAGGAAAGTCGAGGAAAGCGGCGAGCGCCGGCTCCTTGCAGGCGGGCGCGACGGTACGCAGCGCACCGTGGTCCTCGGCCTGTTCCGGCTTGTTGTGCTCGACGACGTACACGGTCTTCGGGGTGCTCAATGGGTCCCTCCCTGGCCGCCCGGGGCCACAGGATGACGATCGGCATTGACCGGCATCGCTCGATGACGGCCAAGTATGACCACCGTTGCTGCGCGGACGGCGCTTTCGGTGTACGGGTCCGGGGCGTGTCGAGTGCCGTGGCCTAGACCCAGGTGTCGAACCACATCCGGTTGTGCCAGGCGCTCTTGGGGATCGGCTGGCCCGTGTAGATCGGGTAGAAGTAGATGAAGTTCCAGATGATGAGCAGGACGAGTACCCCGGCACCGACCGCGCCGACCGCGCGCCGCCGCTCGCTCGACCCCGGCGGCCCGAGGATCGCGCCGATCATCATGGCCAGCGCCAGGCACACGAACGGCACGAACACCACCGCGTAGAACAGGAAGATGGTCCGGTCCTGGTACAGGAACCAGGGCAGGTACCCCGCGGCGATGCCGCAGGCGATGGCGCCCGCCCGCCAGTCCCGCTTGAACAGCCAGCGGTAGAGCACGTACAGGATCGCGAAACAGCCCGCCCACCACAGCAGCGGAGTACCCAGCGCGAGCACCTCCCGCGCACAGCCCTCGGCCGCCGTACAGCCGTCGTGCCCCATCTTGGGGTCCTCGTAGAAGTACGAGACGGGACGGCCCTGCACCAGCCAGCTCCAGGGGTTGGACTGGTAGGTGTGCGGCGTGGACAGGCCCTTGTGGAAGTCGTAGACCTCCGTCTCGTAATGCCACAGGCTGCGCAGCCAGTCCGGCAGCCACTGCCAGCCGCCCGCCCGCCCCTCGGGCGTGGCGGTGGCCCAGTCGCGGTGGTAGCCGCCCTTGGTGACCAGCCAGCCGGTCCACGTCACCAGGTACGCGGCCAGGCCCACCACGACGGTCGAGACGAAGGCGGGCAGGACGTCCCGGCGCAGCACCGCGCGTACGGGGTGCCGGGCACCGGCCGTGCGCCGCGCGGCCACGTCCCACAGCACCGACAGCACGGCGAACGCCGCCAGGTAGTACAGGCCGTTCCACTTGCTCGCGGCGGACAGCCCCAGGCACACCCCGGCCGCCAGCCGCCACGGCCGCCACCCCAGCCGCAGCCGGTCGCCGGCCTTCTCGTCCGGCCGTGCCAGCCCGTCCGCGCCGACCGGCAGCGCCGCCGCCAGCCGCGCCCGGGTACGGTCCCGGTCCACCAGCAGACAGCCGAACGCCGCCACCACCCAGAACATGACGATGAGGTCCAGCAGCGCGGTACGGCTCATCACGAAGTGCAGGCCGTCCACCGCCAGCAGGACGCCCGCCAGGCAGCCCAGGGCGGTGGAGCGCGTCAGCCGGCGGCCGATACGGCAGATCATCAGCACCGACAGGGTGCCGAGCAGCGCCACCATGAAGCGCCAGCCGAAGGGGTTCATCCCGAACGCCCATTCGCCCAGTGCGATCATCCACTTGCCCAGCGGCGGGTGGACGACGTACGAGTGCTCGGGCGAGAGCAGGATCTCCGGGGGGTTGGCCACCAGCGCGTCGTTGGCGTTCTTCGCCCAGGTCCCCTCGTACCCGTACTGCAACAGCGACCAGGCGTCCTTGGGGTAGTACGTCTCGTCGAATATCACCTTCGCCGGGCTGCCCAGGTTCCAGAACCGCAGCAGACCGGCGAAGAGCGCGACCAGCAGCGGACCGCCCCAGCCCGACCAGCGCGCCAGCCGGCCGGCGGCGGCCGGGCCCAGGCCCAGCACCGTCCACACCCGCGTCCCCGGCCCGGGGAACGCCGGCACCAGCCGCTCGCGGGCGTCGGCCTGCGGCTGACCGGCGTATCCGAACCGGCGCAGCCTGCGCTGCCACCGGCCGGGCCGGCCGGCGGGCTCCTCGGCGCGGGGGGCGTCTGTCGCGGTGGTGTCACTCGTCACCGGCCCATCGTAGGGAAGCGGTCTGTGCGGGACGCGGGGGCCGCGCTGCCGGGCCCCGGCGACCGGCGCCGACGGGGCGTACGGGACCCGTGCGGCGCGTGCGGCTGCCGCCACCGGAACGCGCCCCGCCGTACGGCTGGGAGGATGGGGGCGTGACTGGAACGCTGGTACTTGCAGGGACGCCCATCGGCGATGTCGCGGACGCGCCGCCGCGGCTCGCCGCCGAACTGGCGGCGGCCGAGGTGATCGCCGCCGAGGACACCCGGCGGCTGCGCCGCCTGACCCAGGCGCTCGGCGTGCACACGACCGGCCGCGTCGTGTCGTACTTCGAGGGCAACGAGGCCGCCCGCACCCCCGAGCTGGCCGACGCCCTCGAAGGCGGCGCCCGCGTCCTGCTCGTCACCGACGCCGGCATGCCCTCCGTCTCCGACCCCGGCTACCGCCTGGTCGCCGCCGCCGTCGAGCGCGGCATCAAGGTCACCGCGGTGCCCGGCCCCAGCGCGGTGCTCACCGCGCTCGCCGTCTCCGGCCTGCCCGTGGACCGGTTCTGCTTCGAGGGTTTCCTGCCCCGCAAGCCCGGTGAACGCCGCTCCCGGCTGCGCGAGGTGGCCGACGAACGCCGCACCCTCGTCTACTTCGAGGCCCCGCACCGCCTCGACGACACCCTCGCCGCCATGAGCGAGATCCTCGGCGCGGACCGCCGCGGCGCGGTCTGCCGCGAGCTGACCAAGACGTACGAGGAGGTCCGGCGCGGGCCGCTGGCGGAGCTGGCCGCGTGGGCGGCGGACGGCGTACGCGGCGAGATCACCATCGTCGTCGAGGGCGCCCCCGAGACCGGCCCGCAGGACCTCGGCCCGGACGAGCTCGTCCGTCGCGTACAGGTCAGGGAGGAGGCGGGGGAGCGCCGCAAGGAGGCCATCGCCGCCGTCGCCGCGGAGACCGGGCTGCCCAAGCGCGAGGTGTTCGATGCCGTCGTCGCGGCAAAGAATGCGGCGCGGACGGGACCGGCGGAAGGTAAATGACTAGCCTGGAAGGTAAAACGTGGGCCGCGCAGCGGGGGCTGAGTCTTTGCACCTCGCCAAATCTGCGCCAATAGCTGGAAGGCCCTGCTGCGCCACCGCCGGGAAAGGCGTCCACTGAGAGGTGGGACGTCCGTCCCCGGAGACCTTGTCCAGCGGGCAAGAGGAGCGGCTATGAGTGACATCGCGCGTACGCCGGGCATCACCACCGGCGCCCACCCCACCCCCCGGACCGACCCCCCGGCACACGAGGCCTACGCCTTCGCGTGCATGAGCTGCGGCTACGGCTGGGAGCAGTCGTACGAGATAAGGCACCACGTCGACGCGGACGGGCGCGTGCACTGTGTCTACCACGCCGACGGCGAGCGCGTGCCTTCCCCCCTGACCCGGCCCACCTGCCTGAACTGCGGCGGCCACGTCGTCCGCATCATGCGGGCCGGACAGGTCTCGATGATCTCCAGGGCGATGGCCGGTCTGTACGAACAGCCCTCGGCGGGCGCCGCCGAGGGCAACGCGGGCGCGGCCGCGGGCACCGTGCCGCAGCAGGGCGACACCACCGGCGACGGCGCCACCGCCGACGGTCACCGCGAGCGCCACCACTGGCACCTGGCCGACCTGCTGCACCCCTTCCAGCACCACCGCAGGTGAGGAGACGGCCGCGGTCGTGCGGGGACGGGCCTCCTGGAGGCGTGGCGTTCACCCGTCCCTCGTAGGATCGCGGCCATGAGCAGTACGACCAAGGACACGCCGCCGCCGCTGCCCGAACCGCTTCGGGTGCCGGTCGCCGACTCGCACACCCACCTGGACATGCAGGCGGGCTCGGTGCAGGACGCCCTCGCCAAGGCCGCCTCGGTGGGCGTGACCACCGTCGTCCAGGTGGGCTGCGACGTGAACGGCTCGCGCTGGGCCGCGGAGACCGCCGCCGCGTACGAGGCCGTGCACGCGACGGTCGCACTGCACCCGAACGAGGCGCCGCGCATCGTCCTGGGCGACCCCGAGGGATGGTCGCGGCAAGGGGCCCGCGCACCGGGCGGCGACGCCGCGCTCGACGCCGCGCTCGCCGAGATCGACGCCCTGGCGGCCCTCCCGCACGTCCGCGGCGTCGGCGAGACCGGACTGGACCACTTCCGCACCGGCCCCGACGGCATGGCCGCCCAGCAGTACTCCTTCCGCGCCCACATCGAGATCGCCAAGCGGCACGGCAAGGCCCTGGTCATCCACGACCGCGAGGCCCACGACGACGTGTTGCGGATCCTGCGCGAAGAGGGCGCGCCGGACACCGTCGTCTTCCACTGCTACTCGGGCGACGCCGAGATGGCGAAGATCTGCGCCCAGGCCGGTTACTTCATGTCCTTCGCGGGCAACGTCACCTTCAAGAACGCCCGGTCGCTGCGCGACGCGCTCGCCGTCGCCCCGCCCGAACTGGTGCTCGTCGAGACCGACGCGCCCTTCCTCACCCCCGCCCCGTACCGCGGACGGCCTAACGCCCCCTATCTCATTCCGGTCACGCTGCGGGCCATGGCCGAGGTCACGGGGATGACGGAGGACGCGCTGGCCACCGCCGTGGCCGCGAACACGGCGCGCGCCTTCGGCCACTGAGCGGCACCCGGACGCGGGCGCGGCACAATAGCGCGACGACACTGCGTAGCGGGTCCGCTTTGGAGAGTCACCGGCGCTCCGCTACATTCCGGCCCGAGAACCCGGATCCGTGGCACGTGGAGCGTCGTGACTCATTCGCAGGGCAGCCACCACGTCGCGCACGGCGGACACGGACCGAGCACCGAGCCGCCGCGTGACGCAGCCGTCGAGACCTCCGACCCGTACGGGAGGTACGCGACACACGGCGAGTACGGGGGGTACGGGGCCCACAGCGCGTACGGCGAGTACGCGGCCCATGGGGCCTACGGGGCCTACGGCGCCTACGGCCCGTACGCCGCCTCCGACCGGCCCGAGCCCGCCCGGGACAGCGGCGCCGGATACGGCCCGGCCCCGGCGTACCCGTACCCGGCACGCGAGACCGACGACGCCCGGCAGCCGCAGGAAACGCCGGGCGGACCCGCCGACCCCGGTGAGAACGAGCCCTGGGAGCCATCCGCGCCCGCCGCCCCTCAGACGCCCGGACGCGTGCCCCACCAGGGACCGCTGGTGCCGCTGCGCGACGACCTCGCCGGCGTCCCCGCCCCCCGCGCCGGCGGCCGGGCCGCCGCCCGCCGGGCCTCCCGCGGCACCGCGCACCGCCGCGGCATGACCGGCCGGCTGGGCGCGGTGGACCGCCGCGGCGCCGACGGCACCGAAACCCGCCGCCGCCTGCTCCCGCAGGCCCTCGTCGTGGCCTTCCTCGCCGGCGGCACCTCCGCGTTCATCGCCCACGACAAGGCCGTCCGCATCGACGTCGACGGCGAACCCCGCACCCTGCACACCTTCGCCGCCGACGTCGGCGACCTGCTCGCCGACGAAGACGTCGAGGTCGGCGCGCACGACCTCGTCGAACCCGCCGCCGACGCCGCGCTGACCAGCGGCGACGAGATCGTCGTCCGCTACGGACGGCCGGTCCGCCTCACCCTCGACGGCGAGCGCCGCCAGGTCTGGACGACCGCCGAGACCGTCGGCGGGGCTCTGCGCCAGCTCGGCGTACGCGCCGAAGGCGCCCACCTGTCCGCCGACCCCGGCCGCCGCATCGGCCGCAACGGCCTCGACCTCGACGTCCGCACCGAACGCAGCGTCACCTTCGTCGCCGACGGCCGCGAACACACCGTCCGCACCAACGCCGCCACCGTCAGCGAGGCGCTCGACCAGGCGGGCATCGTGCTGCGCGGCGAGGACACCACCTCCGTCGCGCCCGAGTCCTTCCCGCGCGACGGACAGACCGTCTCCGTCCTGCGGATCACCGGCGCCGAGAAGGTCCGCGAGGTGACCATCCCGTTCGAGACGGTCAAGAAGGCCGACCCGACGCTCTTCAAGGGCACCGAGACGGTGGTCCGCCAGGGCCGGCCCGGCATCCGCCGCCTCACCTACGAGGTACGCACCGTCAACGGCGTCCAGCAGCGGCCGAGAAAGGTCGGCTCCGAGGTCGTCCGCGAACCGCGCGACCGGATCGTGCACATCGGCACCAAGCCGATGCCGGTACGGGTCTCCGGCGCCGACCACCTGAACTGGGGCGCGCTCGCCCAGTGCGAGGCGGGCGGACGCCCCGACGCGGTCGACGCGTCCGGCACCTACGGCGGCCTCTACCAGTTCGACACCGGCACCTGGCGCGGTCTCGGCGGCAGCGGACGCCCCCAGGACGCCCCGGCCGGGGAACAGACCTACCGCGCCAAGAAGCTCTACATCAGCCGGGGGGCGAGCCCATGGCCGGTCTGCGGGCGCAGGCTGCACGACTGAGCAGGCCCCGGCGGCGGGGCGCGGCGGGCGTCGTCGTCGGCCCCGGGCCGGCGCGCCGTAAGCTGCACGGGTGAGCAACAGCAGCCCCACCGACGAGCCCGGCCCCCTCCTGGGCGCCGCCGACATCCGCGAACTGGCCACCGCGCTGGGCGTACGCCCCACCAAGCAGCGCGGCCAGAACTTCGTCATCGACGCCAACACCGTCCGCCGCATCGTGCGCACCGCCGGGGTCCGGCCGGACGACGTCGTCGTCGAGGTCGGCCCCGGGCTCGGGTCGCTGACCCTGGCGCTGCTGGAAGCCGCCGACCGGGTCACCGCCGTCGAGATCGACGACGTACTGGCCGCCGCGCTGCCCGCCACCGTCGAGGCCCGGCTGCCCGCCCGCGCCGACCGCTTCGCGCTCGTGCACAGCGACGCCATGCTCGTCCGGGACCTGCCGGGCCCCGCGCCCACCGCGCTGGTCGCCAACCTCCCGTACAACGTCGCCGTGCCCGTCCTGCTGCACATGCTCGCGACGTTCCCCACCATCGACCGCACCCTGGTCATGGTCCAGTCCGAGGTCGCCGACCGGCTCGCGGCCCGGCCCGGCAACAAGGTGTACGGCGTGCCGTCGGTCAAGGCCAACTGGTACGCCGAGGTCAAGCGGGCCGGCGCGATCGGGCGCAACGTGTTCTGGCCCGCGCCCAACGTCGACTCCGGCCTGGTCTCGCTGGTCCGCCGCGAGAAGCCGGTCGAGACCACCGCCAGCCGCGACCAGGTCTTCGCCGCCGTCGACGCGGCGTTCGCCCAGCGCCGCAAGACGCTGCGCGCGGCGCTGGCCGGGTGGGCCGGGTCCGCCGCCGCCGCCGAGGCCGCCCTCGTCGCCGCGGGCGTCTCGCCGCAGGCGCGCGGCGAGGCACTGACCGTCGAGGAGTTCGCCCGCATCGCCGAGCACCGGCCCGACCGTGAGGGGAGCGCCGCGTGACCGGCCGGCCCGCCGTCACCGTACGGGTACCCGCCAAGGTCAACGTCCAGCTCGCCGTCGGCGGCGCGCGCCCGGACGGCTTCCACGACCTGGCCAACGTCTTCCTGGCCGTCGGCCTGTACGACGAGGTCACCGCGGCGCCCGCCGAGTCGCTCCGCGTCACCGCGACCGGACCGGACACCGACCGCGTCCCCCTCGACCGCACGAACCTGGCCGCCCGCGCCGCGGAACTCCTCGCCGCGCGGCGCGGCATCGCGCCCGATGTGCACCTCCACATCGCCAAGGACATTCCCGTCGCGGGCGGCATGGCCGGCGGCAGCGCGGACGCGGCGGGCGCGCTGGTGGCGTGCGACGCGCTGTGGGGCACCGGGGCCTCGCGCGAGGAGCTGCTGGAAATCTGTGCCGAGCTGGGCAGCGATGTGCCGTTCTCGCTGGTGGGCGGTGCGGCGCTGGGGCGCGGACGGGGGGAGCTGCTGACGCCGCTGGAGGTGGGCGGTACGTTCCACTGGGTCTTCGCGGTGGCCGACGGCGGGCTGTCCACACCGGCCGTCTACGCCGAGTTCGACCGGCTCACGGAGGGGGTGGACGTGCCGGCTCCCGAGGCGTCTCCGGCGCTGCTCGACGCTCTGCGCGCCGGGGACGCGGTGGCTCTGGGTGCGGCCCTCTCCAATGATCTCCAGCCTGCGGCTCTCTCCCTGCGGCCGTCGCTGGCCGCCACACTCGCGGCGGGGGGTGCCGCGGGGGCGTTGGCGGGGCTGGTTTCCGGGTCGGGGCCCACTACGGCGTTTCTTGTCGAGGATGTTGAGGCGGCTGGTGCTGTGGCCGATGCCCTGGTGGGCTCTGGGACGTGTCGGGGGGTGCGGGTGGCTGCGGGGGCGGTTCCGGGGGCTGTGGTCGTTTAGGGGGCGGTGTGGGGGGGGGCGTGTGGGGGGGCGCGTCTTGCGCGGTTGGTCCGGTGGTGGGGGGGCTCGGGGCTCCGCAGGGGCCACTCTCCCCCAGCCTCCGGCCGGGGGTACCCCCACGGCACCCTTGAGGCGACGTGAGGTCATCCGTGAACCCTGGCGCCGGGCTGCCTGCGGGGAGACCCCTGCGTGGCCCCGAGCCCCGGCCGGTGGGCGGCTTTCCCGGCGTCGTGGTTGAGGCCGTTCGCACGACTAGGCTGTCGGGAGGACCCGACCGATGGAGTGAAGAGTGGCCGCCAACCTCGTCAATCTGGAAGCCGTGGGCAAGGTGTACGGGACCCGTGCGCTGCTCGACGGTGTTTCCCTGGGTGTCAATGAGGGGGACCGGATCGGTGTCGTGGGGCGTAACGGCGACGGCAAGACGACCCTGATCCGGATTCTCGCGAAGCTGGAGGATGCCGACAACGGGCGGGTGACGCACAACAGCGGGCTGCGGCTCGGTGTGCTGACGCAGCACGATTCGCTGGATCCGGCCGCGACCGTGCGCCATGAGGTGATCGGTGATCTCGCGGATCACGAGTGGCGGGGCAACGCGAAGATCCGGGACGTGCTGACCGGGCTGTTCGGCGGGCTGGACCTGCCGGGGCTGGGGCAGGGCCTGGACACGGTGATCGGGCCGCTGTCGGGTGGTGAGCGCCGCCGTATCGCGCTGGCGAAGCTGCTGATCGCCGAGCAGGACCTGATCGTGCTGGACGAGCCGACGAACCACCTGGACGTGGAGGGGATCTCGTGGCTCGCGGGGCATCTGCGGGCGCGGCGGTCGGCGCTGGTGTGCGTGACGCACGACCGGTGGTTCCTGGACCAGGTGTGTACGCGGATGTGGGACGTGCAGCGTGGGGACGTCCACGAGTACGAGGGTGGGTACAGCGACTACGTCTTCGCTCGTGCCGAGCGGGAGCGGATCGCGGCCAGTGAAGAGGCCAAGCGGCAGAATTTGATGCGCAAGGAGCTGGCCTGGCTGCGGCGGGGTGCTCCGGCGCGTACGAGCAAGCCGCGGTTCCGTATCGAGGCGGCCAATGAGCTGATCGCGGACGTGCCGCCGCCGCGGGACACCGCCGAGCTGATGAAGTTCGCCAACTCGCGGCTGGGCAAGACGGTCTTCGAGCTGGCGGATGTGACGGTGCAGGCCGGGCCGAAGGTCCTGCTGAAGCACCTGACGTGGCAGCTCGGGCCGGGGGACCGGATCGGGCTGGTGGGGGTGAACGGGGCCGGCAAGACCTCGTTGCTGCGCGCGCTGGCCGAGGCGGCGCGTACGGAGGGTGAGGCGCAGCCGGCGGCGGGGAAGATCGTGGTCGGCCGGACCGTGAAGCTGGCCTATCTGTCGCAGGAGGTCACGGAGCTGGACCCGGCGCTGCGGGTGCTGGAGGCCGTGCAGCGGGTGCGGGAGCGGGTGGATCTCGGCAAGGGCCGGGAGATGACCGCGGGGCAGTTGTGCGAGAAGTTCGGGTTCACCAAGGAGAAGCAGTGGACGCCGGTCGGTGACCTGTCCGGTGGCGAGCGGCGGCGGTTGCAGATCCTGCGGCTGCTGATGGACGAGCCGAACGTGCTGTTCCTGGACGAGCCGACCAACGATCTCGATATCGAGACGCTGACGCAGCTAGAGGACCTGCTGGACGGCTGGGCCGGGTCGCTGGTGGTCATCAGCCACGACCGGTACTTCGTCGAGCGGACCACGGACCGGGTGTTCGCGCTGCTGGGTGACGCGACGCTGCGGATGCTGCCGCGCGGTCTGGACGAGTACCTGGAGCGGCGGCAGCAGGTGATCGACGCGGCGGCGCCCGCGCCGGGTCCGGCCGAGGCCGCGCCGAAGCAGAAGCCGGCCGCGGTGACGCGGGCGGCGCAGAAGGAGCTGCAGAAGATCGAGCGGCAGCTCGACCGGATCGGCGAGAAGGAGGCGAAGCTGCACGCGCGGATCGCGGAGCACGCGACGGACTTCGAGAAGGTGGCGGGGCTGGACGCCGAGCTGCGCGGGCTGGCGGGGGAGCGGGAGGAGCTGGAGATGCGGTGGCTGGAGTTGGCGGAGGACGCGTAGGGGTCCGGCCGTCACTGCCGGAGACGACCGCAAGCGATCGTCTCCGGGGCCCCTTCTGTCACATTCGGCCAAGAAGCTGGGTGTAACTAACCCCGATTGGCCGGGATTTCAGCGTTGCGGCAGGCTTCTTCCCCTGAGGGGGCGCGCAATGTCGAACAAGCGTGTAGCTTCCGGGGGCAAGGGGCCTGGCGGGGGCCGGGGGGCTGGGCTCGCCGGGGAATTGGGGGGTTGCTGCAATGGGCGTGCGGCTGATGGTGGTCGACGATCACCGACTGCTCGCCGAGGCACTCGCCTCGGCCTTGAAACTGCGCGGGCACCGCGTGCTCGCGGCGGCCGCCCCGAGCGCCGGGGCGGCGGATCTGGTGGTGAGCCGGGCACCCGAAGTGTGCCTGCTGGGCACGGCGTCCCCGGCCGAACCGGGCGCCTTCGACCCGGTCGTACGGATCAAGAAGGAGCGGCCGCAGGTCGCGGTGGTGGTGCTCGGGCCGGTGCCCAATCCGCGCGGGATCGCGGCCGCCTTCGCCGCGGGCGCCTCCGGTTACGTACGGCACGACGAGCGCATCGAGGGCGTGGAACGCGCCATGATGAAGGCGCGGGCGGGCGAGGCGGCGATCGCGCCGCAGTTGCTCCAGCAAGCCTTCGAGGAACTGCTGCATCCGGCCGCGCAGCCCGACGACGAGGGCGCCCGGCTGCTCCAGATGCTCACCCCGCGCGAGGTGGAGGTGCTGGTGCGGGTCGCGGAGGGCGAGGACACCCGGTTGATCGCGGCGGGGATGGGCATCGCGCCGAGCACCGCCCGTACGCATGTGCAGCGGGTCCTGATGAAGCTGGGCGTGGGCTCGCGGCTGGAGGCGGCGGCGCTGGCGGCCCGTACGGGGCTGCTGGACCGGGCGGCGACGCGGGGTGCGGGGGCGCGCGAGGCGGCGGGGGCCGAGGCGGTCCCGCCGCCGTGACGGGCGCCGGTCAGTCGGTGTCGTCCCGGAGGGCCGCCAGGTCCTCGGCGGTCGGCGGGACGGCCGGGCGGAGCTTGAGCCAGGCCAGGAAGAACAGGCCGAGGAGCAGCATGCCCAGGCCCGTCCAGAGGTTGATGTTGATGCCCTCGGCCTTTTTCAGGTCCGCCTCGGTGGCGGCGCATCCGGCGATCATGACGATGACGCCGTAGAGCGTGAACAGGCCGCCGATGATGAGCCGGATGTCGAAGAGCCGGGCGGCCGTCGCCGACCTGCGTTCGAGCTCGACCTCGTGCTGGTAGTCACTCATGGTGCTGTTTCCTTCGGCAGGTGCGGGCGTCAGAAGGAGTACGGGAGGTAGCAGAGCGCGGCGATGACGACCGCGCCCCAGCCGAGCAGGGCCGGCTTGCGGTACCAGGCGTCGTCGCCCTCGGCGGGCGGCTCCGCCAGGCCGGGGGACCTGGTGCCGTAGACCAGGCCGGCGAGTTCCGCGGCGGGCTTGGGCTCGGTGAACAGGGTGACACCGACCATCACCACGGCGCCGACGACGAAGGCGACGATCGCGGAGACGAAGTTGGCGCCCTGGTCGGTGGGGATCGCGATGATGCCCTGCTTGTAGATCCAGAAGTAGTTGACCATCGCTGCGGTGGTGCCCGCGACCAGGCCCCAGACCCCGGACTTCATGGAGGCCCGCTTCCAGAACATGCCGATGATGAAGACCACGAACATCGGCACGTTGAAGAAGGAGAACAGCGTCTGGAGGTAGCCCATGATGTTGCTGAAGCTGGCGGCCAGGAAGGCCGTACCGATGCTGCACAGCACGCCGATGGCGGTGATCAGCCGGCCGAACCGCAGGTAGTAGCGGTCCTCGCGGCCGGTCTTCACGTACTTCGCCCAGATGTCGGAGGTGAAGACGGTGTTGAACGACGAGACGTTGGCGGCCATGCCCGCCATGAAGGCGGCCAGCAGACCGGTGACCGCGACACCCAGGACACCGTTGGGCAGCAGGTCCTGCATCAGCAGCGGGATCGCGTCGTTGTACGTCAGGCCGGAGCCCTCGGTGCCGATGCGCGGCGCGACGACGGCGGCGACCAGGCCGGGAATCATCACCAGGAAGACGATGAAGATCTTCGGGAAGGCGGCGATCAGCGGGGTCCGCTGCGCGGCGGAGAGGTTCTTGGCGGACAGGGCGCGCTGCACCTCGGCGAAGTTGGTGGTCCAGTAGCCGAAGGAGAGCACGAAGCCCAGGCCGAGGACGATCGTCAGCCAGTTGGCGCCGAGCGCGTTGGCCTCGCCGATGCCGGTGCCGTCCCAGGCCGTCAGAAAGCTGTGGCCGTGGCTCTTCTCCAGCGACGCGGTCAGCCCGTCCCAGCCGCCGACCCGCTTGAGGCCGATGACGCAGATCGGGATGAGTGCGGCCAGGATGACGAAGAACTGCAGCACCTCGTTGTAGATCGCCGAGGACAGGCCGCCGACGGTGATGTACGCGAGCACGAACAGGCCGGCGACGACGATGGCCACCCACTGCGGCCAGCCCAGCAGCGCCTCGACGACGATCGACAGGGCGTAGAGGTTGACGCCCGCGATCAGGATGGCGGCGAAGGCGAACAGCACCGAGCTGAGCAGGTGCGCCGACCTGTCGAAGCGCTGGAGCAGGAACTCCGGTACGGAGCGGACCCGCGAGCCGTAGTAGAACGGCATCATCACCAGGCCGAGGAACACCATGGCGGGGATGGCGCCGATCCAGTACCAGTGCACGACGGCGACGCCGTACTGCGCGCCGGTGGCGGCCATGCCGAGGATCTCGGTGGCGCCCAGGTTGGCGGCGACGAAGGCCAGGCCGGTGACCCAGGCGGGCAGCGACCGCCCGGACAGGAAGAAGTCCAGGCTGGTCCGCACGCTGCGCCGGGCGGCGAAGCCGATGCCGAGGACGACGACGAAGTAGAGGGCCAGAATCGCGTAGTCGAGCCCGTTGGTGGGCAGCCGTAGCCCTGCGGCCAAGGTGATCATGGGAGCACTCACTTCTCTGTGCGTGATGAACGCACAGGAACCTACGCGCGGTCCTTCAGAAACTGAAGACTTTTGTTCGTTCTCGTGGCCCCATCGTGATGGGCGCGGGCGCTTTGCGGCGCATTCTCCCGATGGCGGGCCGGCCGAAAGCCCGGCGTTGACGAGGTTGTTTAGTTGTGCTTCATTGTGTGTGATTGTGTTTGATGGGTGTGACGGTGTGCCCGAGGAGTGCTCCAGTGAAGAAGACGACGACCCGGCTCGCCGACGGCCGGGAGCTCATCTACTACGACCTGCGCGACGACGCGGTGCGCGACGCCACCGACCGCCGCCCGCTCGACCCGGTCTCCACCGCCTCCGAGATCCGCCACGACCGCCTGCTCGGGGACGCGGTCGCCGTCGCCTCGCACCGCCAGGGCCGTACGTACCACCCGCCGGCCGACGCCTGCCCGCTGTGCCCCTCCCGCGACGGCCGCGCCACCGAGATCCCCGCCGCCGACTACGACGTCGCCGTCTTCGAGAACCGTTTTCCCTCCCTGGCCGGCGACACCGGCCGCTGCGAGGTCGTCTGCTTCACCCCCGACCACGACGCCTCCTTCGCCGACCTCACCGAGGAGCAGGCCGCTCTCGTCCTGGAGGCGTGGACCGACCGCACCGCCGAACTCTCCCAACTGCCCGGCGTCCGGCAGGTCTTCTGCTTCGAGAACCGCGGCGCGGAGATCGGCGTCACCCTCGGCCACCCGCACGGCCAGATCTACGCCTACCCCTTCACCACCCCCCGCACCGAACGCATGCTCGCCTCGCTCACCGCCCACCGCGAGCGCACCGGCGGCCGCAACCTCTTCGACGACGTCCTCGCCGACGAACGCGCCGACGGCCGCCGCGTCGTCCTGGACACCGCCCACTGGACCGCCTTCGTCCCGTACGCCGCCCACTGGCCGTACGAGGTCCACCTCTACCCCAAGCGCCGGGTCCCCGACCTGCTCGCCCTCGGCGAGGACGCGCGCACAGAGTTCCCACAGGTCTATCTGGAAGTTTTGCGGCGCTTCGACCGGATCTTCGGCCCCGGTGAGCCGCCGACCCCGTACATCGCCGCCTGGCACCAGGCGCCGCTGTACGCCGCCGAACGCGGCGAGTTCGCGCTCCATCTGGAGCTTTTCACCGTCCGCCGTACTTCCGGCAAGCTGAAGTTCCTCGCGGGTTCCGAATCCGGCATGAACGTGTTCATCAACGACGTGCCGCCGGAGGCTGCGGCCGAGCGACTGCGAGAGGTAGCGAGCGAGTGAGCAACAAGTACCTGGTCACCGGCGGCGCGGGATACGTGGGCAGCGTCGTGGCGGCACACCTGGTCGAAGCCGGGCACACCGTCACGGTCCTCGACGACCTGTCCACCGGACACCGCGAGGGCGTCCCGGCCGGCACCCGCTTCATCGAGGGCCGCGTCCAGGACGCCGCCCGCCACCTGGACCCCTCCTACGACGCGGTGCTGCACTTCGCCGCCTTCTCCCAGGTCGGCGAGTCCGTCACCGACCCCGAGAAGTACTGGCGCAACAACGTCGGCGGCACCATGGACCTGCTCGCCGCCATGCGCGGCGCCGGCGTGCGCACGCTGGTGTTCTCCTCCACCGCCGCGACCTACGGCGAGCCCGAGCGCACCCCGATCACCGAATCCGCGCCCACCGCGCCCACCAGCCCGTACGGCGCCTCCAAGCTCGCCGTCGACCACCTGATCGCGGGCGAGTGCGCCGCACACGGTCTGGCCGCCGTCTCGCTGCGCTACTTCAACGTCGCGGGCGCCTACGGCGACTGCGGCGAGCGCCACGACCCCGAATCGCACCTGATCCCCCTCGTCCTCCAGGTCGCCCAGGGCAAGCGGGAGGCCATCTCCGTCTACGGCGACGACTACCCCACGCCCGACGGCACCTGCGTACGCGACTACATCCACGTCGCCGACCTGGCGCAGGCCCACCTGCTCGCCCTGGAGGCGCCCGCCCCCGGCGAGCACCTCATCTGCAACCTCGGCAACGGCAACGGCTTCTCCGTACGCGAGGTCATCGAGACCGCCCGCAAGGTCACCGGCCACCCCGTACCCGAGATCACCGCGGGCCGCCGCGGTGGCGACCCCGCCGTCCTGGTCGCCTCCGCGCAGACCGCGGCCGACCGGCTCGGCTGGCGCCCCAGCCGTACCGGCCTGGCCGACATCGTCGCCGACGCCTGGGAGTTCGCCCGGCGCAGGGAGGCCGGCACCCCATGACGGACACCAGCGGCCCGGCCGCGGACCGGGAGCAGCGCGCCCGGCGCACCGCCGAGCGCTTCCGCGAGGTGTACGGCGCCGCCCCCGCCGGGGTGTGGGCGGCGCCCGGCCGCGTCAACCTGATCGGCGAACACACCGACTACAACGACGGCTTCGTGATGCCGCTGGCGCTGCCGCACACCACCCTCGCCGCCGCCGCGCCCCGCGCCGACGGCGTCCTGCGGGTGCACTCCGGCGACGGCGGCGGCAACGGCCGGATCGCCGAACTGCGCCCGGCCGCCCTGCGCCCGGCCTCCGGCGGCGGCTGGGCGGACTACCCGGCGGGCATCGCCTGGGCCCTGCGCGAGGCCGGACTGCCCGTCGGCGGCGCCGATCTCCACTACGACAGCACCGTCCCGGTCGGCGCCGGGCTGTCCTCGTCGGCCGCCCTGGAAGTCGTCACCGCGCTCGCCCTCGACGAGCTGTACGGACTCGGGCTCACCCGGCAGCGCCTGGCGCGGCTCGCGCAGCGCGCCGAGAACGCCTTCGTGGGCGTGCCCTGCGGCATCATGGACCAGACCGCGGCGGCCTGCTGCACGGACGGCCACGCGCTGTTCCTGGACACCCGCGATCTCGTACAGCGGCAGGTCCCGTTCGATTTGGCGGGGGCGGGGCTGCGGCTCCTGGTCGTCGACACCCGGGTGCGGCACGAGCTGGGGGACGGCGCGTACGCACAGCGCCGCGCCATGTGCGAGCGCGGTGCGCGGGCGCTCGGCGTACACGCGCTGCGTGACGTGCCGTACGCACACCTGCCCGCGGCCCTGGACGGACTGGCGGCGGAGCGGGGCGGTCCCGACGCCGACGGTCCCGATGTCCGGGCCGCCGTCCGGCACGTCGTCACCGAGAACCGGCGGGTCGAGGACGTCATCGCCCACCTGGACGCCGGCGAGCCCCGCGCCATCGGCCCGCTGCTGACCGCGGGACACGCCTCGCTGCGCGACGACTTCCGGGTCTCCTGCGCGGAGCTGGACCTCGCCGTCGAGGCGGCGGGCGCGGCCGGCGCGCTGGGGGCGCGGATGACGGGCGGCGGGTTCGGCGGCTCGGCCGTCGTCCTCGTCGAGGAGGCGGCCGCGGACACCGTCGCCGGGCGGATCACCGAGGCGTTCGCGGCGGCGGGACACGCGGCGCCCCGGATCTTTCCGGCCGTTCCGAGCGCGGGGGCGCGGCGGCTGCTGTGAGGGGCGGAGCCGGGGGAGGCCCCGTCCCGGGCGCGCCCCGGCCCGCCCTCCGGCCGATCGGATTGAGACGAACCTTGTCGACTTGTGTCCCTCGACGGCCGCTGGGCCCCACCCTGAACACTCGGGCCGGGCAGTTTTGCCAATAGCCTTCCGTTGCCGCACCCCGTCCGTACTCTGAGTCCCAGCACCGGTGGGGGCCGGTGCTGATCAGGGGGCGAGACAGTCGGGTACGACGCCCGGGGTGGGGCGGTCATGCGGCACGGCGGCGGCCGTGCGGCTGCGTCGGCCTTTGTCCCGGGCGTCGTGCCCACTTGGTCCGTTCCCCGAGACAGGGGGTCTCAGTGCAACGCATCCGGGTTCTGGTGGTCGACGACCACCGCATCTTCGCCGAGTCCCTGGCGGCCGCGCTCGCGGCCGAACAGGACGTGGACGTGGCCGCGGCCGGCAGCGGACCGGCGGCCCTGCGCAGCCTGGAGCGGGCGGCCACGGACGGCCGGCGCTTCGACGTGATGCTCATCGACGCCGACCTCGGCACCGTCCCGGCGCCGCTGGCATCCGTACCGGACCGGCCCGCGCAGGGCCGCGACGGCGCCTCGGACGGCGGCCCGCTGGACGGCATCTCGCTGGTCGCGGGCGTCCGTACGGCGTACCCGTACGTCCGTACCGTCGTGCTCGCCGAGAAGGACGACCCGCGCCGGGCCGCCTTCGCCCTGCAGGCGGGCGCCGGCGGCTGGGTCGCCAAGGACTGCTCGCTCTCCCGCCTGCTCGCCGTCATCCGCGGCGTGCTGCGCGACGAGACGCACCTGCCGCCCGCGCTGCTGACCGGCGTCCTGCGGGAGCTGACGGCGGCCCGCAAGCACCGTACGGAGAGCGAGCGGCTGGTGGAGTCGCTGACCCCGCGCGAGCGCGAGGTGCTGCGCTGCATGGTGGCGGGGCTGGGCCGCAAGGCGGTCGCCGAGCGGCTCTTCCTGTCCCCGCACACGGTCCGTACACACATGCAGAACGTGCTCGGCAAGCTGGGCGTCCACTCGACGCTCGCCGCCGTGGCACTGGCGCGGCGGGCCGGGGTGGGCCCGGTGGAGCTGGAACCGGCCACCGCCGCGGCGTCCGCGCTGACCTGAGGACCGGCGCGGGCCCGGCCCGCGCCGCGCCCGGCACCGGCCGCTTCCCGGTCAGGCGCCCGCGGACACCGCCCCGTGCGGGTCCCTCAGCACGGCCACGCCGCGGGCCGGCAGCGCTATCCGGTACGTGTGGCCCGCCCGCTCCCCGCGCGTCCCGGTGAGCGCGTCGGCCATCGGGCAGGGCAAGGCGATGTCGGCTGCCCCCGCGCCGTGGTTGAGCAGGAAGAGGAAGCGCCCGCCGGCGCCCTCCCGTACGGTGGCCTGCACTCCTTCGGGCAGCCCGGCCAGCACCGGCCGGACGCCCGCCGTCGCCCGAACGCCGTCCATCAGGGCACGCATCAGCGCCGGTTCGAGGCGGGTGGCGACGTACGTCACCGTGCCCGCGCCGTAACCGTGCCGGGTGACGGCCGGGCCGCCCGCCAGGTCACCGTCCGTGAACCGTGCGACGGGCTCGGCGCCTTCGAGGCGGACGGCCTCCGACCACAGGTCCGCCGTACCGGCGGGCAGCTCCCAGGCGCCGCCCGCCGTCGCGTGCCCCTGGCCGCCGCCGGGCCCGCCACCCCGCGCCCGCCGCCCGCCCGCCAGGCCCCGTACGCCCACCGTCGCACCCTCGTCCAGCGGCCAGAACTCCTCCACCCGCAGGCCCAGCAGCGACCGCAGCGGCCCCGGACAGCCGCCGGGGTGCACCCGGTCGCAGTCGTCCACGACGCCCGAGAAGAACGACACCAGCAGATGCCCGCCGCCCCGCACGTAGGACGCCAGCCGCTGGGCGCCGTCCTCGGTCAGCAGATACAGGTTCGGCACGACGACCAGCCGGTAGCCGGACAGGTCACGGTCCGGTGGCACGACGTCGCACGCGACACCCGCCTCGAACAGCGGACGGTAGTGCCCCAGCGCCAGCTCCGGCAGGCGCAGCGCCGTCGACGGGTGGGAGTCCAGCTCCAGGGCCCGCCAACTGTCCCAGTCCGTCACCAGCGCCGCCGTCGGCCGCACCACCCGCGTCCCCGCGATCTCCGGTACGGACGCCAGCTCCCGCCCCAGCTCCGCGGCCTCGCGGAAGATCCGGGTGTCCGTACCGGCGTGCGGCACCACCGCGGAGTGGAACTTCTCCGCGCCGCCGCGCGACTGCCGCCACTGGAAGTACAGGACGGCGTCCGCGCCCTGCGCGACGGCCTGCCAGCTCCACAGGCGCATCGCGCCCGGTGGCTTGGGCCCGTTGCGGGCCCGCCAGTTCACCGCGCCGGGCGCCTGCTCCAGCAGCAGCCAGGGCTGCCCGCCGCGCGCCGAACGCATCAGGTCGAAGGTGTACGCGGCCTTCAGATGCGTCTCCGGGTCGAACGGGTCCTGGTAGAAGTCCAGTGCCATCGCGTCCATGTCCCGCGACCACGCGAAGGCGTCCACCGGCTTGTGGAACGGCATCAGATTCGTGGTCACCGGCACCCCGGGGCACACCCGCTCCAGCACCGTCCGTTCCGCCAGATAGCAGCGGCGCAGCGCGTCGTCGCCGAAGCGCAGGTAGTCGAGCTGGTGGGCCGGGTTGGGGAAGGTGGGCGCGGTACGCGGCGGCAGCACCTCCTCGAAGTCCGTGTACGCCTGCGACCAGAAGGCCGTCGACCAGGCGTCGTTGAGCCGCGCCACGCTCCCGTACCGCGCGCGCAGCCAGCGCCGGAAGTCCGCGGCGGACACGTCGCAGAAGCACTGGCGGGTGTGGCAGCCGTACTCGTTGCCGACGTGCCACAGGGCCAGCGCCGAGTGCCCGGCGTAGCGGGCGGCGAGCCGTTCGACGAGGCGGACCGCGTGCTCGCGGTAGACCGGGCTGGACGGGCAGTAGTGCTGCCGGCCGCCGGGCCAGCGGCGCTGCCCGTCCGGGCCCTGCGGCAGCACCTCCGGGTGCGCGCGGGTGAGCCACGGCGGCGGGGAGGCGGTCATGGTGGCCAGGCACACGCGGACGCCCGCGCCGCCGAGGCCGTCCAGGACGCGGTCGAACCAGTCGAAGTCGTACGCACCGGGCCGGGGCTCGGCCTTCGCCCACGAGAAGATCCCGGCGGTGACCATGGTGACGTGGGCCCGCTTCATCAGGCTGAGGTCCTCTTCCCACACCTCCTCGGGCCACTGCTCGGGGTTGTAGTCCGCACCGAAATGGATGCCCATCGGGTTCCCTTGGTCGCGACGTGTACCGGCACGAGCTGCGGGCGGCACGACCGGCCGTGCGCGGGGCGGGCCACCCGTACCCCCATGATTCCCGCGCGCGGGCCCCGCACCGCGCACATCCGGCCGCGCACCGGTGCGGCGCACCCGTCAGGACGCGTTCGTCCGCCCAGGAGGGGGCCGCCCGTCAGGAGGAGCTCTTCCGTACGCTCCAGCCACCGTCCACGACCAGGTCCGCCCCGGTCACGTACGACGCGTCACCGGAGAGCAGGAACGCGACGGCGGCCGCCACCTCCTCCGGCCGCCCGAGCCGCCCGGCCGCCGTCGCCTCGGCGCTGGCCCGCCGGTCCGCCGCGTCGACGGACTCCCAGGCGGCGGTCAGCACCGGGCCCGGCAGCACGCTGTTCACCCGGACCTGCGGCCCGTACTCGACCGCGAGCTGGCGCGCCAGCCCGGTCAGCCCCGCCTTGGACGCCGCGTACGCGGGACGGCCCGGCAGGCCGAAGTGCGCCTGCACCGACGAGGTGAGCACGACCGCGCCGCGCCGCTCCCGCAGATCCGGCAGTACGGCCCGCACGCCCAGGAAGGCCCCGGTCAGGTTCACCGCGAGCTGCCGGTCCCAGTCCGCCGGCGCCGCCAGGTCGGCGGGCGCGTGCGGACCTTGCAGGGCGGCGTTGCTGACCAGCGCGTCCACCGGCCCGTACCGCTCCCGGGCGGTCCGCGCGGCGCGCTGCCAGTGGTCCTCGCGTGCCACGTCGCAGTGCTCGTACGAGGCCCGGCCGCCGAGGGCGCGGATCCGGCGGGCGGTGCGCTCGCCGCGCTCGTCGTCGATGTCCAGGAGCAGCACCCGCGCGCCCTCGGCCGCCAGCCGGTCGGCGGTCGCCGCGCCGATCCCGGCGGCGGCGCCGGTCACCAGGGCCGTACGCCCGGTGAACCGTGATCCGTCCGGCGCTCCGACAGGCCGCCGGTGCCCGTGCCGCCCGGGGCGGCCCTGCTGCCCGTACGGGTCCTGCGGGCCAGGCCGGGCCTCGTGGCCTGGCCCGGCTTCGTGCCCCGGCCCGACTTCGTGGCCTGACCGGATCTCGTGCCCCGGCCCGGCTTCGTGCCCCTGCTGGCCCCGTGGGCCGTGCTGGCTCATGGTCGCGATCCAAGCCCAACGGGCGGGGGCGCGGCAAGGGGACGGGGGCGGGCCGACCGGCGGTCCCGTACGGCCGTCAGCCCGGCGTGTTGTCGAACGGCGCCGTCAACTGCCGCAGCAGCCCGGCCAGTTCGCCGCGCTGCTGGTGGGACAGCTCGGCCAGGATCGCGCGCTCCTGCGTGAGCAGCCCGGCCAGAGACTCGTCGGCCGCCTCGCGCCCCTCCGGGGTCAGCCGGACCAGTACGCCGCGCCGGTCGCTGGGGTCGGGCAGCCGTTCGACCAGGCCCTTCTTTGTCAGCCGGTCGATGCGGTTGGTCATCGTGCCGGACGTGACGAGGGTCTGCGTCAGCAGCGCGCCGGGGGAGAGTTGATACGGGGCCCCCGCGCGGCGCAGCGCGGTGAGCACGTCGAACTCCCAGGGCTCCAGACCGACCTCGGAGAAGGCGAGGCGGCGCGCGCGGTCGAGGTGTCTGGCCAGCCTGCTGATGCGGCTGAGGACCTCAAGTGGTTCCACGTCGAGGTCCGGGCGCTCCCGGCGCCATGCTGCGACCAGTCGATCGACCTCGTCCTCCATGTCGATCAGTCTAGTTGGTCTGTCGACGTAAAGTCTCTTGACATCAAGATATATTCTCGCGGACTATTGGGCATCGTCGGCGGTGGGCTCACGCCGCGCTCGCGTGGCCTGTACCAACCCTGCACCAGCCGAAGGGGTTCGAACATGCACGTCGCACCAACCTGGGATCCGCAGCAGTACCTGCGCCACGCCGGACACCGTACGCGCCCGTTCCACGATCTCCTCGCCCGCATACCCGAGCTGCCCCACCGCAACCGCCCCGCCCGCATCGCCGACCTCGGCTGCGGCCCCGGCAACGTCACCGTCCAGCTCGCCGACCGCTGGCCCGACGCGCACATCACCGGCCTGGACAGTTCCGCGGACATGCTCAAGGAGGCCGAGGCGTACGCGGGCCCCACCCCCGGCGGCGGCCACCTCGACTTCGGACCCGCCGACGCCGCGGACTGGCGCCCCGCCGAACCGTTCGACCTGATCGTCTCCAACGCGGCGCTCCAGTGGGTCCCCGACCACCCCGCCTCCTTCCCCGCGTGGATCGACGGCCTCACCCCCGGCGGCACCCTCGCCTTCCAGGTCCCCGGCAACTTCACCGCGCCCAGCCACGCACTGCTCGGCGAACTCTGCGACGAACCCCAATGGCGCGACCGCCTCGCCGGCCACGGCCGCCGCTTCGTCCACATCCTCGACCCCACCGCCTACCTGGAACGCCTCACCGCGCTCGGCTGCGCGGTGGACGCCTGGGAGACGACCTACGTCCAGCTCCTGCCCGGCGAGGACCCGGTCCTCGACTGGGTCAAGGGCACCGCCCTGCGCCCCGTGCTGACCGCCCTGGAGGACGACCCGGCGGCCCGCGACGAATTCCTCTCCCAGTACCGCGACCTGCTGCGCAAGTCCTACCCGCCCGGCCCGCACGGCACGGTCTTCCCGTTCCGCCGCATCTTCGTGGTGGCCCACAAGGAACACTGACCCACTGAGGTGAAGCCATGATCACCGGCCTCGACCACGTCCAGCTCGCCGCCCCGCCCGGCAGCGAAACCGCCCTGCGCGCGTTCTACGGCGGCGTCCTCGGCCTACGGGAGATCCCCAAGCCCCCGGCACTCGCCACCCGAGGCGGATGCTGGTTCGAGGCCGGCCCCACCGCCCAACTCCACCTCGGCATCGACCCCCACTTCCACCCCGCCCACAAGGCCCACCCCGCCCTACGCGTCACCGCCATCCACACCCACGCCACCCGCCTGACCACCCACGGCACCACCGTCACCTGGGACGACGAACTTCCCGGGCACGACCGCTTCTATGTGGTGGACCCGGTCGGCAATCGGCTGGAGTTCCTGGAGCGGCGGAGCAGCCGGTGACCGTGCGGTGGCCTGCCTACGGAAGGGGAGCGTCTGGGGCGGGGCGCCGGGGAACACCTGGAGAAAAGCCTGGGCCGGCGCAGCGGAACTCACCGTGTCACGGCCGGTGGTCGTCCGCATGACGCTGAATCCGCCCACCAACCGCCCGATGAGGCGACGATTTACGGAATGGGGTCCCGGTGGCTGAGCGTCCCCGGGAAATGCTTGATGAAATCGGCCTCGTCGGAGACGAACAGAGTCCCCCAGGACCCATCGGAAAAACCGAACTGCATCTCGTTCTTCGGCTCGTGGCGCCGGGTCCAGGCCAGGACATCATGCGGGAAGGAGACGCCCAGCTCGACGGCCTCACCCAGCCCGCCACGGATACGCCGGTACTGGACGTAGACAAAACGCAGACTGACGTCCGTGACGGCCACGACGGCGGCCGCCCCGGTCTTGGACCGCGGCTGACCGGCCACAAGGAACTGCCCGGCCAGACTGTCCCACCCGCCGAAGAACGATTCCTTGTCCTTCTGGCGCTTGCCCCGCAGCGAAGGCCCTTCGATGGAGGCACCTCGTTGCTGGGAAGGCACATCGGTGGTGAAGATACGAAAGAGCCGGGAAAGGAAGCGGGCCCAGCCGTCCCCATCCTTCTCCTGCCCCACCAGCACCTTGGGCCGCCGCGAGTCCGGCGCACTGCTGCTCCCGCCCTGACTCCGGCTGAACGCCAGCGAACGTGAGACCGCGAAGCCCGCCAGGAGCCGCTCGCCCGGCGGTAGCGCGGACAGGACCTTCTGCTCAAGCTCGGGTGTCACGACTGAGAACTCCTGGGTCTGTCGGGAATCGCGGCGGCAATCGGTGGGACGAGCCCGCACCATCGTCGGTTCCTCCCGGGCGAGGTGCTCGTCGAGGGGACGCACGGCTCTCTCGTCATCCGAACACCGAATCCGCCGAGGCCGAAGTGCGTTCGCAGGGCGACGTGACTTCAGCGGATAATACGCCGGCCGCTGCATCTGTGGAGAGAGAAAACGCAAAGCCCGTGGACCGCGGAGTCACTGCATCCCCGGCCTGTGCTCGCACGCCTTCACCATTGTCGGCCGGAGCCATTTCCCATCCTTGGGAGGCGAAAGCAGTGACGACACGGGAGAGTGCCGCTGTGAGGTCGGCAGCCTGCGCACCTTCGAGGCGCCAGCCGTGCTTCGCCGAACAGGCGGAACGCAAGCCCTTGCGCCAGCAGACCGCACACGTGACCGTGGTGGCCTGTCGGCCGCCGACTATGCGAGCCGACAGCGCGGCGGCATCCAGCAGGCGGCTGGAGTGCCAGAACAATTCTTGCTGAACCGCCGCGGCCGGCTCGACCGCCGTCACCGGCGCGCTCTGTCGCATGGCCCGGTAGTCCTCGATCTCCTGGTCAGTGCCCCAATCGATGGTCTTGAGGATCTCGGCGAAGAGTTCGGAGTGCAGTTCCCACGCCTCAGGGGACGGGCAATCGAGAGTGAAAATGAGCATTTCCCGGGTGCCGGGCAGGGGGATGTACACCTGGATCTGCGACTGCTGCACCGGCAGCGGCTGACCGGTGGGCGACCACCCGGCGTCGAGGAGGAAGACAGCGGAGCCGACACGGGTCAGAGCAGGACCGCATGGCAGCTCGACGATCTGGTACTCGTCGTCCGGATGCTTGCGTTCCAGCGCCTCCCGAGTGACACGCAGCAGGCTCTCTTCGTCCGTACTGTCGTGCTCGACCTGGCTGACCATGATGGTGGAAGCCGTGGGACGCCCCTCCACTTCCAGGAAGCACAACCCGGCATACATAACGTCGGCCTCGATCATCGCTTCCATCTGCGCACCGATGCCCAGAGCGAAACGGAACTGGTCCTGCGCCGAGTGCTCCGGCATCAGTTCGGTGACCAATGCATGCAGACGCTCGGCTGCGGCATCGGCGTCCGGAGCGTCGAGCGGTACCTCGCGAAGGAACGGCGGCATGATCCAACCGATGTGCAGCCGTGAACGCGGTTGGGCCGCGGTCGGTGCCGTCTGGCCGCTCATGCCTTCGAGTGGTGTCTGTGACATGCGGGAAACCCCTCGTATCAGGCCGCGAGCGTCTGGTGGAACTTGGCCCCGGAAGCCGTCTGCTCCTGCCCGGACGGACGGTGATCCTGCCCGTGGAGGAAAGAACCGCCCTTGATTCCGAGCTGGATGCCGTGAATGGCGCCGTCGGAAAGCTGCGCTCCTCCGAACGCCTTGCCCAGCCCGGCGTTGATCATCTTCATGCTGAAGGGCTTCGCCAGGCCGTCGCGGATGCCTCCGGGAGTCTCCCTGAGGACGTTCTTGACGTTGCCCAGCCCTTTGACGGCGCCGCCCACCTTCGCGCCCAACTTGGCCCCGGCAGCGGCTTCCTTGAATCCGGCGGTAGCGACCTTGATCGCGCCGCCGAACCCGGGTAGCACGCCGAGCGCGTCCAGGCCGACTTTCCAGCCCGGCGTGCCGTTGCCGCGGGCGTTGCCCATCCAGTGGCCTGCCATCGCACCTGCCGCACACACCGCCGAGGCGCCGCCCAGAAGGGCGGACCCCACCTGACCGACCACGGGGATGACATTGACCGCCAGCGCAGCCGCTGCCAGCCCCGCAGAGATGTTGGACAGCAGATCCGCATGCTCCACCAACCAGTCCTTGAACCCCCGCCACGCGCTCTTGAGGCCGTCGACGGCGCGGTTCCACCAGTGGATGTCCGGCGGGTGATTCTCCGAGGCCTTGAGGATGGCGCGTTCAGCCTCGCCGGCGCGGTCCTTCCACTGGGCGTGGATGCGCTCCGCCTCGCGGACCAGGTCGTCGAGCTTGTCCTTGGAGGTGTTGGCCTTGTCGCGGACCGCGTCCATCGTGTCGTCGATTTTCTTGGCTTCCGCCGCTTCCATCGGCTGGCCGAAGTACGGCTGGTACTTGCGGTACAGCTCGTTGAAGTGCTCGCGGTCGGCGTCCGCCTGCTTGCGGGCCGGGGCGGCTTCCGCCTCGACCTTCCCGGCCTTGTCCTGGAAGGTCTGCAGGTGGGTGTGCCAGCCACGCAGCGCCTTCGCGCAGTCGTGCATGGACTCGCTGCCCTGCTTGAGGTACTTGGGCAGCTCGCCGAGCTTCTTGGCGAAGTTTTGTGCCGCCTCGCCCTCCCACGCGCCGTCGCTCTTGCCGACGGCCTTGAGCAGTTGGTCGAGCTCATCGAGTTCGTCACCGACGGACTTGACGTCGGACGCCAGCGCCTGGATCGCGTGCAGATCTCCCTTGGCCGGATTGAAGCCGACGCCGGGCCACGCCGAATCGTCCTCGATGAACATGCTCCGCCAGGACATGCGTTCCCCCCAGGGTGAAAGATTTGGTACCGGCCGCTCGGGCGGTTACTTCTTGCCGCTGAGCATCTTGCGGTTTTCCTCTTCGCCGGCTTGGTAGGCATCCAGTGTGGCCTTGAGGCGTTCGTGGATGTCTTTGGCGGCGTCCGCGATGCGCTTGATGCCATCGCCCCACTGGTCCTGGAACTCGTCACAGGCGTCGTCGAGGCCCTCGGTACCCAGGGCCTTCGGGCCCACCTTGTTCAGGCGCTTCTGAGCGTCCCGCATACGGTCGTCGGCGTCCGAGAGTTTGGTGAGCATCTTCTGTACGCGCTCGACGTCGATCCGGAAGTCATTCGCCATGTCGCGGTTCGCCCCCCGTGGAGTGCGGCTGTTTCAGCCAGGTCTTTCCCTGAATGTCGTGGGGAGAGATTACGGCGTCCGCGTCGTGAATATCGAGGCGGGGTGGGGGAGGGGCGCGAGGAAATGTGGGGGGATTATAGCGCGTGTTGGTATGAGCTCAGGTGATGAGAGGGTAAAGGGAGTGGAAATAGTCCTGCGCCGTGGCTTAGTTAATTCGGTCATATTTCGGTGAGTGTCGCACCGAGTGGGGGATGGGAGGTTATGGGTCTTGAGGCTCTCTTGTCGCCCTATAGCTCTTATTTGGTGATATGCGCGAGGCCCGTGCAGGGAGTTCCCTGACGGGTGAGTGGTTCTGTGGCGCGGGGGCTGTCCGCTCCGTGGCGGAGGCGGCGCGAGCGGAAGTCCGTATCGGGCTCGGCGCGGCCTCCCGGTCAGGATCGGCGGTGGCCTATCAGGCGGGGCTTGGGTTCCAGGCCGTCGAGGCCGTGCCAGGCGAGGTTTACCAGGTGGGCGGCCACCTCGGGCTTTTTCGGTTTGCGGGCGTCCAGCCACCACTGGCCGGTCAGGGCGACCATGCCGACCAGGGCCTGGGCGTACAGGGGGGCCAGCTTCGGGTCGAAGCCGCGGGCCTTGAACTCCAGGCCCAGGATGTCCTCCACCTGGGTGGCGATGTCGCTGATCAGCGACGCGAAGGTGCCGGTGGACTGGGCGACGGGGGAGTCGCGGACCAGGATGCGGAAGCCGTCGGTGTACGTCTCGATGTAGTCGAGGAGCGCGAACGCGGCCTGTTCGAGGAGTTCGCGGGGGTGGCCGGCGGTCAGGGCGCCGGTGACCATGTCCAGGAGCTGGCGCATCTCGCGGTCCACCACGACCGCGTACAGCCCTTCCTTGCCGCCGAAGTGCTCGTACACGACCGGCTTGGAGACGCCGGCCTTGGCCGCGATCTCCTCGACCGAGGTGCCCTCGAAGCCGCGCTCCGCGAAGAGGGCGCGACCGATGTCGAGCAACTGCTCACGGCGCTGGGCGCCCGTCATCCGCACCCTGCGGGTGCGTCGGGTGCCCGCGCCGGAGGGGGCCTTGCCCTGGTTGTCGTTCACGCTGCTGCCGTCGATCGCCACCCGTCCATCATGCCTCCCCCGGCTACGGCCGACCGGCAGCCCCGCGCCCGGCCTCGTCCAGGCGCTTGGCGTCGAGCCGCGAGGCGTTCGGCCAGCGCACGTCGTACGCCCAGCCGGCCTTTTCGAACCAGCGGATGAGGCGGGCGCTGGAGTCGAGCTGCCCCTTCAGCACGCCGTGCCGTGCGCACGTCGGGTCGGCGTGGTGCAGGTTGTGCCAGGACTCGCCGCAGGAGAGCACCGCCAGCCACCAGACGTTGCCGGAGCGGTCGCGGGACTTGAACGGGCGCTTGCCGACGGCGTGGCAGATGGAGTTGATCGACCAGGTGACGTGGTGGAGCAGGCCGACGCGGACCAGCGAGCCCCAGAAGAACGCGGTGGCCGCGCCCTGCCAGGACATCGTGACCAGGCCCCCGATCAGGGGCGGGGTGAGCAGGGAGACGACCGTCCACAGGACGAACTGGCGGGAGACGCGGCGGATCGCGTCGTCCTTGATCAGGTCCGGCGCGTACTTGTGCTGCGGCGTCTGCTCCTCGTCGAACATCCAGCCGATGTGGGCCCACCACAGGCCCTTCATGAGCGCCGGCACCGTCTCGCCGAACCGCCAGGGGGAGTGCGGGTCACCCTCGGCGTCGGAGAACTTGTGGTGCTTGCGGTGGTCGGCCACCCAGCGCACCAGCGGCCCCTCGACCGCCAGCGAGCCCATGATCGCCAGCGCGATCCGCAGCGGGCGCCTGGCCTTGAAGGCGCCGTGGGTGAAGTAGCGGTGGAAGCCGATGGTGATGCCGTGGCAGCCGATGAAGTACATCGCCGCCAGCAGCGCCAGGTCGAGCCAGCTCACGCCCCAGCCCCAGGCCAGCGGCACCGCGGCCACCAGCGCCACGAAGGGCAGGGTGATGAACAGCAGCAGGGTGATCTGTTCGACCGAGCGTTTGCTGTCACTGCCGAGCGTCGCGGACGGCAGCGGGTCTTCGGCGGTTTTCGGTGACTCTTCGATGACTTCGGGGCTAGCGGTCATGTGGTGTCCCTCGTCGGGGGCTCGGGGCACGGTTACGGCTACGGGACCGTAACCTACGGTCTCGTAAGTATGGCAGCGTCGCCAGCACGGACAAGGGTCCGACAGGTCGGTAACGGGTGACCGAATTGCGGCAAAACAAGGCAGGGAAGAGTGCAAGTTCCGTCACACATGGACAACGACCAGGTGTGAGCGCCGACCGCGACAGGTAGGTGCCCACAGAACGGACAGAGTGATCCGCCGACGCCGCGGAGACCTATCCTGGGGAACGTCGGACAGCGCGGTCCGCGAACCGCCCCCAGCAGCCGCCGGGGGCACCCCCAGCAGCCGCTGGGGAGCACCCCTGCCAGCGCCCGGACGTGCTCAGATCACGAAGATCACTGCAAGGAGCCGCACCTGTGAGCAGTGCCGACAACACCCCCGCCGCGACCGACGAGCGCACCGACGCCACCGACACCCCGGCCGCCCCCGACGCCGCCCGTGACAACGGGCCCCTGCGCGCCGACATCCGCCGCCTCGGCGACCTCCTCGGCGAGACCCTCGTCCGCCAGGAAGGCCAGGAACTGCTCGACCTCGTCGAACAGGTCCGTGCCCTGACCCGCACCGACGGCGAGGCCGCCGCCCGGCTCCTCGGCGAGACCGACCTGGCCACCGCCGCCAAGCTGGTCCGCGCCTTCTCCACCTACTTCCACCTCGCCAACGTCACCGAGCAGGTCCACCGCGGCCGCGAACTGCGCGCCAAGCGCGCCGCCGAAGGCGGCATCCTCGCCCGCACCGCCGACATGCTCAAGGACGCCGACCCCGAGCACCTGCGCGCCACCGCCGCCAACCTCGGCGTACGGCCCGTCTTCACCGCACACCCCACCGAAGCCGCCCGCCGCTCCGTCCTGACCAAGCTCCGCAAGGTCGCCGAACTCCTCGACCGTACGGACACCACCGAGCGCCGCCGCGCCGACCTGCGCCTCGCCGAGAACATCGACCTCATCTGGCAGACCGACGAACTGCGCGTCGCCCGCCCCGAGCCCACCGACGAGGCCCGCAACGCCATCTACTACCTCGACGAGCTCGGCCGCGGCGCCGTCGGCGACGTCCTCGAAGACCTCGCCGCCGAACTGGAGCGGGCCGGCGCCCAGCTCCCGCCCGGCACCCGCCCCCTCACCTTCGGCACCTGGATCGGCGGCGACCGCGACGGCAACCCCAACGTCACCCCTCAGGTCACCTGGGACGTCCTGATCCTCCAGCACGAACACGGCATCACCGACGCCCTCGAACACATCGACGAGCTGCGCGGCGCCCTGTCCAACTCCATCCGCAACTGCGGCGCCACCGACGAACTCCTCACCTCCCTCCAGCAGGACCTCGACGCGCTCCCCGAGATCAGCCCCCGCTACAAGCGGCTGAACGCCGAGGAGCCCTACCGCCTCAAGGCCACCTGCATCCGTCAGAAGCTCGTCAACACCCGCGAGCGCCTGGCCAACGACACCCCGCACGTCCCCGGCCGCGACTACCTCGGCACCACCGGCCTCATCGAGGACCTCACCCTCATCCAGACCTCGCTGCGCGAGCACCGCGGCGGCCTCGTCGCCGACGGCCGCCTGGAGCGCACGATCCGCACCATCGCCGCCTTCGGCCTCCAGCTCGCCACCATGGACGTCCGCGAACACGCCGACGCCCACCACCACGCCCTCGGCCAGCTCTTCGACCGCCTCGGCGAGGAATCCTGGCGCTACACCGACATGCCGCGCGACTACCGCCGCAAGCTCCTCGCCAAGGAACTGCGCTCGCGCCGCCCCCTCGCCCCCAGCCCCGCCCCCCTCGACGAGGACGGCGCCAAGACCCTCGGCGTCTTCCGCACCGTCCTCAAGGCCAAGGAGACCTTCGGCCCCGAGGTCGTCGAGTCGTACATCATCTCCATGTGCCAGGGCTCCGACGACGTCTTCGCCGCCACCGTCCTCGCCCGCGAAGCCGGCCTCATCGACCTGCACGCCGGCTGGGCCAAGATCGGCATCGTGCCGCTCCTGGAGACCACCGACGAACTCAAGATCGCCGACCAGCTCCTCGACGAGATGCTCGCCGACCCCTCCTACCGGCGCCTGGTCGCCCTGCGCGGCGACGTCCAGGAGGTCATGCTCGGCTACTCCGACTCCTCCAAGTTCGGCGGCATCACCACCAGCCAGTGGGAGATCCACCGCGCCCAGCGCCTGCTGCGCGACGTCGCCCACCGGCACGGCGTACGCCTACGCCTCTTCCACGGCCGCGGCGGCACCGTCGGCCGCGGCGGCGGCCCCTCCCACGACGCGATCCTCGCCCAGCCCTACGGCACCCTCGAAGGCGAGATCAAGGTCACCGAACAGGGCGAGGTCATCTCCGACAAGTACCTGGTCCCCTCCCTCGCCCGGGAGAACCTGGAACTGACCGTCGCCGCCACCCTCCAGGCCTCCGCGCTGCACACCGCGCCCCGCCAGTCCGACGAGGCCCTCGCCCGCTGGGACGCCGCCATGGAGACCGTCTCCGACGCCGCCCACGGCGCGTACCGCAAGCTCGTCGAGGACCCCGACCTGCCCGCGTACTTCTTCGCGTCCACGCCGGTCGACCAGCTCGCCGAACTCCACCTCGGCTCCCGGCCCTCCCGCCGCCCCGACTCCGGCGCCGGCCTCGACGGCCTGCGCGCCATCCCGTGGGTCTTCGGCTGGACCCAGTCCCGCCAGATCGTCCCCGGCTGGTTCGGCGTCGGTACGGGCCTCAAGGCCGCCCGCGAAGCCGGACTCGACGTCGTCCTCGACGAGATGCACGAGCACTGGCACTTCTTCCGCAACTTCCTGTCCAACGTCGAGATGACGCTGGCCAAGACCGACCTGCGGATCGCCCGGCACTACGTCGACACGCTCGTGCCCGACGAGCTCAAGCACGTCTTCGACACCATCAAGGCCGAGCACGAACTGACCGTGCAGGAAGTCCTGCGCGTCACGGGCGAGAGCGAACTGCTCGAATCCAACCCGGTCCTGAAGCAGACCTTCCACATCCGCGACGCCTACCTGGACCCGATCTCCTACCTCCAGGTGACCCTGCTGCACCGCCAGCGGACCGCCGCCGAACGTGGCGAGGAAGCCGACCCGGTCCTGGCCCGGGCCCTGCTCCTGACGGTCAACGGCGTGGCCGCGGGACTCCGCAACACCGGATGATCCGACGGCCGGCCCGGCGGGACCCGGGCCGGCCGCCGCACACCGGATGACTGACCGCCCTCGAACACCGGACGGGCGTGGATACGCCGGCCGGGGCCTGTGCCCCGGCCGGCGGCCGTGTACGGGACCTCGCGAGGGGACAACCGCACCAGCCCGAGCCCCCGGAGAGCGCCCGCCCGCACCCACCACTACAGCGCCGCGAAAGTGGCCCCCAGCAGCACCGCACCCAGCGCACCCATCACCCACGCCGTACGCCGCAACTTCATACCGCCCGCCACCACCAGCGCCGCCAGCAGCAAGGAACCCGCGAACGGGACCCACGCATGCAAAATGCCGCCAGGGCCGGTACGCACGACACGGTCCGAGCCGGGCTTCACCGTCACCTCGACCCGCTCACCCTCGTCCGGCGCCGCCGCCGCGGCTATCGACACCCGCTCCCGACGCCGGCCGCTCCCCTCCGCCGGCACGTACGGACCCGTACACCGGTCGTCCTGGCAGCCCGCCACCGTCATCGTGCCGCGCTCCCGCGCCTCCACCAGCATCGCGTACCGCGCCGTGTGCCACGACGTCCAGACGCCCGCCACCAGCAACAGCAGCGCCAACGCCCCCATCAGCCCCGTACGGGCCACGAGCAGCAGCCCATAGGCACTCTCGCCCAGCCGACGGATGCGGCTGCGCCTCTTGACCGTACGGCCACGCTTCTTCGTACTCGGACTGCTCTTGGGCATGGCGGCGATCCTTGGCCATCTGACTGCGCGCGGTCAACTTCGGGCCCGGTTCGTCCGGCCCTGCTGCCCACCGCCCCTTCGTCACCTACGCCACGCCACACCCTCACGAGTTGTACGTGCTCTGCGCCCGCTCCAGACCGTCCACGATCAACCCCTCCACCGCGTCCGCGGCCCGGTCCACGAAGTAGTCCAGCTCCTTGCGCTCCGCACCGGAGAAGTCCTTCAGCACGAAATCCGCCACCTGCATACGCCCCGGCGGACGACCGATACCGAAACGCACCCGGTGATATTCCGCACCCAGCGACTTCGTGATCGACTTCAGCCCGTTGTGCCCGTTGTCGCCACCACCCAGCTTCAGCCGCAACGCCCCGTAATCGATGTCCAGCTCGTCGTGCACCGCGATGATGTTGGCCACCGGAACCTTGTAGAAGTCCCGCAGCGCCGTCACCGGACCACCCGACAGATTCATGTACGTCATCGGCTTGGTCACCACCACCCGCCGGCTGCCGGGCCCCGGCGGACCGATCCGGCCCTCAACGACCTGCGCCCGCGCCTTGTGCGCCTTGAAACGCCCACGCATCCGCTCCGCGAGCAGATCCGCCACCATGAACCCCACATTGTGGCGGTTGGCCGCGTACTCCGGGCCCGGATTGCCCAGCCCCGCGACCAGCCAGGGACCCTCGGCGTCCGTCGTCATCCTCATGTCTCCTTGCAGCGACCCACCGTGAAACGGCTCAACCGCCGCCCCGCGCGGACGGCGCGGAGCAGCGGTTGACAGTAACGCGCGTTACGGAAGCGATCAGCCCTCGGCGGACTCGTCGCCCTCGCCCGCCGCCGGCGCCTCGGCCTGCGCCGCGACGACCTGGAGCACCACGGTCTCCTCGTCGATCGCCAGCGTCGAACCGGTCGGCAGGGTGATGTCCTTGGCGTGCACCGAGTCACCGGCGTCCAGGCCCGCCACGGAGACGGTCACCGACTCCGGGATGTGGGTGGCCTCGGCCTCCAGCGGCAGGGTGTTCAGCAGGTGCTCCAGCAGGTTCGCACCCGGCGCCAGGTCACCCTCGGTGTGGATCGGGATCTCGACGGTGACCTTCTCGCCCTTGCGCACGGCCAGGAAGTCCACGTGGACCAGGAAGCCACGGATGGCCTCACGCTGCACGGCCTTCGGGATGACCAGCATGTTCTCGCCGTCCATCTCCAGACGGATCAGCGCGTTCGGGGTCTTCAGGGCCATCATCAGCGCGTGGTTGTGGATGGCGATGTGCTTCGGCGCGTCACCGTGGCCGTAGACCACGGCGGGAACCATGTCCGCACGGCGGGAACGGCGGGCGGCACCCTTACCGAAGTCGGTACGGATCTTGGCGTCGAGCTTGACCTCAGCCATGGCAGCACTCCTCGTAGTCGGCGCGGTCGACGGACGACCGGACGGATCTGTGGGGCGTCACCCGGCCCACGACAGACCTGCTACGAAGAGCGCGTCGATAACGGACCGCCGCACCACAGAAAAGTGCGGCCTCCCTCGCCGAGCAACTCCATGAGTCTACCCGGCGGGGAGGCCGCCCCCAAAGTCGATCTCCGCGTGCCCCTACGGGCTACGGAATCCGGCTCACTGCTCCTCGAAGAGGCTGGTCACCGAACCGTCCTCGAACACCTCACGGATCGCCCGGGCGATCGTCGGCGCCATCGACAGCACCGTGATCTTGTCCAGCTCCAGCTCGGACGGGGTGGGCAGGGTGTTGGTGAAGACGAACTCGCTGACCTTCGAGTTCTTCAGCCGGTCCGCCGCCGGACCGGACAGGATGCCGTGCGTGGCCGTCACGATGACGTCCGCGGCACCGTTGGCGAACAGCGCCTCCGCCGCGGCGCAGATCGTGCCACCGGTGTCGATCATGTCGTCGACCAGGACACAGACCCGGTCCTTGACGTCACCGACGACCTCGTGGACGGTGACCTGGTTCGCTACGTCCTTGTCCCGGCGCTTGTGCACGATCGCCAGCGGCGCGTCCAGCCGGTCGCACCAGCGGTCCGCGACCCGCACCCGGCCCGCGTCCGGCGAGACCACCGTCAGCTTCTCGCGGTCCACCTTGGCGCCCACGTAGTCCGCCAGCACCGGCAGCGCGAACAGGTGGTCCACCGGGCCGTCGAAGAAGCCCTGGATCTGGTCGGTGTGCAGGTCCACCGTGACGATCCGGTCGGCGCCCGCGCACTTCAGCAGATCCGCGATCAGCCGGGCCGAGATCGGCTCCCGGCCGCGGTGCTTCTTGTCCTGACGGGCGTACCCGTACGACGGGATGACCACGGTGATGCTCCGGGCCGAGGCCCGCTTCAGCGCATCGATCATGATCAACTGTTCCATGATCCACTTATTGATGGGAGCCGTGTGGCTCTGCATCAAGAAGCAGTCCGCACCACGCGCCGACTCCTGATAACGGACGTAGATCTCGCCGTTGGCGAAGTCGAACGCCTTGGTCGGGACCAGCCCGACTCCTAGCTGGTGGGCGACCTCCTCAGCCAGCTCGGGGTGGGCGCGGCCGGAGAAGAGCATCAGCTTCTTCTCGCCGGTCGTCTTGATCCCGGTCACAGCAAATCTCCTCGAATCCTGTTTGCGTGCACTAATCACGGTACGCCCCGCACGGCGCACCCGAGCACGATCACTGCTCGCCGTCGGACTCCTGGCCAGCAGCAGACGCAGCCTGCGCGGCGGCGCTTCCGGGACGCTTACGAGCGACCCAACCCTCGATATTCCGCTGCTGGCCACGCGCGACCGCCAGCGAACCCGGGGGCACATCCTTGGTGATGACCGAGCCGGCAGCCGTGTAAGCGCCGTCCCCGACCGTGACCGGAGCCACAAACATGTTGTCCGAACCGGTCCGGCAGTGCGAACCGATCGTCGTGTGGTGCTTCGCCTCACCGTCGTAGTTCACGAACACACTCGCCGCACCGATGTTGGTGAACTCACCGATCGTCGCGTCGCCCACATACGACAGATGCGGCACCTTCGTGCCCTCGCCCACCGAAGCGTTCTTCATCTCCACGTACGCACCGGCCTTCGACTTCGGCCCCAGATCCGTACCCGGACGCAGATACGCGTACGGCCCCACACTCGCCCCCGGACCCACCTTCGCGCCGTCCGCCACCGTGAACGACACCGACGCGCCCTCACCGACCGACGTGTCCTTCAGCCGCGCGTCCGGACCCACCTCCGCGTGCGCCGCCACATGCGTACCGCCCAGCAACTGCGTACCCGGGTGCACCGTCGCGTCCGCCTCGAACGTCACCGACACATCCACCCACGTCGTCGCCGGATCCACCACCGTCACGCCGTCGAGCATCGCGCGGCGCAGCAGCCGCTCGTTGAGCAGCCGGCGCGCCTCCGCGAGCTGCACCCGGTTGTTGATGCCCAGGATCTCCCGGTGGTCGTCCGCCACCGCCGCACCGACCCGGTGACCGGCCTCGCGCAGGATCCCCAGCACGTCCGTGAGGTACTCCTCACCCTGGCTGTTGTCCGTACGCACCTTGCCCAGCGCATCGGTCAGCAACTGCGCGTCGAACGCGAACACCCCGGAGTTGATCTCCCGGATCGCACGCTGCGCGTCCGTGGCGTCCTTGTGCTCCACGATCTCGGTGACCGCGCCGGTGTTCTCGTCCCGCACGATCCGGCCGTACCCGGTCGAGTCCGGGACCTCGGCCGACAGCACCGTGACGGCGTTGCCGTCCGCGGCGTGGGTGTCACCGAGCTTCTGGAGGGTCTCGCCGGTCAGCAGCGGGGTGTCACCACACACGACGATCACCGTGCCGTCGAGGGTGACACCGCCGTTGCCCAGCTCCTCCAGGCCCATGCGGACGGCGTGACCGGTGCCGTTCTGCTCGTGCTGGACGGCGGTGCGCACATCCGGGTCGATCTCGGCGAGATGCCCGCCGACCTGCTCACGGGCGTGACCCACGACCACCACGAGGTGCTCGGGGTCCAGCTCACGGGAGGCGGCGACGACGTGCCCCACGAGGGAGCGACCGCAGATCGCGTGCAGAACCTTGGGGGTCGACGACTTCATGCGGGTGCCCTCACCCGCTGCGAGAACGACGACGGCGGCCGGGCGGTTGGCGCTCACGGGGATGCCCTTCGGCTTCTTCGGGTGGTGGACACCCGAAGGATACCGGTGCGGTTTGCGGCCGAAACGCGGGCGGGTCCCGACCTGGGGGTCAGGACCCGAACAGTGGCTCCGCCGGCTGGATTCGAACCAGCGTCTCAAGGCTCCAAAGGCCTGCGGGATGCCGCTACCCCACGGCGGATCACTGCTTCAGACCATACCTGAGAGGCTGCCGGTCTTGGTGTCCCCGGGCACCGGCTGCGATGCCTTGCCACCAGCCCTCAATACGACGGTACAACTCCGCGCCCTGCAGGACACGGATGACCAGGCAGCCGCGGTAGTTCTCGCCCACGTTCTCACGGACGGTTTTCGGGTTGTGCTTCTTCAGCGTCGTCTTGCCGAAGGTCGCGACGTCGACGCCGACCAGATCCGCCCAGTAGCGCTCGGACGCGGCCACGTCGGCGGATTCGTGGATCATCACTCGGAACCGAAGCTGTTCGGGCCCGACGGCCAGCAGGTTCAGCCAGGCCAGGTGAACCTGGATCATGGTCGGGTCGCTGTTGATGAAGGTGACGGTCTCCGACATCCGGTACGGCTTGCTCTTCGATCCCTCGGACCAGTAGAGCCCGACGCCCACCAGCATCAGCTCGCGGTCGGACAGCATGCCGATCTCGGTCATGGCTGAGGCTTTGGTCTGCTGGCGTGCCCTGTCCCGCACCTCCAGTTCGTGCTCCCAGCGTTTGCGGTTCGCGAGTTTCGCCTGCTCCGCCAGTGTCCTGCGCGGCGGCGGCTTGGGCAGGTCCCGGACCCATAGGGAGATCGAGCTCTTCGAGCAGCCCAGTTCGACCTGGATCTCGTCGTACGTCATCCCCCGCCCCCGCAGCTCCCGCGCCCTCGCCCGAAGGTCGTCCTTCGCGTTCGGGCGACGGGTCCAGTCCGGGGGTGGCTCGCCTTCCAGGAGGCGGTTGAGGATGTCGTTGTTGTGGATGTGGATGTGGATGTGGATGTGGAGGCGGTCGCGGATCTGGCGGCGGCTCAAGCCCGCGCGCCGGAGCGTGACGGCCTGTTCGCGCAGGGACTCGAAGTCCGCTCGTGTGTGGTGGTGCAGGCGCTCAGCTTCCGGCCGGGCGCTGTACAAAGAGGCCGAAAATGTGGTCGATTCAACAGTTCGAGGGAAACGAGCCGGTACCGGTCCGTAACGGTGCACTCGCGTGCAGAGCGCTCGACGGAAAATCGCGTGCGGGCGCCCGTAGGCTGGTCGGTATGACCGCAACGGGGGCAATCGAAGCAACGGGTGCGAGGGGCGCGCCCGCCGGGCCGTGGTGGTGGCCGCGGCGGCGGAGTGTGGTGCTGGACGTGTCGCTGGCCGTCGTCTCGACGCTGGAGACCGTGGTCGAGGGACTGGACTTCGCCGACGACACGGGGCTGCCGACGTGGGCCGGGCTGCTGCTCGGGCTGGTCGTGGGCCCGGTGCTGCTGCTGCGGCGCCGCTGGCCGGTGGCCGTGGTGCTGGTGTCGGTCGCGGTGACGCCGACGCAGATGGGCGCGCTGCTGGGTGTGGTCGGTCTGTACACGCTGGCGGTCTCGGACGCGCCGCGGCGGGTGATCGGGCTGCTGGCCGGGATGTCGGTGGTCGGGACGCTGGTCTCCAGTTTCTTCACCATCCGGCAGGACGTGGGCAGTGCGCCCGATTTCCATCCGCCGACGTGGTTCGTGCTGATGATGGCGGCGGTGGTGGCGCTGGTCGTGACGGCGCCGCCGGTGTTGTGGGGGCTGTACGTCGGTGCGCGGCGCCGGCTGGTGGAGAGTCTGCGGGAGCGGGCGGACGGGCTGGAGCGAGAGCTGTCGCTGCTGGCCGACCGGGCCGAGGAGCGGGCGGAGTGGGCCCGTAACGAGGAGCGGACCCGGATCGCGCGGGAGATGCACGACGTGGTGGCGCACCGGGTGAGTCTGATGGTGGTGCATGCGGCGGCGTTGCAGGCGGTGGCGTTGAAGGATCCGGAGAAGGCGTCGCGGAACGCGGCGCTGGTGGGGGACATGGGGCGGCAGGCGTTGACCGAGTTGCGGGAGATGCTGGGGGTGCTGCGGACGGCGGAGGGGGCGTCGGGGCGGTCGTCGGTGCCGGTGTCGGATGAGCCGGAGCGGCTGGTGGCGGTGGCGTCGAAGGTGAAGACGAAGGCGGCGGAGACCGGCGGGTCTGGTGGGTCGGGTGGTGCCGGTTCGGGTGGTGCCGGGGCGCGGTCGGAGGTGTCCGTGCGGGCGGCGGCCGGGGCGGGGTCCGGTGGTGCGGTGCGGGGTGGTGGCGCGGTGGTGACGGTGGAGTCGGAGGGCGAGGGGCCTTCGCTGGCCGAGCTGGGGGATCTGGTGGGGCAGTCGCGGGCGGCCGGGATGGCGGTGGAGCTGTCGGTGGACGGTGTGGCCGGGGAGTGCGGCTATCCGTCGGGGGTGGAGCAGACGGTGTACCGGGTGGTGCAGGAGGCGCTGACGAACGTGCACAAGCACGCTCCGGGTGCGCGGGCCCGGGTGCGGCTGGCGCACCGGGTGGGTGAGGTCGCGGTGCAGGTGGAGAACGGTCCGTCGGAGCGGGGTGCGGCGGGTGTGGGGTTGCCGAGTGGGGGGAACGGGCTGGTCGGTATGCGGGAGCGGGTGACCGGGCTGGGCGGGGTGTTCGTGTCGGGGCCCACGGAGGCGGGTGGCTGGCGGGTGTCGGCGGTACTGCCGGGGCGGCGGGGGGACTGAGGCGGCGGGCCGGGTGTGGTGCTCGTACGGGCTCCGTTCCGGCCCCTGGGGGCTGGGCCGGTTCAGTGTTGCGCTGTTCCCGTCGGGGTGAGCCGGGTGGGGCGGGTGCCGAGGATGAGGGTGCTGAGCGCCTGGTCGAGGTCGGGGCCGAGGTACCAGTCGCCGGTGTGGTCGAGGCTGTAGACGCGGCCTTCGGTGTCGATGGCGAGGACGGCCTGGCCGGCGGCTTCCTGGCCGAGTGGTGCGACGGCGGTTTCCAGGGCGCGGCCGAGGTCGCCGAGGGTGCGGGCGAGGTGGAGGCCGTGCAGGGGGTCGAGGGTGAAGGGGGTGGGGGCGATGTGGCGTCCGGGGCCGGTGGGGGTGATGTCGAGGCCGCCGAATTCGGCCCATGCCTCGACGGCGGCGGGGAAGACGGTGTGGCGGTGTCCTGCGGGGGAGGTGTGGGCGCGCAGGGCGTCGGCCCAGTGTTCGGCCTGCTGTATGTCCCAGCGTCCGGTGCGCCAGCCGGCGTCCTGGAGGGCGGCGTCGACGGCGACGGGGAAGCGGGTGGCCGAGGTCCGGTCGTAGGAGTCGTAGACCGGGGCGACGGGTGCGGCGGACGCCGGCGCGGTGGGGTCCGGGGACGGTGCGGTGGGGGGCATGGTGCTGGTCAGCTCCCTGCGTGCGTACCGATGGGCATGACGCCGAAGAAGGCGAGGAGGGCGTCGCAGGAGCGACAGGGGGGAGCGTAGCTGCCGTGCAGGGGGTCGCCGTCCTCGCGGATGTGCCGGGCGGTGATTTTGGAGTGTTTCAGGGAGCGGCGGGCCTCGCCGTTGGTGAGGGGTTTGCGGGATGCGCGTTTGCCGCGGTTGGCTTCGACGGCGGTGAGGTGCCGGCTCAGCAGGACGGCTTCGGGGCAGCGGCCGGTGAAGCGTTCGCGCTGTGCGGTGGCGAGGGTGTCGAGGAAGTCCTGGACGAGATGGTGGAGCACGGGGGGTTGTTCGGCTTTGCTGGCGGTGCAGGTGAGGGTGCGCCCGCGTACGGACAGGGCGGCGCCGACGGTGGGGAGGATGCCGTCGCGGCGGTGGCGGAGGGCGGGCGGACGGTCGTCGTCCGTGGTGCCGCTCCAGCCGACGCGGGGGTCTCCCGTGGCGGCGGTCTTGTGGTGTGCCGTGGTGCGCATGGTGGTGCTTTTCCCTCCCCGAATCCCCGGGACGCCGGAGGTCCCCCGCAAGGGTAGGGGGAGGGTCAGCCTGCCAAATGTGGTGGGTGTTGGGGAAGTCGGGTGTGCTGTCGGTGATGTCACGGTTGGGCCGGTGTCCGGTGCCGGTCCGGCAGGGGGGTGCGGGTGGGTGCGTGGTGGGGGCGGGTGGTGAAGTGGCGGTGGGGGGCGGGTTGTTGGGCCGGGGGTGGTGCGGGGTCGGTTGACGTGCGCGGGAGGGGTGGTTGCGGCACGGCATAGGCTGTGCCCAGTAGCCGGATTCAGCCAGGGAGCACCGCCATGACGTCAGGTCGGCACGGGCTGGGGGCACCTCCCGGCCCTCAGGTCGCGGGCCATGTCGCGCCATCGAACGCCGCGGGTCAGGCCGCGCCGCCGAACATGGCCTATGCGGGGCAGGTCGTGCATTTTCCGGATCCGGTGCGGGCCGCGCGGTATCCGCGGGGGGTGCCGGTGGACGGGTGGGGGTTCCCGGATTTCTCGTCGTACGCGCGGGCGGCGGCGGAGATCGCGGAGCCGCCGGAGGGTTTCGGCGTGGACGAGTTGCGGCTGACGGACTATGTGTCGGCGAATGTCGCGTTGCACGCGCGGGGGCATGAGCTGTGGGAGGACGTGCCTGCGGTGGCGACGCCGCACGGCTGGACGTGGCATCACGTGGCGGGTACGCGGCGGATGGAGCTGGTGCCGGTCGAGGTGAAGGCGTTGTTGCGGCATCACGGTGGGCTGGCGACGGCGGCGGTGGATCACGGCAGGCGCGGTACGCGGCCGTTGCAGGACACCCGGCCGGTGCATTTCGGGCTGCCGCACCGGGAGCTGGCGGTGGCGGAGGAGCAGGTGCGGCAGGCGGAGGAGTCGCTGGGGTACCGGCTGCCGGGTGCCTATCGTTCGTTCCTGAAGGCGGCGGGCGGGTGCGCGCCGGTGGGGGTGGGGTTGCACGCGGATCTGGGGCTGTTGGTGGATCAGCCGTTCTTCACGGTGCGGGACGAGGCCGCGATGAACGATCTGGTGTACGTCAACAAGTGTCTGCGCGATCACTTCACCAAGGACTATCTGGGGGTGGGGTTCGTGCAGGGCGGTGTCATAGCGGTGCGGGTGCGGGGGGAGGCGCCGGGTTCGGTGTGGTTCTGCGCGTACGACGACGCGCGGGACCGGGACGGCTGGCCGGTGCAGGAGCGGGTGGAGCGGCTGCTGTTGCCGTGCGGGGCGGATTTCGACGATTTTCTGGCGCAGTTGGCGGGGAGCCCGCCGGAGCTGGAGACGGTGGCGGGTCTGATGGTGGACGGCGGCTTCGCGCGTGTCGTTCCGGTGGAGGGGTGAGGCGCGGTGGTGACGTTCGCGCAGGCGCAGGAGCGCGCGGAGCGCTGGGTCAACGGGGATGTGCCGGGTCCGTTCCAGCGTGAGGTGCGGGTGCGGGAGTTCGATCTGGGGTTCGTGGCCTGGGCGGAGGACCGCGCGGGCGGCCCGAGGACGGAGGGCGGCCGGGCCCGGTTGGTGATCGCGCGGGACAGCGGGGAGACGACGCTGTGGCCGGGGCTGCCGGTGGGTGAGGTGATCCGGCGGTACGAGGAGGAGTACGGCGCGGTGGCGGACGCCGCCGTGGCGGAGGCCCCGCCGCAGCGGATCGACTTGGAGGCGACGTCGTTCCTGTTGACGCCGCCGGAGTGGCTGCAGGAGGCGGCGGACCAGATCGGGCTGGCGGACCGGCGCTCGTCGGGTGCGACGCCGGGTGGCGGTGTGGCGGCCGCGTCGGGCGGTGCGGCTGTTCCGGGTGCGCCGGAGGCGGTGCGGGACGTGGTTCCCGCGGCGGGGGCAGGGGAGGCGTCCGTACGGGGTCGGGGCCCTTCCGTGCCGGAGCGCGGCCCCTCCGTACCGGACGAGTCGGCCGAGGCCACGCCGTGGGCGGGTACGGACATCCGGGCGGACGAGGGCGCCGACGACCGCTCGGTGGGGCTGCCGGAGACCGTCTTCGCGCCGCCGCTCGCCGGGTTCGGTGACGAGGACACGCCGCCGTCGGACGCGTGGGCGGAGGCGAGGACGGAACTGATCGCGGGCGGCAGCCGGTTGCCGCGGACGGCGATGGCGCCGGCGGTCGAGGAGCCGGGGACCGAGGAGGCGACGGCTGCGGAGCCGGGGGCCGGCGGGCCGGTGGCGCCGCCGATGCCGTCGTCGCCTCCGCCGGGCCTGCCCGCCGGGGCCGTGCCGTATGGCGGGCGGCCGGTACCGCCTGCGGATGCGGCCGGGGCGGGCGCGACAGGGGCGGCCGTGGTCGGTTCGGACGTTGCCGAACCGGCCCCGGTTGGGCCGAACGCTGCGGGGCCGGGTGCGGCAGGACCGGCCGCGGTCGAGGTGAACGCGGGCGGGCCGGATGCTGCGGGCTTGTCGGAGCTGCCGCCGCCGTCCGGGCCGCCGATCGCCGACGTGCCGCCGCCCCCTGCGTACGCGGGGCCGCCCGGCGGCGGGTCCGGTGCGCCGGGTGCCGCCGAGGGGCCCGGTGCGCCTCCGCCGCCGCTCGCCCCGCCGTCCGCGCCGCCCTCCGGCAGCCCTGGTGGGGTGCGCGCGGCGGCGACGGTGCCGGCCGACGGTTCGGCGCTGCCGGGGAACGCGGGCGGCCCGCCGCCGCCTCCCGGCGTGCCGGGCGCGCCCGGCGAGGACCGTACGGCTACGGGCGCGCCGGAGGGGGAGCCGGGCCCGGCCGCGCCGCCCGCCGCTCCGGCGGGCGGGTATGTCCCGACGCAGCTCGTCTCGCAGCTCGACGCGGATCAGGTGGACCTCGGCGCGGTGGACGGCCCGGACGCGGCCGCGCCGCACGGGGAGCAGGGCCCGCCCGCGCCGCCTGCCGCCGGTCCCGGTGGCGGTGTGCACGCGGCGGCGACGATGCTGGCCGGTGGCGTCACGCCGCCGTCCGGCGCGTCCGGTTCCGGTGGCCCGGGCGGCCCCGGTGTGCCGCCGCCCGCGGCGCCCCCGGCCGTGCCGTCCGGCGCACCCGGCACGTCCGGTGGGCCGAAGGCTCCTGGTGTGTCCGGTGCGCCGGCCGCGTCCGGTGACGCGGGCGGCCCGCCTCCGCCGCCGTCCGCCCCGCCGTCCGCGCCGCCCTCCGGCGGTCCTGGCGGTGGGGTGCACGCGGCCGCGACGATGCTGGCCGACGGCGCGGGCGGTCCGGCCGCGCCGGGTCCGGGTGTGCCGCCACCTCCGGTCCCGGGCCCGCCCGCGACCGGCCCGGCCGGGCAGTCGCCCGGTGCGCCGCCGCCCGCCGTGCCCCCGCCCGCCGCGCCGCCGGCCTCCGGCGCGTACGGCTATCCGCAGGCGTCGTCCGGGCAGCCGACCGTCGGGCCCGGTTACATGGCCGTGCTGAGCTACCGCGCGCCGGACGGTTCGGAGCAGAAGACCGTGCGGCGTTCCGCGCCGGGCACGCCGCATCCGGAGTGGCAGCTCCTGCACGAGCTGCGCGGCATGAACGTGCCGCCGCAGCAGGTGCTGGAGCTGCACACGGAGCTGGAGTCGTGCGATCTGCCGGGCGGGTACTGCGCCCGGATGATCCGGGAGACCTGGCCGCAGGTGCGGATCAGCCACACCGCCGCGTACGGGACGGAGCACGCCTCGCGGCAGCAGGGTGTGCGTCATCTCGTGGCGCATCAGGGCGAGTTGCACCAGGTGGCGGACGGCCCGGCGCGGCCCGCGCCGGTGCGGGTGCCGTTGCCGCACCCGTCCCAGGTGCAGCCGGTGCCGCCGGTGCCGCCGCAGACGTTCGGGCAGGAGCTGGAGCAGTCCTTCGGTCCGCAGGGGATCTTCCGCTTCGACCAGCGGGCGGTCTCCCGGCACGGGGTGCCGGACGTGGTGGCGCAGACGCTGGTGTGGGCCGGGCTGCCGGTGGACTTCGGGCCCTTCTTCTGGGCGCAGGCGCAGCCGGGCCGCCCGGTGCCGACGCTGGCGGAGCTGGCGGCGGAGCGCGGGGTGCGGCCGGCTGCCGATGCGGGGTCGTACCTGGTCATGGGCAACGACTTCGGCCGTCAGCTCTGTGTGCAGTACGGGACGGCACACATCGTGGCGGTGCCGTTGGAGGGCGCGCCGGGGCCCGGCGGGCAGCCGGCGGTGCCGCAGTTCGTGAACAGCGGGCTGCCGGAGTTCGTGCGCTGTCTGGCGATGCTGGGCCGGATGTGGCGGCTGCGGTACGGGCTGTCGCCGGAACAGGCGGGGCGCTGGACGGTGGACTTCCAGGCGCAGCTCATGGCGTTGGACGCGCCGGCGCTGGGGTCGCCGGAGACGTGGTGGTCGGTGCTGCTCGAACAGATGTGGGACGGGCTGTTGTAGGGCACGGTCGGCCCGGTTCGGGCGGTACGGCCCGCTACGACCGGTACGGGCGGTACGGCCCGGTGCGGGTGACGCGCCGGGGTCCGACGTGCCAGGGGCCGGTGTGGCGCCTGTGCCGCCGGTGGCGGCGCTCGACCTGCGGGGCGGGCGGGTCACCATGATCCTTCGTATATGGATCAGCCGTCGTGGTCGCCGCAGCCTCCGTCGCCGGAGAGCACGTCGACGCTGTACCGGGCGGGGCGCGGGGGCCGCCGCCCGGGCAGGCGGCGCCGGCTGTCCTGGCCGAAGCGGATCGCGCTGGTTCTGCTGGTTCTGGTGGTGCTGGCGGTGGCGGGTGGTGTGGCGCTGTACGTCTGGGCGGGCGACCAGGTGCGCCGTACCGACGCCGTCGCCGACTACGCGGGCAGGCCGTCGCCGGGCAAGGGCGCGAACTGGCTGCTGGTCGGTTCGGACAGCCGCGAGAGCCTGACGCCCGAGCAGCGTGAGCACCTGCACGTCGGAAACGACCAGGGGCTGAACACCGACACGATCATGGTGTTGCACCAGGGGGACAGCGGCCCCTATCTGGTGAGCCTGCCGCGGGACAGCTATGTGGCGGTGCCCGGCCACGGGCGGAACAAGGTGAACGTGGCGTTCGCCGAGGGCGGACCGAAGCTGCTGACGCGCACCGTGGAGCAGGCGACGGGGCTGCGGATCGAACGCTACGCCGAGGTCGATTTCCTCGGCTTCGTGAAGGTGGTGGACGCGCTCGGCGGGGTACGGATGTGCCTGGACAAACCGCTCAAGGATGAGAAGTCGGGTGCCGACTTCCGGGCGGGATGCCAGGAAATGGACGGAGTGCGGGCACTTGCGTACGTACGGGCGCGTTATACGGATCCGGAAGGTGACCTGGGCCGGGTCAAGCGGCAGCGGCAGTTGATCGGCGCGCTCGGTGACAAGATGCTCGGGGCCGGTGTGCTGCTCAACCCGTTCGCGCTGGTCCCGGCGCTGGACGCGGCCCTGTCGGCGCTGACGGTGGACCGGCGGGCGGGCGTACCGGACCTGGGGCGCCTGGGCTGGTCGATGAAGAAGATCGCGGACGGGGCGGGTGTGGCGACCACCGTTCCGGTGGCGAATCCCGGGGTGAACCTGGGCGGCCTGGGTGATGTGGTGGAGTGGGACGAGCAGGGAGCGCGGCGGCTCTTCCGGGCGCTCCGCGAAGATGTCCCGATTCCGACTTCTGGCAACAATTGACGCATCCTTGGACGATGGAGAGGGGCGGAGTGTCGCGTAACGGTCGCTTCGAATCGATCCAGAAAGATGTGCGCGGAACCGCGTCGCACGTCGGAGAGGGGCTTGAGGGATGAGTGCATCGGTTTCGCCTCACGGGTTCGAGATCGTACGAGGACGTGGTTACCGTCCCGAGGATGTCGACCGCCGGGTGGAAGGGCTCTCGATCGACCGTGACTCCTGCTGGGAGCGCGCGGCGCGGCTGACGGTGCTCGCCAACGAGATGACGGCCGAGCTGGCGGAGCTGCAGGAGTACGTCCGGCAGTTGCCGCCGCAGACGTACGAGTCGCTGGGCGACCAGGCGCGGCTGATCCTGACCACGGCGGAGTCCGAGGCGGCGCGGCTGCGGAAGGACGCCGAGGAGGCGGCCGAACTGGCGCGCGAGGAGGCCGGTACGTACGCGCGGCAGCTCCAGGAGGCCGCGGACCGGGCGGCCCAGGAGCTGCGGGACGAGACCGAGGACCTGGCGCGCCGCACGGTCGAGGCGGCGTGGGCCGAGGCGGACGGCATCGAGGCCGCGGCCGTCAAGGACGCCGAGCAGTGGCGGACCGCCGCCCAGGACGCGCTGCACGAGATGGAGCGGCGCACCACCGAGATGCTGCGCGAGCTGGAGCAGGAGCAGACCGAGGAGTGGGAGGCGGCCGGCCGCGACCTCGCCGCGCAGGAGGCCGACCTCGAACTGCGGGTGGCGGAGCTGGAGGAACTGGGCCGCGCCAAGGTCGCCGAGGCGGAGCGCTTCCTCGCGGAGGCCGAGGAGGCGGCGCGGCACCGCGACGAGGACGCCGAGGCGCGCGCCGCGGACCTGCTGGCACAGGCCAGGGTCGAGGCCGAGCGGATCGAGCGGTCCACCGACCGGATACTGCGTGAGCACACGGAGCGGCGCGAGAAGGTGCGCGAGCACATGACGCACGTCCGCAACACGCTGGCCGCGCTGACGGGCAAGGCCCCCGAGGAGGACGAGCCGGGCGGCGCGGCCGAGGGTGCCGGAGGCGCCGGGGGCCTCGCGGGCGCGGGGGCCACGACGAATGCCGAAGGCGGCACGGTGCTGCTGGAGAAGGCCGGCGGCACGGCGGAGGAACCGGGGGAGGGCGCCGGGGAGAACCTGGCCGACACCGGAGCCGGAGCCGGGGCCGGTGCGGCCGACGGGGCCGGGGCGGCTGATGGGGCCGTGGTCGACGGGGCCGGTGGGGCCACGGTGACCGGTGCCGGTACGGCCGCTGCCGGGGCGTCTGCCGATACGCGGGCGCCGGTGGACCCCGACAACGAGGACACGCTGGAGACGAAGCTGCCGCAGGTGCCCGAGGAGCACCAGTGATACGGGCCGCGAACCCGGCGGGGGAGACGGCGGCTGCCGAACGGCGGCCGCGCCTTCCCCGCCGGGCGCCGTGATCGGCGGGCGTTGCCGGGGGAGCGGGGCGGGCGGCGGGTGCGCGGGTTGGTTGGCCCGTACGGTCGTGCGCCGTGCGGTCGCTCGGTCGTGAGCCGTGTGGCCATGCAGCCGTCTGCCGGATCGCCTCCTGCCGTGCTGTAGTCAGCCGTAGCCGTAGCCGTAGCCGTAGCCGTAGCCGTAGCCGTAGCCGTAGCCGTAGCCGTAGCCGTAGCCGTAGCCGTAGCCGTAGCCGTAGCCGTAGCCG